>NZ_JBIPCS010000013.1:0-118560 GCF_044005985.1 Flavobacterium sp. FlaQc-49 | reverse complement strand
ACAGTTTAAGAAAAAAATCAACTAGATTAGGGATTTTGTTATTTGATTGTTAGTGAAATATATTACATTCACTTTTACCTCCATGTTCCTCAATATTGTCATTTCGAGCGAAGTCGAGAAATCACACGCGCTGAGCACGCACTGTACGGAATACTTGGATGTGATTTCTCATACTTCGGATGACAGAATTGTGACAACCTCGATACCGGTAAGCAGTATACTGAAATCTGTAAAATGTATTGTGTAGCTTGTCAATTACGAGATACGAGAAATCACAAAAGTAACTCCGTACAGTTTGTCATCCTGAGGAACGAAGGATCTCCGTTTGCTGAATCGATAGCGCTGAGCTTCACTTTACGGAATTACTTGTGAAGATACTTCGTTCCTCAGTATGACAAAATTGGGAAAAATAGAAACGGAGCAGCTTGTGTGATTTCTCCTTGCGTCGAAATTGACAATCGAAACGTATTATTGTAACAGTTTAAGAAAAAAATCAACTAGATTAGGGGTTTTGTTATTTGATTGTTAGTGAAATATATTACATTCACTTTTGCCTCCATGTTCCTCAATATTGTTCATTTCGAGCGAAGTCGAGAAATCACACAAGCAGAGCATGCACTGTACGGAATATTGGATGTGATTTCTCATACTTCGAAATGACAGAATTGTGACAACCTCGATACTAGTAAGCAGTATACTGAAATCTGTAAAATGTATTGTGTAGCTTGTCAATTACGAGATACGAGAAATCACACCAGAAACTCCGTACAGTTTGTCATCCTGAGGAACGAAGGATCTACGTTTACTGAATCGATACCGTTGAGCTTCACTTTACGGGATTACTTGTGAAGATACTTCGTTCCTCAGTATGACAAAATTAGGGAAAATAGAAACGGAGCACCTTGTGTGATTTCTCGACTTCGCTCGAAATGACAATCGAGATGTATTTATAAAACAGGAAGAAAACAAACTGACTATCACTATAGACAAAGGATAGAAATGCCTGTGTTGAATTTTGGTTAGACAAAAGCGAGAAGGATAAACTTCGTATAAAAGTTTTTTGTAAGTTTGAACATTAAGGTTTCAAATGAAGGTTTATGGCAAAATCCTGCTTTCACCAAACCGTAAAACGTTGCTAATAACCATAACTTCAAAAAACCAAAAGAAACTAATAAATGGATAAGATTAATTTACTAATTATTGTGACTGTTATCTCCTTGTTTATTTCATTATTTCTTGCCTTTTTTCTGCTTACGGTTAAAACAAAACATAAGATTAGTAATTCTCTTTTTGCTTTTTTTTTAATAATAAGCGCGATTGATTTTAGTTATCCTTTATTTGATTTAGTGAGTGACGGACCTTCAAATTTAGGAATGTTAAGAAATTTATTATGCTTTTTACAGCTCCCTGTTTTTTATCTTTATGTAGTATCTGCTTGTTATTCGGATTTTAAGTTCAAACCTAAGTATATACTGCATTTGCTTCCTTTTTTTATTGCGAATGCCATTTTAATACCTCGTTTTTATAGTGTAGATCTCGCTTCTAAGATCAGTTTTCTTCAAAATTATCAAAATGAAATAGAGCTAAAGTTTAATCATGCTCTGATACATGTTCAAATGGTGACCTACCTTGTTCTTGTTTTTATGATATTGAGAAAAGCTAAAAAGCTATATCTTGAAAATTACGCTGGTACAAGTATTAAGTCCTATAATTGGTTGTTTCAGTTTACGATTGTATTGACTGTTTTATATGCGGTTACCATTGTAAAAAACATTTTTAAATTTTCGGATTACCCCTATATTTCAGCAGGGATAAAAGTAGGACTACTGGCATTTCAGTTGGTTATTACCTGTTGGTATTTATTTAAAGCATTAAACAATCCGGGTTTATTTAGAAATATTGATTCGAAATTAAAACTGGTTTCGGATATTATTTTAGAAGAAAAAAAGAAGGAGCAGCCGGCTTTAAAGGAAAACGAATCAAATGAAGAATTAGTAAAATTGAGAAAGTATATGATCGAAGAAAAGCCATTCCTTAATCCTTCGCTTACGATTCAAGATGTTTCTAAGGGGATTGAAATTCCTGTTCGTGATTTGTCTCTTCTGATTAATCATAAACTAGAGCAACATTTTTATGATTTTGTCAATACCTATCGTATAGAAAATGCCATGGAAATTTTAAAAGATGTTGCAAAAAGTAAGGTAACTGTTTTGGAAATTCTGTACGATGTAGGGTTTAATTCAAAATCTTCTTTTAATACCGCTTTCAAAAAACACACGGGAAGTACACCTACTGATTATCGTAAAAGCTTGTAAAATAGTATTTTGTAATGATTCGTACTTGTGTTTTTAACTACTCGTACTTATTTTTTGAAACAAATGCGTCCGACTGTTTTTATTCGGTCGCATAAGAATACTTACATCCACATCTTTGTATCGAAATAAAATTTTAACCCAAAACACGATACAATGAAAAGTACTATTTTTTTACTAATTTTTACAGTTTTAATCTCGAGTGCTCAAACAAACAATAAAACAATGTCTCAAAAAAGAGACTATAGTTTTCTTACGGACAGTTTGAAAATGGACCAACAGTTAGAAAAATACAAATTGGCCGGATTTAGTCTGGTTGTTTTTGAAAATTATCAAATTGTATACTCCAATCAATTTGGTGTGAAATCGGTAGATTCTAAAGAGAAGATCAATGAAAATACAGCTTTTTCTACCGGATCAATTTCTAAATCAGTAACAGCGCTTCTTTGTCATATCCTTGCCGAAAAAGGATTAATTAACCTCAACGATCCAATCGACAAGTATTTAAAACGTTGGCATTTGCCAAAAAGTAAGTTTACGGAAAATAACAGTCCAACCTGGAAACAGTTTTTGAATCACACCGCAGGTACAAGTCAAGGTGGATTTGCAGACCATTATCAAGGCGATACGATTCCAACAATAAAACAAAGTCTTTTAGGACAGATACCAAGATATGATAAAGAAATTGAATTTTTGTTTACTCCGGGAACGGGTTGGTCGTACAGTGGTGGAGGTTATGTAATTGTACAAATGGCACTGGAAGACACTTTAAATAAATCTATTGCAGCACTTGCTCAGGAATATATCTTTTCGCCTCTGGGGATGAAAAACACAACCATGATGCAACCCAATGAAAAAGGATTTCTAACCAATGTAGCTCTTGCGCACGATAAAGAGGAGAAAGTGATCAGAACTGGTTTGCCAATCACGCCGCAAGTTGGAGCATCAGGAATGTGGTCAACACCGACAGATTTAGCTAAACTTTCGTTTGAAATGCAAAATGCCTTACGTAATAAAAACAACAAAGTGATTTCTCATAGCGTGGCCGAAAAAATAGCAGAAGTAGCTGCTTTAAAAAATGCTGTTGGGGGCTGGAGTAGCGGATGGCAAAGATCTTTTAGTTATAATAACTATGATTGGTTGTCATGCAATGGCTCTAATACCGGAGTGGGCGGCAGCGTTTTTGCTACAATGACCGATGGAAATGGCTTTGCTTTTCTTGCTAACGGCGAAAAACAGAACCGAATTCCTGTGATAAAACATACGCAAATGAAGATTCTGAAATTGATGAACTGGAATAATAAAGTAGCAATTGACGAGGTTCAGGATATCCCCTTAGCGCTAAGAGAGAAACTAATCGGAACTTACGACGATTTCCTTTACGGAATGGGAGGAGAAACCAAAATAACAGAAAAGAATAATCGTCTTTATATAGAATCTGTAATGTTGGGCCATTTCATGGAGAGAAATGATATTGAATTAATCTATCTTAAAAACGGATTGTTTAAAATTACAGATTACCCGAACTTGTTAAAATTTGATTACAGTGATGGAAAACTAAGTTCTGTAATCTTAACAAGAGGTAATTTGAATGCTAAAGTTCAAATAGTTGCAAAAGCAAAATAGCTAGTGGTTTGATGCCAATTTGGGATCAAGTCCCAAAGTTGTGGGGAAGTAAAAATCTCGCAGAGTCGCAAAATCGCAAAGTTTTAATGAAAAAACAGAAAAAAAACTTTGCGACTTGGCGTCTTTGCGAGATCGTCAAAGCGAGAAGTTGGAAAATTAGGTACTTAAAAAGCTGTGGCGAAAAAGTATAAGATCTGTTACTTCTAACAAAAGAAATTTCTAAAAATTATTCCACAACTTTTTAACTTGATTCGAAATTACAGAACTATAAGATATTTGTTCCTCCACAACAATATGTCTTGATCCCTAATTTGTTCGCAAGAAGGATAAGAATTTCATATAAAAAAAGCTCCACTAATGGAGCTTTGGTTTTTTTAAAGACCTTTCAGATTAAGAATTCTGTCTTTCGACCTGTCAAATTCTTTATCCTGTCTTTGTTTAAGCAAAGGTAGGTATTTTTTTTATTTACGTAAATAAAATCAATTGTATTAATCTATTAGAATATTCTGCTCTATAGTTTATAGCTATTTTCTGTCAAAAGTATGTAGTTCTTTAAGAGCTCTTTTTACAAATTGTAAAAGAATAGTTTTGTCATGATGTAACTGGATAATATATTGCCCTTCTCTGATATGGAAGCCTTTATGTTTCATGGCGGTCCAGACCGTTACTTCATAAGTATCAACATCGAGAAAATGATATTCGAGAGCAACATTTAAAAAATGCTCTTCATTATCAACATGATTTTGAATAATTATTCTTGTGCTTTGTGGCGGCGCAAATGGTGGAAAATTAACAATTTTGCCATATTTAAGTGAATAATTAATGACATGATTAAATGTGTCTCTTATAAGCTCTAAAATTGCTTCAAGCTCAATTCCTTCTCGAACTCCATTATCATCACCTTGTTGTACTCTAATAGTATAGTGTTTATCTGCCCATACATCTGAGTTGAATTTATGCGGACTCAATAGTACCTGTCGGGCATTTTTTGAACAGCAATTTTCAGAATATGCTTCAAGGTTAACAATTGAGTCGGTGATAATAGATTTTATTCTCGGTCTTTCTCCAGCCATCTGTTATTTTTCTAAACTACAATATTAGCAATTAATTTGATTAATTGTAAGAAAATACGCAAATTAATTAAAGCTTATATTTATTTAACAAGATAGGGTATAGCAGAAATATAGTCTCGACATGTTTTATTTGGCAAAAAGATACTTGTAGTCAAGCAGAAAAAAATAAAAACCTATTTGAACTAGAATAATTGTGAAATCAGTGTTTACATAAAGGTGTTTATGAGGATTAGAATCTTTCAAAAACCTTCAAAAACGCCTAATCCAAAAAGAGCAAAATCATATTTTACAGGATCTTTAGGATCCATTTTCCGCAGTTTAAGATCTAATTCAGTCAAAGCCTTTCCGTCGTTTTGTTTTCGGGTTAAAATGCCCAGTTTACGGGCAACATTACCGGAATGCACATCTAGTGGACAAGATAAAGCGGCTGGCGAAATACTTTTCCAGATGCCTAAATCGACTCCTTTTGTGTCTTGGCGTACCATCCAGCGCAAATACATATTGATTCTTTTGGCTGCCGAATTGTTTAAAGGATCTGAAATGTGTTTTTGCGTTCGCGGTAAATGGTCAATTTCAAAAAAGACTTTTTTAAACTCATGAATACTTTTCTGCAAACTGTCTTTTTCCTGATTTTTAGCAAAAACAGCTTCTAAGCCGTTGTGATTTTTATAAATGTTTTGCAGTCCTTTTACAAAGCCTGTAAAATCTTTTCCGTTGAAAGTTCGATGTACAAAATTTTCTAATCTTTCTAAATCTTCATCCGAATGGGACATGATAAAATCATAAGGTGTATTCCCCATTAATTCCATCATGGTATGTGAATTCTTGATAATCATTTTGCGATTTCCCCAAGCTATGGTAGCGCTCAGAAAACCGGCAATTTCGATGTCTTCTTTCTGTGTAAACAAATGCGGAATCTGCACCGGATCGCTTTCAATAAAATCGAGATTGTTGTATTGAATGACTTTTTCGTCGAGAAATTCTTTGAGTTCTTTTTGGGTCATGATAAAATGAAAGTTCTTGGAGGTTTGTGTTTTTTTGTTCTTAGTTTTTAGCTTGTGCCTACAATTTATAACCCAATATCATTAAGTTAAAGATTATCAAAAAAAGTCTCACGTAGATTTTAGCATTGAAATAAAAAATCCGTAGAATCTGCAAAATCCGCAGAATCTGCGTGAGAAGACAGCTTAATTTAGTAACATTGAGCTTATAGCTTAAAGTGACTAATTACTAATTAAACCATCAACCATTATTAGTTTCCTGTCGGCCATATTGGCTAATTCTTCGTTATGAGTGACGATTACGAAAGTTTGACCAAATTCATCACGAAGCTGAAAAAACAATTGGTGTAGGTTTTCGGCAGAATGAGTATCCAGATTTCCTGAAGGCTCGTCGGCAAAAATCACATCGGGTTTGTTGATTAAAGCTCTTGCAACGGCGACACGTTGTTGTTCACCGCCTGAAAGTTCACCTGGTTTATGATTAATTCGGTGAGATAATCCTAAGTAGTCTAAAAGTTTCTTTGCTGCTGCTTCTGTTTCCGCGGGTTTTTTGCCTGCAATGTAAGCGGGAATACACACGTTTTCTAAGGCAGTAAATTCAGGTAAAAGCTGATGAAATTGAAAAATAAAACCAAAATTCAGATTTCTGAATTTGGATAATGTTTTATCGTTAAGCCCTAAAATGTTCTCTCCATTTATGATTAATGAAGTTTCATTCGCTGATTTTGAAGGTTTATCAAGGGTTCCTAAAATTTGCAAAAGCGTTGTTTTTCCGGCTCCTGAAGCTCCAACGATGGAAACAATTTCACCTTTTTTAATATGCAGATCCACTCCTTTTAAAACCTCAAGCTGATCGTAGAACTTATGTATATTTTTTGCGTGTATCATGATGAAACTGTTTTTACAAAGAAACAAAGATTCTGTCGATATTAAAATGGGTTGTAACAGAATTTTGGGAAGAATGTTTCATAAAGAACTATTGAAATTTTTCTTTTATATTTATTGAAAATTTGGAAAAAGAATATGAGATTAAAAATAGGCATTTTAATATCGATGGTTTTGCTTTTTGGTTTCTTTATCAATCTAAAAGTATATTCAGATGATCGCTTTTTAACATATGTTGTTGATTTGAAAAAACAAGATTTAAAATTGTATTGGAAAAATGAAAGAGGGCAAAATTTTGGAAGTATTCAAAATCTAAAACTATCGATAGAGAAGAAGAATTTAGAACTTGATTTTGTTATGAATGGCGGTATGTATAAAAAAGACAATTCTCCCCAAGGACTTTACATTGAAAAAGGGAAAGTATTATTTCCTTTAGATACAACAAAATCGGAAGGGAATTTTTATTTAAAACCTAATGGAGTGTTTTATTTAACGACAGATAACGTTCCTAAAGTTTGCAGGACTGAAAAGTTTTATAATAATGGTAAAATAGTATATGCTACGCAATCCGGGCCAATGTTAGTGATTGACGGTCATATTCATCCCGAATTTAAAAAAGGTTCTCCTAATTTGAATATCAGAAATGGGGTTGGAATTTTGCCAAGTGGTAAAGTAGTTTTTGTTTTATCAAAAAAAGAAATTAATTTTTATGACTTTGCAGTATATTTTAAGGACTTAGGATGTAAAAATGCCTTATATCTTGACGGATTTGTATCACGTGCTTACGTTCCATCTGAAAAATGGATTCAGACTGATGGAAATTTTGGTGTACTATTTGCAGTAACAACAAGAAAATAAAATGAAATGAAAACAGAAAATATAATTTTAAAAGAAGAAAAACAGAAAAAATTGTTGCTGGGTTTACTTTTTGATGGTATAGGAATGCTTTCTTTTACAATTCCTTTAGTTGGTGATTTTGCCGATGTAATCTGGGCACCGCTTGCTGGTTTCTTAATGACATATATGTACAAAGGCAGGGTAGGGAAAGTAGCCGGTATTTTGACTTTTGTAGAAGAGATTTTACCCTTTACAGATATAATTCCATCCTTTACCCTTACATGGATTTACACCTATTATATTCAGAAGAAAGAGTAGAATTAAGCTATTGACTTCAATTAGCTTTATTACATCGAGGATAGCTAAAAAGAATGTTTTGTTGAAATAAATCACATATAACTAATAAGACTATGTGAAAAATTATGATTTTCTTGAGCACTTTAAATTGACAATTCTAAATCTATGTTTCTATGTGTTAAACAGTCTTTAGCTGGATTATACAAGACGAGTTAAAATTAATCTTTAAATAAAAATCCAAGTCCCATATTTTTAAGCATTTTCTTTTCAAAATTCCAAAAGAAACGGAATTGACCGAAAAGAGCTCCTATTGCAACCAATAGAACCTGATAAATAGGGAAAATAACCAACAGACGAATTAGAGTAAACCAACCTCCAAAATCTTCTTTCGTAATTCCCAATAAAACACAAAAGGGTTTAGAAAGCCATGCAGAAGATGATCCTGTGATAGCAAAAACGGTAAGTATGATTATGGCTTGTAGGTTTGAGGTAATGCCCCAACGTTCTTTTAATCTCTTCATTCTTTATTTATAACAATTACAAATATAACAACATTATCTGGACGGAACATATCCCCAAAGCTTTTGTTTGTAAGTATTTTGAAAATAAATCATGTAATTGTAAATGAGGTAATTTACTTCATATCCATAATCGATTGTTGGATTGTAATTAATATTCATTTCGTACAAATTCGGACTGTAACGTTGTGGTTGTAAAACACGATTATTCCATTCGGTTATGTAAAGTCTGTTTTTTGTTTCGAGGTAGCTTTGTGAATAATAGTTTCGCGGAAAAGCTCTCGAAGCTAACCACGTACTAAAGCCGTTATCAATAATAATAACTTCATATTCTAAAGAATCATTCGCAATTCTGACTGTATCGCTTAAGGCTACATTTTTAGTTACAGGCTGCTCTACATTGGCTTTAGTAGTAGAGCAGGCGATAATAGTACCTAAAATAATCAGGATGTAAACAGCATTTTTCATGACTTTTTATTTGATCTTAAATTTACGAAAAAAAAGTGAAGGTTGGTTTGAAGGAAGGTACAAAGTGGCAAAGGTTCAAAGGTTTTAATAAAATACAAAAAGCTGTTTATTCAAAAAATAAACAGCTTTTTGTATTAAGGAAGTTCACAAAGAGAAAAACTTTGTTCCTCTGTGCCTTTGAAACTTTGCAACTTATAAGAAGAACCTATTTTCCAAATAATTTACCAAGCAGACCAGAAATACCACCTTTACTTTGAGTAATGGCAACGGCATCGGCGATGTCGACTTTTCCGTCGGCATTTTGATCCAGGCCAAATTGCATTCCGTATTTAGAAATAGTGTCCATGATGCCTGACGCTTGTCCGCTGTTTCCTGAGATTGAATTGATGATATCTGAAATCTGGAAACTACTATCGTTTGGATCTTTTGCTTTATTAACCAAAGAATTCAATACTTGCGGAATCATATTAGAAGCCACACCTGAAGAGTCAGCGCTACTAAGTCCGAATTTTTCACCAAGGCTTCCGGTTAGTTGTTGTGTTATTTGCTGTACAACAGGATTTGAACTGTCTATTGGAGTACTTCCGTTAAATAAACCCGCCAATTGCTCTGCACCACCTTCTGAAGCAATTTTTTGCAGTCCTTCAAATATCGAATTACCAGCTTCTTTTACTACTGCTTCATTATGCTCATTTGGGACAGCACTGTTATTTACAACAGCATCTCCTCCATATTGTTGCACTAATTGTGTTAATTGTTCAAACATGATTAAATTTTTTTGGATTGGTATCCTCAAATTTAATGAAAAAAAGAAAGGGATTTATTAAACGATGTTAATAAATCCCTTTTAAGATATTTAATTATAGTTAATTAGCTTAATAAAGTAATAATTTGTGAAGCTAATTCTGTTCCAATTCTGTCTTGTGCTTCTCCGGTTGCCGCTCCGATATGAGGCGTCAACGAGATTTTAGTATGCATTAAAATAGTCATTTCCGGTTTTGGTTCGCTTTCAAAAACGTCTAATCCGGCAAAAGCAACTTTTCCTGAATCCAACGCTTTTACTAATGCTACTTCGTCAATAACACCGCCACGGGCACAGTTTACAATTCCAACACCGTCTTTCATGATCGCAAGTTCTTTTTCTCCAATGATGTAACCATCCTGAGCCGGAACGTGTAAAGTAATAAAATCAGCTTCTTTAAATAAAGACTCTAAAGATTGAGAAACAATTGTTGTAGTGATCGACTGACCGTCAAAAAACTCCACTTTAATATCTACTGTCGGAATAAAACTATCGGCAGCGATAACCTTCATACCTAGGCCAAGCGCCATTTTTGCAGTAGCCTGACCAATACGGCCAATACCAACAATTCCCAAAGTTTTACCTCTTAATTCAATACCATTTGCGTAAGCTTTTTTCAAACCGTCAAAATTTGTATCTCCTTCAAGTGGCATATTTCTGTTCGAATCGTGTAAAAAACGAACACCGCTAAACAAGTGACCAAACACCAATTCCGCAACAGATTCTGATGAGGAAGCCGGAGTATTGATTACATGAATTCCTTTACTTTTAGCATAATCAACATCAATATTGTCCATACCAACACCACCACGTCCAATGATTTTAAGACCCGGACAAGCATCAATAATATCTTTACGAACTTTAGTCGCACTACGCACTAAAACTACGCTTACATTGTTTTCGTTTACAAAATTAGCAACTTGTTCTTGTGCAACTTTTGTAGTTATAACTTCAAATCCACCTTTCTCTAAAGCTAGAATTCCACTTTTAGAAATTCCATCATTGGCTAATACTTTCATTTGTATCTATTTTGTTTATATGGCTAATCGTTTAACTGATCAACCAAGTATTACGATTTTTTCTTTTTTGTTCAGGAGCTATTTCCCGCTGTTCCTTCCAATCTTTTGCTTTTTAAAGAAAAAAGCAAAAGGATTTTCCCTCCCATCGGGGCTAGGGCTTCCGGTATTCTGAGTAAACCATTATTTCGATTAAAAAAGTAACCGAATTAACGATTAAACTTTAGTTTCTAAAGCTTTCATTACATCAACTAAAACCTGAACACTTTCGATAGGCATTGCGTTGTAAATAGAAGCTCTGTAACCACCAACAGAACGGTGACCCGGTAATCCTGAAATATTAGCTTCTTTCCATAAAGCATCAAAAGTAGCTGCGTGATCCGGATTGTTCAATAAGAAAGTAACATTCATTTTAGAACGATCTTCAACTGCTGCTGCTCCTTTGAATAAAGGATTTCTGTCGATTTCATTATAAAGTAAAGTTGCTTTTGCGTCATTTAATTTTTCAACTGCAGCAACACCACCTTTATTTTTAATCCATTGTAAAGTCAATAACGACACATAAACAGCAAAAACAGGAGGTGTATTGTACATACTTTCTGCTTTAATATGTTTAGCATAGTCTAACATACTTGGAATAGTTCTTCCGGTTTTTTCTAAAATTTCCTCTTTTATCACAACCAAAGTTGTTCCAGCTGGACCCATGTTTTTTTGAGCTCCGGCATAGATTAAGTCAAATTTAGAGTAATCTAAAACACGTGAGAAAATATCTGAACTCATATCGCAAACTACAGGAACGTTTGTAGATGGGAAATCATTCATTTGAGTTCCAAAAATAGTATTGTTACTGGTACAGTGAAAATAATCAGCATCACTTGGTATTTCGTAACCTTTTGAAATATGGTTGTAATTTTCTTCTTTTGATGAACCAACGATAACCGTTTCACCAAAATTTTTGGCTTCTTTTATCGCAGCTGCTGCCCAGGTTCCTGAATCTAAATAGGCTGCTTTTCCGTTTTCTTTCATCAAATTATACGGAGCCATTAAGAATGCTGTACTGGCACCACCTTGTAAAAATAGGGCTTGGTATCCTTTTCCTTGAAGTCCAAGTAGTTCTAAAGCAAGCGATCGCGCCTCCTCCATTACAGCAACAAAATCTTTGCTTCGGTGGGAGATTTCAAGGATAGAAAGTCCTGAATCGTTAAAATTTAAAATTGCTTGTGATGCCTTCTCAAAAACTTCTTGAGGTAAGATACTTGGTCCTGCGCTGTAGTTGTGTTTTTTCATGGTTTTTGTTAATAGTCGAGAATTTTAAAGACGCAAATTTCGGCAATAGGAGCGGAAAAAGCGATAAAATATTAGAAATGTTTGAACATTTTGTTACTTTGTTGTTAACAAAAACGTTATAGTATCTACGTTATCCGCATAATCCCATAATTGCGGATTTTGTGTTTGTCCGAACGAAATACTGTTTTTTACTAAATCGTTACTAACGATACACTGAATTTGTTCAGCATCAGCCTGAAGGCGTTTTTCCAGCTCTTCGATATCATCGTAGAACTCATAAAAAACACTCGAAATAGGAGAGGCGTAACTTGGGTCCTCTTTTATCGTTAGAAAGCCATTATCGAGCAATTTAAAATTACTCATTAAGAATACCGCTTTGTTGTAATCGTAGTTGTTGGCGTATTTTTCATAATGTATAACGTCCTGATATTTGAAAATTGCTTCAAAAAAAGCAGTAAAAGAATACCCTTTTGGAACAAATAGTTTCGAGACATTGCGACATCCCAGACCAAAATATCTGAAAATATCTTCCCCTAAAGCTTCTAATTGTTCTTTGGTTTCTTTTCCGTTTAAAACAGCAACCGAATTTCTGTTTTTTCGAATAATCGAAGGTTTGTCTTTAAAATAATATTCAAAATAACGCGCTGTATTGTTGCTTCCCGTAGCAATTACAGTATCGAAATTCTCTAATTTACCTTCGACAAAAGTGATTTTATCTTTGAAATCAGGGTTAACCGCAATGATGTATTTTGCTAAAAAAGGCAATAAATGCTGATCATTTGAAGATGTTTTGATAATAGCGCGATTTCCTGTCAGTAAAACAGATAAAAAATCATGAAAACCTACCAATGGTATATTTCCTGCTAATATCAAAGCTACCGTTTTGTCGTTCTCAGCAGCGTCTAACGAATAAGCAGAAAGCCATTTTGTAATGTTTTCTTCCGTTAAGGCAGCAGCCCAGGATTGAAGAGCAAAATAAACCTGTTCAGGAGTATACCAGCCATTATGAGATTGCGATAAGTGAATGAGTTTTTCGAAATCATCAAAAAATAAATCGTTGTGTAAAACATCCGATTTTTTAATTGTATCCTGCTCAGAAAATTGGTTTAAGAATTTTCCTAATTCAACAAAAACACTTTTTTTTGTTTCTAATGTCATAATGTTTGTTTATGAATTGTTTTGATTGTAATTTTGCACAAAAATAAGCTATATTAAGTTATAAGGCAAAGGAGAATAAAATCTTAATCGATTATTTCTCGACTTGTAATTTTTAACTCGTAACTAAGACAAAAATGGCAATAATTATAACCGACGAATGTATTAACTGTGGGGCCTGCGAACCGGAGTGCCCAAATACAGCAATTTATGAAGGAGCGGATGATTGGAGATACAAAGATGGTACAAGTTTATCCGGAAAAATAATTTTACCTGATGGAACTGAAGTGGATGCAGGTGATGCACAAACTCCAATTTCTGATGAAGTATATTACATTGTTCCCGGAAAATGTACGGAGTGTAAAGGTTTTCATGACGAACCTCAATGTGCTGCAGTATGTCCGGTTGATTGTTGCGTACCTGATGATAATCATGTAGAAGATGAAGAAACGTTACTAGAGCGTCAGGCATTTCTGCACAACGAATAATATTTTACAAGTTTTAAACATAAGAAAAATCCCAAGTTTTAGAACTTGGGATTTTTTTTACCAGCTATTTCTTATTTTATTTTTGTATAGTATTGGTATTTAAGGATTTAATTTAGTTAATTTGGCGATGTTTTTTAACACTTTGTTTGATAATTTTAAAAGCATCCTATGAAGAGAGTTTTACTTTTACTTTTTGTGTTCTTTAGTGTCAGTGTTTTAGCTCAAAACACTGAGTATTCTATTGTTGTAAAAGACCTGGAAACACAGTTGCCTATAGAAAATGCATCGGTTGTGATCATGAAAACCAAGCAAATTTTATTGAGTAATGTAGAGGGTAAAGTTACTTTTATATTAAATGGTGGCACTAATGTTCAGGTTTCGGAACCGGATCATGAAGATTTAACCGTGCGATGGACTGTTTTAAAAGAAAGTGGATTTGTTGTTTATTTAAAAAACAGACATAGTAAATTAGATGAAATTGTTTTATCTAAAGAATCTCCTCAAAAAACACTGCAAAAAATTATCTCCAGTTCCAGAAAGAAACTGGCCATGCCTTATCGATTAAAGGTGTATGTGAGGGAATTTTTTAGTCTTGATAACAAATATTCGTATTATAATGACGGTCTTGTTAATTTTCAATTTACGGTGAACCAGAAGAAAGTGAATACTACCTTATTGGTAGAGCAAAATCGTTCGTATGGTTTATTGGAAAATGATGTAAGCGCAGATTTAAAAGGATATAATTTGAATAATATCATGGAGAATTATTCGAATTTAAGTTATTTGGATCCACTCTTAAGCGCAAAAGCAAAAAAAGAGTACGATTTTTTTACCAAAGGGCATCCCTCAAATACGGACTATTATATAATGAGTATTAGTCCACGCGATAAATCTAAAATTGCAGTAGATAATTTCGAAATTGTGTACGATCCGGTAAAAAAAGTAATTATGGAGTTTTCGATTACGATTACTCCGAGAACATTAGCCGAAAAAGTAGATAAAATAGGAGTTGGAGCTAAGAATATTACCCAATCGGTGGTGAAAGTAAATTACAGACTGGATGGCTTAGACTATTATTTATTGAGTTCGAATGAAGAGATCGCGTATGATCTTATTCTAAAAGATAATAAAGTTAAAAAAATCCATGTTCGCAATAATTTTATTACGACCAATTTCAATAAACAAAAGTTTAGTTATAAGGATAGCGATGTTTTTAAAGAGAAAACCCTTTTTAATAAACGCAATAAGATTTTGACTAATTACTGGGATATTTCCGGATTCACAGCTACTGAAGAAGAAAAAGTATTAATCAGCGCATTAGATTTTAAGCTGTAGCTTAAAAAAATAAAAAAATAAACCCGACAGGTTTTTGAAACCTGTCGGATTTATTTTTTTATGTACTACCTATTAGAAATTAAATCCAATTCTAGCATAGTAGTAAGCACCGCTGAAACCCATTTGAACCGCATCCCAATAACCACCGGCTTCGGTGTTACCTAATTCGTCTTGTTTGGTTGGGTATACATTAAATAAGTTATTGCTACCCACACTTAATTTCAGGTTGTTTGTCAGTTTATAACCAACTGTTAGATCTGTAATTAATCTTGCGTTGTAAACATCGTCTTCGTCACCATAATCCACTAATACTACTTTACTAAATCGTGTGAACGCTAAGCCCGCATCAAATTTATTTTTAGAATAGTTTAAGTTTAAACCAAATTTGCTGTCCGGAGCAGAGGATAATAAAAAGGCTTTCTCACGTTTTCCAAAGAAAGTAGCTTCATCCAGAGAACCATTTTTCACATTATCAATTTTCATGTCATTGATGTTTCCAACCAAAGTTACTCCAAATTGTGAGGCTCCGAATTTTTTCTTCCAGGCCAAAACTAAATCTAAACCATGTGTACTGGTATCAACGCCATTAACAAAAAACTGTGCTTTGTCAACGCCAAGATTAAAAGCACTTGCATCAAAATATCCGGTAAGAACGATACGATCTTTTACTTTGATATAATAACCATCTACTGTTGCTGTGAAGTCACCAAATGTAGCTGTGAAACCCAAAGAGGCGTTCACGGCCTTCTCTTCATTTAATTTTTGAATTCCAAAAGCTTTTGTAACAGGGCTGTTATTTGGAGCCAGTAAAACTTCGGTAGCACCGCCTGCATTGAAATTTGTAAAACGTAAGTTATAGTAAATTTGTGCTAATGACGGAGCACGGAAACCGGTACTTACAGATCCTCTGAAATTAATATGTTCTCCTGCTTTTATTCTGGCAGCTAATTTTCCGTTTAAAGTACTTCCGAAATCACTGTAGTTTTCAAAACGAACCGCTCCGCTTAATAAAAAGGCTTCTGTTACGTCCAACTCAGCATCTGTATATAAGGATAAGTTGGTACGACTTTTATCAACTGTATTGGCAGGACTATATCCTGGGAAACCTTGTGATCCTCCTGGTCTTGAAATTGTTAAAGGATTATCAGGCGAAGTAGGTTTAGTAGGATCATAATCCGGATTTGGGATTGTTGGGGCCTGTTGCGTTGTAGGATCCGTGATAGGTCTTCCATTAGTATCATAGGTTGCATAAGAACCTTCTTCTCCGGCAAAAATGTTGAATTTTTCTGTTCTGAATTCTGCTCCAAAAGCAAGATTTAAACCACTCAATACCGAATCGTAATTTTTAGAAAGATCAAAATTAGTAGTATTTTGAGTCAAACTGTGTCCGCCGGCATCAAATTCTGTTGGAGATTTATCTTCTAATGAAGCATTTATAGTTCCTTTTATATAGTAATGAAAAAGGTTTTTCCCATAAGTATTACTCATGTCGATATTCCATCCACTGGCTGTTTTGGTTTTAAATCCCGCTGCCAGAGAATTGTCCACAATATTAGAGGTAATTCTTGGTGTATAACCACCCGGGTATACAGATTCTACAACTCTTTCACCACCATTTCTGGTAAAAGCATAAGCATCGGTATCTCTGTAGTTTCGGCCTCCAAAAGCATAAAACTGCGTTTTTTCAGAAATAGGAATGGATAAATTTCCAAAAAGATTAAAGCCTTGAATGGCGGCATCTCCAAAACCTTTTCTAAAATCATAAGCAGGTCTGAGTGTTTTGTTTTTGTTGATGTATTCGGTAGTGAAATTGGCGTAACCACCTTTCTCACCAATAGCAACACCATAGTTGGCAGCTACTTTTACGGATCCACCATCAAAAGATTGGTTTTTGCCGTATGAATTTCCATTCCCGTTTTGATCCAATCTGAAATCTTTGGTATTTGGAGTTCCATCCAGGAAATCACCTTTTGCATTGGTATTAAACACGCCATAAGTTACGGATCCGGTTAGTTCATCAACATTGTCATTTAATACAATATTAATAACCCCCGCAATAGCATCAGAGCCGTATTGTGCTGCGGCACCATCTCGTAAAATTTCAATTCTTTTGATAGACGTAGCCGGAATTGCATTCAAATCCGTTCCTGTATTCCCACGCCCGCGAGTTCCAAATAAATTAATAAGTGACGATTGGTGTCTTCTTTTTCCATTAATAAGAACTAAGGTCTGATCCGGTCCCAAACCTCTCAAGGAAGCAGGATCTACGTGATCGGCACCATCAGAACCGGACTGTTTGTTGGCATTAAAAGAAGGAGCGACATATTGCAGTAATTCATTAATTTCTAATTTACCGCTTTGGGTAGTAACATCTTTTACACTAATAACGTCAATTGGAACTGCAGAATTGACCACAGTTCTTTTGGAATTTCTTGATCCAACAATTACGACATCACTTAGTACTTGTCCGCCATTTTCGTCTAAAGTAACGTCAGTTATACGGTTTGTTGTTGATTTTTCTACATTAGTATAGCCAACATAACTAAAAATTAAGGTAGCACCTTCTTTTACTTTTATAAGGTAACCGCCTTCAAAATTGGTAGATACCCCATTTGTTGTTCCTTTTTCAAGAACGTTAACTCCTGGTATTGGTGTGCCTGATTTGTCTTTTACAACTCCCGATATTTCTTTTTGAGCAAAGAGAAATACCGTATTAAATAGAAATAATAATAGTGCAATCTTTTTCATAGTTACTTAAGTTTGGTTTACTTTTTCTGTTTGGTATATTATAAAAGTAATGTTTTTTAACAAAAAATTAATAAAAAATATAATTATTTTCAAGAGGATGCTTTTAAAAATATTAATCATCATTTTTACTTCACTGGCGAGCTATTAAATCTTATATTTGCAAAATTTTAAAGTCGAAAAATAATATTTTGACAGAAGAATAAGAACAATACGTAAATCATAACCCGTTTAAAGTGACTCCTGTATAAGGATAACATGAGGTGGGAAGTCCTGATAAAATCGGGATTACATAAAAAATAAATAGAGTCAACAGATGAAAGCAGGAATTGTAGGATTACCAAATGTTGGAAAGTCAACATTATTTAATTGTTTATCTAATGCAAAAGCGCAAAGTGCCAACTTTCCGTTTTGTACTATCGAGCCTAATATTGGTGTTGTAAACGTTCCGGATCCGAGAATTAACAAATTAGAAGAGTTAGTAAAGCCAGAACGCGTACAAATGGCAACCGTTGATATTGTAGATATCGCAGGTTTGGTAAAAGGGGCAAGTAAAGGGGAAGGTCTTGGAAACCAATTTTTAGGAAACATTAGAGAGTGTAACGCTATTATTCACGTTTTACGTTGTTTTGATAATGATAATATTGTACACGTTGACGGAAATGTAAACCCAATTCGTGATAAAGAAACAATTGATATTGAACTTCAATTGAAAGATTTAGAAACGGTTGAAAAACGTTTAGAAAAAGTAAACCGTGCCGCTAAAACCGGAAACAAAGAAGCGCAAACAGAAAAAGGGCTTTTAGACAGAATCAGAGAGTCTTTATTACAAGCTAAGTCGGCTCGTACTATTGTGCCTCAAGGGAATGATGAAGAGGTTCTAATGGAATCTTTCCAATTGATTACCGCAAAACCGGTTTTATACGTTTGTAATGTTGACGAAAGTTCAGCAGTAAACGGAAATAAATATGTAGATCAGGTTCGTGAGTTAGTAAAAGACGAAGATGCTGAAGTTATCATCCTTTCAGTAGGAGCAGAGGCAGATATTACCGAATTAGAAAGCTACGAAGAGCGTCAGGTTTTCCTTGAAGATATGGGATTACAAGAGCCGGGAGCATCTGTTTTAATTCGTGCTGCTTACAAATTGTTGAAACAACAAACGTATTTTACAGCAGGTGTAAAAGAAGTTCGTGCCTGGACGATCAATATCGGATCTACTGCACCGCAAGCAGCCGGAGTTATCCACACTGATTTCGAAAAAGGATTCATCCGTGCAGAAGTAATTTCATACGAAGATTACGTTCAATACGGTTCAGAAGCCAAAGCAAAAGAAGCAGGAAAATTCAAAGTAGAAGGAAAAGAATATATTGTGAAAGATGGTGATGTAATGCACTTCCGTTTCAACGTATAATTTTTTTGAAGATAGAATAAAGAATATATATTGAACCGCTGAAGAAATTTAGCGGTTTTTTTATGCGCCAAATCTAAATCTGCGTGCAAAAAATAATGCGCTTTTCTAACCATATAAGTGATGTAAGTTCATTTAAACTTTGCGCATAGTTTGGAAAACTTTATAATATGAACTTACATTACTTATATGGTTTAAAAAAAAAGCTTCCCGTCTTAATTTACCTTAAACTAACATGGGAATCTGATAAACTTCTAAGGGAATATCGAAACGTAATTTTTCTGTTGAATCCTTAAATTTGAGAGTATGTCTAAAACCGAAACTCGTGAAACGTCAAAATATATTTTTAAAATCATGGAATTTACTGAAGGATACTTTTTTTGAATTCAACGAAGATAACGCCATCAAGTTAAGTGCGTCACTGTCTTATTATACATTATTTGCACTACCACCTTTGTTGATCATCATTATAACGATATGTGGTTTCTTTTTTGGAGAAGAAGCCGTAACGGGAGAACTTTATGGACAAATCAACCGATTAGTAGGAAATGATGCCGCCATTCAGATTCAGGAAGCGATAAAAAATGTGCAATTGTCAGATAGTAATGTCTTCATTACTGTTTTTGGAGTGGTCATGTTGCTTATCGGGGCCTCGGGCGTTTTTGCGGAGATTCAGAGTTCCATTAATTTTATTTGGGGACTTAGAGCTAAACCTAATAAAGGATTGAAGAAATTCATTCAAAACAGAATCATGTCGTTTTCTATGATTGCTTCTGTGGGGTTTTTAATGCTGGTCAGTTTAATGTTGAATACCGTTTTAGACCTTTTAAACAGCAGGTTGAAATTATATTTCCCCGAAAGTACGGTATATCTTTTTTATGTTATAAATTTAGTCCTTGTTTTGGCGAGTATCACGTTGCTTTTTGCGATTATATTTAGAACGCTGCCCGATGGGGTCATAAAATGGAAAGACGCTTTTATAGGAGCCTCCTGCACAGCGGCTCTCTTTATGATTGGTAAATTTGCGATTGGATTTTATTTAGGAAGTTCAACTATCGCTAGCGTTTACGGAGCTGCAGGTTCTGTAATTATTATTTTGGTCTGGGTTTATTACTCGGCTATTATTTTATATTTTGGAGCTGAATTTACGAAAGTATATGCAAAATCATACGGCGGACAGATTGTCCCAAACGAGTATTCGGTCGAAATAAAAAAAGAAATTTTCGAAATCAAAGAATGATAATAACATGTTTTTTTTTTTTTTTAACCATATAAGTGATGTAAGTTCATATTAAAAAGCTTTTCAAACTATGCGCAAAGCTTTAATGAACTTACATCACTTATATGGTTTAGAAAATGAGTACCTTAAATGTTTAAAAACACAAAGAAAAATTAATATTTATACATATGAAAATTATAGCGTTTGGAGGAAGTAACAGTCAGCATTCAATCAATAAAAAATTGGCAACATACGCAGCCGGTTTATTCGAAAATGCAGAAATTGAAGTTTTAGATTTAAATGATTATGCAATGCCCTTGTTTAGTGTCGATCTGGAAAAAGAAATAGGACAGCACGAAATTGCCAAATTGTTTTTGAGTAAAATAGAGAGTGCTGATACTTTGGTCATTTCTCTGGCAGAAAACAACGGAAATTATTCGGCAGCTTTCAAAAACCTTTTTGATTGGAGTTCGAGAATTATGAAAGAAATTTTTCAGCAAAAGCCGATGTTACTATTAGCGACCTCACCCGGAGCAAGAGGAGGAGCATCTGTTTTAGAAATCGCAAACAATGCTTTACCAAGGTATGGAGCGCAGATAAAAGCGACTTTCTCCTTACCGGCTTTCAACGCTAATTTTGATATCGAGCAAAATAAAATTTCAAATACAGAGTTAGATAGAGAATTAAAAGAGAGTATAAAAGCCAGTTTCTAGTCCATGATATTAAAAAAAAATACCATTTTCGTTCTTTTTCTAAGTGTCCTTTTTTTACAATCCGCTTACTCGCAAAAGTATAATGCGGTTGACAATGTTGTTTTAAAATACCCAAAGCAATTTAGCAGTACTGAAAAATTAGCAGAAAGAATTGAGAAAGATTTTACTTCAGATTACGACAAAGCAAGAGCGATCTACAGTTGGATTGCTTTTAATATAAGTTACGATTTAGCCACGTATCTGAATCCTCCAAGAGCACGAGGTTTTAGTTATACGACTGAATTGGATAAACAGCAAAAAATAAAACTTCAGAATGATAAAGACCTTCAAAAAGTGTTTAAAACCCGAAAGGCTGTTTGCGAAGGGTTTACACTTTTATACCGTCATTTGGCAGGATTGGTTGGTTTAAAGTGTGAGATTGTCCGCGGAGATTCTAAAACTAGATTGAATGATATCGGACGACAAAACACCACCTCTAACCACGCCTGGAATGTTGTTTTGGCGGATGGAAAATGGCGATTGGTAGATGTAACCTGGGGAGAAGGATATTACGATCAAAGCAAAAGAAAATTGGCAAAAGATTTTACGGACATTTATTTTGATACCAATCCAACCTATTTTTTTGCCAAACATTTTCCTGATTCAGGTACTTATCTTGGAGATCAATTAAGTAAAAGTGATTTCCTGAATGCACCTCTGATTTATAACAAAACGATTGAAGGGGACTATGAAATTATGGCACCTCAATCGGGAACTATTACAGTGAAAAAAGGCGATAAGGTTACTTTTAGAATTAAAAACATTTCAAAAACAGCGGTACTTTTTTATCTGAATCAAAAAAATCAGGCGGTTCGAATCGAAAACTCAAAAGAAAGAGGAGAAAGTTTAGAATTTCAGGTTACATTTGACCAGAATATCGGCCAATACCTTACTTTTTATCTTGACAAAAGCAGTATTGTTTCCTTTAAATTTATTCAAAAATAAATAAAACTTAAAACCAGATTTCCCAAAAATTACCTTAATTAAATGCCACAAAAAAAACTCCTTATCTTATTCCTTTTTGCGAATATGATTTTTTCACATGCCTCTTATTCCCAAAATTACAGCGCTATTGACAGTATTGTATTAAAATATCCGGATTTTGGAAACACAACAAAATTAGCAGAAAGAATTAAAATAGATTTTACTTCAGAACATGATAAAGCAAGAGCAATATACAGTTGGATTGCTTTAAATTTAGAATATGATTTGGAGACATTTTTAAATCCACGCGATAAAAAAAGTTTTTCAGCCAAAGAGGATGCTGATTGGGCTAAAAAAAAGCAATTAAACGATGCCAGTACTACTCAAAAAGCATTTAGGTCCCGAAAAGCGGTATGCGAAGGATTTGCTAATTTGTATGCACATTTGGCTGCATTAACCGGATTAAAATGTCAGGTAGTAACCGGGGATTCAAAAGTAGATTTACCGGATATTGGAAGAAGAAATTATCTTTCGAATCATGCTTGGAATACGGTTCAGGTTGATGGAAAATGGATTTTAATTGATGTTACCTGGGGACAGGGGTCTTATGATTTCAAACGTAAAGTACTGGTAAGGAAATTTACGCCTATTTATTTTGACATGGAGCCAAAATATTTTAACGCCAAACATTATCCTGAAGCTGCGATGTACAAAGGTAATACAGGAAACAAAAATGAGTTTTTGAATGGGCCACTTATCTATAACGATTTTATAGCGGAAAAGTGTGAGATCTTAATGCCCTTTTCTGGTGTAATCAATGCTAATGAAGGAGATAAGGTAACTTTTAAGATTAAAAATGTTTCAAAAGGGGATGATCTTTATTATCTTGATAAAAAGGAAGAAAAAGTTAAAATTGAAAATCTAAAAGAACAGGATGGGGTATTAGAATTTCAAATTACTTATAATAGAAAACAAGGTCGTTTTATTACTTTGTATCTTGATAAAAATGCTTTTGCTTCTTTTAAAGTAGTTCCAAAAACGATTTAGACTTTTAAGGAGATTTCGAAATATTATTTTAATAGCGTATCTTAGCAAGAAGTATAAAAAAATAGTTTTGGACTTATGGAAACAACTTTTCTGAAATCAATTTTAGATAATGATTTCTATAAATTTACGATGCAGCATGCTGTGATTAAACTTTTTCCAAAAGCAAAGGTACGTTATGCTTTTATCAATCGTGGAAAGCATGTTTTTCCGCCCGGTTTTGCTGATTTGCTTCGGCGTTCGGTTGACGCGATGGCAGATTTGCGATTGACGAAAGAAGAGAAGCGTTATTTGTCTCATCATACCCATTACCTTGATCCCACCTATTTGGATTTTTTGCAAGGATATAGTTTTGATCCATCAGAAGTCGAAATTAGTCAGGAAGGATTAGAATTAAAAGTTACTATTGAAGGCTATTGGTACCGTACCATTTTGTGGGAGGTTCCTTTGATGGCTCTGATATCGGAACTTTTTTATAAAGCCAATCTTCTGATCCGGTTAAACGATGATGCCATAAAAAGTCTGACCAAAGATAAAATAGATAATTACAATACACTTGGAGTGGCTGTTTTGGAATTTGGGACACGCCGCCGCCATTCTTACGAGGTGCAGGAGTTGGTAAATGAAACGCTGAATAATTTTGGTAATCAAAGTTTTATTGGAACCAGTAATGTGCATTTTGCAATGGTTAACAATAAACGACCACTGGGGACACATGCACACGAGTGGTTTATGTTTCATGCAGCACAATACGGCTTTAAGATGGCCAATTCAATGAGTTTGGAGCATTGGACACAGGTGTATGGAGGAGATCTCGGAATTGCGCTTACAGATACGTATACGTCGGATATATTTTTCAACCAATTTGATAAAAAATACTCCAAACTTTTTGATGGTGTTCGGCATGACAGTGGTGATCCCGTAGAATTTGCTCAGAAAGTAATCGCGCATTATACCAAAATGGGAATTGACCCGAAATCAAAAAGCATTGTTTTTTCAGATTCTCTTAATTTTGATAAAGTAAAAGTGATATCCGATTTCTGTAAAGACAAGATCAGAATGTCTTTTGGAATCGGAACTAATTTTACCAATGATGTCGGCCTTCCGTCTATGAATATGGTGGTGAAATTAACCGATACCAAACCAGATAACACACATTGGCAGGGAGTTGTGAAACTTTCTGACGAAAAAAATAAAAATACAGGAACGCCCGAAATGATTGCTTTGGCAAAAGAAGTACTGGGAATCAAATAGTATTTTTTGTTGTAACGTTGATTTTTTATATTTTTAAGGTCCGTATTATTTTAAAATCAATTTAAATAGTTTTAAAAAGCCGTTTTTATTGATAACTTTAAAATGATACGCTTTCATTTTTTACCCAGAAATGGTACATTAGCCAAAAATCCTAAATTCATTTATGCTAGAGCAAAATCAATATAACGAAGATAACATTCGATCACTCGATTGGAAAGAACATATCCGTATGCGTCCGGGAATGTATATCGGAAAATTAGGTGATGGATCTTCACCAGATGATGGTATTTATATTCTTTTAAAAGAGGTTTTAGACAACTGTATCGATGAATTCGTTATGGGTGCCGGAAAAACTATTGAAGTGACGATCAAGGATAAAACGGTTTCTGTTCGGGATTACGGACGTGGAATTCCGTTAGGTAAAGTAGTCGACGTAGTTTCGAAAATGAACACAGGAGGAAAGTACGATTCTAAAGCTTTCCAGAAATCAGTGGGTCTGAATGGTGTCGGAACAAAAGCAGTTAATGCTTTGTCAAGTAGTTTTCGTGTAGAATCGGTTCGTGATGAGAAACAGAAAGCAGCAGAATTTTCGGCAGGGAATCTTGTTTCAGAAGAAGATGTAATTGATACAACAAAACGAAAAGGAACAAAGGTTTCTTTTACACCGGACGAAACGATTTTCAAAAACTATAAATTTCGTTTAGAATATGTAATCAAAATGGTCAAAAACTATTGTTATTTGAACAATGGTTTGACGATTATCTTCAATGGTGAAAAATACCTTTCAGAAAACGGTCTTAGAGATTTATTAGAAGAAACCATCAGTGAAGAAGATCTAGAATATCCGATTATTCATTTGAAAGATCATGATATTGAAATCGCTTTAACACATAGTAAAACACAATATAGCGAAGAATACCATTCTTTTGTAAACGGTCAGAATACCACACAAGGAGGTACACACTTAGCCGCTTACAGAGAAGCTGTTGTGAAAACCATTAGAGAATTTTACAACAAAAACTTTGAGGCATCAGACGTTCGTAAATCGATTGTAAGTGCGATCAGCATTAAGGTAATGGAACCTGTTTTTGAGTCTCAGACCAAAACCAAATTGGGTTCCATGGACATGGGCTCTGATGATGGAACGCCTGCAGTATCGGTTCGTACTTTTGTAAATGATTTTGTGAAAACCAAATTAGACAATTATTTACATAAAAATACACCAACGGCAGAAGCCTTATTGCGTAAAATTTTACAAGCAGAACGCGAACGTAAAGAACTATCAGGAATTAGAAAACTGGCCACAGATCGTGCTAAAAAAGCCAATCTTCACAATAAAAAATTAAGAGATTGTCGTGCACATCTTCCCGATACAAAAAATCCAAGAAACTTAGAAAGCACTTTGTTTATTACCGAGGGAGATTCGGCATCGGGATCGATTACCAAATCGCGTGATGTAAATACACAAGCCGTTTTTAGTTTACGCGGTAAGCCTTTGAACTCGTACGGAATGAGCAAAAAAATTGTGTATGAAAATGAGGAATTCAATTTACTGCAAGCCGCTTTAGACATCGAAGACGGATTAGAGAAATTAAGATATAACAATATCGTAATCGCAACCGATGCAGATGTCGACGGAATGCACATCCGTTTGTTGTTGATTACGTTCTTTCTTCAGTTTTTCCCAGAATTAATAAAAGAAGGGCATTTATATATTTTACAAACACCACTTTTTAGGGTTAGAAATAAAAAAGAAACGATCTATTGTTATTCGGAAGATGAAAGAAGAGACGCGATTGAGAAATTAAAACCAAAGCCGGAAATCACGCGATTTAAAGGTTTGGGAGAGATTTCGCCCGACGAGTTTAAAAACTTTATCGGAGATACCATTCGCCTTGACCCGGTTATGATGGATAAAAATACTTCGATTGAGCAATTATTGTCTTTTTATATGGGTAAAAATACACCGGATAGACAAGAGTTTATTATCAAGAATTTGAAGGTGGAGTTGGATGCGATTGAAGAGGAAGCTTAAAAAACAACATATTATTGTCAAACAATCTGCAAAATAAAGATGTATTTCAACAAGTAGTCGAGTTGCTTCAAAACGCTAGACAGCAGGTTTTACGTGCCGTAAATTCAACAATGACCATTACCTATTTTGAAATTGGAAGAATTATTGTAGACGAAGAGCAAAAGGGTAAAGATAGAGCTGAATACGGGAAACAACTATTAAAGACGCTTTCTGTATAGTTAACAGAAGGATTTGGAAAGGGATTTTCGGTTGACAATTTACAGAATATGAGAGCTTTTTTCCTATCATATTCAAAATACGAGTCAGTGACTCGTATTTTGGAAATATAAATTTCGCAGCCACTGACTGCGGAATGTAGTAAATTAGATTATCCAACATTGTCTTCGTTTTTCAAATTGAGTTTTACGCACTACAATTTTTAATGCGTATTGATGATGAAAAAAGCATTTGGAAGATGAAAAGAATGAGCAGATTTTTGCCAGCAAGTATTAGACCGTTTTACCTAGTGAGTCAGTATTAAAAAAACGCATTGAAAACAGATAACATTAAATTTATAATTTCGAATATAAATAATGAAAGACGAAGAAGACGATAACATAATTCCGGACGGGGAAGATAATAATTACGAAGAAAACGCAGCTGATGGCAATCAGGATGAAGATTCTGACGAAATTATTGATGTAGATGCCAAACATTTCGAAGGCCAGCATTTTTACGAAAATCAGGAAGAGGAAGGTCAGGATACGATTACCAAAGTAACCGGAATGTATAAAGACTGGTTCCTGGATTATGCGTCGTACGTAATTCTGGAACGTGCAGTTCCTGCTATCGAAGACGGATTTAAACCGGTACAACGTCGTATTATGCACTCTTTGAAGGAGCTGGATGATGGTCGTTATAATAAAGTTGCCAATGTGGTTGGTCACACCATGCAGTATCACCCACACGGAGATGCGAGTATCGGTGACGCCATGGTACAAATTGGTCAAAAAGATTTATTGATTGACTGCCAGGGAAACTGGGGAAATATACTAACAGGTGACGGTGCTGCAGCTTCGCGTTACATCGAAGCGCGTTTGTCTAAATTTGCTTTGGAGGTTTTATACTCTCCAAAAATTACCGATTGGGGTGTTTCGTATGATGGACGTCGTGCTGAACCGAACAATCTTCCGGTAAAATTCCCATTACTACTGGCACAAGGAGCTGAAGGTATTGCGGTTGGACTTTCAACGAAAGTTTTACCTCATAACTTCAATGAGTTAATTGATGCTTCAATTAAGATTTTAAAAGGAAAACCGTTTACACTTTATCCGGATTTTATGACACAGGGTATTGCCGATGTGTCCAATTATAATGACGGACTTCGTGGCGGTCGTGTGCGTGTGCGTGCTAAAATTGCCCAGTTGGATAAAAACACATTGGTGATTACACAAATTCCGTTTTCGACCAATACCACGACTTTGATTGACAGTATTTTGAAAGCCAATGATAAAGGTAAAATCAAAATCAAGAAAATTGAAGACAATACAGCAGCCGATGTTGAGATTTTAATTCACCTTTTTCCAGGCGTTTCTCCGGATAAAACAATTGATGCTTTGTTTGCTTTTACAGCCTGTGAAACTTCTGTAGCGCCTTTAGGTTGTGTAATTGAAGACAATAAACCCTTGTTTATCGGAGTTTCTCATATGTTGAAAATTTCAACAGAGAGAACGGTTGATTTACTGCGTCAGGAGTTGGAAATTCAATTGGAGGAATTAAAAAACAAATGGCATTTTGCTACTTTAGAAAAAATCTTCATCCGTGAAGAAATGTATATTGACTTTAAGCTGTATGGTGATAAAGAAGGATTATACAAATATATGTACGATCGATTTGAGCCTTTCAAAAAAGCATTCGTCAGAGAAATCAACGACGATGATTTGCAACGACTGACTCAGATTCCGATGATTCGTATCACCCGTTTCGACTCTGACAAAGCCGATGATCTTATCGCCAGATTAGAAGACGAAATGAAAGAGGTAGAGCATCATTTAGAAAACCTGATAGATTTTGCCATTGCCTACTTTACGAAATTAAAAGAGAAATACGGAAAAGGTCGTGAACGCCAGACAGAACTTCGTATTTTTGATAATGTTGAGGCTACAAAAGTAGTTTTAAGAAACACAAAACTGTACGTAAACCGCGAAGAAGGTTTCGTCGGAACGAGTTTAAAGAAAGATGAATATGTAGCGGATTGTTCTGATATTGATGATGTAATTGTGTTTTTGCGTGATGGTACATTGATGATTACAAAGGTCGACTCCAAAACATTTACAGGAAAAGATATTATACATGTTGCCGTTTTTGATAAAGGAGACAAACGTACAATTTACAACATGATGTATCGTGATGGTAAATCGGGTCCTTCTTATATAAAACGTTTTAACGTGACTGGAGTTACCCGTGACAAACCTTACGATTTGACAAATGGTACAAATGGTTCACAGGTCGTTTATTTTTCGCATAATCCAAACGGAGAAGCTGAGGTAGTGACTATTTTATTGCGTCAGATTGGAACCATCAAAAAATTGAAATTTGATATCGATTTTGCCAATTTGGCTATTAAAGGACGCGCTTCAAAAGGGAATCTGGTTACTAAATATCCAATTAAAAAAATCGAATTAAAAGAGAAAGGAATTTCAACTTTACTGCCAAGAAAAGTTTGGTTCGACGATACGGTAAAACGTTTGAATGTAGATGCACGAGGCGAACTGTTAGGCGAATTTAAGCCAAGTGATAAGATATTGGTCATTAGCCAGGCAGGTAAAGTAAAAGTTATTATTCCGGAATTGTCTACGCATTTTGATGAAGATATGATTGTTCTGGAGAAATGGAAACCTAAGAAACCAATCTCGGCGATTTATTATGATGGGGAAAAAGAGCGTTATTTCCTGAAACGTTTTCTGGTAGAAACCGAAAACAAGGAAGAAACTTTTATAACCGATCACCCAAATTCGCAATTAGAAATTGTATCGACAGACTATCGTCCGCTTGCGCAATTGGTTTTTGCAAAAGTAAAAGGAGTTCAGAAAGAAGATTTACATATTGATGTTGAGGATTTTATTGCTGTAAAAGGATTTAAAGCATTAGGAAATCAATTGACCACTGATAAATTGAAACAGGTTAATTTATTAGAGCCATTGCCTTACGAAGAGCCTGTAGAAGAGGTTGTAGAAAGAAAAGTGAGTTATAATGACGATGGTTCAGTTGAAACCGAATTAGATGACGATGGCCAGATTGGACTGGTTCTGGATTAAGATAAATTAGTGTAAACCGTTTCAGTTTGAGGCGGTTTTTTTTTGCTTATAATTGTCAATTCCGGCACGATGAATCGCACAAGAAACTCCGTACAGTTTGTCATCCTGAGGAACGAAGGATCTACGTTTGCTGAATCGATACCGTTGAATTTCACTTTACGGAATTACTTGTGAAGATACTTCATTCCTCAGTATGACAAAATTGTAGAAAAAAATAGAGCACCTAGTGTGATTTCTCGTATCGAAATGGTAAAAAAAGCGAGCGCAAATTTGCGAAATTTGAGCTGTTCAGAAAAAAGAAGTAATAAAAAAGGATGTTTCGCTAACTGCGAGACATCCTTTTTATTGGTGATAAGGTGTTATTTTAGTTTTGTTGGTATTTTTTATCCGTTAGTGTTTTCATGAATGCAACCAACGATTGTTCTTCTTTTTTAGTCAGTTTTAGTGCATCAAAAGGCAATGTTTGGTTGTCTACTGCATAACCCAATCCTTTTCCACCACCTTTATTGTAGAAGTCAACAACTTCTTCTAAAGTTTTAAAAACACCATTGTGCATATAGGGTCCTGTTACAGCAATGTTTCGAACCGTTGGTGTTTTGAAAGCTCCAACCAACTGAGGCATTTTATTGTATAAATATCTGCCGGTATCGGGGCTCAATGCTTTTCCTGAGACGTCATTTGGAGTTCCTATAACTTCGTGTTCGGTTTTGGAATAATTTGGCGGAACAGTTCCGTTAAACAGAGGCGTAAAGTGGCAGGTCGCACATTTTGCTTTACCCATAAAAAGATTCATTCCTTCTATTTCCTGATTGGTCAGCGTATTTTCTTCGCCTCTCATATAAACGTCAAATTTAGAATCAAAAGCATTAAGCGACCTTACGTAACTGGCAATTGCGTTTTGAATTTGCCAGGCTTCCGGTTTTGCTGTTTTAGGGTATGCCTTTTTGAAAAGTTTTACGTATTCGGCATCCAGTAAAATCTGAGCATGAATATCTTTTAAAGAGCCATGCATTTCGTCTTTATTTTCAATGACATCTACACTTTGTTTTTCTAAATCTAATTGGCGCATATCCCAAAATTGTGCGTTCTGTAGTGAAGCATAAGTCAGGGTAGGCGTGTTTCGCATCAAGTTACTGCCATTTAGTGAAACATTTGTTTTTAGGCCATCGGTAAAGGCTTTTTCAGGATGATGACAGGTAGCACAGCTTCGGTCATTATTTTTGGAAAGCGTTTTATCATAAAATAATTTTTCTCCTAAAGTAGCTTTGTCAGCGGTAAAATTATGCGCATCCGAAAGAACAAATCCGTTTACGTCAAAGGCCTCTTTATCGAAAAAAGTGGCTGCAGTGGGTTTTAACGGACTGCTTTTTTTTACATTTTGAATTTTTTCTTCTTTCTGGAAAGCTTTTATTTTTTTTGAAATCGGATTCAGATATTGAGTTATAAAAACGGCTCGGTTGAAGGCATTAAAATTGTTGTTGTTTTTGCAATATTTTTGCGCTTCTGTGATTAACTTTTTTAAATCTGCCAACGTTTTACTATTGCCATCAATTCTTTCGAGTAGACTTGGAATACCGATTAAACTTTCACCAGCTTCAGGAATTGAAGTCTGTAAAATTGGACTGTCAAAACCAGTTATACCAAGGGCAATTACTCTAAAAACGTTTTGCTGAACAGCATCTAAGACATAATCGTTACTAATTGTAATGACTTCAAAAGTGCTTTTCAACTGTTTTATGTTGGAGGCGAAAATGTTTAATTCTCGAACTAAATCTTCCTTGTTCGTAATTTCATATTCCGGATAAATAAGTTCTTCCATAACCTGAAAACCATGTGGTTCGAAGGATTTGTTTTCTTCCAGTTCCATTTCGTCTAAGGCTGGGCCGTTCATAAAACGAGCGGTTTCAGGAATGAAGTATTCAACTGCCCATTCTACTTTTTTATAGGCCAGACGGGACTTTTTAAACTGTTCTACAATTTCTTTTTGGGATTGGTCTGTAGTCACTAATTTTTGAAATTGTACAATTTCATTGTTTAATTTGTTTAAATCAATGATCAAATCCTGATTAATGGTAGTTTGAGAAGCTTGATTTTCTTTGCATGAAATGGCCAGGCAAAAAATTATAAACAGAGGAATAAAGTATTTTAATTTTATCATAGTATATAAAAAGATAACAACCCTTATCAAAAAAATAAGGGTTGTAAATTTAATTTAGGTTGAAATTATTAGCGTTGTACGTTTCTAATAATAACAGTTTGTCCACCTTCTTTGTTGGTGTTGATACCTGAACCATCTGCATTTTTGAATGCATCAAGTTGCCAAGTGTGCGAGTGAATATTTACTGTAAAAGTGTTTGGTACACCAATTAAATCAGAGATATCTTGCATGGCACCAAATTCCCAGCTACCAAGTCTTGTCTCTCCAGCTTGATTGTATAAGGCATTCCAAGACGCGTCTGTTCTTTTGTGATTCATGTTTAACCAAGGCTTGTTTTGTTTTGAAGCAATATTATATTGCCAGATGTACGAATCGTGTTTTGCATCAGCATAATAACTATCACCATCTTCCTGAATGTAAACGTAATTTTCAGTAACACAAAGGTTGTCCGGATTAATGATTCCTGTTCCCGGAGTACTATCACCTTCAACGGCTAATTCTAAAGTTCCTTTTAAAGGATCAGCAGCATCCATTTTTAGTTTGTAAACTCTTCCCCACATCGTATAACCGTCAACAGGAGCGTTTGAAGTAGCTTGTCCGGTTGCTGTAAAGTAAACCTCTCTGTTATTGCTGGCACTTCCTTTTCTGTAGTCAACATCTTCTACTCTTGAAAAACGAATAGCTCCTAATGCATTTACAGTAGTATTAATTACAGCTCCTGTCAGGTTTTTTGCATTTGGAATTTCAACAAAAGAAACAGGGTAAGAATTGTTTAAAGTCATGGCAGTTTCTACCTGATTTCCGTCATTTCTTTTTAAAGCATATAATTTTCCGTTTGATAAATCTCCTACAGTACTCATATACATGATCAATTGTCCCGCACTTGCATGTGAAGTTGCGTAAGATTGATCTTCACCAATCATGATAATTGTTTTTCCAGGATACGCTTCTTTTGGTAATGGAACTGCATTTTCCATACTCGCTTTTCCTAAAGCAGGTAAAACTCTGTCGGTTTTACTTTTGTCTGAAGATAATCCCAGTGGATTAATTCCGTGAACCATACTTTCCTGACCACTTTCTCCGGCAGTTAAAAAGATTGGACCAAATCCGTGAATTTCAGGAGTGGCTAAAGTTGCCGAACACAAACGTGTTAAACCTCCAATTCCGTCTACTAGATAATCTCCTTTTACTGGTTTAAAAGTTTTGTCTAAATAAACTCTTGAGACAGATTGTAATATTTCGTGGTTGGTAATTAAGATATAACCTTCTCCGTTTGGATTTTTCATGAACCCGGCCCCATCTGGCTGTGCTCCATAAACAAATTTCGGAGATTCCGGTAAAACGTCTGCACTACTGATCAAGGTGCTAATCTGAAGGTTTTCGAAACCAGTCATCGGAAAAACAAAAGCAGGGACTTTTGAGTGTGATGTGAAATCGATAGAGGACTTTACCTCGTTAGTAGCACCTTTGTTGTCATCATCCTGACAACTGATTGCAGAAAGACCCGTAATACCAAGCAATGCTAGCGATCTTAAAAAATTAAATTTCATAATATTTTGGTTTTTTTATTTTGAGCAAAGCTATCCCTCAAAAACAAAATACATGTTACGTCAGTTTTTTATAATTGCTAATAAACTATAAGGTATATATTATTAAATCGTAAATATTGGAAGTTAATTGTAAATTTTATGCGTGTGGGGAAGTTATCATAAAACTGCGAAAAAAAATAGAAGTATGCTACTATAGTAAGGATGCGAAATTGAAAAAATAACCCTAAAAATAAATCCATCCAATCCGTTTAATCTGTCGCAAGAAAAAGTAGCCACAGATTTTAAAGATTAAAAATGATTTTGTCTCTTTTGAGCTAAAAAGTTTAAACGGTAGGGTATGCAAAGTTTAATTATAGTATTGCGGCACTTTTTTAACTTTATACCTAATTTTTTTGCACACAGATTTACTTCGCCAGTTCGCTATCGTTCGGGCAACAGACTGCACAGATTTTTTTTAAGAGGTAATAAGATCAGCCTAATCTGCTAAATCTGCGTGCAAAAGAAAAAACGCAAAGTTCGCAAAGCTATAACTAAACTTTGCGAACTTTGCGTAAACCCTTTGCGCGCTTTGCGGTTAAAATCCCCCGAAAAGAAGCTTATTTTTAAGAAAGATATTATTGTTTCTTTCGAATCTTCATATTGACAAATTCAACAGCCAACGAAAATGTTATAGCAAAATACAAATACCCTTTCGGAATCGCGCCAATGTGTTCTCCTGCCAGTGTTGCCTCAGATAAATGCATGCTTTCGGTGATCAGCATAAAACCAATCAAGATTAAAAAAGACAATCCTAATATTTGTATAGAAGGATTCTGATTGACAAAATTCCCAACCGGAACTGCAAATAACATCATTACCGCCACCGAAATAATAACGGCAGTTACCATAATAGTCAAAGCGCCATTTACGCCGTTTGTCATTCCAACCGCAGTCAGTATAGAATCAACCGAAAAGATTAAATCGATTAATAAGATTTGTAGAATAACATTGGAGAAGGATTGTTTTGCTGCCGTCTTAATGTTTTTTTCCTCTTCACCTTTATGATCTACTTTCTCGCTGATTTCTTTGGTGCTTTTATAAATAAGAAACAATCCTCCGAAAAATAAAATCAGTGCTTGTCCTGTAAAATCTGCATTTAACCAACCCCAGTTTATGCTGAACAGAATGGCTTTCATCGCAATTAGATAAGAAATCCCCATCAACAAGGCAATACGCATGAACATGGCTAAAAACAAACCAATTCTAGTGGCTCTTTTGCGATTTTCTTCCGGAAGTTTACCCGTTACAATGGAGATAAAAATGATATTATCAATTCCCAGAACAATTTCAAGAAAAGTAAGTGTTAAGAGTGCAATCCAGGCATCGGGGTTTAAGAATACTTCCATTTTTAAGAGCTTTTAATTTATTCTATTTTATGAACTGTTCCGCGTTGTTTTTCTTCAGAGCCCACCATTCCAAATTCAAATGTATAAGAATCCTTTGTAGTGTTTAGGATTTTCATGCTGATTGCTTTTTCTTCTGCCATATTTTTTGGGTGTTTCTTTTGCAGAATGTACTCACAATCACTTACCCAGCGTACAGTTGATGTGTCTGTTTTGCCATCAAAGGTTTCAATTTCTATATTGTTTTTGCGTTCAAATATTGTGGTTTTTTTTACACCGTTTACTTCAAACTCAAATTTGAATTTTCCGTTTTTGAAGTCCTTGCAGTTGTGTTCTGCGTTGTAACATGATACTAATGCTAATAACGGAAGTAAGAATATAATTTTTTTCATTTTTTTGTTTATGTTGTTTTTAGTGTCGTGCTGAGCGAAGTCGAAGCAGTTTTAGTAGGTCTTCGACTTCGCTCAGACTGACATTTGGGTTCGCTCAGACTGACATTCGGGTTCGTTCACACCGACATTCGATTTCGTTTAGACGGATAATACGATTATTTCAATTTTTTTAGCTCGTCATCCGTAAAGTTCTTAATTTCTTTTTCTTTGGCAAACTTTTCGGCATTGTAATTTCCCGATTTATTCTTCGGAATTGATAAACTGTTCCAATCGTCTTTTTTTAATTGTTTGGCACAAAAAACAATTTGTCCGATATGATAGGGGTAATGCGCCAATTGTCGATTGATGGCTTCAATTACTGTATGGCCTTCGTTTCTGATGTAGATTATTTGGGAAAGTTGTTCGGGTTTTAAATTTTCTAAAGTAGTTAGAAAACAATCCCATCCTTTATTCCAGACCGCTAAAACTTCTTCTTTTGATTGTAAGTCATTTTCAAATTCGGCATCACGATTGCGCCACTCTTTTTCCCCATCAGTTGTTAGGAAATCAGTCCAACGTGATAACATATTGCCCGAAATGTGTTTTATGATTGTAGCGATACTGTTCGTATCTTCATTTACGGCAGTGAAAAGCTGTTCGGGTTCCAGTTGAGCCATTGCTTTTTCGCCTAAGATTTTGTAATATAAAAATTGCTTTTTAACACTTTCTAAATACGATTCGGTTGCATCCATAACTAAACAATTTTAATGTCATATTTGTCTAAAAGGCCTTCAATTCCCTGAGTTGCAAATTGTGCTTTTCGCATTGGATTGAATTCAGGATCAATTTTGTAATTATAAGCTGTTCTAAAGTCAACCGCCGCTAATTGAGTTTCGTTAAAAATAGCGCCTTCAAGATTGCAATTATCAAAAGAAGAGCTTGTGAGATTGGTTCCTATAAAAGTTACTTCTCTCACAGAACAGTTTATAAACTTAGTTTTGGGCATTTTTTTGTTCGAAAAAATAGCGTAGTCTAAAGTGCTTTCCTCAAAGTAAACCTGAAATAAAAAGTCATCACACTCATTAAAGGCAATTCCTAAAAGTTTACAATTCTTAAAAGTCACATTTTTTAAACTTGTTCCGGCTAAACTGGTCATCGACAGATTACAGTCTATAAATTCGCAGTCTAAAAAAGTATTGTAAGCAAAATTGCTGTTGGAAAAATCACAATTTTTAAATACACAATCTTCAAACTCCCGATTGTTTATTTTTTTATCAATATAAATGACTTTGTCAAATGTTTTCTGAATGTGTATTAGACTTTCCATGAATATTTTTTTGATTTCCGGGCAGTATGTCTTACCCGTAAAATTTGAATTACTTGATTGGTAATTTGGTATGAAACACTGAAATTATAGATCGTATAAACTCTGAAACTACCATCATTATTGGTTTTTTGCTTATCAAGTTTATAAATTTCAGGTTGTGTTTTTAGTATATCGGTACTGTCAAAAATAGAATTAATTACTTTGTCGGCAATTTGGAGTGATTTACTCTCAAAGAAAATATAGAAATGAATATCTTCTAATTGTTGTAGAGCGTTACCTGACCAAATTATTTTCTTCCCCACTTTTTGGCTATTTCTTTGGCTTCGTCTTCAGAATGGAAATTCCCTTTTTTAATGTCTTCTAAAGCATTTTCTATATCTAAATTGTAGGCAGTATCAGAATCAGGAGTAGTGCTATTGACAGATTGTAAAAGATGTTTTAGTTTCTCTACAAAGGAAGGATCTTTGACCTTGTCAATTTCTTGATGAATCCAATTTATTTCTGCTTGCATATCCATAATAAAGAGTTTTAGTAAAGATATAAATTAATCATTAAACAAACCTTTCATGATGATTTTCAATCCATAAAAAATTAAAAACATGGCACTTAAACAAGCTACAATTCCGATTCCTAAAACCAAATAGTGCCAGTTGGTGTGCTGATTCATAAAAGCGTTATAAATTAAGGATGGTCCAATGAATAGTAACGGTAATGAACCTGTCACGTATTTGATGCCTTTTCCGAGTAGTTCTTTATTTGTTGACATATTTTTTAAAGGTTTCAGGTTTAAAAGTGTTTCAGGTTTAAAGTTGTTTCAGGTTTCAGGTTTCAAGTTTTTCGCAATCTTGTCATTTCGACGGAGGAGAAATCACACAAGAAATTCCGTTATGAAAATCGCTAATCTTTGTCGAATATTGAGTGTGATTTCTCGTACCTCGAAATGACAAATCGTATGACCAAAATGACAAATCGATAGTCCTTTCACCAAAAACATTTCACATTTTACAAATTATAGTTGTCAACGGCATTTCTGACACTACCATATTTTTTCAACAAATCAGAAGCTTCTTCATAAGTGACAGGGATTTCTCCCATAATCATTTTGACACCGCGATCGACCAATTTGATGTTGCTGAGCTGCATATCGACCATTTTGTTTCCTTTTACTTTTCCAATTTGGATCATGGCTGCAGTTGAAATCATATTCAGAACTAATTTTTGTGCAGTTCCGGCTTTCATTCTGGAGCTTCCGGTAACAAATTCAGGTCCTACAACCACTTCAATAGGAAATTGTGCTGTCAATGCTAATGGACTTCCTGCGTTACAGGTAATAGAGCCTGTAGTAATATTATTCTCATTACAAGTTTCTAAACCTCCAATTACATAAGGAGTTGTTCCGGAAGCGGCAATACCGATAACAATATCATTTTTTCCAATATTATTTGCTTGTAAATCAATCCAGGCTTGTGCTGCATCGTCTTCGGCATTTTCTACGGCACGACGGATTGCAGTGTCACCACCGGCAATAATTCCGTTTACTAGATCAAACGGAACTCCAAAAGTAGGAGGACACTCAGAAGCATCAACAACGCCTAAACGTCCCGATGTTCCGGCTCCGATGTAAAACATTCTTCCGCCTAGTTTTAACTTGGCTACAACTTGTGCTACAAGAGCTTCAATTTGTGGCATCGCTTTTTCAACGGCGTGCGGAACGGTTTTGTCCTCGTTATTGATATTCGCAAGCAATTCATGGACAGACATTTTTTCTAAATGATCATATTTTGATGCTTGTTCTGTAGTTTTTGTAAAAATCATGGTATCTTTTATGTGCTGTGTTACAAAGCCTCAAAGTTACAAAGTTTTAAGGCTTATAACAACGAAATATATTTGTACCGTTTAGTTTTTTGTGAGGAATTAGAAACAACCTGCTTCTGTATGTTTATGAAATGTGGGTATTGTAAGCGATTTGTCAAATAAAATCTCTTGTCAATATCTGTTGATGTTAATTATAAGAAAAAAGCCAACAGAACTCCAAGAACGATCATCGACACTTTAGCGACATTAAATTTATGTCCTTCACTGCTTTCAAAAATAATAGTAGAGGAGATGTGAAACAAGATACCGATGACAACTGCTGTAATCTCTGTATAGTATTCGTTTAAAATCGGCAAATATTCTGATGCGATTGTACCTAACGGCGTCATAACTGCAAAAGTTAGCATAAAAGCAAAAATGGCTTTTTTGTTTAAGCTTGCGTTTAGAAAAAATGTCGTTAATATAATGGCAATTGGCAAATGATGAATTGCAATTCCAATCGCTAAATCATGATGATGGCTGACTGGGAAACCTTCTAAAAAAGCATGAATACACAAACTTATAAAAAGCAACCACGGGATTTGGTTCATTTTTTCGTGCCCGTGAACATGACCGTGTTCTGCACCTTGTGAGAAAAATTCCAGAATGATCTGGAACAGGATCCCTACCATGATGAACAAACCAATATTATGATTGTGTGACGCGTAAACTTCCGGCAACAGGTGCATAACCGTCAAGGATAGTAAAAACGAGCCGCTAAAAGCTAATAAAAGTTTTAGATTGGATTTGTTTTTTGGCTTTAAAAACAAAGCTACAATATAGCCCAGAAGTACCGAAAATAAAGGTAATAAGTAGTTCATTTTTTGTTTAATCGTTTGTTAAGTTTAATCGTTTAACTGTTGAGTTGTTTAATCGATGCAACGGTTAAACAAAGTGGCAATTAAACCATTTTATTTAAAAATCATGATTAATCGTTCGCTTTCAGTCTTATGAAACTTTTTTAGTTTATAATCTCCAAAAGTATCTAAAAGAAAAATACCTGCTTCATTCATTAACTCTTCGAAATCCTTTAATGTTAAGGCTTTTACTTTTTCAGTAAAATGAAAATGCTGGCCTTTATCTTCAAAATCTATTTCTTTAAAAATATGTCCATCTTGTAGATATCTTTTGATTTTAAAATCGATATCGTCTACTGTTTTAATTTCTTCGGGAACCAAAGTTTCTAAGACCTGAGTTACATTCATGAAATCAATTACAGCAAAACCATATTCGGATAAACTCTCTTTTATGGCTTTTAAGGTGGTGAGATTGTCGTCATCACTTTCGAAATAACCAAAACTGGTAAACAAATTGAATATCGCATCAAATTTTTCTTCAAAAGGCTCACGCATATCGTGCACCTTAAAATGAAGTGTCTCATTACTGTTTTTGCTTGCTTCAGCGATGCTGTTTTCAGATAAATCGGCTCCTATTACGTTAAAACCTAATTGGTTTAAGTAAATAGAGTGACGGCCTTTCCCGCAGGCAAGATCGAGTACTTTTGCTTTTTCAGGTAAATTTAGATAATGTGTAAGATTATCCATGAAAATCTGAGCTTCGCGGTAGTTTCTATCTTTATAAAGAATGTGGTAATAGGGAGTGTCAAACCACGAAGTAAACCAATTTTCGGTGTTACGTTCCTGATTCGGTGTGGATGAGTTCGATGCGTCAGACATTTATTCTATTTCAATTAATTCAAAAGTCCCGCAAATTTAGTGTATTTTTGCCGAAAAATAACTATTTCGCAATGATACCTCGTGAATCATTGTGTGTAAGGTGAAATTTTTAATGCAGATTTGAGATTGATAAGAAATCTGTTTTAATTTAGAGAAAAAATGGAAGAAAATTTTAGAATGATAGCCAAATGTTTTTTTGGTTTTGAAGAAATATTGGAAAATGAGTTGCGTGCGCTTGGTGCTCAGGATATAGAAAAAGGAGTGCGAATGGTTAGTTTTAAAGGCGACAAAGGATTTATGTACAAAGCCAATTTGTCGTTGCGTACTGCTCTTAAAGTTTTGAAACCTATATATTCTTTCAGAGCGAATAATGAACAGGCATTGTATAAAGGAATTTCAGGTGTAAACTGGTCTAAATTATTGAATGCCAATCAGACTTTTGTTATTGATGCTACAGTACATTCTACTTATTTTAATCACTCTGAGTTTGTTTCTCAAAAGTGTAAAGATGCGATTGTAGATCAATTTAGAGAGCGAACAGGGCAACGTCCGAGTATTGATAAAGCTTTTCCGGATTTAAGAATTAACATTCATATAGATAAAGATCAGGTTTCGGTTGCGTTGGATACTTCAGGGAATTCATTGCACCAACGTGGTTACAGAACTGCTACGAATATTGCACCGATTAATGAGGTTTTGGCAGCAGGAATTTTATTGTTGTCAGGTTGGGAAGGACAAAGTCATTTTCTGGATCCAATGTGTGGTTCGGGAACGTTTTTGGCAGAAGCTGCTATGATTGCTTGTAATATTCCGGCAAACATTAATCGTAAAGAGTTTGCTTTTGAGAAATGGAAAGACTGGGACAACGATTTATTTGATCAGATTGTAAACAGTCTGATGAAAAAGACAAAAGAATTTCATTACACCATAAAAGGTTTTGACAAAGCGCCAAGTGCGGTAAATAAAGCTAAAGATAACATCAGAAACGCTAATTTAGAAGATTACGTTACGGTTCAGGAAAACAACTTTTTTGATAGCGAAAAAGCGGTTGAAGGTAAATTACACATGGTTTTCAATCCTCCTTATGATGAACGTTTGGATATTCATATGGAAGAATTCTATAAAAATATTGGAGATACTTTGAAGAAAAGCTACCCGGGAACAAACGCCTGGTTTATTACAGCCAATCTTGAAGCACTGAAATTTGTTGGATTAAAACCTTCCAGAAAAATCAAACTTTTCAACGCAAGTTTAGAAGCGCGTTTGGTGAAGTACGAAATGTACGAGGGAAGTAAGAGAACTAAGTTTCAGGTTAATGAATAGGAAAAAGTTTCTAAGGGACTAAGTTTCTGAGGTGCTAAGCTTTTCTATACAATTTAAAATAATAATTTTAAGGTTCTAAGATGTTGAGTTGCCAGATTAAAAAAATCTTAGAGACTCAGTATCTCAGAACCTTAGCAACTTTAAAAAAAATGACAAAACTACAAGTAAGAGGTTTTTTATATCAGTTGGGATGTTTCGCTATTTTGTTTATAGCGGGAAGGTATTTGGTAGCAAGCTATACGGGATTAACGGGACTTTGGATTCCGGTGACCTCTTTTATTGCCGCAACTTTGATTTCGCCTAAATTTCAAGCAGTAAAAACCAAAGACGGTGAAAAGCTTTTTATGAAATGGATTTTTATAAAAGGAATTAGAGAAATAGGGTAGGTGTTGAAGGTGCTAAGCTTCTAAGTGGCTAAGTTTCTAAGTGACTGAGTTTCTAAGAAAAAAACTTAGTGACTCTGCGTCTTTGCGAGATTCTAAAACGAGACAAAGTGTATCATAATTTTTGGTTTTGATTCGTTCGAGATTGAGTTTCTCTCATAAAAAATAAGCCCCAGATTCATGAATCTGGGGCTTATTTTTTTGCTATATTTTTCTCAGTTAAAAAACTTAGAAACTTAGCCACTTAGAAGCTTAGCAACTTAGGAACTTAGCAACTTAAGAAAAACCTATTTCTTCGGAATGTCTTTAATCTCCGGAATGATTACTTTTTTCTTGTAAAGCGGAATAAAATAAGAAACGGTATAATTAAAACCTACTCCAAAATTTCCGTCATAGGTTCTGTTAAAACCGGGAATGTAAAGATTTTCAAAATTCCCTGGTTCTTTATTGCTTACCAAAAGTTTTAACTGAACACCAAAACCAACGAATACGTTATTGAAAACTTTTGCTTTAACTCCCATAGCAACTTCGAGCCAGGCAGCAGTAAGACCATTGTATTTCTCACCTGAAACAATTGATTCTTGTGATGACCAGTAAGGATCTCGATTATAGATTTTATAAGTGTTTAATTGTTGACTAAAAGTACTAAAACCGCCTCGCAAGCCTATAGTGATAAGGTTTTCCATATCAAGCCAGTTTTGATACGTATTGTAGTCAAAACCTCCTTTTATATACGTTCCTGTTGCTGTGGAGTTTACTCTGTCGTCATCAGTGGTTTTGTCTTCAAAACCAAGTTCTGCCGCTAAATAGTATTTTTTCGTCAGACGAAAATCACCTGTAAATTCAACACCTTTATAATCTTTGTCGTAAAAACCACGTGTTAGTTTGTAGACATCAACACCAACGCGAAGACCGTATCGATCTGTTTTTGGTGGGATTGTGTCCGTTGTAACCTGCTGAGCAGCTGGTTTTTTGATTTCCGATTTTGGTTTTTCCTGAACAGTTTCTTTTGTTTTGGTTGTTTCTTGCGCCTGAACCATAAACATTGAAAACAAGAGAGGAATACTAAAAAAATACTTCAACATGTGTCTCATTTTCGTATTCAATGTTAGTTTTTTTTATGTTAATTTGTTTCATCCAAGGGTTGTCAGCATCAGGGATTATTCGAAGAAAAGCTTCTAGATTAAAAATAGTTTTAACACCACAAGCTCTTGAAACATAAATGTTTTGACGCGTGTACTTAAATTCCAGTACATCCGTATTAAACTCAGGAGAATTCGGATTTCCGGAGTCATATATAAACGTATAAGTTGTCGTGTCAGCATCTGTTCTTAAAGGAATAGATATAGTGTTCGCACTGGTTATGTACATTGCATCACCAATACCGGTTTTGTTGAAAACAATACCTCTATCTTGATCTTTACCAATTACTTTAAGGTTTTTTACATTCTTTTTTATAGATGCATTGGTTATGTCATAAAAGGAGATTACTAAACGTGGCGTTGTTGGTGTATCTGCATCACAAATGTCATCTTTCTCGCAGCCGGATAAACCAAAAGCAAAAAGCAATAAAAAAGAGATTATTTTTTTCATGTATATTTTTGTTATCTAAGTTCTAAAAGTACAACATTTTCAACATGATGCGTTTGCGGGAACATATCTACCGGACGAACACGTGTTACCTTGTATTTTTCATCCATCAAGGCTAAATCGCGTGCTTGTGTAGCTGAATTACAACTCACATAAACGACTTTTTTAGGTGCAATTTTCAAAATCTGATCAATAACGGCAGCGTGCATACCATCTCTTGGCGGATCTGTAATAATTACATCAGGTTTTCCGTGTTGTGCAATAAAAGCTTCATTAAATACGACTTTCATGTCTCCAACAAAAAACTCACAATTGGTAATATTATTGCGTTCTGCATTGGCTTTAGCGTCCAAAATAGCTTCCGGTACACTTTCTACTCCGATTACTTTTTTTGCCTTTTTAGAAACAAACTGAGCAATAGTTCCGGTTCCTGTATATAAGTCATAAACGGTTTCGTTGCCCGAAAGACCTGCAAAATCACGTGTTATTTTATACAATTCATATGCTTGATCAGAGTTGGTTTGGTAAAATGATTTCGCATTAATGCTAAATTTTAAACCTTCCATTTCTTCCAAGATATAATCTCTTCCTTTATATAATTTAACATCCTGATCGTAGATGGTATCATTTGCTTTTCCATTAATTACATACTGCAAAGAAGTAATCTGTGGAAACTTTTCATATAAATGATCTAACAGCAATTCTCTGTTCTTTTGGTCCTCTTCAAAAAACTGAATTAAAACCATGATTTCTCCTGTTGAAGCCGTGCGAATCATAAAAGTACGCAATAAACCGGAATGCTCTCTAGGATTGAAAAAAGCTAAATTATGCTCGTTGGCAAATGCTCTGATTTCGTTACGAATAGCATTCGAAGGATCTTCCTGAAGGTGACACTTGGTAATGTCAAGGATTTTATCCCACATTTTTGGAATATGGAATCCTAAGGCATTTCTGTTTCCTAAATCTTCCGTACTATCAATTTCTTTCTCCGTTAACCAACGACTGTTAGAAAACGAAAATTCCATTTTATTTCTGTAGAAAAACTGTTTGTCTGAACCCAAAATAGTTTCGAATTCAGGAAGCTCCACTTTTCCAATACGTTGTAAATGATTTTTTACCTCGTTTTGCTTGTAATACAGCTGTTGACTGTATTTCATGTTTTGCCATTTACATCCTCCACAAACACCAAAATGATCGCAAATAGGATCAATGCGATGCTCTGATAATTCATGAAATTTTACCGCTTTGCCTTCATAATAGGCTTTTCTTTTCTTAAAAGTTTGTACATCAACTACATCACCAGGTACCACATTCGGAATAAAGATCACTTTTCCGTCAGGAGCCTTTGCTACTGATACTCCCTTTGCTCCAGCATCAAGAACTTGAATTTGATGAAAGACAACTTTGTCTGTATTTTTTCTTCCCATAGCGCAAAAATAAGGGTTTGTAAACTTTTATAAATTTAAATTTTAAAATATTTTACCATTTTTTTTAAATTGTTAGTTTAATCGACTTTTAAAAGTAACTTTGTTTTAGCAATAATCCCAAAAGCTACATTTTTAACCTATAGTTTTGTTATCTTTTTATGAAGTTGTATCACAATCTTTCACAAATTAGCTTTTTAAAGAAGAGTTACGCATTCAAATTCTTGTTTGTAGCTTTTATAGGTATACATATTCCCCTTATCGGTATTTTGTTTTTTGTGCTTTATTTTGACACTTCTATTTCACCGGCTTCTGTTTTGGTTTTTTCTTTAATAATGACCTTACTGGCAACTGCGATAACACTCTTGGTTTTAAAGAATTTAATTGAGCCGATAGCAAAGGCTTCAAAATCTTTGGATGATTACAGGAATAATAGAAGATTATCGGTTTTGCCAACGGAATACAGTGATGAGGCAGGTTTGCTAATGTGTAATATTCAGGAGTCTATTTATGAAGCCGAAAGTTATATAAATGAAAAGCAGGATTTAATTTATATGCTTTCACATGATTTAAAAAACTTTGCAGGAAATCCTCAGGGTTTAGCCAATCTCATTATAAGCGAAAATCCGTCAGACTCTGTGAAACATCTGGCCGGTTTGATTTGTGAATCCACTAATTTGCAATTTAGATATATCGATAATTTTATAAAATTGTTGAATGAACAGGATCAGATTGTAAAAATGAATCAGGAATTAAAAACGATTGTATTCCCTAATATTTTGCCTTTTATCAATGAGCAGGTTGAACAACGGCTGATTGATAAAAATATTAAGCTGACTTTGAGTTTAGAGCTATCTGAAGCTAAACTGAGAATCGAAGAAGGTTTGTTGGTGCAGGTTTTAGTGAATCTGATCAGTAACGCAATAAAATTTTCTTATTTTGACAGTGAAATTAAAGTGAGAATCTATTTTGAAGATGAAGAATTGATTATTACGGTCACTGACAAGGGGATTGGTTTTGATAAACATCAAATTGATGAATTGTTTAAAAAGTTCACCACAATGAGCCGATTAGGGACAGCAAAAGAATCCTCAACCGGAATTGGGCTTTATCTCTGTAAAAAAATCATAGAGAGAAATAGAGGCATCTTAAGTGCTACCAGTGAAGGAAAAAATAAAGGAGCTGAATTTAAAATCGTTTTTGAACTCTAATCAGGATCTTTTCTTGATGATTTCGTAATTGATAATGGTGAAAAAATAGAAACAAGTATCTGCTGTTATTTTTCCCAGAATAATTCCGAAGAAATAGTTCCCGCATAAGATTGGCATCCAATACATACAAAAAGGGCGAACGACTAAAAAATCTAAAAACGCCGGATATCCAAACTCTAAAACTAAATTTTTGACAAGAGATACCATCTCGCTAAATGTGGTTGTTTTGTTTTGAAGTTTATTCTGCTGTGCAATTTTTCTATAAGAAGAAACCAGAATAGTTCCGTAAAAGGCCAGGTATTCGGCAAAGGTAATAAGGTAGGCTGTTGTTAATCCGTTGTAGATTGTGCTAAAGAATGAGGTTAGAAGTGCTGCTGTTGTACTTGCTAATTCAGCATATTTATACCTGTTAAACCATTCTTTGAAATTTGATTTTGTAAGCATTTTTGTTTGAAGTGACTAAGTTCCTGAGGAGCTAAGGTACTGAGTTTAATTTTGGAATGGAATTTTTTGTTTGAAGTGACTGAGTTTAGTCCTAATAATGGAAGATTCTGTTTAATTTGAATAAGATTCTGAGAGGCTAAAATGATAAATTTTGATTTACAATGAAAAGAAAACTTTTTGACTTAACATCTCAGAAACTTAGTCTCTTTTTCTTAATCAAATAAATCAGAAGAAAGATAGCGATCCCCACGATCGCAGATTACGGCTACGATAACTCCCGATTCTAATTGTTCTGCTATTTTTAAAGCTACTGCAACAGAACCTCCGCTGCTCATTCCTGCAAAAACACCTTCTTCTAGGGCTAAACGTTTGGTCATTTGACGCGCTTCGTCTTCGCTGACATCAATCACAGTATCAACTTTTGAAGCATCAAAAATTTTAGGTAAGTATTCTTTTGGCCATTTGCGAATTCCCGGAATTTGAGAACCATCGCTTGGTTGTGCACCAATGATCTGAATGTCCTGATTTTTTTCTTTTAAATAAGTCGAAGTTCCAATGATTGTTCCGGTGGTTCCCATTGCCGAAACAAAATGGGTTACCGTTCCTTCAGTATCGTTCCAGATTTCTGGTCCGGTAGTTTTATAGTGCGCTTTCCAGTTGTCTTCATTGGCGAATTGATTTAACATCAAATAACCGCCTTCTGCAACCTTTTTGTCGGCATAGTCACGCGAACCGATAATTCCTTCACTGGCAGGTGTTAAGATCACTGTAGCGCCATAAGCACGCATGGTCTGCGTTCGTTCTTTTGTAGAATCTTCCGGTAATACTAATTCTATTTCTATTTGAAACAATTGAGCGATCATCGCAAGTGCAATTCCTGTATTTCCACTGGTTGCTTCAATTAGTTTGTCTCCTTTTTTGATGTCGCCTCTTTCAAGTGCCGATGCGATCATGTTATAAGCTGCTCTGTCTTTTACGCTTCCGCCGGGATTATTTCCTTCTAATTTTAATAGCAGTTTTACATTTTTATTTTTAACCAAATTGACTGTTTCCATCAATGGTGTATTTCCAATTAGGTTTAGCAGTTTCTGTGGGCCCATATTATCTTTTTTCTTTTATTTTAATTTCTGTAGTGGTGGTATTTGTTACAATAGAATCGGCAGGAATCGATTTGGTGATCCAGGCATTTCCTCCTACAATACTATTTTTGCCAATAACGGTTTCTCCCCCTAAAATGGTCGCATTTGCGTAAATGCAAACATTTTTTTCCACGGTTGGGTGGCGCTTGGCATTTTTCATTTCTTTGCTTACACTCAAAGCACCTAAAGTAACACCTTGGTAAATTTTGACATGTTTTTCGATAACGGTGGTTTCTCCAATAACAATACCGGTGGCATGATCAATAAAAAACGGTGAAGCAATAGTAGCACCGGCATGAATGTCGGTTCCGGTAATTCGATGTGCATATTCACTCATTAATCTCGAGAAGAGTAACAAGTCCATAAGGTACAATTCGTGACTTAATCGGTAAATAGCAATGGCATAAAAGCCCGGATAGGCTAAATAAACCTCGTCAATACTATTAGAGGCAGGATCGTTTTCTAAAATATACTCTGCATCCTCATTTAGTTTTTCTAAGACACCCGGAAGTTTTTCCAGAAAACGTTCCCAGATCGACTCGCACAAGTTTTCCGGTTTTTTGCAGGCCAGAATAGCAATCTCTTTAAATCGTACTTCAAGTTCCTGGATACTTTGGTCTAACGCTGCATTAGAATCAAAAAGAGTGTAAAAAAGCTTTTCGGTAAAGTCTTCCGTTTTGGTTTTGATCCCGTAATTTATATTTAAATGACTTTTTAACGCTTTTATATTTTGTATGATAAGTTCTTTTGACACAATTGTAAAATTGAATGAATATTTTTGAAGCCTTAAAAGTAAGGTGTTTTTTGGAAACAAAGGCATGATTTGCCTAAAGAAATTTTGTTTTGCGAATTGGATTTGTGATAAATAAAGAAAAATAACAGACTACTAATTTATTGTGATTCGGAATAAGTTAAATGCTTAAATTAGCAATAAAAACAAATTAAAATGAAAAACAATCCGACTTTTAAAAGTGCTATTTCTAATTTGTCTTTCCCTGCAAAGGATAAAATTTCGGGAAAATCGATTCACGATCCTATTTTAGGCCTTATTGTAAAAGATTATCCGACTTTTTGCGATAGTGATTTTATAGCGGTTAAGGAATTGAATGCCTATCGTCAGAAATACATCTCCAATTATTTATCTACGGAGATTGGAGCCCTTTCGGATCTTGAAAAGAATGTTATTGAGTCATTAAAAGAAGATAAATCAATAGTGAGTATTGTTGAGGATGAAGATGAGAACAGAAGTTTTGGACAAAAAATAGCCGATAAGGTAGCTGATTTTGGAGGGAGTTGGACGTTTATAATCTCATTTCTGTTTTTTATCATCGTTTGGATTGCTTTGAATGTCTGGATTTTGGTGAATAAAGGTTTCGACCCTTATCCTTTTATTTTGCTTAATTTAATTTTATCCTGTATTGCCGCATTACAAGCTCCGGTAATTATGATGAGTCAGAACCGTCAGGAAGAAAAAGATAGAAATCGTGCCAAAAAAGATTATATGATTAACTTAAAATCGGAATTGGAAATTAGAATGATTCACGATAAAATTGATCATTTGATCATGCACCAACAACAGGAGTTAATCGAAATTCAGAAAGTACAAATCGAAATGATGGATGATATTCTGAACCAGATTAAAAAATAATTGGAGTGTAATATTTGAATTTAAAAGTGTTTATACCAATATCCTGCAACCATAAAAAGGGCATTTAAGATTCCGGAAATCCAAAGTAATTTGGCGTAGTTTTTTGATTTGTCGAAATAATACAAAAGGATAAAACCCAAAAAAAGAAGGGTAGAATAGAGTGCAGGATACATCTTAAAAGCGGCTAAAAACTCACCCTGAAAAAGTAAGAATAAAGCGCGTTGAAAACCACAGCCTAAACACTCTGTTCCAAAGAGCATTTTAAAAGGGCAGGGGAGCATATAATGTTCTAAACTCATGGGTTTTAATTTTTACAATTTTACAAAAAATATATGATAATGTTTCCGGAGGTAAGAACTGCTATTTTAAAGTTTCTTACTTTTGAGTTCTTATGATTTAAAAATATGAAAGCTTTTAAAATTTTAATAATGCTACTTGCCATATCGGTCGCTTTATATGAGCAGGTTTCGGCAGAGAAAAATGTCTATATCATGATAATTGCCATAGTGGTTTTCATGTATGGAATGATGCAGTTGAGTGCAAAAACACCAAGTAAAAACCAGGATAAAGAAGAAGAAGATGTTAAGTAAAGGAGATAAGGTTTCTGTTTTAGACGAGGCCATAAACGGAGTAGTGGTTTCAGTTAAAAATAAGGAGGTTTTGATTGAAACGGAGGATGGATTTATGATGACATTTTTTGTCAATGAATTACTTAAAATTCAAGATACCAGTAATTTAATGAATTCTATTAAAAGAATTGATTTAGATGAGATTACAAAAGAGAAAACAGAGCCAAAACCAAGAAGTTTTGTGAAAGAACGCAAAGATAAACGCGAAATTTCGGCTCCGGAATTCGATTTGCATATCGAAAAACTGGTTCCAAACAAACGCGGAATGTCGAACTATGATATTTTAACTTTGCAGACAGAGACGGCAAAAAGACACATCGAATTTGCGATTAGAAACCGGATTCCGAAAATAGTTTTTATTCACGGAGTTGGCGAAGGAATTTTAAAATCAGAACTTGACTTTTTGTTGGGTCGATATGACGGAGTAGATTTTCAAGATGCCAATTATCAAAAATATGGCTTAGGAGCGACCGAAGTTTATTTTAGGCAAAATAACAAGTAAAGTACTTTTTGGGTGTGAGATCACCTAAAATATACGGCAAAAAAAAGTCCGTTTTCAGAACTAATTTTGAAATTAAATTAGCATGAAAACGGACTTGTTTTTTGTAAGAAAAAAAACTTTTTTACAAACAGGAATTAAGGTCGGTTATTTCGTTAATAGTTCCCCCAATACATAACTGGTTCCTAAATTAACAAAGTTGTTTCCTTTTTTTATAGAAGTATTTTTAAGTACAATTGTGTGTTTGAACTGATTGTTTACAGCTGTAGTTGTGGTTACCTCTATAATACCACTTGTATTAGCTACACCATCGACTCCGGTCCAGGTTTCTTTTACTGTAGGTGTAGTTGGTATAGTTGTACCGCAAAAGTAATCGTCACTAACTGGAGGGCCAGTAAATAATTTATACAAAAGCTTGTTTACATTTGACCCGATTAACCCTCTTCTTGGGGAATTTGCAGCTGTTACTTCATTTTTAATTAATAGTGGATCAATAGCATCAATTGTCATTGCAGATTTGGTATTGTAGGTGTAGATTTGTTTTGAAGTAGGACATTGTACTAGTGGTCTGGTGAAGGCTAAATCCAGTTTATCCACATCAGCTACGGTTGTTGTAAAATCACCAAAAACAACCTGAGGTTGTGTGATATCCAGACTGGATACTGAATAGGTTATATTTTTAATGACAATATTATGACTGTATCCTGTAATTGTGATAGCATTGGTGGTTGTGTTTGTAGATGTTATTGCTGTAGTCGCAATTTCAATTCTTCCGGATTTTGCATACCATTCATTAATCACATTAGGTGTTGTGGGAGGAATGAAGTCGCAAATGTTTGTTATTGCTACAGGTCCATCGTAGCTTCTATAGTAAAGCTTGAATTTATTATCATCAATCTGATATGTATTTGGATCTCCAGGAAGTGTTGGTTCGTTTTTGAAGGTGTCTTTGTCTAATTGTAAAAGCAGTGATTCCTGACTTTTAATTTTATAAACCAATTGATTGTTACTACTAGGACAACTAGAAGCTTGTTTGATGTCGCTAAAATCTAATGTTTCAACAGTTACATCACCATCATCGCAGCCGTTTAATATAAGGGCGAATAACAGAAGGCATGCATATTTTCTCATCATAAATATATTTGGGTCAAAAATAGTGAAAAATTTGGCAATTGATATTTAAGAATTCACAATTGATATTTCTTAACTTTGCCGCAATGAAAAAAGTATATCTCGATAACGCCTCGACAACTGCTATGCGTGCTGAAGTTATTCAGGAAATAACAAAAGTCATGACCGATGATTTTGGTAATCCATCTTCAACTCACAGCTTTGGACGAAACGGCAAAACAATTCTGGAGCTTTCCAGAAAAAGTATTGCCAAATACCTAAACTGCTCCGCACAGGAAATTATTTTCACCTCAGGTGGAACTGAGGCCAATAATTGGATCTTGCGTTCTGCAGTAAAGGATCTTAAAATAGAACGTATTATTACGACTAAAATTGAGCATCATGCTGTTTTGTATACCGCCTTGGCTTTGCAAGCGGAGTATACTATTCAGGTTGATTATGTAAAAATCAATCCCGATGGAAGCATTGATTTGACTCATTTGTCCAATTTGTTGTCTGAAGAAAAGAAGACTATCGTAAGTTTAATGCATGTAAATAACGAAACCGGTACTATTCTGGATCTGGATAGAGTAAGTGTTATTTGTAAGCAATACAATACTTTGTTTCATTCTGATATGGTGCAATCTGTCGGCAAAACAGAAATAGACCTGCAAAAAACGCCTGTTGATTTTATTTCGGCTAGTGCGCATAAATTTCACGGCCCCAAAGGAGTCGGATTTGCTTTTATTCGAAGAAATTCGGGATTACAGCCTTCTATTTTTGGAGGAGAGCAGGAAAAGGGACTTCGCGCAGGTACAGAAGCAGTGCACCAAATTGCCGGAATGGCAAAAGCGTTGGCGCTTTCTTATGAAAATTTAGATCAGGAAAGAACATATATTTCAGATTTGAAAATGTATCTTATTGAGCAGCTTGAAATTCATTTCCCAGGCTTTAGAATCAACGGTAAAAAAGAGGATTTTTACAATATCATCAATATCATTCTTCCTTTTTCTTCCGATAAAACTGCTATGCTTTTGTTTAGTTTAGACATGAAAGGAATCGCAGTTTCCAGAGGAAGTGCCTGCCAATCCGGAAGTATTAAACCTTCCCATGTTTTAAAAGAAATGCTTTCAGAAGAAGATTTAAAACTTCCAAACCTGCGAATTTCATTCAGCCATTACAACACCAAAGAAGATATTGACTGGCTGATTGAGAGTTTGAAAACGGTTTAGTTTTTTTAAAGTTTCTGAGGTTCTGAGAGGCTGAGTTTCTGAGTTTTTAGGTTTAGAGGCCTAAAGGTGCAAAGCGTGTAGATATAGCGAACTTTGCGTAAAACCTTGTCTTTACTTTGCGATTAAAAAGGCTCGGAAAGATTTTCTTTTGCACGCAGATTTGGCAGATTGCACAGATTTTTTATAAAAAGTAAATAAAATCAGCCTAATCTGGCAAATCTGCGCGCAAAAAGAATAGATATAAAATTAAGAAGAAGTCGTAATGCTACAATTAAACTTTGCGAACCTGGATTAAAATCTTTACGCACCTGAGTTAAATCAAGTCATTACATTTTTCAAATCAACAATTTAACCAAGACCATTTTACATTTTACACAAAAATCTATTTGCGAATAACCTTCACCTGAGAATCGTTCGTTAATTTGATAATCGTTGAAGGTTTTCCGGCAAGTTTATCCTGATTTAATTTTACCACATAGTCAACACCTTTTACAATTTCGGGACTGATATCCTTAAAAGCGATGGGTGTTGGTTGTCCTGAAATATTAGCAGAAGTAGAAACCAATGGCTTTTTCATTCGCTCTAATAGTTTAAAACAAAAAGGTTCTTTTACGAGGCGAATTCCAAGCGAATTATCAGCTGCAATTATATTTGCGGCAACATTTCTCGGTTCATCTAAAATTAAGGTAGTTGGTTTTTCAGACAAGTCTAAAAGCTGCCAGGCAACTTCAGGAATGTTTTTAAAAACGTTGTACATCATTTTTTCTCCATTCATCAAAACAATCATACTTTGTGTTTCTGCACGTTGTTTGAGTTTGTATATTTTGGCAACTGCTTCCGGATTGGTGGCATCACAACCAATTCCCCAAACCGTATCGGTAGGGTAAAGGATGATTCCGCCTTCTTTAATAACTTCGTAGGCGTTGATTATTTCCTGATTGATATCCTGACTCATAATTGAAAAATTTACTTTGTAATTGTAATACTTCGTAAAAAACGATACCGCTTTTTATGAAGTTAATTTGTTTATAATAGCGACAATCTTCTCCAGATCAATGGTAGAAAGACCCACGTATAACGGCAGGCAAACTACTCGGGAGGCGATAGATTCTGATACCGGCATTTCAGCACCATTAGTATAAGTAATGGTATTTAAGGAAGGGTAGAAATAACGTCTTGGTATAATGTTTTCCTCTGCTAATGCCTCCTGAACTTTTAATAAGACAGCTTCAGATTCGAAAAGTAAAGGGTAATAACTATGATTCCACTCTGTATTTTCTCTGATTTTTATGCTTTTAAGGTTTTTGAAATTCAAATGGGTATTGTAAAAATCAGTTACCTTTTTTCTTTCCGCAATAATATGCTCCATATAAGGAAAAAGAGCTAATCCCATGGCCGATTGCAGTTCTGAAATCTTCGCGTTAATTCCAAGGCCGTGAAAGGCTAATGGTCCGTTATGTCCAAAATTATGACTGTAAAACAATTGCTGTTGTGTTGCATCGTCATTACAGAACATGGCACCACCTTCTCCGGTATGAAATAATTTGGTGGCATGAAAACTGCAAGTGCTTACATCTCCAAAGTTAAATACTGATTGCTTGTTGTAGGTCACTCCAAAACAATGTGCAGCATCATAAATCACTTTCAGGTTGTGTTTTTTTGCAATAGCTTCTATGGCCTCAATATGACATGGATTTCCAAAAACGTGAGTAGCCAGTATGGCAGTTGTTTTTGAAGTTATAGCAGCTTCAATTTTAGTTTCGTCTATGGTTAGGTATTCCAGGTTGATGTCAACAAAAACAGGAGTGCAATTTTCCCATACAATAGCAGCCGAAGTAGCTACGTAAGAAAAAGGTGTAGTGATTATTTCTCCGCCTTTGCCAAATAGTTTTAAGGCAATTTGCAGCGGTATTGTACCGTTGTTAGTAATTGTAATATGAGGAACGTCCAGATATTTTTTAAGTTTATCTTCAAGTTCTAATGTGAGTTCACCACGATTTGTGAGCCAAACTTTATCCCAGGCACGCTTTACATAAGAATTGTATTCTTCTTGTGGAGGTAGAAAAGTTTTGGTAACAGGAATCATTTTATTATGGATTTAGTAAGTTTAATTAACCTTTAAGGGCAAACTATTGTTATATTTGCGGGGTAAAAATAACAAAAGAATGCTGATTTATCAGCATAAGCGGGAATTATAAAAAAGAGAACCTTTATTAGATGTACTTGAGGCTTTGAAAAACAATATTTTAAGAATCGTTTTCTTAGAATAAAGTAAAGGATTTCCCTTTTGTCTGGTACAAAAATAAAAACAGAATTAAAATAATACAAATTTAGGAATACTATGGAGATTAACACTTTTTTGCAAAATTTTGCAGACATTTTAGATGATACAGATGCAACATTAATAAAACAAGAAACTGTTTTTAGAGATTTGGAAGAATGGGATTCTCTTACGGCTTTGTCGTTAATCGCAATGGCAGATGAAGAATACACAGTGAAATTGACGGGAGATGATATTAAATCTTCCAATACATTAAATGATATCTTCGAAATAATCAAAAATAAAGGGTAATTGAAATGGCTACTTTTTCAGTAAATAATATTGCAATAAAAGGTATATCATGTTGTGTTCCGAAAAATACGGAGCGCAATATAGATTTAGATATATTGGCAGAAGATGAAATTCAGAAATTTATAGATGTAACCGGAGTGGAAGAGCGACGTGTTGCCGCTAAAGAAATCTGTACTTCTGATTTGTGCTGTGAGGCTGCTGAAAAAGTAATTAAAGACCTGAACTGGCAAAAAGAAGAAATAGAAATTTTGGTTTTTGTTTCGCAGACGGCCGATTATATTTTACCAATTTCTGCGGCGATACTTCAGGACAGACTGGGATTGCCAACAAGCTGTATTGCTTTTGATGTGCCTTTAGGATGTTCCGGTTATGTTTATGGTTTGTCGATTTTGGCAAGTATGATGAAAACAACCGGCATTAAAAAAGGATTATTGCTGGCAGGAGATACAATCAGTAAGATTGTTTCAAAAACAGACAAAAGTACGTTACCTCTTTTTGGAGATGCAGGATCTGCAACTGCATTAGAACTTTCAGATAATGCAGAATTGTTGTTTGATTTAGGTTCTGACGGAGCGGGCTATAAAACCATTATTGTTCCCGACGGAGGATCAAGAAACAGAATCAACTCTGATTCACTACAAGTACAAACAATCGAAAAAGGAATAGAAAGAAGTTCTTGCGATTTGGTTTTAGACGGAATGGATGTTTTTAGCTTTGGCATTACACAAGCGCCAAAAACCGTCAACAAACTTATTGCTGCATTTGAACTTGATAAAGATCAGATTGACTATTTTGTTTTTCATCAGGCCAATATGATGATGAACAAAATGATCGCAAAAAAATTAAAACTACCACTAGAGAAAGTCCCGTATTCTTTGAAAAATTTCGGAAATACGTCTTCTGCAACCATTCCGCTGACTATTGTTTCTGAGTTAAAAGAAGCAGTTTTAAATAAACCGTCAAATTTAATCATGTGCGGATTTGGTGTAGGTTTATCATGGGGCACAATGTTAGCAAAAGACTGCAAAATAGAATCTCTAGAATTAATTGAATTATAAATTATGATTACATTAGAAGATAAAAACATATTGGTTACCGGTGCCTCTTCAGGAATAGGAAGACAGATCGCTATTACTGCTTCTGAGTTGGGTGCAAAATTGACCATTATCGGAAGAAATGTTGAAAAATTAAATGAAACATTATCTTTATTAAAAGGAAATGATCATAAAGTACATGTAATCGATCTTTCTGATTCTGCTAATTTAGCAACCTTAATAAGCGAAAGTACTCCTTATGACGGTGTTGTTTTTAATGCCGGTGTGGTAGAATATTTACCGGTTAAATTCTTAAATGAGAATAAAATAAATGCTGTTTTTGGTACCAATTTTGACAGTAATGTGGTGTTGAGTCAGAAATTAATGAAAGGTAAATTATTGAAAAAAGGAGGATCATTAGTATTTGTATCGTCCATTTCTTCAAAATTAGGAGTTCCCGGTACCGCAATGTATACCGCATCAAAAGCAGCTTTGAGTGCTTTCTCAAAGGTTCTAGCTTCAGAATTGGCATCACAAGGGATAAGATCTAATAGTGTGAGCCCCGGAATTATAAAAACGGCAATGACTGAGCAGGCAAGCGATGTAGTATCTGATGAAGAATTAAAGAAAGCAGAATCGGAGTATCCTTTAGGTTATGGCGAACCGGCCGATGTTGCGGGATTAATCATGTATTTGCTAAGTGATGTAAGTAAATGGATGACAGGCTCTGATCTGATTATTGATGGGGGATTTACACTGAAATAAAAGAATATGAATTCAAATATACCTGCTGTACATTATTATGATAATACTATTTTCGCCCAGGAAAGCGAAATGCTGTTTAATAAAGTGTGGCATTTTGTAGGGTTTAAATCTGATTTTGAAAAAGACAATGACTTTGTTACACTAAAAATCTCAGATACCCCGATTGTGGTTCAAAATGTTAGAGGAAACATTAAAGCTTTTTTGAATGTTTGCTCGCATCGGTTTTCGATAATTCAGCAAGAACAATCAGGGAACAGACCTTTAATGTGTCCTTACCATGGCTGGGCATATGATAAAGATGGGATTCCAAGTGGAATTCCGAAGAAACCCTTGTTTAAAAAGTTTTCTAAAGAGGAGCTTTGCGAAATGAAACTTAAAGAATTTAAAGTTTCATTTTGTGGTAATTTATGTTTTGTTTCCGCAAATGAAAATGTAGAACCTCTGGAAGATTTTATAGGTGTTTTTTATAATGAATTGGAAGAAATGTCTTTGTCTTTAGGAGATAAAATAGACGTTAATAGCATGCACATTAATTCTAACTGGAAAGTTATTGTTGAAAATACCTTAGAAAGTTATCATGTAGGTTTGGTTCATGCCGAAACGCTTGCCAAGTTAGAGCCATCCGGATTAGACTTCGAATTTGACGAAAACAACTCCAGTTGGACCAGTGAATTGAATATTGCAAGAGATAAAGGAGGTTATAAAAAAATAGATACTTATTTTTCACCAAGAGCTTACGACATTGGAGGGTATAAGCACATATTGATTTTTCCAAATTTATTGATCTCAACTACACACGGTATATCGTATAATTATTCTGTTATTGAGCCAGTTTCTCCCGATGTTTCAAAATTTACAAGTTATGTTTTTACAGCATCAACTGAAAGTACGAAGGAAAAATCGATTTTGATTAAAGGTTTTGAAGAATCATTAATCAACTTCAACCGACAAGTATTTGATGAAGATAAAACAGTTTGTCAACTAGTTCAGCAAGGAGTAAGACACACGAATTTGTCCGGAAAACTATCGGATGAGGAAGAACGTGTACATCATTTTCAAAAAACGTATTTAAAATTTTTACAGCATGAAAGCTAATATTCAAGCTATTTCGTATTATTTGCCAGAAGAAATTTTATCTAATGATTTGATTAATCAGGAATTTCCGGAATGGGATATTGAGAAAATCAGTTCTAAAACAGGGATAAATGTCAGACATATTAGTGCCAAAGACGAATTTTCGTCGGATATGGCTGTAAAAGCTGCCGAAAAATTATTCAAAGAGCACAATATTGATCGATCAAAAATTGATTTTTTATTATTTTGCACACAAAGTCCGGATTATTTTTTGCCAACAACCGCCTGTATAATTCAGGAGAGATTAGGTCTTGAAACCACAATTGGCGCATTAGATTATAATTTAGGATGTTCCGGTTTTGTATATGGTTTAAGTCTCGCTAAGGGTTTAATTGCGGGCGAAATGGCTAAAAATATTTTGCTGATCACTTCAGAAACCTATACTAAGTTTATACATCCAAAAGATAAAAGCAATAAAACGATTTTCGGAGACGCTGCTGCTGCAACCTTAATTTCCAGTGAAAAAGGGTTTTGCTCCATTGGTAATTTTGTTTTTGGAACTGACGGTAAAGGTGCTGAGAACTTAATAGTAAAACAAGGCGGAATGCGTTTTCCGGTTTTAGAGGATAATGAAGATATAAGTGATGAATTCGGAAATGTTCGAAACGATAAAAATTTGTTTATGAACGGCAGTGAGATTTTTAATTTCACAGGTGAATTTGTTCCGAAATTGATTCAGGGAATGCTTGAAAAAGCAAGCTTGAGTCAAGATGATATTGATTTGTTTGTTTTTCATCAGGCCAATAAATACATGCTGAATTATCTTAGAAAGAAAATAAAAATAACAGAAGATAAGTTTTATATCAGTATGCAACATTGCGGTAATACCGTTTCATCAACAATTCCGATTGCCTTATATGAAGCCTTAAAAGAAGGAAAGTTGGAGCATCGTAAAAATATGGTATTGGCTGGTTTTGGAGTTGGATATTCCTGGGGAGCCTGTAATTTAATAATAGAATAATGAAAAACTTAATAATAATAGGAGCAAGAGGTTATGGACGTGAAGTTTATAATTTAGCCCTACAGTGTGAAGGTTATGAAAAAGACTATGTAGTAAAAGGTTTTTTAGACGATAAAGCGGATGCCTTAGTTGGTTTTGAAGGGTATCCTGAAATTATCGGTACTGTTGAAGATTATGTAATTGAGGAGAATGATGTCTTTTGCTGCGCTTTGGGTAGCGTAAAATGGAAAAAGCATTATATCGAGTTAATCATTGCTAAAGGAGGACAGTTTATTAATTTAATACATCCTACCGTAATTATTCATACCAATGTAAAACTGGGCACAGGACTCATTTGTTTTATGTATTCTAATATTAGTAACGATTCGGTTTTAGATGATTTTGTAACGATACAAGGCTTTGTCGCTATCGGACACGATTCTAAAATAGGAAAATGGTGTCACCTGAACGCTTACAGCTTCACGGGCGGATACGCAATACTGGAAGACGAGGTTTGTCTAAATACAAGAGCAACAGTTTTACCAAATGTAATTATCAGAAAAGGAGCAACGGTCGGAGCAGCCAGTTTGGTAATAAAAAATGTAAAAGAATATACTACGGTTTTTGGCGTTCCTGCCAGAAAGATGGATTTTTAATTCAATTAAAGAGCCTCAGGAGAATTTATAAGATCACAAAACAGCTGTGAAAACGGAGCAGTAATTCTTTATGTATAATGCCTTGTGTTTAAGCTTAAAAAAAAATAAAAAATATCTAGTATGAAAGATCAAAATGCTATTATTTCAAATTGGATAAATAATGGAGGAGCGCCTTTAGTAAGTATTGTATGTACTACTTTTAATCATGAGGATTTTATAGGTGAGACTTTAAAGGGGTTTTTAATTCAGGAAACGAATTTTCCTTTTGAAATAATTGTACATGATGATGCCTCGACAGATAATACTGCGGTTATTGTTAAAGAATTTGCAGCTAAATATCCGTTAATCATTAAACCGATTTACCAAACAGTTAATCAGTATTCCAGAAAAGACATTAATATCTGGAGCGACATTACATTTCCTGAAGCAAAAGGAAAATACATGGCGCTGTGTGAAGGAGACGATTATTGGATCGATGCTTTAAAATTGCAAAAACAAGTTGATTTCTTAGAAAACAATGCAGATTATGTCATCACATGGACGGACTTTTTTACAAAAAAGGAAAGTGAAATGGTTCCGAATGACTTTAAAGATGCACTACCGGATATCTATACAATTGACTTTGATAATTTATTTGATCCTTATTGTACCTATACTTTAACATCACTGTTTAGAAAAACGGCTGTTGATCCTCTTGAATATAGAAAATTTGTTCATAGTAAGGACAATACGCTTTATGCGTTGGTGCTGTGCAATGGAAAAGGAGCTTATATGAATTTTCAAAGTTCCGTTTACAGATGGCATGCAGGAGGAATATACTCTTTGCAGAAGCCTTTTTTTCAGCGTTATTCTTCCTATCAGAATGTTAAAGAAATTTACGAATTAATTTCTCAGTCGCGAACGGCAAATATAAAGCGTGTTGTGAAATCATTATTGAAAGCCTCAGCAAATGAAGCTTTAAAAACGGTGAACGATAAAACAATTGATAACACAAATCAAAAGACTGCAATTAAAGAGTTCTTAAATCAGGCCTCTATTGGAACTCGAATCAAATTTTTTATACGTTCTGTAAAGAATAAAATACTAAAGTAAATTGATTCGACCGCATAGAAGCATAGGTAATAAAGACTAAAAAGGCGTTTTATTTAGTATACATTACTAAAAAAAGATGTTTTTTTTGAAACATAAATCGTCAATTCTAAAACTATGTTTTTATGTGTTAAATAATAGTTACCTGAGTTATCTCCAACGGATTACTGAAGTGGAAAAAAACTACTTTTTCCAGCCAATTAAAGATTTGAAAAATAAAAGGACTTTATCAAGGCCATTTATTTTTCCGAACAACTTTTTGTCGGTTTCTTTTAACTGATTGTAGAAAGCCAAGTTATAATTACCGGCATTTCTTATTGTACGCAATAAGGTTTTGGTAATGTGGCTTTCAAGTAATTGGGGATTGTAATTGTTAAGTTTGTTATTTTGTTCAATCAAATGTTTTGCTGCTGCAATAACCTGAAGTATTTCTTCTGAAGACAATCCTTTTTTTAACGAAACAGCATTTAGGTAAGAATCAATTTTTGGGTCTGAGCTTTCAATTCCAAATTGGCTCAATTGATTGATTTTAACCTTTCTTACTGATCGGTTTACATTGTCAATTTTGGTTTTGCTGATGTTGTTATCGTGCTGTCTGTAGTCTAGTAAGGATTCTGGGATGTTATAAAAGGCTGTTTTAGCCGATAATCTGCTCCATAAATCATAATCTTCCACAGGTACATATTCGTTTTCGAATTGAGCGTTGTTTAAGGCTGTTTTTCGAAGCATCACAGTTGGATTTCCTATAACGCAGCTGTGTAGAAATGAAATTTTTATAGCGTCAGGTTTCTCGCTGTGTTTTATGAGTTTGTTCTTTTTAGATCCAAAAAAAGTAAACCAGGTTCCGCATACTCCAATTTCGGGATTGTTTTTTAAAACTGCAATTTGTTTCTCAAAACGTGTAGGCAATGCGATATCATCTGCATCCATCAAAGCGATGAAATCTCCCTTAGCGATTTTCAAACCTTCATTTCTAAGATTTGCCGGACCAACGTTAATGTCTTTGTTGATTATAATAATTCTCGAATCGTTTCGTTGATAATTAGAGATTACTTCCAGGCTATTGTCGGTAGATTTGTCGTTAAGAATAATTAGTTCAAAATTCGTGAAAGTCTGCTTTAGAATGCTTTCGATACTTTCAGCTAAAAAATTACCTGCATTGTAAACGGGCATTATAACAGAAATTTCGGGAGTTGCCATAAACTTAGTTTATTATTAAAATGACAAATATATAATATTAACTTAGTCTATTTTATATAATTCAAAAGTAATTTTGTGTGATAATTTGCGAATGTTTCTATCTTTGTTTTTTAACAAAATTTTATAATGAAAAGAATACAAGTTGGTTTTTTGGTCTCATATGATTACGAATTGCTTAAAAATGCTATACCTCAGGTGTATAAGGAGTCCGATTCAATTTTTTTAGCAATTGATAAGGATAGAAAGACTTGGAAAGGAGAGTCTTTTACAGTTGAAGACAGTTTTTTTCAGTGGATTAAATCAGTTGATGTTGATTCAAAAATTCAAATTGTGGAAGATAATTTCTATCGTCCGGAATTAACAAGTATGGAATGCGAAGTTCGCGAGCGTAAAATCCTTGCAGAAAAAATGGGAATTGGAAATTGGCTGATCCAATTGGATGCCGATGAATATTTTTTGGATTTTAAAGAGTTTGTCTCTTTTCTGAGATCTAAAAACCATTATTTGGATAACCCTGAAAAACAGCAGGTTCAGATTTCTCCTTTTTTAATTAATATGTACAAATGGGTTGAGAATGGGGTGTTGTATGTTGAAAAACCAACAAAGATTATGGTTGCCACCAATTATCCAAGTTATAGGGTCGGACGTCAGACCCGTAAAAGAATTATTTATTACAAAGGTGCCGTGCTTCATGAATGCCTTTCCAGAACAAAAGAAGAACTGCAAATGAAGTTCAATAACTGGGGACACGATACCGATATCAATAAAAACGAGTTTCTCGAAAAATGGGAGGCCGTAAATGAGAGCAATTACAAAGAGATGCGCAATTTCTTCTATATGGAGCCTGAAAAATGGAAAAAACTGGCTTTCGTAAAAGGGACCACATTTAAAGAAATTGAGCAAAATTTAGATTTCCTAAATGTACTTCCAACATTTTCGTACATCTCAAAGAAAAACTTCGGACAATGGTTCAAACATTTATTTAAGTAATTCTATTTTAGAATATCCTTATAAATTTTCAAATAATCAGCAGCAGCAACTTTCCAATCGAAACTTGCTGCTCTTTTTTTCATCTCTGTTTCGATTAGGTTTTTGTTATTTTCAAAATGATCCAGTCCGTTTAGTAATACCTCCTTCATGTATTCGGGATCAAAATCGGACCAATAATTAGCCATTTCGCCACCAATTTCAGGTAAAGAAGTTTTATCAGATAAAAAGACCGGTTTGCCAAAACTCATTGCTTCAATAGGAGGTAAACCAAATCCTTCTCGTATAGACGGGAAAAGAAATGCTGTACAGTTTTTCATATAAAATTGTTTTCCCTCATTACTGATCTTACCTGTTAAAAAAACCTGATTTTGAAGCCCGTTTTCTTGTATAAGATCCTTAATTACCTGCCCGTATTTCCTGTCGTTATTTCCGGAAATAATCAAATTGAAATCTTTCATTAACCTCATCATGTTAATAATAGAGGTGTAGTTTTTTCTTTCGATAAAATCTCCGATAGTATAAAAGAAAGGTTTGTTTACAGGAACGGTACTTACAAAACCCGAAGTATCTAATAAGGTAGAAATTGGATTTCCATTGTATATAATATGTTCCGGAACATTTGGGACATCAAAATAATCATGAGTTTGCTTTTTTGCAAATTCAGAAATATAAGTAATAGCAGTTGCTTTATTTAGTTTCTCCGTAAAAAGTCGGTTTCTTTTATGATTCATGTCAGAAGAAACTTCTTCGTGAAAATTGACATCATGAATCGTTAAAAGATATTTAGAATACGATCTGGGTTCTAATTTAGAGTTTTGATTTACAGAATGCCATAAATCAAATTTATGTAACGGTCTGAAGGTTTTATACCTGTGAAATGACCTGTATTTATGGTATTTGAATGTATCACCAAATTCGTCTTTTAGTAATTTAGGTTGTCCTGCGTTGAGATGCAGTTCTAAATCCTCAAAATTAAGATGTTGCAGACCTTTAATTAGTTCATAATTAAAAGTGCCTAAGCCAGTAGCCCTGTTGTTGATATTATGGGTCTCTAAGAAAACACTTTTTTTGCTGGACATTTAATTCTTTTTTTTACGAAAATACAATAATAATTTGAAGTCTAAAATTCTATGCGTATTTTTGTTTGTTCGTAAAACACAACTGAATGAATTTCAAGATAAATCCGATTTTTAAAAATAGTACCGAGTCAATACTTAAAAATATTGAAACATTTAATACTTCAGGAACTCTTTTTGGTAATGGAGATCGAAATAAAATAAAGCTTTTTAGTTTAAATGAGGAGACCATTAATATCAAATCATTTAAAATCCCCAATATCGTTAATAAAATCGCCTATAAATACTTTAGGAAATCCAAAGCCAAGCGCTCTTTTGAATTTGCTACTATCTTATTAGAAAAAGGGATTGGAACTCCTACGCCCCTTGCATTTCTTGAAAATTTTAGCTGGGTTGGATTAAGGGACAGCTATTATGTAAGCCAGCATTTGGTAACGGAATTGACTTATAGAGAGCTGGTAGAAATCGCGAATTATCCGGATTATGAGAACATTTTGCGACAGTTTACTAAATTTACTTTTGACTTGCATGAAAAAGGAGTAGAGTTCTTAGATCATTCACCCGGAAATACTTTAATCAAGAAAAAGGAGGCCAATCAATACGATTTTTTTCTGGTCGACCTAAATCGAATGAATTTTCATGAAAATATGAGTTTTGAACAACGCATGAATAATTTCAGACGTTTAACTCCAAAGAAAGAAATGATTGCAGTGATGAGTAATGAATATTCAAAGTTCTATACCGCTAAATCTGAACTGGAGATTTTTGAGCAGATGTGGCAAGATACAACGCAGTTTCAGGAAGAGTTTGCAAAAAAGAAAAGACTTAAAAAGAAACTTAAATTCTGGAAGTCTTAAGACGTCATTCGGATTTTTTTAAGTTCCTGAAAGCGTATAGCCACACTCATGGCATTGAGATAACAAATTATAATTCCTTTTTTACCGTCTAAAAAACCAAAGCGAAGCAAGTATTGATTCAGGAACTGGTAAAGTGGGCGAATATAAAAATGAAAAAAGTTAGGATTGGTTTTCTTTAGCAGTTCTTCCTGCGCCTTTAACTTCCCGTAAAAAATCATTTTTTGCTTGTAGTCCTCATAATTGGAATACGAATGATGAATCAGTTTGTGTTTTAATTTGCCGATTTTTCCGTTTACAATTAATTTCTCGTGAACAATCTTTTCGATATTATAAATGGCATTTTCTTTTTTGAAAAGACGAATGATTTTATCTGTTTGCCAGCCACTAAAACGTAATTTTTTATTTTCGAAAATGAAATTACGATACATGAAATAAGCAGGACAACTGTCGGCTTCATTAATTATAGCGTTGATTTCCTGCTGCAATTTCGGAGTTATTCTTTCATCCGCATCAATAAAAAGAATCCATTGATTGGAAGCAAGGCTTAGTGCATAATTTCGTTGCAAAGCAAAGTTGTCAAACGTATGTTGAAAAACTTTTACATTTTTAAAGCTTGAGGCAATTGCTACTGTTTGATCCGTGCTAAAAGAATCAACAACGATTATTTCATCTGCAAAAGACAGATTGAGAAGCGCTTCTTTTATATTTGACTCCTCATTATAAGTGATAAGCAAGGCCGATAAAAGTTGTTTTTCAGGCAATATCATTTTGTTACTTGCTTATATTTTGATTTAGAAACAATTTGATTGTATCGCTAAAAAAATCAGGTTTAAACTCCTCATATAAAGATAAGGCTTCTTTTTTGAGCATTTTTTCCGTTTTGTCCACAAACAAGTCCGGTCGAAAATCTTTAAGATGCACTGAGAGATGATGTATTCCATCTTCAAAAGTAGCCCATATTTTTTTCTCAATCCAAGGAGAGAAAATAATAAAAGAGGGTTTTTCTAAGGCTTTGGCCATATTGATTGCGCCCCCGTCGTTTCCGATAATTAAATCACATTGATTCATAATGGCAATAAAGGATCTTAAATCATCGCCTAGTAAATCAAAATAAATTTTCTCCTGAGTGGATGGTTTGCAGGCATTAAATACGGTTTTGGCGCTTTCAAGTTGCTTTGGAAAATAATTAAAGAGAATATTTACATCCTCCTGATCCGCAATATAATCGACAACTTTGGCCATGAAATCTAAAGGGTATGTTTTTAGTTTTTCACTTCCTAAAAGACTGATCATGATTGTTTTTCGGTCTTTTTGAACTTTATGTTTCTCAAAAAGCGCAATGGCATCTTGGTTTTCCTTGTCCGAAACAAATAATTTCGGAATAGGATCTGTTTTTATTTGCAAATCAAGCGGTTCCAGTAAAGAAAGACGTCTTTCAATCGCCAGGCCCAGATTGGTTTTCGGATAAGATTCAAACGGAATATTGTCTGTGTAAAGAAAATTTCTGCCCGGTTTTTTGTACGAGATCTTTCGTTTGGCATTGCTTAACAGAACCAGTACCCAGCTTTCTAATTTGGAGTAGGCGTCAATTAATAAATCATATTTTTCATTTCTGATCTGTAAACCAAGCTGAAGTAATTCTTTTTTGCTTTTTCGATGTTTTTCTTCAAACAGGATAATGTTATCAATACTTGAATTGCCTTCGAGAACAGGAGTTGTTGAACTGTAAACCAAATAATCAATTTGAGCATCAGGATAAGCAATACGCAGATTGTTGCAAATGATACTGCTAACCAAAACATCACCAATCATTTTTTGCTGAATTACAAGTATCTTCATATAGAAAAATAGAATTTTTTTTGAGAATACAAATTGAAGCAAAAAATTCCAAATTCCAATTATTTTATTGATTGGAATTTGGAATTTTATTTGTCTTTCGAAAAGTAATTTTCTTTTTAAATTACCAATTGATTATTTGTTACTCTTTCGTTAAAGGATTGAATATAGGTTTTTAAGAATTTTTCTGCTTTTTGGGCTCGGACTTTATCAATTTTCATTAAATTATTGTTCAATAAAACATCCTTTTTCCAATTATACAATCCAATTACTTTATTGTCTGAAAATGAAACATAGTAATCGTCCTGAATATAATGATAAGTTCCCTGAAGATAGTACACAACAAAATTTTCTTTTGATTTGTAGCTTTTTCCAAAACTCACCATATCGGTTTTGATATGCAGATAATCCAAAATACTTGGCATAATATCAATTTGTTGGAAATTTTTCTCGCTGACACCTGTTAATGCCGGATTTGAAGGATCAAAAAATAAGATTGGAATTCTGAATTTTCCAATGTTAGTTTGATCTGTTTCCCGATCTCCGCCAGATGAAGTGTGATCTGATGAGATAACAAACAATGTATTTTTGTACCATTTCTGTTTTTTCGCAGTATCAAAAAATTTACGAAGAGAATGATCCGCGTACGCTATACTTTCGTGTATGTCAGTTGTTCCTTTAGGGAATTTATTCTGATATCTTTCCGGTATAATGTAAGGGATATGCGAAGAAATAGTAAATATGGAGCTGAAAAACGGCTTTTTAAATGTACCTAGTTTCGTAGCGTAAAACTGCAGGAATTCTTCATCAAATATGCCCCATTTTCCATCAAAAGCGTCCTTTCCTTGATATTGATCTTTCCCGTAATACTCATCAAAGCCTGCCGCTTTTGCGTATTTGTCAAAGTTTTGGCTGCCATTAAAAGCACCATGAAAAAAAGAAGTAGTGTATCCTTGATCTTTAAAAATAAGGGGTAGACTATGCACTTTGTTTAAAGCATAACTGGACGATATATAAGAATCGTTCATTAAACTCGGGATGCTTGATATGATCGAAGGAACAGCGTCAATTGATACTTTTCCGTTTGCAAATCCATTTTTGAAATAATATGATTTTGTAATAAGAGAGTCTAAAAATGGTGTTTGACCTCTTCCGACATTTTCATTTCCAAAACTTTCTAAAATTATAATGACAACATTCTTTCGTAGCGGTGCCTGATTTGATTTTATGGAAATGATTGGATTGTAAGTCTTAGACAGTTCCTTGCTGTCGTAATAGTGTGTAAAAGTATTGCCTTCTTTTTTGAATAAAGTTTTTAAAATAGAAAAAGGAGTATTTAACACTAATCCTGCATTGTTGACTTCACCATATTCAATAGCGTCTACAATTCGGAGTGGTTTTTTTCGAAACCCGCCGCGGCCAATAATTAAAATAACAAGCAGCAATGCAATCCCGTAAGAACATTTTTTCAAATAGTTCTTTTTGGTTAAATTGTTGATAACAATTTTATCTTTTGGATTTGGCATCAACATCCAAAGTACAATGCTGGTCATTAAAAAAGAAACACCAACATACCAATATTCTTTTAAATAGGAAGGAATTAAACGGATAATATCATTTTCCATACCTGTAGCAGTAATCAGTCCAAAAGTACTCCTTCTGCCCGTAAAGCGGTAATAGATAATATCAATAAAGTTGGTAGAAATAAGCAGAAGATTAACTGCGAAAAAAGTAATTTTTAATGTTGTTTGGTATAACGGCCTGTATTTAAAATTACCCGGAATTATATGTAGAATAAGGAAAATACAGTTTATGTAGGCTATAACAGCTAAGTCAAAAAGCAGTCCTCCGATAAAAATTTTAAAGGTAAATTGTTCAAACAGTTCTATATTCATAATGAAAAATAGAAATCTGCTAAGTTGGTAGGTCAGTAATATTAAAGTAAATCTTTTTAAAAATAAAATTACGTTTTGATTAATATTGTTCATTTAAAAATTTTAGGTTTTTTTTAAAAATGGGATTTTAATTTTTGCGCAAAAGTATAAACCCAATTTTAAAAAAAACCTAAAAAAATTAATATTTTGTTAACATTAATTTAAACAGCTACATCGTATTCGCGAAGTGCATTGTTTAATGAAGTTTTTAAATCTGTAGAAGGCTTGCGTGTACCAATGATTAGGGCACAAGGAACCTGAAATTCTCCAGCAGCGAACTTTTTAGTATAACTTCCCGGAATTACAACAGAACGAGCCGGAACATAACCTTTTCTTTCAACTGGTTCGTCACCTGTAACATCTATAATTTTTGTTGATGCAGTAAGACAAACATTAGCACCAAGAACGGCTTCTTTACCGACATGTACACCTTCTACTACAATACAACGAGAACCAATAAAAGCACCATCTTCAATAATTACCGGAGCAGCTTGTAAAGGTTCTAAAACACCACCAATACCAACACCACCACTCAAGTGAACATTTTTACCGATTTGTGCACAACTACCAACAGTCGCCCAGGTATCAACCATAGTTCCTTCGTCAACATAAGCTCCGATGTTTACATAACTTGGCATTAGAATAACACCGCTTGAAATGTAAGCTCCGTAACGTGCAACTGCATTTGGTACTACACGAATTCCTTTTTCAGCATAACCTCTTTTTAGTAACATTTTGTCGTGGTATTCGAAGATACCCGCTTCTAATGTTTCCATTTTTTGAATTGGGAAATACATTACTACTGCTTTTTTTACCCATTCGTTTACCTGCCATCCTTCACCAACCGGTTCAGCAACACGTAATTTTCCTGTATCTAATAATTCTATAACCTCTCTAATGGCATCAGTTGTAGTAGTTTCTTGTAGTAAAGCTCTGTTTTCCCAAGCTTGTTCGATTATCGTTTGTAAAGAATTCATAAGTTTTAATTTTTGGCAAAGATAGCGTATTTGGCCAAAAGCAAAAAGGTAAAACCGTTTGAAAATGTTACAAGTGTAACATTTTGTTTTTAATTTGATAAATAAAATTGGGTGTTTAAATAACAATAAAAAGAAAGAGTTCCTAAACGTTTTTTTACTGTTATAATATGATAAAAGTCAGATTTTGTGTTTTTACTTCTTGTTAGTTTTGTATCCTAATTCGGACAATATAAAGTGAGAATTGTCAGTGCCAATCCAAAACAAATTAATCTACTAAGATATGAATAGCGAAAATCAGCTCCAAAACCGAACCATAATAGATAAAGAAGTCTCGTGGGACAAAACTCAGGTGATTATGAGTAAAACCAATGCATTTGGTATTATCGAATATGCAAATGAAACTTTTATAGACGTTTGCGGATATGAAGATTACGAGCTTATGGGACAGCCACATAATATTGTCAGGCATCCTGATATGCCTAAAGTAATTTTTAAAGTTTTATGGGAAAATCTTAAAGCAGGTAAAAACTTTCATGCTGTTGTAAAAAATCTTGCCAAGTCAGGGAGATATTACTGGGTCATTACCGATTTTGAAATTGCTAAAGATGAAAATGGCGTTATTGTAAATTATTTTGGAAGAAGACAAGCCATTCCTCAAGAAGTCATTGCCCTGCATATTGAACCCTTGTATAAAAAATTACTGCAAATAGAAAACGCGAGCGGAGTGGAGTTCAGCGAAAAATACCTGATCGGATTTTTAGAAGAGAAAAAGAGATCTTATGTAGAATATATCAAGGAACTGATTTTAGACCACGAAAGAGCCCAATCTAAGTCTTTCCACCAGGAGCAACAGGAAGAGGAGGAAGAAGACGAAAGAGGTTTTTTTAGTCGTTTATTTAGTAGATAACCCCATTTTTTTTAGGTTTTAATGTTGGATGAGTTCGTTTTGAGTAATCAAGGCGGACTCTTTTTTTTATAAAATGAAATAATTCTTTTTTTAGGTTTGTGAATTTTCCTTTCTATCTTTGATGAAAATTACTAAAATGCCAAGAATCCTCTCTATAGATTACGGACAAAAACGCACCGGAATTGCCGTTACAGACGAAATGCAGATTATCGCCTCGGGTTTGACAACGATTCCGACGAATACTTTAATAGATTTTTTGAAAGATTATTTCACTAAAGAAAAAGTAGAAGCGGTCTTAATTGGAGAACCCAAACAAATGAACGGGCTTCCGTCTGAAAGTGCTTCGATAATTAAAGGATTTGTAACGCATTTTTCAAATATCTTTCCGGATATGAAAGTAGTTCGTGTAGACGAGCGTTTTACTTCAAAAATGGCATTTCAGACGATGATAGATAGCGGATTAAGCAAAAAGCAGCGCCAGAATAAAGGGTTGATTGATGAAATTTCGGCTACCATAATGCTTCAGGATTATCTTTCTTCAAAACGATTTTAGCATTTTCTTTTTCGGAATCTTCAAAGATTTTAGAGTTTTAAATTTCCTAACTTTTATCCTATGAAATTAGTTTTTTTTTGCAATTATAAAAAGTACCTTTGCGTTTTAAAATAAATTTGTTATGCCTGACGAAACAATACGTTCAAATAGTGAAGTAGTTCTCATTGGAGCTGGAATTATGAGTGCCACTCTTGGAGTAATTTTGAAAGAGTTACAACCGGATATTAAAATTGAAATATACGAAAGATTAGATGTTGCTGCAGCCGAAAGCTCTGATGCTTGGAATAATGCAGGAACCGGTCACTCGGCCTTTTGTGAATTAAACTACACTCCGGAAAAGGCAGACGGAAGTATTGATCCTAAAAAAGCAATAAGTATAGCGGAATCTTTCGAGGTTTCCCGCCAGTTTTGGGCCTACTTAGTGCAACAAAATAAAGTTCCCTCTCCTGACAATTTTATAAAAAGCGTTCCGCATATGAGTTTTGTATGGGGAGATAAAAACGTTGAATATCTTAAAACACGTTTTGAAGCTTTACAAAGCAATCCAATTTTTGCTCAAATGACTTTTAGTACCGAATTTGAACAATTGAAACAATGGATGCCTCTTGTAATGGAAGGCAGAGAAAATAATGAAAAATTAGCAGCCACCTTTATGCCGATTGGTACCGATGTAAACTTCGGTGCATTGACCAGAAGCATGTTTAATTATCTGGAAAAACTAGATGGTGTGTCCCTGCATTTCAATCACGAGGTTCAAAAAATGAGACAACGTGAAGATAAATCCTGGAGAATTAAAATTACCGATTTAGCTACAGGACAAAAAAGAAAATCCTATACCAAGTTTGTTTTTATCGGAGCTGGTGGAGGTTCATTACCTTTATTAGAAAAAGCCAATGTTCCGGAAGGGAATGGGTACGGTGGTTTCCCGGTAAGCGGACAATGGTTAAAATGTACTAATCCTGAAGTGATTGCAAAACATCAGGCAAAAGTGTACGGAAAAGCAAGTGTTGGAGCGCCTCCAATGTCAGTTCCGCATATTGATACCCGTGTCATTGATGGTGAAAAAGCGCTTCTTTTTGGGCCCTTCGCCGGATTCTCTACACGATTCTTAAAAAACGGATCGTATTTGGACTTGCCTTTGTCTATAAAAGCAAACAACGTAATTCCAATGTTATCAGCGGGATTTCATAATATTCCATTAACCAAATATCTGATCGAACAAGTGCGTCAGTCTCCAAAAGACCGAATGAAAGCACTTCGTGAATATTTGCCAACAGCACGTTCTAAGGACTGGACATTAGAAAGAGCCGGACAACGCGTTCAGGTGATTAAAAAAGACGAAAACGGTGGCGGAGTTTTAGAATTTGGAACCGAAGTAATTAATACACACGACGGAACTTTAGCGGTTTTATTAGGTGCTTCTCCGGGAGCTTCTACTGCTGTTTCTATCATGGTGGATTTAATCAGCAGATGTTTTGCAGATCAAAGTAAATCACCTGAATGGGAAGAGAAAATGAAAATCATGATTCCTTCTTACGGTAAAAACCTGAATGAAACACCGGAGCTTTTAGAAGAAATGAGAAAATATACTTCTGAAGTTTTAAAACTGAAAAACTAGATTCAACTACTTACTATTATAAACAACAAATCCAGATGAATTAATCTGGATTTGTTGCTTTTAGCTCTTTCGTAATTTTTAGTATTTTTTCTGCCAGATTGCTCATCCAGATCAATTGCTCAATGACCATTTGAGCCTCCTGCATTTTAGCCTGTCGGGTTTCTTTATCAAGTTCATCGTCTGCCGCCAGACGTGTAAAGTTAATGCGCTTTAATTCTTCAAATTGCAGGGTTACATCTTCCTTATCAAAAAAGGTATCGGTTATAATCGTTTCGTTTTTTAAAACCGAAATAGAATGATCAAGATTTAATAATATCGTTTTTATAATATAGTTAAAGGATTCCGAAGCAGATGTGGTTTGATGCGATTGAATATAAGTAGACAAAGAAGCCAAAGCCGATAGCAAAGAATGATTCAAAACCACCAGTTTATTGACCAATGGCAGCGTTTTTTGCTTTGATTTAGGTTCTTGCATCATGCGTTGAAACGAGGTCGTTAAATTGCCAATTTCGACAAAAGCATGTTTTCTGGCCAATCTGTAGGACGTTGGTGTTTCTCCTTTTTTATTGTAAAAATCAGCAATTTCTTTAAGGTAATTTCGATTGGCGCGAATCGAATTTTCGATATGAATCGGAGTATTGATAAACTCCCAGGCCGGCCATAAAAACTGATTGGCAATAAAAGCTAAAATAGCTCCTGCAAGCGAATCTAATATTCTGAACTGAATTACCTCTACAACATTTGGCGTTAGGATTCCGTAGATAAAAACCACATACATGGTTACGAAAGTCGCACTTATTTTATAGTTAATCTGTGTAAATGAGATACCCAGTAACATACAAACAATAGAAAATATACTCAACGCCACATGGTTCTGAATAAGGGATACAATCCCGAATGCCAGAAGTCCGCCTAGTACAGTTCCGAAAATTCGATTATACGAACGTTCTTTTGTTAATCCATAACCCGGACGCATGATGACAACGATGGTCAGTAGAATCCAATAGACATTCTGAAAAGGAAGAAAGTTCCCAACAACAAGACCAATCAGAATCGTAATGGTCAGTCGGAGCGAATGTCTGAAAATAGAAGAAGAAAAACTCATATTTTCAATAAGTGTACGGAGCGGATAATACTGTGGTGTCAGAAATTTTTCCAGTTCCTTGTCTTTGTCTTTCAACTTGTAAGATTGCATGGCAAGCGAAAAAGCCCTTTGTATAATCTTGATTTTCCCAACCTGATTTTTAGCATATTTCAGCATATTGGTCAGCATAAGAACTCCTTCGTTTGCTTCGTCTCTTCCTAAGCTTTTTTCATAATCAAAAATGGCAAATTCGAGCGCGTCTAATTCATTTTTTAGATCATTTTTGTCCACATAAGCGGCAATATGATGTACATTTTTGGATAGTTTTTTTAAAGTGGAAGCCAGTTTGTACGCCACGTTTTGATACGTTCTTAAAACGTCGGGATGTTTGTCAAACTTTTCATGAAGTTTGTCGTAATCAAATGAGGTGTATAATGCTAATTCCTGGATTTCAACAAGCGTTATAAAAACAAGTAACATTTTGCGATTCTGACTGGTGGCAGCGGAAGTGCTTTGATTTCCAATTAACACTTTCCTTAAATCTTCGTTGATTTGGTTTAGCTCTACCTGAACAGCCAATTGCTTTTGAGTTATTTTCTCGCGATTCGCTTCAGGGCTCCATAAATCTCCTCTTAGTTTTAAGTATTTTGCCGTAAGTTTTATGCCTTCAGCAATTTGTAATTCAACATATTTATAAGGTTGTACAAAATGAAAAATAAGCGAGACAATGAGGTATAAAATACCACCAATAAAAATAAAACCCGAATATTCAACCGCATCCCAGCCTTCATGTAAATGACCAAAAGACAAAGAAATTGAAAGTAATGCAGAAAAGGAAACCAAGGTAGCGCGCTGTCCATAAACAGAAATCATACAGCATAAAAACAGTAACAATCCTAAAAACGGATAAAATAATATCGGGAACGGATAAGCAAGATTCACCAGAAGATTTACGCCTGAAACGATTAAGGACGCTACAATAAGACCTTTTATTTTATGCGTTAAAGTACTCGGAATATCACTCGGATAGGTATAAAAAGCACCTAAGGCAATCGTAAAACCAATTTCAAAATGTCCCAGAAAGTTCAAGATCAGAACAGGAACAACAGAAGCAATAGTTACTTTAGAAGCATTTAGAAAAGAGGTACTATTGGTAAATTTGGAGATACGATTAAACATATAGTATGGTTTACCAGCAAAGGTAAGAATTGTACGAATTCTTTTGGCACAATTATAGCTGAGTTTTTAATAAGCATGCAAAAATGAGATTAATATGTTGTTTAGAATTATTCATTGACTATTTTTTACTATTTTTGCCAGCTGAATTAGGAGAATAAAATTCAGTGTTTTCCAGTAGATAATACAAAAAAATAATACAAATGATTTTACCAATTGTAGGATACGGTGATCCAGTTTTAAGAAAAGTGTGTGAGGTAATTACACCGGAGTATCCAAACTTAAAAGAGATATTAGCAAACATGTATGAAACCATGTACAACGCTTATGGTGTTGGACTTGCTGCGCCACAGGTTGGAATAGCAATTCGTTTGTTTGTAATTGATACAACTCCTTTTAGTGACGATGAAGATTACTCAACAGAAGAACAAAATAAATTAAAAGGTTTCAAAAAAACATTTATCAACGCCAGAATCGTGAAAGAAGAAGGCGAGGAGTGGAGTTTTAACGAAGGCTGCCTGAGTATTCCTGATGTTCGTGAAGACGTTTACAGAAAACCAACCGTTACAATCGAGTATTGTGAAGAAGATTTTGTTGTAAAAACAGAGGTTTTTGACGGTTTGATTGCCAGAGTTATTCAGCACGAATACGATCATATTGAAGGAGTGTTGTTTACAGACAAAATATCTTCTTTAAAAAAGCGTTTGATTCAAAAGAAATTAAAAAATATTACAGAAGGCAAGACTTTTCAGGATTATAAAATGAAATTTGTTGCTGCCAAAAAAGGCAGATAATTATTTTTGATAAAAAAAAGAGACAATAAAAAATAAACGAAATTCTTAATACAAATTATAATAAACATGAATTTAGAAAAAATATTAGCTGTTTCCGGGAAACCAGGTTTATATGCTTTAAAAGTACAGACTCGTACAGGATTTGTAGCTGAATCATTAACTGATGGAAAAAAAATCACTGTAAGCTTAAAAAGTAATGTAAGTTTATTGTCTGAAATTTCAATTTATACACAAGATGGTGAAAAACCGTTGACTGAAGTAATGCAACGCATTGCGGTTAAAGAAAACAAAGGTCAGGCGATTTCTCATAAAGAAGATAATGCAACTTTAACAGCTTATTTTAAAGAAGTTTTACCTGATTATGATGAAGAAAGAGTTTACCCATCAGATATTAAAAAAGTATTAAACTGGTACAACACACTTCAAGGAAAAGGTTTAGTGACAGATTTAGCTCCGGTTCCAACTGAAACTGAAGAAGCTCCTGTTGCTGAGGAAAAACCAAAAAAAGCTGCAGCTTCTAAAAAAGCAAAAGTTAAAAAAGAAGAATAGTAAATTTTACATTCAAATATAATAATCCTGTTAAGATGTTTTCTTGACAGGATTTTTTACTTTTACACCGTTCGGTTATACAATCAAAAAAACGTCAAAAATGAGCAAAGAACTTCAACTTCAGGCTTTCGAAAGATTATTAGTTATTATGGATGAACTTCGTGAGCAATGTCCGTGGGATAAAAAACAGACTTTGCAAACCCTTCGACACCTTACAATCGAAGAAACCTACGAATTAGGAGACGCCATTTTGGACAATGATTTGAATGAAGTTAAAAAAGAACTTGGAGATCTGTTATTGCATATTGTTTTTTATGCTAAAATAGGCAGTGAAACCAATGCTTTTGATATGGCTGATGTGTGCAATGAAATTTGTGATAAACTGATTCATCGCCATCCTCATATTTACAGCGACACGGTTGTAAAAGATGAAGAAGAAGTCAAACAAAACTGGGAAAAACTAAAGCTTAAAGAAGGTAAAAAATCGGTTTTAGAAGGCGTTCCGAGAAGTTTACCCGCTTTAGTAAAAGCAAGCAGAATACAGGATAAGGTAAAAGGTGTAGGTTTTGACTGGGAAGAACCACATCAGGTTTGGGATAAAGTACAGGAAGAACTAGAAGAATTACAAGTTGAAGTAAAAGCAGGCGATCAGGATAAAATAGAAGCCGAATTCGGAGATGTTTTATTCTCAATGATCAATTATGCCCGATTTTTAAATGTGAATCCCGAAGATGCTTTAGAACGCACCAATAAAAAATTCATTAAGCGTTTTCAATATTTAGAAAGCAAAGCAAGCGATATGGGGAAACCTTTAATGGATATGACTTTAGCAGAAATGGATGTGTTTTGGAATGAAGCAAAAAAACAGTAATTAATTCAAGTTGTGGTTTTAAAAAGCTCAAGTAGATTTTTAGCGGAATGAAATAAAAAAATCCGCAAAATCTGCGTGAAAAAAAAATAATTTAATGAAATTAAGCTAAAGAAGAAGGCTGTTTAAATAGCAACAGATTGAAAAATAATAATTAGCAATTTAAGCCAATTATTCTGCCAATCGCTTCAGGGCATTGATGTCTTTAAGCACAATTTTTTTTCCAACCAATTCGATTAGTCCCAATTTATTGAAATCGGATAATAAACGAATACAGCTTTCAGTGGCGGTACCAATCATTCCGGCTAATTCTTCACGAGTAAGCTGAACTTTTAAGGTTTTGTCTGTGTTTTCGCCAAAAGTAGCCAGCAAGTATAATAAAGTTTCGGCCAGTCTTTGTTTTACGGTCTTTTGTGCCAATGCGATTTTGTCGTTTTCAGATTCTTTTAAATCTTCGCACACCGATTGCATCAGGTTCATGGAGAACTGATTGTTGTTGTTAAAAAAGTTAATGATTTCTGTTTTTGGAATAAAACAAACTTCCATATCAGCGACAGCTTTTGCACTTAGATTTGCGGGTTCGTTACTGATCATCGAGCGTTGCCCTAAAAGTTCACCTGATTTAACAAGCTTTACAATCTGATCTTTTCCGTTAGCACTTAACTTAGAAAGTTTTCCAATACCGTCTTTTACGCAAAAAACACCATTGGTAATTTCACCTTCTTCAAAAATAGCATCCCCTTTTTTTATGCTTAATGTTGTTTTGCTATTTGCTAATCTAATAACCTCATCTTTATTTAGTGCTTTTAGAGAAGTAAGCTGTCTTACGATGCATTGATCACATTTGTTCATAGCAAAAAAATTTACTGCAAAATTACGATTATTCGTATTCAAAACCCCAATTATGCTAGAAAAATAACAGCAAAAAATTATTGATGGCCAGTATTTTTTTATTTCTGTAAAGTTAGAATTGTAATTGTGCGCAGTGAATTTAAGTAACATTGTATTTTTTGAATAGCCGCTGGTTTCAACCAACGGATTTAAAAGGTGCTAATGTAAGGCTTTGGCCCAATATCATTAAGCTAAGAATTGTCAAAAAAGTCTCACGCAGATTTAGCGGATTTAGCAGATAAAAAAAATCCCCGAAATCTGCAAAATCTGCGTGAAAAAACATTTTAATCTAGTGACATTAGGCTTTAGCAAAAAAATTAAAGAGTAAAATTTTGGCTAAAGCCTCCGAACTCGGACCTACAGTACCGTTGGTTGAAACCAACGGCAATTCAAATCCGGATTGATTATTTATAGTGGGAAGTGCCAATTTTAGAAGTTACAGATAGTATTTGCAATAAAAAATTCTCCTGATTTACTTTTTGTGTTTTATCTAAAATGGTATGTGAGAATTTCAATATTATGACCCCAATTATGCTGGAAAAATAACAGCAAAAAAATATTGATAGCCAGTATTTTTTTATTTCTGTAAAGTTAGAATTGTAATTGCTTGCAGTACATTTAAGTAACATTGTATTTTTTGAATAGCCGTTGGTTTCAACCAACGGATTTAAAAGGTGTTGATTTAAGGCTTTAGCCCAATATCATTAAGCTAAGGCTTCTCAAAAAAAGTTTCACGCAGATTTAGCGGATTTAGCAGATAAAAAAAAATCCCCGAAATCTGCAAAATCTGCGTGAAAAAACATTTTAATTTTAATGAAATTAGGTTTTTGTAAAAAACTTAAAGAATAAAATTTTGGCTAAAGCCTCCGAACTCAGACCTACAGTACCGTTGGTTTCAACCAACGGCAATTCAACTCTTTGCAATGAAAAGTGTCAATTTTAGAAGTTATAGATGATATTCGCAATAAAAAAAATCTCCTGATTTACTATACTTGCTTTTTTAGCTGGTTTTCTAAATGCACTGCGCGTTTGTAATTATCCGGTAGCTGCGAATGATAATTATCATAGTTAAAGTCTTTTGTGATTTATAAACTTTGCAGAAGTTAAAATAACAAATTATGAGCGAGCAAGGGTGTTTTCATTGCGGATTAACCATTTCTAAAGACGAAGAGATCAATTTTGATGAAAAAAAGTTTTGTTGCAAAGGCTGTAAAACAGTTTACGAAATTTTCAGCGTTAATAATCTAACCTCTTATTATGATTTTGAAAAAGCACCGGGAGCTACACCGCAAGATATTCACGGCAAATATGATTTCCTGGAAAATGAAGCCATACTATCTAAACTACTAGAATTTCAGGAAGGAAATACCGCTATTGTATCCTTAAGTATTCCGCATATCCATTGTAGTTCGTGTATTTGGATTCTGGAAAACCTCAATAGGATGCAATCCGGAGTCAGTAATTCGCAAGTTAATTTTCCGGACAAGAAAGTTCGAATTACCTTTAATTCGGAACTCGTTTCTCTTAAAACTATCGTTTACCTGTTAAGCTCAATAGGATATGAACCTTATATAAGTTTAGAAAATTATGAAACCGGAAAAAATAATGTAGATCGTAGTCTGACTTATAAATTAGGGGTTGCTTTCTTTTGTTTTGGAAACATTATGTTACTGTCATTTCCGGAGTATTTCGAAATAAAGGAATTTTGGTTAGACAATTACAAACCATTTTTCAGGGTTTTGATTTTAATTTTATCGCTGCCCAGTTTTTTATATTCAGCAAGTGGTTATTATGTTTCGGCTTATAAAAGTATAAAGGCCGGAATGTTAAATATTGATATTCCAATAGCCCTGGGTATTATTGTAATGTTCATTCGGAGCACTTTTGATATTGTAATGGATTATGGCTCAGGCTTCTTTGATAGTTTAACAGGGCTCGTTTTCTTTATGCTTCTAGGGAAAATGTTTCAGATTAAAACTTATAGTTTTTTAAGTTTTGAAAGAGATTTTAAATCCTATTTTCCGATCGCCGTCACCCGAATTGATGCTGACGGATCTGAAGAAAGTGTTCCGGTTTATGATATCGTAGAAGGCAATAGATTAATAATCAGAAATCAGGAATTGATCCCCGTTGATGGTATTTTGATTAGTGAAAAAGCAGAGATCGATTATAGTTTTGTTACCGGTGAAGCCATTCCGATTACCAAAAAATCAGGGGATAAAGTTTTTGCCGGAGGAAAACAAATTGGGAAGGTCATCGAAATGGAAGTTTTGCATTCGGTTTCACAAAGTTACCTGACACAATTATGGAGCAATGAGATTTTTCAGAAAAAGGTACAGCAGCAACATAAAACCATTACGGATACGATTAGTCGTTATTTTACGCCTCTGTTGTTATTAATTGCTATTGCAGGTTTTGGATATTGGATTGCTATTGATGCAAACATTGCTTTTAATGTCTTTACGGCGGTGCTTATCGTAGCATGCCCTTGCGCCTTGGCACTGACAGCACCTTTTACTTTTGGGAACATCCTCAGGATTTTAGGAAAACAAAAATTCTATCTTAAAAATGCGCTGGTAATTGAGCAGCTGGCAAAAGTAGATACTATAGTTTTTGATAAAACAGGGACGATCACCACCAGTAAAAAGGCAAATATCAAGTATGACGGGAAGTCAATTTCGGAAGAAAATAATGTACTTATAAAAAATGTACTTCGTGCATCAAATCACCCGTTATGCCGAATGTTGTATGACTTTTTACCCGAAAATAAAAAAACTAAAATTGATGATTTCTGCGAAATAACCGGAAAAGGAATTCAGGCCTCAGTTGCTAATAAAGTAGTAAGGATAGGTTCAGCAGTATTTCTTGACGTTCCTGTTTCCGACGAGACGCAGACGGGGAAAACTTCGCTTCATGTCGAAATTGACGGTATTTATTATGGCAGATTTACATTTCAAAATCAATATCGGGAGGGTTTAGAAAAATTGTTTTTAGCATTAAGCAAAAAGTATCAGATAAAAGTACTTTCGGGTGACAATGATGGTGAAAGAGCCAATTTAGAAGCAATCCTACCGGAAAATACAGAATTGGTTTTTAATCAAAAACCCGAGCAGAAATTAGAATTCATTAAACAACTGCAGGAAAAAGGACAAAACGTGATGATGGTCGGAGATGGTTTGAATGATGCAGGTGCTTTGGTGCAAAGTAATATAGGAGTTTCAATCTCAGAGAATGTGAATGTTTTTTCACCCGCTTGCGATGCCATTTTAGATGCGTCGGAGTTTGCCTGCTTAAGTTATTTTTTAAAACTTTCTAAAAAATCAATTCTTATTATAAAGATGAGTTTTACTTTATCCTTACTCTATAATATTGTTGGTTTATCTTTTGCTGTTACAGGCAATCTCCTTCCTTTAGTGGCGGCTATAATTATGCCTTTAAGTACGATTACTATAGTTGGATTTGTAACTTTTGCTACTAACTATTTTAGTGCTAAGAATCTACGGTAAACTAAAAATATACGGAAGGTATTTTTATAAAGCCAACATTCCTCCCTTACCATGATAAATATCATTTTTTATACGCTCGTTACACAATAATTTTGGTAACATAAAATTTAGAGTATGAGTGTCATTTATCTGCTAATTACAGTAAGTATTTTCGTAGCAATTGGATTCTTTATTGCTTTTATCGTTGCTGTCAAATCCGGACAATACGACGATGATTATACCCCCTCGGTCAGAATGCTTTTTGACGATGAGACCAATATTACCCCCAAAAAGAATAAATCAAATACAGAAGAAAAACAAGTATAATTATGGAAATGGAACAGTTTTATTACGACAACAAAATTGTAAAGAAGTTCATTTACGCTACGATCCTCTTTGGAGTCGTAGGGATGTTAGTAGGGCTGACCTTGGCGGTTATGTACCTCTTTCCCAATATAACCGACGGGATTCCGTGGCTGAGTTACGGGAGATTAAGACCTTTGCACACCAATGCGGTTATTTTTGCCTTTGTAGGTAACGCCTTTTTTGCAGGGATGTATTATTCGCTGCAACGATTGCTGAAAGCCAGAATGTTTAGCGACTTTTTAAGTAATCTTCATTTCTGGGGATGGCAGCTTATTATCGTTGCCGCCGCAATAACGCTGCCGTTAGGCTATACTTCTTCAAAAGAATATGCAGAGCTCGAATGGCCAATTGATATTGCTATTGCGCTTATTTGGGTTGTAATGGGGATTAATATGATTGGTACGATGTTGCGTCGTAGAGAACGCCATTTGTATGTAGCCATTTGGTTTTATCTGGCCACATTTGTTACCGTTGCCGTATTGCATATTTTCAACAATATCGAAATTCCGGTTTCAGCCTTAAAAAGTTATTCCGTTTACGCGGGTGTTCAGGATGCTTTAGTACAGTGGTGGTACGGACATAATGCTGTCGCCTTTTTCCTTACAACGCCATTTTTAGGATTAATGTACTATTTCGTTCCAAAAGTAGCCAACAGACCCGTTTACTCGTATCGCTTATCAATTATACATTTCTGGTCTTTAATATTTATATATATCTGGGCAGGACCACACCACTTGTTATATTCTGCTTTACCAAACTGGGCACAAAATTTAGGAGTTGCATTCTCTGTAATGCTTATTGCCCCATCATGGGGAGGTATGATCAACGGACTTTTAACATTAAGAGGAGCATGGGACAAAGTTCGTGAAGAACCGGTTTTAAAATTCTTTGTAGTTGCCATTACAGGATACGGTATGGCAACCTTTGAAGGACCAATGTTATCGTTTAAAAACGTAAACGCCATTGCACACTATACGGACTGGATTATTGCCCACGTACACGTTGGAGCTTTAGCATGGAATGGGTTTATGTCATTTGGTATCATTTATTGGTTAATTCCAAGAATGACAAAAAGCACTCTGTTTTCAAATAAATTAGCAAACTTCCATTTCTGGATTGGTACTTTAGGGATTATCCTGTACACCGTTCCAATGTATGTAGCCGGTTTTCTTCAAGCCTCTATGTGGAAACAATTTAATCCGGACGGGACTTTAACTTACGGAAATTTTCTGGAAACCGTTACGCAAATTATGCCCATGTACTGGATGAGAGCCATTGGAGGTACCTTGTATTTGATCGGTATGCTAACCTTGGTTTATAATATCATCATGACAGTAAGAGCGGGTCAACCAGTGGAAGACGAATTAGCTCAGGCTCCTGCTTTACAGGTAATAAACAGCAATAGACTTAGTGGAGAAAAATTCCATTCCTGGCTAGAAAGAAAACCAATCCAGCTAACCATTTTAGCTACGATCGCTATTTTAATCGGAGGAGTTATTCAGATTGTGCCAACGATTATGGTAAAATCAAACATACCTACCATAAGCAGTGTGAAACCATATAGTCCGTTGGAACTTGAGGGACGTGATTTATACATTCGTGAAGGTTGTGTTGGTTGTCATTCTCAATCCGTTCGTCCGTTTAGAAGTGAAGTCGAACGTTACGGACCACAAGCCAAAGCCGGAGAATTTGTTTACGACCATCCATTCCTTTGGGGATCAAAACGTACAGGACCTGATTTGTTGAGAGTCGGAGGAAAATATAACGACAACTGGCATTTTAATCACTTTTGGAATCCTCAAAGTACTTCGGCAGGATCAATTATGCCGGGTTACAAATGGTTGTTTGATAATAAACCAATGGATACTTCTTTAATTGAAAAGAAAATGAAAGCCATGGTTTCGCTGGGTGTTCCTTATACCGATGCCGATGTAGCCAATGCGCAAAAGACTTTGAGAACACAGGCAATAGCAATCGAGAACAATCTAAAGAGCGACCCTGATTTTGTAAAAAGTTACGAAGACAGTAAGAAGAAAGCAGCTGCAAAAGGCGAAAAATTCGTTCCTATGAACGAAAGAGAAATTGTAGCGCTGATTGCTTACATCCAAAGACTGGGTACAGATATTAAAGTAAAAGAAACTGCCAAAAACTAAGCGTTATGTTCGAACAAATTAAACACAACATGGAAAACATATCGGGTATCGAAATTTACCCGATACTTTCTCTCCTGATATTCTTTTTCTTCTTTGTGGGTTTGGCCCTTTGGGTCTTCTCCTATAAAAAAGAAAAAATTAGAGAAATGAGTGCAATCCCTTTAGACGAAGGACTTTGTGTAATATCAAAAAGACAAATAAAATGAAAAAGTTTTTCCCCGTATATCTAAGAGTCCCTGTGATTTTCTTTATCGTTTTCGGTTTGATGGAGTATTTTATTGATTCAGGAGATAGGCCCGCTTTTGTAAAATATCCGATGGTTACTGTTTTTCTACTGGTCTTTTTATTCATTTTAATTGCAATAGAAATTACACTAAGTGCTGTAAATCGGGTCTTGTTTCAATTATTGTCTCCCGAAGAAAAAGCAAAAATAGAGTATGAAAAGAGTCTGCCGCTGACAGAAAGTAATTGGTATAAAAACTTAATGCAAAAATTGACCGAGACTCAACCCATAGAAAAAGAGGGTGACTTATTGATGGATCATGATTATGACGGAATCAAAGAGCTTGATAATAATTTGCCACCCTGGTGGGTCTATTTGTTCTATATCTGTGTCATTTTCGGAGTAATATATGTCGCCCGATATGAATTGTTTGGTGGTGACGATCAGGAAACGGAGCTAAAAATGGAGATGGCTCAGGCTAAAATTGATGTAGAAGAATATCTAAAGACTGCCCCCGATTTAATGGATGAAAAAACAGTTGTTCTACTAACAGATACACCAAGTCTGGATGCCGGAAAAGAGATATTTACCACCAACTGTGCTGCTTGCCACCGTGCAGATGGAGGTGGACAAATTGGACCAAACCTGACAGATAATCAGTGGATATTGGGCGGTGGAATTAAAAATTTATTTCACACCATAACCAACGGTGGACGTGACGGGAAGGGAATGATTTCCTGGAAAGGAACTTTAAAACCTAAAGAAATTCAAAAAGTAGCCAGTTATATTTTGTCTTTACAAGGTAGCAATCCAAAAGACCCGAAAGAATCTGAGGGCGAAATTTGGGTTGATGAAGCGGCTCCTAAAAAAGAAGCAGCGGTTGCTAAAGCCGCAGACAGTACGCAAGTTAAATAATAAAAGAAATACCATGTCAAATTTACCGGACGAAACATTTAGAGATACCATTGGAACTATTGATGAAGGTGGTAAAAGGAAGTTTATTTTTCCTAAGAAACCGTCGGGTAAATTTTATGAGTATAGGAAATGGGTTAGCTATGTGTTATTAGCCATTTTAATTGCTAACCCATTTATAAAAATAAACGGAAATCAGTTTATGATGTTCAATGTTTTGGAACGTCGGTTTACTATTTTCGGATTTCCATTTTGGCCACAGGATTTTTATCTTTTTGTGATCTCCATGCTGGTCGGTATCGTTTTTATTATTTTGTTTACCGTGGTTTTCGGAAGGATTTTTTGCGGTTGGATTTGTCCGCAGACCATATTTCTCGAGATGGTTTTCCGTCGGATCGAATATTGGATTGATGGAGATCGTGGCGCTCAGTTGCGATTGTCAAAACAAGAATGGAATGCCGAAAAAATTCGCAAAAGAGTTTTAAAATGGATCGTCTTTTTTCTAATCTCTTTTGGAATTGCAAATGTCTTTCTGGCGTATTTAGTAGGGAGTGATACCTTGTTTTTAATGATCGAACAAGGGCCTCTTGAACAGGCCAGTAACTTTATGGCGTTGCTGATTTTTACGGCGGTGTTTTATTTTGTTTTTGTCTGGTTTCGCGAGCAGGTTTGCATCATTGCCTGCCCTTATGGTCGTTTGCAAGGAGTACTTTTAGACAATAAATCAATAAATGTGGCTTATGATTTTGTTCGTGGCGAAAAAGAAACCGGCAGAGCAAAATTCAATAAAAAAGAAGACAGAGCGACCACAGGAAAAGGGGATTGTATCGATTGCCATCAATGTGTTCATGTTTGCCCAATGGGAATTGATATCAGAAACGGCACTCAGTTAGAATGTACCAATTGTACCGCCTGTATTGACGAATGCGACACTATAATGGAAACGGTAGGTTTGCCGAAAGGACTTATCAGATACGCTTCTGAGGATGAAATTGAGAAAAAAGCATCTTTTAAATTCACCGCCAGAATGAAAAGCTACACTGCCGTTTTATTGATACTGCTGAGTGTTTTTGTTGGAATGTTATTTTTAAGAACAGATGTTCAGGCGATTGTTTTGAGACTTCCTGGACAGCTTTTTCAGCACAAAGGCGATAAAATAAGCAATGTGTACACTTATAAAATTGTAAACAAAACGATGAAAGAGTATCCCGATATCCATTTTGAGCTCATAGACCAAAAGGGAGCAATTAAAAACGTCGGAAAGCAACATTTTAAAGTATTGAAAGAAGGAATTTCGCAAGGGACTCTTTTTATAGAAATTGACAAAGCACTTTTAGAAAGCGACAAAACTAAAGTCAAAATTGGAATTTATAACGGAAATCAGTTACTGGAAACGGCAACGACAAATTTTTTGGGACCACGAAGTTTTAATTAATTCAAGTTTGGGGGCTTATCCCTAAAATGAAACAAGTTATACCTCGTTTTCTGAATGGTAATACTGTAAGAATTAAAAATTAAAGATTAAAAATTAAAAGATTTATGAAAGGATCATTATAAATTGCCTACAGCTTTAGCTGTAGGAGTACTGTTAAGATCAAACATTAAATGGCTTTAGCCAAAATATACCATAATTTTTTGGGCTAAAGCACAATGCCATCATGTAAATAATCATCAAAAAAGTCTCACGCAGATTTAAGCAGATTGAAACAAAAAAAAATCCGCAAAATCTGCAAAATCTGCGTGAAAAAAATCTCTTAACTCAATGGCATTGTACTTCAGCCAAACGTCATCAAGTAAAGAATCATCAAAAAGAAGTCTCACGCAGATTTAAGCGGATTGAAATAAAAAATATCCGCAAAATCTGCGTGAAAAAAATAATTAAAATAATACTACCATGAAAATCAACTGGGGAACAGGAATAGTAATCGCGTTTGGATTATTTATGACCTTTATTTTATATTTTGTTTTTGAAGTACAATCGAATAGTAAATACGATAACGACCTGGTTGTCGAGGAATATTACAAACACGATTCGCATTTTCAGGACGAGATGGCAAGAATTCAGAACGCCCATGATCTAAAGAATAAACCTTCTATGATTTATACCGCTGAAGGTTTAAAAATAGCTTTTCCGAATAGTTTTGAAAATGAAAAAATAAAAGGAAACGTACTATTGTATCGACCATCAAACAAGAAATTTGATTTTGATACGGAAATCGCCTTGACTAACAATGCATTATTAATTCCGCAGAAAAAATTAATCAAAGGACGCTGGGATGTCCATATGGAATGGCAGTATAATGGAATAAAATACTTGTCAAAAGAAGTGATTTATGTAAACTAAAATCAGGCAGCATGTTATATTCAGCTTTTATATTCGGACTCATCAGTAGTTTTCACTGCATAGGAATGTGCGGCCCGATTGCTATGATGTTACCTGTAGATCGTACCAATGAAGCCAAAAAGAGCGCCCAGATTATAACCTATCATTTAGGACGATTAACAGCTTATGCCACTATAGGATTACTATTTGGACTACTGGGACGAGTTTTCTTTTTGGCAGGATTACAGCAAAAAATGTCCATTTTTATAGGTGTCGCCATGATACTTGTGGTTTTGATTCCGGAAAAAACAATTTCTAAATACAATTTTTCGAGACCCGTTTACAAAATCATTTCAAAAATAAAATCAAGTTTAGGAAGTCATTTTAAAAACAAGAGTTACAAATCCCTTTTTCTAATCGGTTTATTAAACGGATTCCTGCCTTGCGGAATGGTTTATGTGGCTTTATTTGGAGCAATGGCCATGCAAAGTGCCGGTTTAGGAGTTTTGTATATGCTTTTGTTTGGACTGGGTACAGTGCCGTTAATGACCCTTGTAGTGTACATCAACTCTATAATTACGGTATCCTTCAGAAACAGAATTCAGAAAGTCATTCCGTACGTAGCGGTGCTTATTGGAGTTTTGTTTATCTTAAGGGGTTTGGGGCTCGGAATTCCGTACCTGTCACCATCAAATATGAGTTTATTTGTACAGCAAACGCCCAATTGTCATTAAACTTAAATGGTCATCGAAAACAAGTTTGTTTCCGGTGACTTTCTTTTTAAATGCAAATCAAAAGCCATACAAATATTGCGAACAAATGGTTTTCCGGCTTCCGTAATTTTTATTTTATGTTCTTCGATTACAATTAAATGATCTCTTTGCATCTCTTTCAAATCAAATAAAACATCAGGAAGTTCTTTAAAATAGCCTGTTTTATTATTCCAGGAAGTTTCAAATTCACAGGTAAGATTTAAAATATGTTTTCTAATTGTCAGATCTTCATCAGTAAGAACATGCCCTTTAACAACTGGCAATTGATCCCATTCCAACAATTGGTAATAATCTTCCAGATTCTTGGTGTTTTGAGCAAAACTGTACCAACTGTCGCTAATAGAAGAAACGCCCAACCCAATCATGAGCTGGGTTTTAGAAGCGCTATATCCCATAAAGTTTCGGTGTAATTGGTTGCTTTGCGAAGCCTTATACAAACTATCTGTTTTTAAAGCAAAATGATCCATACCAATTTCGTGATAACCATTTTCAGAAAGTAATTGTTTTCCAATCTCATACAGTTGTCGTTTTTCGGCATCTTTTGGGAGGTTTTCATCATTAAAACCACGTTGGCCATTCCCTTTTATCCATGGCACGTGAGCATAGCTGTAAAAAGCCAATCGGTCCGGTTTTAGAGAATTTGTTTTTTCGACCGTATCAATTATGTTTTCCACATTCTGAAAAGGCAATCCAAAGATCAAATCGTGGCTAATAGAAGTATATCCGATTTCTTTTGCCCAAAACGATACTTTGGCTACGTTATGAAAAGGCTGAATTCGGTGAATTGCTTTCTGCACTTTTTCGGCATAATCCTGAACACCAAAACTAACCCTGCGAAAACCTAATTCATATAATTTTTTAAGTTGTTCGTAACTGGTGTTGTTGGGATGGCCTTCAAAACTAAATTCATAATGATCTGCTTTATTGGCAAAAGAGAAAATTCCGTTGATGAGGTGTTCTAAATTGTTTACAGAAAAAAAAGTGGGCGTACCTCCTCCCAAGTGTATTTCTTTTATAATTGGTTTTTCTGTGAAAAGTTTGCAATACAAACTCCACTCTTTTAAAAGTGCTTTTATATACGTTTCTTCTACCGTATGATTTTTTGTGATTCGTTTGTTGCAACCGCAAAAAGTACACATACTTTCGCAAAAAGGGAGATGGATGTATAAACTGATTCCGTTTTGGGTATTACTTTCTGAAAAGGCCTTTTGAAACGACTCTATCCATTTTTGTTCTGTAAAATCAGACTCATTCCAATACGGAACAGTAGGGTAACTGGTATATCTTGGACCGGGAACATTGTATTTCTGTGTGAGTGAAATTTTCATAAAAATGGATTTTCGATTTATCAAAATTAAGGAGCGAGGCCAACATATAAAATGATAAATGTCATACGACAGGCACAAAAAAAAGAGGCTCAATTGAGCCTCTTCGGTGAATTAAATAACTAACATTAAATTGAATCCTGAATGATTTTAAGCCATTTTTTTGCAAACTGCTGATCTTGATAAGCACTTATTTGTTTGATGCGATCGTCATCAAAATCATAGAATGGAATTGTAATTTTTTTGGAGGTTTCTTTTTCCTGAAACTCAAAATCGATTTTCAAGATGGTATCTGAACCGGACTCAGTAGTCGGAACCAATTTACAGGAAGAAATGTTTTTTAAATCCACGTAGGTAGATTCCTGTTGATTTGGATTGAAATTCATCAAAATAAATTTCCCGTTTTTCTGATCAATAGTAAGCGTTTTGTTGTTTTGAGATTCTGTTAAATCGAAGTCCTGTGGGTGATTGGGATTGAATCTTTTTTTTATGTCTAAAATTTTTGCTTTGTTTACGGCATTTGTTCTTGCAGAAAAATATATAGGGGTGGCTACTATGATCGCAATCACAATACCAATAATAGTTACACTTGTATCCATTTTGTTTTTGAAGTTTAATTGAATGAAATAGTTAAACCGCTTTCATAAGGAAAACCGTTTAATGATTGGAGAAGAACGAACTTCTTCCGTTTGAAATTTCAAAAACTAATTACCAAAAATAATGGAAAGGGTAGAGCAGAAGTAGTATTCTTTTACTCTGATTTAAATGTTGATTAGCAAAATTGGATGCTGATTTTACGGCCTGATGTCTTGGAATGGGCATCAATATAGCATCAAACCATTTAACTAAGTTTGGATAGTTGGTTTTGACATTTGCAACAAATTGATAGCTTGCCTGAGGTTGTATGAAAGCTAAAGAATCAGGTGATTCCATAGAGAACGCAGGATCTCTTTTCTCCGTTTGAGTTTTTTCAACAGTAATTTCATTCCCCTGACAAGCAAAGAAACTTATAATTAAAAGTGAAAAAAAGATAATGGTTCTGCGAATCCCGTTCATAGCGGCGAATTTAATTCATAAAAGACAATTAAAGAAATTTTAAAGAATTAATTAACGCTAAAAAAAGGTGTTATTATTTTATCCTCAACAGTTTTGTGATACAATTGAGGATAAAACAATATTATTTTTGCATTTTGAAATAATAATCAGCTGAGTGTTTTCCGCCTCCATAGAACAAAAAGAAAATGCAAACTAATAAAACAACTATGGCTACAGTCAGATTTTCAGAGTGCATATGTCCCATGGAATTTACGAGAACAGCTCCAAATAGTATGGGTAATTGCGCGGCAATTGCCCAACGGGTGAGTAATCCAAAGAAAATCATGATTCCTCCAATCATATGGGCTGGCGCAATATAATGTAAGAGAAACATTCCGCCTCCAAATTGGTCAATTGGTGAAATCAAATCATGCAAATATTGAACGTTGGTTACAAATGAAATTCCTTTCATAAATAAAAAAATGCCCAATACAATACGTATTAAATCTACTGGCAAATAAGTGTGCGAATTAGCCCATTTATTCAAGCTTTTTACATTTTCCATGATGTTACCTGATTAAAAATTACACACTAAGTTACTAATTTTTAATTAGATAAATATTTTTAAGGGCCTTAAAATAAGTTTTTTACTTTTAATTTAACGTATTTTAAGAATCCCTTAAAAGTTATACCTGAATTACACCCAAATTAAATGGTTTCTGAATAGGAGCATGATTGGCAGCCTCAATTCCCATAGAAATCCATGTACGGGTATCTAAAGGGTCAATAATGGCATCTGTCCATAATCTCGAAGCAGCGTAATATGGAGACGTCTGTTCGTCGTAACGTGCTTTTATTTTGGTGAACAATTCTGTTTCTTTGGCTTCATCTACAATTTCTCCTTTAGCTTTAAGCGAAGAGGCTTCAATTTGAGCCAATACTTTTGCGGCCTGAGTTCCACCCATAACGGCAAGTTCTGCACTTGGCCAGGCAAAAATCAATCTTGGATCATAAGCTTTTCCACACATGGCATAATTTCCGGCTCCATAAGAATTACCCACAATTACGGTAAATTTCGGAACTACTGAATTACTCACGGCATTTACCATTTTCGCTCCGTCTTTTATAATTCCGCCATGTTCTGATTTTGATCCAACCATAAAACCGGTCACATCTTGTAAAAAGACAAGGGGAATTTTCTTCTGGTTGCAATTGGCAATAAAACGGGTTGCTTTATCGGCACTATCAGAGTAGATAACCCCTCCAAATTGCATTTCTCCTTTTTTGGTTTTAACTACTTTTCTTTGATTGGCTACAATACCAACTGCCCAACCATCGATTCTCGCATAACCGGTGATCAAAGACTGTCCATAACCATCCTTATACGCTTCAAATTCAGAATTGTCAACCAGACGATTGATGATTTCCATCATGTCATATTGTTCGTTTCTGGCTTTTGGCAGGATTCCGTAAATATCTTTTGGTTCTAAAGCAGGTTTTTCGGCTTTGATACGGCTGTATCCGGCTTTATCAAAATCACCTATTTTATCTACTATGTTTTTTATTTTATCTAAGGCATCGGCATCATCTTTTGCTTTATAATCGGTTACACCCGAAATTTCGCAATGTGTTGTTGCGCCACCCAAAGTTTCATTATCGATCGTTTCACCAATGGCCGCTTTTACCAGGTAGCTTCCGGCAAGAAAAATACTTCCGGTTTTGTCTACAATTAAAGCTTCATCACTCATAATAGGCAGATAAGCACCACCGGCTACACAACTGCCCATTACGGCAGCTATTTGGGTAATTCCCATACTACTCATTTGAGCGTTATTTCTAAAAATACGTCCAAAATGTTCTTTATCAGGAAAAATTTCATCTTGTAATGGCAGATAAACACCGGCACTGTCCACCAAATAGATAATAGGTAATCTGTTTTCCATTGCGATTTCCTGAGCGCGTAAGTTTTTCTTTCCTGTAATAGGAAACCAGGCACCTGCTTTTACAGTAGCATCATTGGCCACCACAATGCATTGTTTTCCTCTTATGTATCCTATTTTGATAACCACACCACCGGAAGGACAACCTCCATGTTCGGCATACATTCCGTCTCCGACAAATCCTCCGATTTCGATATTCTTAGCATTTTCATCCAGTAAATAATCGATACGTTCGCGGGCTGTCATTTTGCCTTCTGCATGAAGTTTTGCAATTCGCTTTTCACCTCCTCCTAATTTGACTTTAGCAAATCTGTGTTTTAATTCAGAAAGTAGTAATTTATTGTGATCTTCGTTTTTATTGAAGTTTAAATCCATAAGAAATTGATTTTTTTACAAAATAGTCTGCGCTAATTTACAAAATCAATTGAAATAAACTATTATGGATTTGAAATTGAAATTTGATTTCTTTTTTGTAATTAAAGAGCAAAAAAAAACAGGAGCGAACTCCTGTTTAGTATATGTATAAATCGTACGATTATTTTTTAGATTCGCAAACCAATCTTTTTAGGATTGCCCATTGTTTTAGAGCATCACGAGCTTCTACAGCAGGATAACCCAACATTGTTTTTCCGGCAGGTATATCTCCAACAACTCCGGAACCGGCACCTACAATGGCTCCGTCACCGATAGTGGTGTGGTCTTTAATAGAGGCGCTACCGCCAATTATTACGCCGTTACCAAGGGTTACAGAACCTGCTAAACCACTGTTTCCGGCCATAATACAAAATTTACCTAATTTACTGTTATGTCCGATTTGAACTAAATTATCAATTTTACAACCGTCACCAAGAATGGTTGAACTGAATTTACCACGATCCACACAGGAATTGGCTCCAATTTCAACTCCGTTTCCGATAATTACATTTCCGATTTGTGGAATTTTAACTAATCCTTTCTCCTTACAAGGACGGAATCCGAAACCGTCAGCTCCAATTGTTGCATTTGGATGAATGATACAATCGCTACCAATATGGCAACGCTCGCGCACTACGGTTCCTGACCAGATCACGGTGTTTTTACCGATCGTACATTCGTCTAAAATAGTCACATTGGGATAGATGGTCACATTAGCAGCAATTTCTACTTTTGGACCAATATAACAGCCAGCACCAATTTTACTTCCTTCACCAATAATAGCAGTTTCGTCAATAACCGCAGTTCTGTGGATTTGATTGTGAAATATTGGAGTAGGTGGGGCAAAAAGGGCAAGAATTTGAGACATCGCTAAATCGGCATTTTTTACTTTTATAAAAGCACGATTATCTCCAGGTTCAATCGAAATATCTTCATTAACAACTGCTATTGAGGCTTTTGAAGCTTCCCATAATTTTTCATATTTTTTATTTCCTATGAAAGAAATTTCAGTAGTTGTTGCTTTTTCCAGTTGCTCTGTTGCAGTTACGCTTTGCGAAGTAGTGCCATAAATTTCACCTTTTATGACTTCGTTAATTTCTTGGATTGAATAGGATTTCATGAATGAATTAGATTGATTGTAGGGGTTATTTTTTGCCAAATAAAATCAATTTGATTCGAATTACCTAATGTTCTTTTTAAGTTTTTTAAATTACTCTCTAAATAATAGTTTAAATATTACAAATTTAATACTAGAACTACTAATTTTTTGATTGTTGTGCAATTTTCAGGTTTGCATAAATTTTGATTCCGCTGCAGATTTTGTAGTTTAAATATGTAAATCTCAGTAAAAAATAAAAAGAAGAATAAGGTCTTATTTTGTTGGTTATCATGTGTTTATTATGAACCTCTTTTTGATGTTTTGTGCCGTACTATCTGCTTTGTTGTTCCTTTTTTATGAAAAAAGAGAGATCGGAAAAATTACCATTTTCGGTTTTTTGGACTCATTCCGAATTTTGATTTTGTTTTTTATTGTAATTCGTTCATAATGAGAACAAAGCGTAAAATAGTGGTAAAAAAAGTTTTTTTAGTGATGGGGAGATTGTATGAAAAAATAGTAGTATAAATAGTATGATTTATAAAAACGGAAGAAATGATTTAGCAGCGAATTGCTTTTAAAAGTGACTTACAATAATCGTTTACTTTATAAGACTAAAATAAAAAAGCGATTCACTTACTACTAAGGAATCGCTTTTCTGAATAATTGGTTTGTAAATAATTATCCTTTTTGAATTTTTTACTATTTGATTTGCCTCAAGCTTTGGCTCAATATCATTAAGTTAAGGATTGTCAAAAAAAAGTCTCCCCCAGATTTTAGCAGATTGAAATAAAAAAAATCCGCAGAATCTGTGTGAAAAACATCTTAACTATATTCCTCCAGCTAAAGTTCAACGCCATTAAATTAAGGATTGTCAAAAAAAAGTCTCACGCAGATTTTAGCGGATTGAAATAAAAAAAATCCGCAAAATCCGCAAAATCTGCGTGAAAAAACATCTTGACTATATTCCTCAAACTAAAGCAGGAGATTATTCAATAAAATGCTTTTACAGACCTTAAGTTGATTTAGCTTTCGGCATAAGAAAACTTATAACTTGAATTAATTACTCTTTTATTTTAGAAAGAGATATAGCATTGATACAGTAACGCAATCCGCTTGGTTCCGGGCCATCTGGAAAAACGTGTCCTAAATGTCCGTCACAAGTATTACAAACTACCTCAACACGAATCATTCCGTATGATTTGTCGGCGTTATAAGCGATCGCATTTTCTTTAATCGGTTGCGTAAAGGAGGGCCAGCCTGTTCCTGATTCAAATTTTTCACTGGCATCAAAAAGTAGCGTACCACAACATTTACATTCATAAATTCCGGGATCAAATAAACTGCATAACTCAGAACTAAAAGATCTTTCTGTTCCTTTTAAACGAGTTACCTGATATTCTTCAGCAGTTAGAAGTTGTTTCCATTCTTCTTCTGTTTTTTCCACTCTCTTTTCAGGAGCCGGATTTCCTTTATTTGTAAAACGAATTACATCTGCCCATTTGATCATAAGTAGTTTTTTTTAAATTCCAAATTCCAAATTCCAAATTCCAAGTTTCAAGTCTCAGTTTTCAGTTCCAGTTTACTTGACGGTTTTGCTTTTGAGTTTAATCAAAGAGTAAAACTGCGACTGCGACTGAAAACTGCGACTAAAAAAAACTATTCCTCCTCTCGTTGTCCCATCATCATTAGAAATGCTTTTAGGAAAGGATCAATATTTCCGTTCATTACGCCATCAACATCGCTGGTTTCGTAACCTGTACGGACGTCTTTTACTAATTTATAAGGTTGCATAACGTAATTACGGATTTGCGAACCCCATTCGATTTTCATTTTTCCGGCTTCGATATCAGCACGTTGGGCTTGTTGTTTTTTAAGCTCAATTTCGTATAACTGAGAACGTAACATCTGCATGGCACGTTGCCTGTTGTCTTGCTGAGAACGGGTTTCAGAACATTGAATCTGAATTCCGGTTGGTTTGTGAACCAATTGTACTTTGGTTTCTACCTTATTTACGTTTTGTCCTCCGGCACCACTCGAACGGGAAGTTGTAATCTCGATATCGGCAGGGTTAATGTCGATTTCAATACTATCGTCAACAAGTGGGTAAACATAAACAGACGCAAATGACGTATGACGTTTGGCATTACTGTCAAAAGGCGAAATTCGAACTAAACGATGTACGCCGTTTTCTCCTTTTAAGTACCCAAAAGAATAATCTCCTTCAAACTCTAAAGTAACGGTTTTGATACCTGCTACCTCGCCAGCCTGAAAGTTTAGTTCTTTTATTTTGAAACCGTAACTTTCTCCCCACATGATGTACATGCGCATAAGCATTCCGGCCCAGTCACAACTTTCAGTTCCACCGGCACCCGCCGTAATTTGAACCACAGCACTCAAACTGTCACCTTCGTCGGAAAGCATGTTTTTGAATTCTATGTTTTCAATATGCGATTGCGTAGTGTTATAATGCTCGTCTAATTCCTCGGATGAAAGTTCCCCTTCTTTATAGAAATCATAAGCAAGCTGTAATTCATCTGTAAGTTCAATAGCTTTGTCATAATCTTCGATCCATTTTTTCTTGTTCCGAAGGTTTTTTACAATGATTTCAGCTTCTTTAGCATTGTTCCAGAAGTCAGGTGCGAAGGTTTTTTCTTCTTCGTTGGCAATTTCGATTAGCTTGGCATCAACGTCAAAGATACCTCCTCAACGCACCAAGGCGCTCCACAATACCTTTAATTTGTTCGGTAGTTGTCATAAATTAATACAAGTTTTATATGTTTTTTATAAATATTACGTTAATTTGGTTCTGGGATATTCACTAGTTAAAGTTTATTAAAACTTATCTCGAATAACTGTCAGTAATACGTAATTTTGTTGTGCAAAAATAAGACATAGTTTTTAGAATATGGAAATAAATTTAATTAGCGATACCATTACCAAACCTTCTCTGGAAATGTTGCAGTATATGTTTAATGCCCAAGTTGGTGATGATGTATACAAACAAGACCCGACAGTCATTGAGCTTGAAACCAGAGTAGCGGAGTTTTTTGGAATGGAGGCCGGGCTTTTTTTTCCATCCGGAACTATGGCTAACCAAACCGCAATCAAATTACACACCCAACCGGGAGAACAATTAATTGCAGACAAATACGCACATGTTTATCATTATGAAGGAGGAGGTGTTTCTTTTAATAGTGGTGTTTCCTGTTGTTTGATAGATGGACATCGCGGCATGATCAATGCTACTCAGGTAGCAGCAGCGATCAATGACCCGGAATTCTATCATAGCCCTTTAACAAGTTTGGTTTGTGTCGAAAATACAACCAATAAAGGGGGTGGTGCCTGTTACGAATTAGAAGATTTAAGAGAGATAAAAAAAGTCTGCGATGCTAATAATTTGAAATTTCATTTGGATGGCGCCAGAATTTGGAATGCGTTGGTAGCAAAAAGACAAAACCCAAAAGAATTTGGAGCAATTTTCGATACTATTTCGGTTTGTTTGTCTAAAGGATTGGGTGCGCCAATCGGTTCTGTTTTGTTAGGATCTAAAGCTGATATCCATAGAGCGTTGAGAATCAGAAAAATACTTGGAGGTGGAATGCGTCAGGTGGGGTATTTGGCAGCAGCCGGACTCTATGCTTTGGCTCATAATATTGAAAGATTGGCCGAAGATCACCGCAGAGCTAAAGAAATTGCAGCAGTTTTAAGCACAAAACCCTGGATAGCCGCAATAGAACCGGTAGAAACTAATATTTTGATTTTTTCGCTGGCTGAAAACTACAGCGACCAGCTTTTAGTAGAAAAATTGAAACAGAAAAATATTTCAATAAGTTTAATGGGACACAATAAACTCCGAATCGTAACGCATCTGGATTATAGAGAAGTGATGCATACGTATGTTTTGGAGACACTTTCGAAGTTTTAAAAAAAAAGAGTTTAAATTTTGTTTCAAGTTTCAGGTTTCAGGTTTTTCGTAATACGTATAACTTGAAACCTGAAACTTGAAACCTGAAACATTCTTATTTAAACAAGTTGTCCATTCCCGGAATCATTGGCATATCCATTTTTGCAACGGCGTCCAATTCTCTTTCGTTTACACCTGTAGCTTTTTCAATCGCTTTATTGATTGTTACAATTAAGTAATCTTCTAATTGTTCTTTGTCTTCTAATAAAGAGTCGTCAATTGAAATGGAAGTTATCTTTCTATTTGCAGTTAAGGTCACTTTTAATAATCCATCAGCACTTTGTTCGTCGATTAAAACAGTATCCAGGCGCTTTTTTGTATCTTCAATTTTTTGTTGGGTTTCTTTAAGTTTGCCCATCATTCCCATTAAATCCATTTTTGTTGATTTTTAAATTATTCCGTACAAAATTAGTATATTGCTCTAGTATTTCAATACAATATTTTATGAAAAAATTAATTCTGTTTTATTGTGTTTGTGCTACTTTTGCTCCTTCTTATTTAAAAACTAATGCTCAATCTATGCCAAATGATATAACGGCTCCAAAGGCCAAAATAATTGAAAAGAAATTAAAAAAGCATAAAGAAACCCGAATCGACAACTATTTTTGGTTGAATAATCGTGAGAATCCTGAGGTAATAGATTATCTGAATCAGGAAAATGCTTATTACGAAAGTATGACAGCACATACAAAGGAAATTCAGAATGCCTTGTATGAAGAAATGAAAGGGAGGATTAAAGAAGATGATTCATCGGTTCCTTATTTCTATAATGGATACTATTATATAACTCGTTTCGAAACCGGACAGAACTATCCTATTTTTTCAAGAAAAAAAGGAAGCCTTTCTGCTGCTGAAGAAATTTTATTCAATTGTAATGAATTGGCAGTAGGTCATGCTTACTTTAAACTAGGAGGTTTAAGCATAAGTCCGGACAATAAATTTGCCAGTTTTGGAGTGGATATTGTGGGTAGAAGAATCTACACGATTCAGTTTAAAAACTTGGAAACAGGAGAAATTCTGGCGGATAAAATCGAAAATGCTACAGGCGGTTCTGTTTGGGCAAATGATAACCATACTATTTTTTATACCAAACAAGACGAAGTTACCTTAAGAGCCGATAAAGTATTCCGACATAAACTAAATACAAGTTCTGAAAAAGATGTACTGGTTTTTAATGAAACAGATGATACTTTTAATGTTTCCATCAGCAAAGAAAAATCAAGAAAATACATTGTAATAGGATCCGGAAGTACGCTTACTACAGAACACAGAATCCTGAATTCAGACAATCCGGACGGGGAGTTTGAGGTTTTTCAGCACCGTGTACGTGGTTTAGAATATAGTATTTCGCATTACGAAGACTCGTTTTATATCTTAACCAATAAAGATAAAGCAACGAACTTTAAGTTGATGAAAACGCCTGAAAACAGAACAGAAAAGAGAAACTGGGTAGATCTTATCCCGCATCGTGAAGATGTTTTGTTGGAAGACATTGAGATTTTTAAAAATTATCTGGTTGTCGAAGAACGCTCCAATGGATTAAATCACATTCGAATCATGCCTTGGAAGGACGAACCGGATTATTATCTGCCTTTTGGAAGCGAAACGTACAGTGCTTATACGACAACAAATATTGATTTTGATACTGATATTTTGCGCTATAGCTATCAATCGCTTGCAACGCCATCGTCTGTGATTGATTTTAATATGAAAACTAAAACCAAAGAAATCTTAAAAGAACAAGCGGTTTTAGGAGGGAAGTTTGATAAAGAAAATTATATCGAAGAACGTATTTGGGCTACTGCCAGAGACGGTGTAAAAGTACCTATTTCTATCGTTTACAGAAAAGGACTCGAGAAAAATGGTAAAAATCCTTTATTGTTGTACGCATATGGTTCATACGGAATGACAATGGATGCTTATTTCTCGTCTACAAGACTTTCTTTGTTAGATCGTGGATTTGTGTATGCAATTGCCCATATTAGAGGAGGAGAAGACTTAGGAAGACAATGGTATGAGGACGGAAAACTGTTAAAAAAGAAAAATACCTTTACAGATTTCATCGATTGCTCTAAATTTGTAATTAACGAAAAATTTACTTCTTCGAAACATTTGTATGCAGAAGGAGGATCAGCAGGAGGGTTATTGATGGGAGTTATCATAAATGAAGCCCCGGAACTGTATAACGGAGTTATTGCTCAGGTGCCTTTTGTTGATGTTGTTACAACAATGCTTGATGATAGTATTCCATTAACGACAGGAGAGTATGACGAATGGGGGAACCCAAACAATAAAAAGTATTACGATTATATGTTGTCTTATTCGCCTTATGATAATGTAAAAGCGCAACAATATCCAAATATGTACGTTTCTACAGGATTGCATGATTCGCAAGTACAATATTGGGAACCGGCCAAGTGGGTAGCCAAATTGAGAGAAATGAAAACAAATAATAATTTTTTGTTTTTAGATACCAATATGGATGCCGGACATGGCGGTGCTTCAGGAAGGTTTGAAGCACTAAAAGACTTAGCAAAGGAATTTAGTTTTTTATTAGATTTAGAAAAAATTAAAAGCTAATTAGATTTTTTTTGTTAAATTTGCAACCTATCGAGGTTATTTAAAAATGCCTTTGATTAACTATTTTTTTATGAAAGAAGAAATAAATGCTTATAATAATGTTTTAGAGTTAATAGGTAATACACCACTTATTAAGCTAAATAAAGTCACCGAAGAGTTAGAAGGAAATTTCTACGCAAAGGTAGAAGCTTTTAATCCGGGACATTCCTCAAAAGATAGAATAGCATTATATATTATTGAAGAAGCCGAGAAGAAAGGAATTCTGTCTCCAGGAGATACCATAATCGAAACTACATCAGGAAATACCGGTTTTAGTTTAGCAATGGTCAGCATTATAAAAGGGTATAATTGTATTCTAGCTGTAAGTTCAAAATCATCGAAAGATAAAATTGACATGTTAAGAAGTTTAGGAGCTAAAGTATATGTCTGTCCGGCGCACGTTTCTGCAGATGATGAAAGATCATACTACAATGTTGCCAAGAGATTACACGAAGAAACTAAAGGTTCGGTTTATATTAATCAATATTTCAATCAGTTAAATATTGATGCACATTACAACACCACAGGTCCTGAAATCTGGGAACAGACAAAAGGCCAAATCACGCATCTTATTGCTTGTAGCGGAACAGGAGGAACAATTTCCGGAACAGCAAAATTCTTAAAAGAACAAAATCCAAATATTAGAATCTTAGGCGTTGATGCTTTTGGATCGGTATTAAAAAAATACCACGAAACAAAAGAGTTCGATAACAAAGAAATTTACCCGTATCGTATTGAAGGTTTAGGTAAAAACCTGATTCCATCTGCGACTGATTTTGATATTATTGATAAATTCATGAAGGTAACCGACGAAGAAAGTGCTCACTCCGCAAGAGAGATCACCCGTAAAGAAGGTTTATTTGTGGGGTATACATCCGGAGCTGTAATGCAGGCTATTAAACAATATGCCGAAGAAGGTGAGTTTACCAAAGACAGTAATGTTATTGCTATTTTCCCAGATCACGGTTCACGTTACATGAGTAAAGTATTTAGTGATGACTGGATGAACGAACAAGGATTCTTTGATAGCATCAATGAAGAAGAAGTTCAAAAAATTGAATTCGTAAAGTAATTTAAATACTTTTAGAGATACAACTCCATTCGCCGGTCGAATGGAGTTTTTTTTTGGAGTTAAAGCAAGGGATACTTGGATTAACTCTAGAAAGAGTAAGCGTCCCGTTTGTTCTTTCAACGAAGGAGACTCGACTTCGCTCGAAATGACTAACTAAATGTGTTCCTGTTGTGGAGTTGCTTGTGCGATTTCTCGACTTCGCTCGAAATGACAAACTAAATGTCTTTCTATTGTGGAGTTCCTCGTGTGATTTCTCGACTTCGCTCGAAATGACAAAAAGAGCGAATCCTGTTCTTATACTAACGTTTTTCAACTAACCATGTCATTTCGAGGCACGAGAAATCACACAAGTAACTCGGCAAAGATTGGCGATTTTCTACATGAAATTACAGGAAATAGGGTTTGACGAATTGATGATGTTAATAGTTGAGTTTCGAAGAAATAAACTATATATTGATTAGCAGGATTCATAATGTGAGCTCAGTTGATCTCGAAGAAAGAAATTAGATGGAGAGTGGGAGTAAAATTTAGAAATAATTGCTTAAAACAGCCTTAAAAGGCTTACGATCATCACTTTTGATTGTTTTGCCGATTATTTAGGTAAGTTAACGGGAAAATTTTCTTTTAACACTATTATACTATAGATTAGTAGTATTAGAATAATGCGCTGTTTTTTAATTACTTATAGGGATGCGATGAAAAATATAAGACAATGCTGAGTTATCGGTATTGATAAACGAAATTTTCAGACTTAAGAAGAGGAGTGTTTTCAGATCAACTGAAACGAGTGAGGGATGATAAAAAAGAATAGTGATATATGACTTGACCGAAGGGAGTTATTTGTTGTAAACAACAAATGCCCTCTCTAAAAACAACCTTAAATTGAATGTAAAACTTTTATAGTTATAGATTGATTAGTTTATTAGTTGTTAAGTTTTGAATAGTGAAAAAGCCTCCTGAAATGCATCGTCAGTTGGCTTTTTGTTTTTTTACGGGTGTCGTTTTAGCTTATTACACTTAACACTACAAATAAAATTACCAGAATAATCACGGCAAATTTGGTGTATTTTGATGTTCTCATGAGATTAATTTTTAGATTTTAATAAAACATTGCTTGCTGCAAATATAACAGTTAATCTGTCTTTTCATAATTAAAACAGAAACATTACAAAGTAGAAATCCGGGTTTAAGTAAAAAAGAACCATAGATAAAAAATTAAACCACATAAGTGATGTAAGTTCATACCAGCTTAAGCGTTTTGCTTAAAATGAACTTACATCACTTATATGGTTTAAAATTTAGAGTTTGGGGAATAAAAAAAGCTCTGAGTTTTCAGAGCTTTTGGATAGGTATATAGAAGTTTTTATTCTTCTTTCATCGTATGATAAACGTTCATCACATCATCATCTTCTTCAATCTTTTCGATTAACTTTTCTACATCAGCGATTTGGGCTTCAGTAAGTTCTTTTGTGATTTGTGGAATACGCTCAAAACCTGAAGACAAGATTTCCAAACCTCTGTTTTCTAATTCTTTTTGCAAAGCTCCAAAGCTTCCAAAAGGAGCATAGATTAAGATTCCGTCTTCGTCTTCGAAAACCTCTTCTGCACCGAAATCAATTAATTCCAGTTCTAATTCCTCAGCATCAAGTTCTCCTTTTGCAATGCGGAAATTACAAGTATGATCAAACATGAATTCAACCGATCCCTGAGTTCCCATTGTTCCGTTGCATTTGTTGAAATAACTGCGAATATTAGCCACAGTTCTGTTATTGTTATCAGATGCTGTTTCAATTAATATGGCAATTCCGTGAGGAGCGTATCCTTCAAACAAGATTTCTTTATAATTGGCAGTATCTTTATTACTGGCATTTTTTATAGCGCGCTCAACATTATCTTTAGGCATGTTGGCCGCTTTTGCATTTTGTATTACAGCTCTTAATCTAGAATTGGCTTCTGGGTTAGGACCGCCTTCTTTGACAGCCATAACGATATCTTTACCAATTCGGGTAAATGTTTTGGCCATTGCAGACCAACGTTTCATTTTTCTTCCTTTTCTAAATTCGAACGCTCTTCCCATTACTAATTTTTTATTTTGTGATGCAAAAATACGGTTATTCCTTATTTTTCCAAAATCAAAAGGATTCTTTTTTGTATAATGTTTTTATAAGTAATTGTATTTAAAAACAATTGCTTTTATACCATGACGTGTAGCCATAAAACCTAATAAGAAAAGGATACATTTTATATCATATTTGAGTACTGCGACTGAATATTGTAATTTATCCGAAAAGCCATAAGAAGATTAACCTGAAACCTGAAACAAAACCAACCTGAAACAATAATACCAACCTGAAACAAAACAAACCTGAAACAAACCCACCCCGAAACAAATCTAGTTTTTACTTCGACCCGTTAAATTCAGTAATAATATTAACAGCCTCATTCAGATACGGATTCGTTTTTAGATTGTCTATCTGGTACTGATTCATTGTTTTTTCAGTGGGGTAAACGCCTAATAGAAATTGGTTTACGGTAGAGTTGTAAACATCAAGCGGGTTGTTATCGTCATTAAAAGTATGAATTTCTGTCCAAAGAGCGCTGATTCTTTTTTTCTGCTCAAAAACAGCATCCAGCGTCATGAGCACTTCTGATTTTGGGACATTAACTAATTTATCGATTTTCTGATTGATTTTTTTAATGTCGTTGAAATAATAATTGTCAGCTAATCTTATAGTGCTGTTGGTTGCTATTTTAGTGATGAGGTTTCGTTTTACGTAGGTTCTGTATTTTAAAAACGGTTTAATACTGTCATTCTTGATAGCGGTCGGAAAATCACTTTCTTTTTGATACACGTCTTCGTAAAATTCCGGAAGTACTACATCGGGAGTAACGCCAACGTATTGATGACTTTTGCCGGTAACTCTGTAGAATTTATTAATCGTGATTTTTAGAAAGTCGGTATTTTTTTCTTCGTCAAGCGAAAGAATGGTTTGCATCGTTGCCTTACCAAGCGTAGTGCTGCCTAACAGCAAAGCGCGATTGTAATCTTGCAGGATAGAAGAGAAAAATTCACTTGCTGAAGCTGTATTGCTATTTACTAAAATCACAATTGGGCCTTTGTAAATTAGTCCTCTAAAAGGGTCATTTATCACCGTTTGTTCTTGTTTGTTGTCAACGACAACAGAAAGCGGACCGTAATCAATAAACATACCGGCCATTTTTATAGCTTCTTCCATTGAACCTCCGCCATTGTCAATCAAATCGATTACCAGGCCTTCTATATCGTCTTTTTCGAGTTTGATTACCTCACGGGCGACATCATCAGCACAGCCTTTTCTACTGTTTCCGTCTAAATCAGCATAAAAACTTGGGATTTTGATGTAGCCGATTTTACTTTCCTTGCCAATTATAAAGCTAAAGACCGAGTTTTCTTCATCTTTCATGACTTGTTTTTCAATCGCTACTTCGAAGCTTTTGCCTGAATTTCGTTTTAATGTAAAGACAATATTTTTATTTGATTCAGATAAAATCATGGTCGAAATGGATTCCAAAGAAGCGCAGGAAACTTTCAAAGTCTCTTTCTCATTGGAAACGGATACAATCTGATCTCCTTTTTTAATCTGTCCCGTTTTAAAGGCCGGACCATTGGGATCGACTTCTTCTACGATTATTTCGTTTTTCTCATTTAGATTTACGGTCATTCCCAACGATAAATGCTCTTTTGATAAGGAAGCGACAAAACTGGATTTAGAATCATCACTAAAATAGGCGGTATGAGGGTCAAAATAGGTACAAAAGAAATTGTACAACTTTTCGTCCTGCTTGCTTTTTGTTTCCAACAATGTATTTATGCGACAGATTTCATTAGTTAAAATCAACTTTTTTGAAACTGCTTCAATCGATTTGAAATTGGTTTTTATAGAGTCTAAATTGTCACTGGTCTCTACGATATCATCTAAAATTTGATAGCGCAGTTTTTTGAGCCAGACCTTTTCCAGATTTTCTTTGTTGAGATAAAAAGCAAATGATTTTTTGTAAAATCGTATGGTGTCGTTTTTGTTATAATCAATTGGTTCAGCTTGAATTTTCTCCAGAACGGTTTTGGTTCTAAGGAGTCCGTTTCTGTATTTGGTAGTAATATCTGCTAAAAAGCTACAATCGTTCTGAAGAATCAAATTATCTAAATTGTGGCGGTATTTTTTGGATATTTCGTCATATTCGCTCTGAAAAAAAATGTTTCGGGATGGATCTAACTCATTGATTAGATTATCGAAAACAAATACCGACAAACTATCGTCGACCGGTTTGGGACGAATATGCTCGGTTTGAATTAGTACATTTATCTTATTTAGTATTTCACAGGTTTTATCGCTATTTTGACTAAATAGAGTACTGGTAATTAATGCAAATGCAAATACTATTTTTTTCATAAATCTGAAAATGATCGTTCAGACTAAAATTACGTTTATTTTTCGATAAAGGACAGTAAATTCTTTAAAATATTGGCAAAGGAAATATTAATTGGGTTGAACTGCATGGAGGAGGTTTTTTCGCCGCTAATTGTCCGAATTATGAGAGTTTTGACTTTGTGAATTGTAATGCCACAGATTAAAAGGATTATTAAGATTTTGTTTCTTGTTTTAAATTTTTATGAAAGAATATACAGTAAGTGGCATATTATATAGGGAAGTTTTTTTGCCACGAATTGCACGAATTTCCACGAATTATTTTATCGTTTAAACTTTGTGTTATTTGTCAAAGTTTAAAAGACAAAAGAAGAAAATCCTTCAAATCAGTGTAATCTGTGGCAGATTAAACTGAAAGAAAAACCACAAACCAATTAATGAAAATTCGTGTAATTCGTGGCAAAAAAAAAATGCGTTACAATAAAAATTGCAACGCACCTATACTTAAAAGTTTAAAAATATTATTTCTTGTAAAACGGCAATTTAACCACTTTTGCAGGAACATCATTTTTTCTGATTCTGATAAAGATATCGCTGTCAACAGTACTATTGCTTACTGTTACATATCCTAAACCAATTCCTTTATTCATCGAAGGTGACATGGTTCCTGAGGTAACAACACCAATTACAGTTCCCGTTGCGTCAACAATTTCGTAGTCGTGTCTTGGTACTGCACGCTCTTGCATTTCGAAAGCGATTAGTTTTTTGGTAACACCTTCTTCTTTTTGTTTTTTCAAACTGTCAGAATTGGTGAACTCTTTTGTGAATTTAGTGATCCATCCCAAACCTGCTTCTAATGGAGAAGTAGTATCGTTGATATCATTTCCGTATAAACAGAATCCCATCTCAAGACGTAAAGTATCGCGAGCTGCAAGACCAATTGGTTTGATACCAAAAGCTGCACCAGCTTCAAAAACTTTATTCCAGATCGCTTCTGCATCAGCATTTTTGCAATAGATTTCAAATCCACCTGAACCAGTGTAACCCGTAGCAGAGATAATTACATCACTAAGACCTGCAAAATCCGCCACTTCAAAATGGTAGTAAGCAATCGCTGATAAATCTATAGAAGATAAAGATTGCATTGCTTCAACCGCTTTTGGTCCTTGGATCGCCAATAAAGAATAGTCATCTGAAAGATTTTTCATTTCAACACCTAAATCATTGTGTGATGAAATCCAGTTCCAGTCTTTCTCAATATTCGAAGCATTTACAACCAGTAAATACTCTTCTTCTTTCATTTTGTATACAATTAAATCGTCTACAATTCCACCATCATTATTTGGTAAACAAGAATATTGTGCTCTTCCGATCGTTAAAGTCGAAGCATCATTTGATGTTACTTTTTGAATTAAGGCCAAAGCATTTGGTCCGGTAAGTAAGAACTCACCCATGTGTGAAACGTCAAAAACGCCCACACTGTTACGAACCGTTTCGTGTTCTGCATTGATACCTTCATATGTAATTGGCATATTATACCCGGCAAAAGGTAGCATTTTTGCTCCCAGACCTTCATGTATGTGCGTAAGCGCAGTATTTTTCATTGTGTTGTTTTATATAATTGAGTCGCAAATTTATTTAAAAAATATCAAAATAAAACAGTCTAAATTATAAAATTCTTAAAGATTGATACTGATTTTGTGTGATTCGCTATATCTTTTGCTTTTTTAAGAAAAAAAATAAGGAGATACCGTAGTAAACATTGCGTATAGTACCTGTACTTGTAAAATTAATGTAAAGAATGAACGAGTTCTGTATTTTACTAATAAGAAAATTCTTCGTATTCAATATTTTTCATACTTTTAGGTCTGTAAAAGTATCCAAAATGAAAGTTCCGCTTCAGATCACAAAACAAGAAATTCTGACCTTTTATAAACGTCCAAATCCTTTAACTCATAAGGGGATTCAAGGTCATGCTCTAATTATTGGCGGCAGTTATGGGAAAATAGGAGCAGCAGTTTTGGCCTCAAAGGCATGCATAAAAGCAGGTTGTGGACTGGTCACTGCTTTTACACCAAAATGTGGGTATCAGATTATGCAAATCAGTATTCCCGAAGCAATGGTTATGACAGATCAAAGCGAAAATTGTATCACCAAAATTGATTTTTCGTTAGTACCGCAAGCAATCGGAATTGGTCCCGGAATCGGGCAGGAGCAAAGGACACAAATAGCGCTTTTTGAATTTTTAAAAAACAATAAAAGCCCTTTAGTTCTGGATGCGGATGCTTTAAATATCTTATCGAATAACAAATCCTGGCTCGATCTCTTACCTGAAAATACGATTCTGACACCTCATCCTAAAGAACTGGAACGAATAGTTGGAAAGTGGAGCTCAGAGATTGATAAGTTTGAAAAGACAATTATTTTCTCGGAACGCTATAAAGTTATAATTGTGATGAAAGGAGCACCTACTTTTATCATTAATCAAAGTAAAATTTACCAAAATACAACTGGTAATGCCGCATTGGCAACTGCTGGAAGCGGAGATGTGTTAACGGGAATTATTACCAGTTTATTAGCGCAGGGCTACTTACCGGACCAAGCCGCAAGACTTGGTGTTTTCCTTCATGGATTAACTGCAGATATTGGAGTGCAAAAAACAGGATATCATTCTTTTATCGCCTCTGATAGCATTAAAAATCTGGGAAAAGCATTTTTATCGTTAGATTCTTAGCACTTTAGACTTCTCCACTTTTTATACAGATACTTTGTAAAGAATGTAGATTTAGTCCGAATTTTAAAAAAAATCTAAAATCAGGATTCAGAAATCAAAATTCGTAAGTTTGTATTCCAGTAAATACTGCTTATGAAAAACAATTTCGATCTCAGAACGGTAAACGTTACGCGTTATATTACGCCTTTGCGCGAGGGCGGTTCTTTACCCGCTTTGGCAGAAGCCGATGACGATTTTAAATATGTATTAAAATTTAAAGGTGCAGGACATGGTGTAAAAGCTCTAATTGCCGAATTGGTTGGTGGTCAAGTTGCAAAAGCTTTAAAATTACAGCTTCCTGAATTGGTTTTTGCTCAGCTCGATGAAGCATTTGGCAGAACCGAGGCCGACGAAGAAATTCAGGATTTATTGCAAGGAAGTCAAGGGCTTAATCTGGCACTTCACTTTTTGTCGGGAGCCATTACTTTTGATCCTGCTGTAACCACTGTTGATGCTAAACTTGCTTCTCAAATTGTTTGGCTGGACGCTTATATTACGAATGTTGATCGTACTTTTAAAAACACAAATATGTTGATCTGGCATAAAGAATTATGGCTAATCGACCATGGGGCTTGTCTGTATTTTCATCATTCCTGGAACAATTGGGAACAACATGCTAAAAGTCCGTTTGCCTTGATAAAAGACCATGTTTTACTGCCACAGGCTTCTCTTTTAAAGGAGGTTGATGCTGAATTTAAAGCGCTTTTAACACCCCAAATTCTGGAAGAAATTGCGAATACAATTCCATTAGAATGGCTGCAATGGGAAGATACTGATGAAACTCCCGAAGCTTTGCGAAACGTATATCTACAGTTTTTGCAAACTCGTTTAAATAATTCCGAAATCTTTGTAAATCAGGCTCAAAATGCAAGATAGTCACTTATATGAGTATGCTGTAATTCGTGTAGTACCAAGAGTGGAGCGCGAAGAATTCCTCAATATCGGAATCATTTTATTTTGCAAAAGAGCTAAGTTTATAAAGGTGCTTTTTCACATTAATACAACTAAAATTGAAGCACTTTCTGATGATTTTGATATCGAACAATTAGAATGTAATTTAACTTCATTACAAAAAATTGCCAATGGGGACAAAGATGCAGGTCCAATTGCTGAGTTTGATATTCCGGAGCGCTTTAGATGGTTAACCGCAATCAGGAGTTCGGCGATTCAAACGTCAAGACCTCATCCGGGTTTGTGTGAAGATTTGGAAAAAACGATTCAAAGGCTTTTTGACGAACTGGTTTTATAGGAAGAGACTCAGAAGCTTAAAGGCCCAGAGGTTCAAAGGTTTTGTTTCAAGTTTCAAGTTTGAAGTTTGAAGTTTGAAGTTTCAGGTTTCAAGTTTCAAGTTTTCTCACTCCAGATAAAAAAGCAGTATAAATCAGCTTAATCTGCCAAATCCGCGTGCAAAAACACAGTCAGTTAAAACCTGAAACCTGAAGCAAAAATAACTAATCTATCCTTTTCAATTGACGATCGGATTAAAAGTCCAATATTCCGTAGAGGCATTCATTGGAAAAATGAAGCAGTATATTTTCCTTTTTTTGATTTTCAATGACCAATAAATCGTACGGTTTTAGATCGTACGGTTTCTCATTAATTGTAATAACTGTTGTATCTAAAGAAAATAAAATCACTATTTGTGCATTACAATTCTGATTGCTATTGGCTATTTTCAGTTTGTGATGGCTTATTTTTTCAGAAACCATCCAATTAAAATCAATACCTTTTGTATAAGAAGTCACTTCATCATCGGAATTAAATTCCATGATTTCATATTTCTCATATACTTTTTTTTCTTTGTTTAGATCAATATGTAAGTCGTTATCAAGCATTACCAAGTAGCGGTAATAACCCTTAAATTTGGTGAATTCTGAAGGCACTTGCTCTATTGTAGCACTGCTTATTCTGAATGCAAAATCCCTGTCGGCATAGTTGGCTGTTTTCGGATGTATCAGATATTCGTAGGTCAATCCACCACTCCAAACAGAGGCTTTACTATTTTCTTTTGGGAAAAGATGTAGGTTCATTTTTTATTGTTTTTAATAAGCAATCAAATGTGCTATTTTTTCAATGATTAACAATTGCACTTAAAAACTTAGATCTTTTTCTCGAAATAAATAAACTCCAGAGGTTTTTGAGAGATATTTACGTGAATTTCGCTTTGCGGAAAAGCTTCTCTTTCGCCGGTATCTTCATAACCATTACGTTTGTACCAGGCGATCAATTCTTCACGAACTGAAATCACGGTCATAATAATAGAACTTAAACCTAAAGATTTAGCATGATTTTCTGCTTCAGCCAACATTTTTCTGCCGATTCCGCTGTTTTGTAGTTCGGGTGAAACGGTTAACATTCCCAAGTACAATTCATGTTCTTTTTGGACCAATAAAACGGAACTAATGATTTTTCCATTCTCCGTAAATTTCAAAATGGTGTTTTTTGGATCCTGAATGGTTTGCGTCAATTCTTCTTCAGTAGTTCTTTTTCCTTCTAAAAGATCGGCTTCTGTAGTCCAGCCTTTTTTAGACGATTCTCCTCTGTAGGCCGAATTGATTAATAGATTTAATGCAGGGATGTCTGCTAATGTTGCTTTTGTGATCATTTGTAACAGGAATGGACTATGGTTTTATTTTTCAAAGATAGAAAAAGTAAATGTGTTTGAAAGATCAGATTAAGGATCAAATCCAAAAGTTTTTGGGAAGTAAAAATCTCGCAGAGTCGCAAAATCGCAAAGTTTTAAAGTAAAAACTGAAAAAAAATTGAGACTCCATGACATTTGAGAAACCCAAAGTGAGAGAGTGGAAAACAAAAGGATAAAGCTTAAATATAAGAAGAGAAAATTTTGCAGCTTGGCGTCTTTGCGAGACTTTCAAAGCGAAAAGAAAAGTTAATACAATAAAAAAGCGCAAAGTCAGGGACGTTTGCGCTTTGTAAATATATTTTAAACCCAGATAAACAGCATCAGATTATTCGTAGCTGTACACCGTTTTTGTAACGGTTTTTTCGTCAGGATATGCCAAATCGATTACTTTAACAGTAGATTCTGTCAGATAGCCATTAGTATCATATTTATAATCATACTCGTTTCTCATTTCGTATAAGGTCACCCCTTCAGAAACGGCTTTAATTTTCCAATCTAAAATGTGCATCCAATTGTAAATGTAACATCTGAAAATTGGCTCACTGGAATATATACCGGCTTTTGTGTAGTCTACAGTAAGTTCGTAAGTGGTATCTACAGTCCTGTCTTTAACAACATAAGAAGTAACTCCGTTGGTAACGACACGTTTTGAATAATTTTTTTGCAAGCTTGTTATATTCACAAAAACCTTATTGCCAACATAAGTATACAAATAGGTTGTATTTACCGGGTTGGTAACCGGAACCTGAAGATAACTTCCGTCAGGTTGCTGTTGAAGAATTCTTTGGGTGTAAGTTCCGTTTTCGACTTCTTTTATATCACGTCCGATTTCGTCATAATAAATATCGGTTACGTTTCCGTTTGGAGCAGTTACTTTTGAGATAAAACCGCTACTGTTGATTTCTGTAACAATATCAGCATAGTAGGCATTAGTAACCTGATTGGCTTCATTAAAATCGAATTTTGTAATATTTCCAACTAATAGATTGTCTGTATATTTATCGATTGAGTGTAATCTGCCTCTTGAATCGTAAGTATAACATCTTTCTCTTAAGTTTTCTTCTATTTCGTTGCCGTTATCATCTTTGATAATATCAGAGACTACTTCTTTTATTAAACGATGCGGTGCTGTTTCAGTTGATTTTCCCGTGGTTTTTGCTGCCGTTTTTTTAGGAATCAATTGTATGGCAGGTTTAAATACCTCCTGATTTGGTAATCTGGGGTCAACTACATCGGGAGTAGGTGTAGCGGGTGCATTTTCGTCGCTTGCACAGCTTGTAAAAAGAAGGGGTAAAGTAATAAGTAAAAATACTAAAGTAGTTTTCTTCATTTTTGGTAATGTGAGTTAAATGGTGATTGTTAATTTTGATTGAAAGATACTGTTTTATTTATGATGAACGCGGGGTAATTTCAAGACTAATAAGTCAAAAGTTGACTATTTGATTGTTGAAACATTTGGCAGAACTGTATTCATTAACCGGAAAATCGACTTAGAATTAAAGTATTAAAGTAAAAAAATAATGCGGTTCAGATTTATTTTTAGGTATGTTTTTTTGTTGTTATTATTTTTGGAAAAGAAAGAGAGAATAGGAAAAATAATAATTATGTTTGCGCCACTATAAACGAACTATTTCACCTATTTTAACATAAAAACATGAGATTTTCTAAATTACCATTTATTTTGTTTTCTTCTATCTGTATTACAATTACTTCTTGCTCCTCTGACGAAGATTCAGCTTCAGATACACTTCCTGTGCAACCCGAAGTTGTCAATCCTGCAAATGAAAAATTAGTTTCGGTTGTTTATCCTTTTAGCAATAATATTCCTTACATGATGGATAAGCAGACTTTTGAATATGATAATTTAAACAGAATCAGCAAAATAAAATTTACTGGTTTCGTGTACGGAGTTACTTATGTAAATCCGGATTTGATTGAGATCAATTTATTGGAAGATCCAATCGAAGGAAGAAAGATGGTATCAAAAAAGACAATCAGCCTGAAAGATGGAAATGTTACATTGATTGTAGATAAAAAGTTTGATCTGATAGAGGCCACTAATGAAAGTAAAAATGCAGCAACAGATTCTACACTATTCAGCTATAGTAATAAATACCTTTCAAAGGTTCAGTTTTATGGCAAATCAGTCAACTGGGGGAATTCTTACAGTCTAGACAAACAGTTTGACTTTATTGAAGTTAACGGAAATATTACACAAGCCAAAGAAACATCGGAATACTCCGGAATTACAGAGGTTAATTATTCTTATGATAGTAATCCTTATGTAAATATGGGGGATATGGTTTATGAAACACCCTTGTATTTTGGTAGCGTTGAGGGGTTGCATGTTTTTTTTAAAGATAAATTAGGAAAGAAAAATGTTAACAATATCGCTAAAGCCGATTTTTCATATGAAAAAAGGTCTAATCAATTTTTGGGTTACAGAACGATTTTTTTCACAAGAAATTTGGATAAAAATGGCAGACTAAGCGAAATTTTATTGTCAGGTACATTAACGAAAAGTGTTGATGGTACTCCGAGTTCAAGTTTCAATAATGAAAAAATGAGTTTTATTTATAAGTAAAAAACGAATACAGTAGAAGATACTTTTGAATTTAAGTCTTAGCCGTTTCGGATTTCCGAAACAGCTAAGACTTTTTCTTGGTGTAAAAACTTTTTAATCTTGAGTAAAGTCAGTTTAAGACTTCTTTATTGACCATTGTCTTTCTAGATTGATTTTGTTTGCGCTCACGAGCGGGACGCTCGCGTTAGCGGGGAATTATTTATAGTGCTGATAAAATTTATTGTTGAAAATCTCTTTTGGATCATACTTCCTTTTAAGCTCAAAAAAAGCATCAGTTTGCGGATACACGCTTCTCATTTTTACTTTGTCGATATGTAATCGGTATGGTAAATAAAAAGTTCCGTTGTTTTTTATGGTAATATCAACCAAATCATTTGTTAGAATCTTCATCTGATTTTCCTGTTTCTCCGTCTTTTTTTGATTGAACAGGAAAACAAAACCAAAGACATTTTCTTTTGCATAATTCATATAGGTGTCTTCGTCCTTGTACACACCGCGAATTGTGATATTAATCAAATCAATATTGGATTTTTCCAAAATAGGCTTCATTTCATTAATAAACTGGTTGAAGTTTCTTTCCGGAATAAAATATTCTTGTAAAATATCAGTCGAATTTGGGTCTTTATTCTCAATCAAAGAAACGTGATCGTTTAACAATTCATTTCTGGAATAGACTTCATTTCTAGAAACTTTATTCATTTCAGATTCTAAATCCCAACGTAGTCTTTTGCCGTATTCACTATTGACTGTACTTCTGAAAACCAATCGTTTGGTCTCCTGATTGTTTTTGTTTTGTTGTTGTAAGGGTAATGGTTTGTCGTTCGTCTTTTCAAAAAAAGTTAAAGTAGCATCTTCTAAAAAATGTTTTTTAGAAATTCGCAATCTTCCAAAAACCAGTTCAACATTTGGATTTTCGGAGACGTATTTTTTATAATTTGAAACATAATTTTCGGAACTCAAACGAACATACTTAAATCGCAATGCCGTATTTTCAGTAACTTTTAGCTTTACATCTAAAATGATTCCGAAGAGACCATAACCACCCAGAACTAATTTAAACAGTTCTTTGTTTTCGGTTCTGCTGCAGTTGAGGATTTTACCTTCATAATTCATGAGGGTAAAAGAAACAATACTCGATGAAATAGGAGGAGAATCCTTCTGCCAACCATGCCCATTGACACTCATAGAACCGCCTACAGAAAAAGAACTGAAAGCCTGCATTACTGAGATCGATTTTCCATAGGTATCTAAATATTCAATTGCATCCTGCCATAATGCACCAGAACCAATAGTTAGGATATTAGTAACGGTATCTAGTTTCATGTTTTTGTAGGGTAGCATATTGATCTCAATTCCGTCCGGATAAATACTATGGCCACCCATACTGTGCTGTGCGCCGGCAATAGCTATTTTTAGATTTTTTTCCTTTGCGTATCTTAAGATGCTTTGAAGTTGTCTTACAATTGAATCTTTATCTTTCGGAACCTTAAGTATAGTGTCAACTCTGGTTAGATTAAGCTGACTTGCATCGTTGGTATAACCGTTTGGAGTTTCGGTTTTATGATCTTTTTCATTCCATTTTGTTCTCAATACGTGAATAATGGGAATTGATATGAAAATTAAGGTTATTAGAATGAGGACTAGATAAAAATGTTTTCTCTTCATTTACAGGGTTTTATTGGTAGAAGTTAATATAGCACGTTTATGTAATAATATAAAATTGGTAGTTTTTAGTTTCTGCTCTCGTGGGCTTTATATTTTGTGTCAGATTAATACTTTGGAGTATTCTTTTTGGTTTTAAGGAGTAATTGATTTTCCTTTTCAATCATTTTTTCAAAAGGAGACTTACTTGGAAGATGTTGTTTCTGATATTCTTCAATTAATGGAAGCGTTAAAACAATTTTTAAAGCATTATGATAATCTTTTATTTCAATGCGTTTTTTATGAATCGTTTTTATAAGATTTTCCAATTCCGCTTTTCGGGAAACATATTTCTCTTGATTTTTATGGAGTAAATTTAAAATCTTTTGTTTCATTACACTGTCATTAATAGTGTTAATATAGTTGTTTGCAGAACCGTAATAAGCATCAGATTTTTGGTCGTAATCATAGAAGATGTCTGTGGTATCTCTTGTATTCAACTCATCTAATTCATTCTCTAAAACTTTCAATTCCGGAGATTTATTTACAAGTTCTTGATAGAGGTCGTCAACTAAATTATTACCGCTTCTTAAACTTCCTAAATCAATACTTTTTTCTTGTAATGCTTTTGGTTCTTTGTTATTTCGATCCGTAGATTCATTTTCTCGGCAAGATGTTAAAAGTACAAGTGAAAGTACAGTGAATATTTTAAGCATAGTTTTATTGGTTTTAAATGGTGGTATTTTTTAATTTAATAAATAGTGATAGAGAATAAGAGTGAGAACAATTATTAGAATCCTAGCATTTTAATTAATATGAAAGTCATCAAAATTAGTATAGGAATCAAAATCGTTTTAAAAGACGTCTTCTTTTTATTATTTAAGTTTTCTAAAAAAGGTATTGGGTCAGTAAGAAAAGCAGTTGCATTTGAGGTTTTGATACTGGCCATAAGATCTTCTATTTTTGGTTTGTGAATTTCTCCTTTTAAATCCATCAGAATAAGTTGATTGTCTTCACAAAGTTTTAAAATTGGCTGAAGGGTAGTAGTAAGATTTGAAGCTTTTCTTAAATCAATGCGGAATCGGAATTCTATAATTTGATTTTTATCTTCATTTAAAGAAATACTGCAGTCATTGTCTTCTTCATTTTTAGTATCTCCTTTCCAGCATATACAGGTTTCATCTCCCCAATCGGCTCTTTTTATAATACTGTCCATTGTGGAAATAATAGAAATCGTATCACCATCGAAATCTTTCCACAAAGGTTCAGTTTCAGGTAGATATTCCGTTGTATTATTTTTGAAAATGCATTGGTAATCGTTTTGAATAGGTTTTTCAGGAACAACGATTAGGAGATATTGCCAAATTGCCATAGTTATTTGGTTGATTTTGTTTGCGTTCACGAGCGGGACGCTCGCGCTAGCCAGTGAATCTTTGGTTAAGTTAAAAAAATAGTTAAGTATTTGTATGTTTTTTATTTAATAAATAATAAATATAATGAGTAGCTAGAACCATTGCGATACCAATATTCCAATAAACTTGAAAGTATGAAAATGGATTATAACACTCACAACAATCTTTTGGCAAATGAAAATAAGAAGGAAAAACAACTAAAAAAAGGGACAAGAATAATGACAGTATAATCAAACGACCATAATTGATTTTAAAATAATCAATTATGCCATAAAATAGTATTTGGAAAATGAATATTACGAGGAAAATATTTTCCATAATTTTAAAATTTTGACAATTCTGATTCTTATTAGATCAGATACCTATTCAATAAGTTCGGGCTTCATTTGCTCGCGCGAGCCTGAGATATTTTATTTTTCCTTGTTTTATTTTGTTGAAACCAATAATAGTCTAACATCTACATCTAATACCTCTGCAATTTTCCTTAAAACCTCAATACTTGGTTGGGAATTATTATTGCAATAATTCGTTACGACCACATAACTTTTTTCGATTTTTTCAGCTAGCCATGTTTGTGTTCTTCCTTGCTCTTTCAGTACTTCTTTGATCCTGTTCATTTGAATATCAGCCATTGATTCGTTTTTTGTAATGCTATTTAACATAGAAAATTATTGTCTATTAATAACTTTCTTTCGGTATGTTAAATTATGATATAAAAATGTATTGTAAAATATTGTAATTTAGTATATATTTGTATTGAAATTCAATATGTAAAATCATGAAAACTTATACCAAAGCCGATCTTGAACAAATTGTTATGACACAATTAGAAAACCTGAATGCTATTAACGACCTATTATGTATCATGAAAGTGCAGAATGAACTGCTGCACAATGCCAACAAAAAATTGAAAGATGAAATTTCTGAATTTAAGGAGAAGCATTTTGCATATCCAACTGGTAAACGAAATAGTAAATAAGATTTACTGGATTAGTTTGAGTATTCAATTTGCTCGCGCGAGCGTCCCGCTCGTGAACGTTCCAATGTCTCGTCCTAAAATAAGTTTACATATTTATCCTTAATCCTAAAATAGATTTACAATTCATTTTTAGTCCTGTTATTGGTTTACAATAATAGGACTTTTTAGATAATAGTTCTTCCATAATTTTT
>NZ_JBIPCS010000012.1:0-129700 GCF_044005985.1 Flavobacterium sp. FlaQc-49 | reverse complement strand
CTATTTCTTGAACAATTTGTAATTTAAAAGACATACTGTAGTCTTTTTGGGTACGCTTTACATAGCGTAATTCCTGATGGTTTTCCATAATGACACTTTTTGTGTATCGCTATTTCAGGACAAGACAGTCTTAAAAATAAAAGTAACACTTCTGTTTTGGAAGTGTTTTTTTTATGATACATTTGACCGGTAAGTATTTTTTTAATAAATAAAAAAAAGTGCTTATTTAATTAATCAAAACCTAAAAAAACAAATTCCAAAAAATGAAAAAAGCATTACTTATTTTAACAGTGTTATGCACTTTAAACGGTTATTCACAAAAGAAAAAAGTAGCAGTTGTTGGTTTTTATACTGACAAAACAATCGATCTTTCTAGTCTGGGACTAAATGGTTTAGCCGCAATAGCGGACTTAGGAAGTGACCCGAATTTTAATCTTGCTCCTATTTTAGAGAAATATCACACTGCTTTTTTTGAGGTGTATTCTAAGAAATTTCCGTTTGATTTGATTCCTGAGAATGAAGTGACTCAAAAACAAGAGTATATTGATTTTACACCAAAATTTGCCAGAGAAGGTGATGCAGGAAAAACGATCATCAATTACCCTGGATACAAATATATTTACGAAGGTATGGCAGGTGAAGCCAATGAAGTTGGAACAGCTACCATCTTTAAAGAAGTTGCCGATGGTGTTTTGTTTACAGAAATCCATTTTTCTCTACAAAAAGGATTCGCTGTTGGTGGAACCGGAACAGTTAAAATGAGAGCGAATGTAAGACTTGCTTTGTACGATAAAAACGGTAAAAAAGTATTTGCATTCACCGAAGGAGAAAACTCTAAGAAAACGGGAGTTATTGTAGGCGGAATTCCTGTTTTAACGCCTGAGAAAGTACTACCAATGTGTGAAAGTGCATTAGAAGAACTGCTAAAAGATTTAGATGAAAAAGTGGCTAAAATCGTTAAAAAGACGGCTGATAATCTTTAATATTCTATAAGTTATATAAAAGCAAGAAACCACTCTTAAAAAAAAAAGAGTGGTTTTTTTATGTGATTTTTGGATTGCTGTAGTGGGAATTTCTAATTAAATACCTCAAAAAAACAAACCTAACAGGTTTTAAAAACCTGTTAGGTTTAAGGAATTTTGTGACTCTTAGAGATTTTTAGTTCTTCACCTGAATTTGATTATAAAAAAATCCCGTTTCAAATTTGAAACGGGATTTTTTTTTTGTGATTTAAATCTGAAGTCTAACTTCAGAAATCTAAAATCTTTATTTAGAATTGCTCTCTTCCAGCAAAGTGGAATGCACCTTCGATTGCAGCATTTTCATCGCTGTCTGAACCGTGAACTGCATTTTCTCCAATAGAAGTAGCATATGCTTTACGGATAGTTCCTTCAGCAGCTTCAGCTGGATTTGTAGCTCCAATTAAAGTTCTGAAATCTTCTACTGCATTGTCTTTTTCTAAAATAGCAGCAACAATTGGTCCACGAGACATGAATTCAACTAATTCTCCGTAGAAAGGTCTTGCAGCGTGAACAGCATAAAATGCTTGAGCATCAGCTACAGTTAATTGAGTTAATTTTAATGAAACGATTTTGAAACCTCCGTCAGTAATCATTGCTAAAATGTTCCCGATGTGTCCGTTTGCAACAGCATCCGGCTTAATCATTGTAAAAGTTCTATTAGTTGCCATTTTTCTTGCGATTTTTAAATTTTGTGCAAAAATAGACTTTTTTATGAATTGATTTTAATTAATTCATAATTAAAACTTATTTAATTTCTGTAAAACGCTGATTTCATGAAAAGCCTATAAAATCACAGCATTTTCCTAAACCCTATAAGTCATGTCAGTAAATAGATTTGAGCCCCGGTTTAAATGAACTTACATGACTTATATGGTTTAAAAAACACACTAAACCTTAAAAATGAGTTTGTTTTTGTAGAATAGCCATAAAATAAAAGTCCAGATTCCTACATAAACCAAAGCTCCGGCAAAAGAAGCCAGCATCGGATTACTGAAAAAAGGCGCGATGCCGTATTCATATAAATATTTCAGAAGATTGATCTTTTCTCCGGTTTTATGCGGGTTTTCAAACTCCACCATTACCAAAGCCTGTGGAATAATCTGAGAAGTAAAAAAGACAATCATCGGATTTACACCCCAGATTAGAAACAATTTGAACCCTTTTTGATAAGAAGCAATATCTATTACATAATATAAAATGGCCAAAGTAGTGGTAGCCAGCCCTGTTGTGTACAAAACATAACTGCTTGTCCAAAGTGATTTGTTTATCGGGAAAACAAGATTCCAGATTTGACCTGCTATAATTAGTGCTATCCCGGCCAATGCCATTTTTTGTGCAATATCTTTTTTTGCAACCTTAAGTTGTAGTAATTGACCAATTAATAAACCAATAATACCATTTACAATTGATGGAATGGTACTTAACAATCCTTCCGGATCCCAGGTTACAGTACCGCGATACATATGACCTTTAAGAAGAATACCGTCCAGCCAAGAAGCTAAATTGGTTCCTTTTTCCAGATTGGCTTCTCCAATTCCGGGAACGGGAATCAAGGTCATAACGGCCCAATAGCCAAATAAGAGCACAACTCCTGTTATGATTTGGGTTTTTTGGGTTGTTTTTAAATATAATAGTGAAATAACAAAGTACACCACCGCAATTCGTTGCAGTACTCCCGGAAGACGTGCGTCGTGATAAGCCTCGATTCCGCTATAGGCTAAAAAAAGATAAATAAGCAGGATAGAAAAGGCAAAGATGTTTTTTAGTTTAGAACTAAAATTACCCATTAAAGCATATCCAACGCCAATTGTAATGATCAATCTGCCAATAAGAAGAGGGATACCGGTAAGGTCAAAGAGTTGTATTTTTCCAAAATAATTGAAGAAAATCCCTAAACATAACATTCGTAGCGAACGTACGAGAATTTTATTAAAAGTAGTGTCGTCGTATCTTTTGTCCGGCATCGCAAGCGGAACTGCAACTCCCATTATAAAAATAAAAAAGGGGAAAACTAAGTCAGTTAGGGTACAGCCATTCCATTCAGCATGCAAAAGGGGAGGGAAAACATTACCCCAATCTCCGGGGTTGTTGACAATTGTCATTAATAAAATAGTCAGTCCACGAAAGACATCTAGCGAAATTAAGCGTTCTTTTACCATTGGTTTTGGGTAAATTGGATTAGTTAATAAATTTTAAAAGTCGCTATTTGGTTTAGAAACACTAATTTCGGAATCAGGTGGTTATTTTATCCCGAAATTAGTGCCGTATAGTATGAAATTAGATCGTTATGATTGAAAAATCAGTTTCTAAAGGTCTTAATTTTTGAGTTAATAAAGGAATCAATTCGCCTCCTTTTTCTAAATAAAACTCAGAAAAATTAGCCTGACGTTCCTGCAAACTTTTGTTGGGGAATAATTGATATTGTAAATTTTCGATTCGCTCTAATTGGTCGCTTAATTTTCTTTTTTGGGCTTTAAGCAGTCGTTTTTCTAAATTTTCCAAGCCCTTTTTCTGTTTTACTTCCTGAGCTTTTACGGCTCCTGTAAAAGACTGATCTGTTTTTTGAGCTAGTTCAAATAGATATTGAAATTGCTTTTCCAAAATTTCTTTTTGAGGGGTTAAGTCTATTGGGAATTCAGAAATTTTATAGGTGACAGCGTTAACTAAATCGGCTGGTTTGGTAAATAAATCTTTCCAGCTTAAACCTAATTGATCCGCTTTTTTGGATTGTTTTTCGGTAGTTAATAATACAGAATTTCGAACTAAAATTATTGGAAATGTTACGTTTACGGCCTCAAAGAAAGATTTTAATTCTAACCAATACGCAATTTCCCCACCTCCGCCAATGTAGCATAAGTTGGGTAAAATAATTTCCTGATACAAGGGACGCATAATCACGTTGGGGCTGAATTTCTCGGGATTACTTTCTGTTAATTTTAGAATTTCTTCTTTCGTAAAGGAGATTTTAGTATTGTTGACGATGTATTTATCGTTTTCAAAAACAATGCGTTCGCGCAAATGATCTTCAATATAGAATAAATTGATTTCACGCGGATTTACCTGAACGGTATACGCTTTCAGTTTTTCTATAGTTTCCTGAACCGCTTTAAAAGAAGTTTGTTTCGTTAATTCTTCTTGAATATAAGGAATAAAGGCACGTTTCAAATCGGCACTATCAGCATCTATAATCACCAGACCTTGAGCAGCAAACAGCGCATTGGCTAAAAAACGTGTAGCATCAGCAAGCGTATTGTGCTTTAAATAAGCATCTTCAAAGAGTTTTTTTAGCGTATTGGCGTTTGTACTGGACCCTAATTCTAAAGCATAGATTTCGAAAAATTCAGCGAGACCTTCTGTTGAAAGTCTTCCTACCGGACCCGTACTTTCCTTATTCCATCTGAATTTTTTTCCTTTAAAATTAAAATAATTGATCTCTTCAAAATCATGATCTTCGGTCGCCATCCAGTAGATTGGGACGAAGTTATAGGTTGGGTACTTCGATTGTAATTCTTTGGTGAGATTTATGGTCGAAATAATTTTATACAAAAAGTACAAAGGCCCGCTAAAAAGATTTAATTGATGCCCGGTTGTAACGGTAAACGTATTTTGCTCTGCTAAAAGAGCAATGTTTTGTTTGGTCAGATCAGAAGTCGGAATAGCCGAATATTGTTCTTCTAAAACAGCAACCAAAGCAATCCTATTTTGATTGTTGAAATTCTGTTGTTTTTCAACGATTTGTTTTTCAAAGTTTTCCAGCGTTGGGAAATTATTGTAAAGCGGCTTCAGATCCGGTTTTTGTTCTAAATAATCATGTATCAATGTAGAGAAATATCCTGAGTTTTGGTAGCTGATACAGTCGGTTGGCATAGTTTTAGGTTTATTTTTGATAGCTGTAAATTTAATGAAAATATACAGTTAAAAACGGTTTTAACTATTGCTTAGGATTTGATTTTTTATTTTTGAATTAATACACTGTTAATCAGTGTGTTTTGTTTTTTTGTTGCGATCTGAAATTAACTGTTTTAGTAAACAAAATGTTAATAGCGTGAAGAAGTATTGTTTTTAGCATAAACAGCAGAGAAAAATTAGACAAAGCGTTTATTTATTTTTTATAAAGATTGTTGTTTTCCGGAGGTAGATATTGGTTAGTAATGAAAAATTGCATTCTTTTTTAAATCTGATTTTGTTGAAACTAACGATACCAAATTTGTATAGAAACATTTTTCAAAGCCGAAAATTTGTTAAAATTGGTTCTCTTGTGCATGTAATTTTGAGTGAAGCTGATTTTTTTAATGTTTTTAAGTGTCTGTAAATCAGTGGTTTTTAATTATTTTCAAAAAATTTTGTTAAAATAATTTGTTTATTAATAAAATATTTCACAAAATTTGCCTCAGAAAATAAATCATTAACTATTAATAACGAAGACAATGTTTGTATTAAACTTTACCTCTCAAAACATCGCATCAGGATTAGATTCTGTTGGCATGTGTCTTCGTGGCTTTTCTCAATCCTAGCAAATCAATTTAAGATATAAGAGCAAGCCCGAAGGAAAATAACTTTCGGGCTTTTTTTTATTCTAGACTCTTCAAAAAATTCCCGATTACCAGAATTTAATTTATCTGTTTCAGATAAAATGCTATTGTCTTGTATTTTTTATACCGGACAGGAAATCTATAATCTATTTTTTTAATGGACAATTATCTTTTGGACGATTGCATTCAATGCACTCATTTAAAAACTAAAAGACGAAAAAAAAGATTGGTTAAAGAGGATTTTGAAAAACAACTTGTTCAATTATCAAAACGAAAAAGTGCCCTTTATTTGGCCATTAGAAATTTGCCTTTAATCGAATTGAAAGAGCCTTATCAAAAAGGCTGGGTTCGGTTTTTTGTAGTTCGTGTTGATGTTTTGCGCTCAGCCGACGGTGTATTTTATGAAAAGATACTAGCGAAAATTAACACTTTTCAGTTTTCTAATCAAAAGGAATTCACCACGAGGAAAAAGCGTTTTGGGAAGAAAGCCATTTATCCAAGAGAACAATTTGTGGCTAACATCAGCATCAGCGATTGGAATACTAACAAATTCGAATTAACTGATAAAGAAAAATCCTGTTTTACACTAATCGAAAAATGGTCTGAACTATACAATCGTTTTGTGAGGTATTACAAATTTAATGAACCATGGAGGTTTGTATTTAAAATTGAGGTAAACATAATTACACATAAAAAAGCTGTTGACGCAGGACTTGAAAGTGAATTAAAGCTTATCAAAAATTACATACAGAATCGGAATTTAGGATGGAAGATCTATAAAATGAGGAGCAAAGGAGACTACTATTATTGGAGCTTGGAAAAAGTAAAGCACAATAATGACTTAAAAACAACAAATCTGAATACGATATATGAAATGTATTTAGAAGAAAAACATATATAATGGGAAATAAATTATCCGGAAAAGACCTGATTAAAATAGGCTTTCCAAAAAATAACAGTATCAATATTGCTTTAGGGCAAATCAATCGATACAGAAAAAGAGAAAAAAAAGAAAGTATACTAACCGAAGCCAAAGAAGTTTTGTTGTTTCCTGAAAAATTTACAGGACACGGAACTTGGGGGAAAGTGGCTGAAGGATTAGTTAACCCGGTGCAAGTAAGAATGCATCAGCTCAATAATACAAGGGCTCCGTTTTCGATATTCGGAGAGAATGAAATCGACGAGCAGGCCAAGTATCAGTTGTATGATGCTTTAAAATTACCGATTTCAGTTGCTGGAGCTCTAATGCCCGATGCGCATTCAGGTTACGGATTGCCCATTGGTGGTGTACTCGCAACAGACAATGCGGTTATTCCGTACGGTGTTGGTGTAGATATCGGTTGCCGAATGAGTTTGTCCATTTTTGATATTCCGGCTAGTTTTTTCAAAGGAAAAGAACATCAGTTGCAGGCCATTTTAAAAGACAATACCAAATTTGGAATGTATGAAACACATACGATAAGAGCCGATCATGAATTGTTTAGCCGAAGCGAGTTTCAGGATATTCCACTTCTGAAAAACCTTTTGACTAAAGCCTACAAACAATTGGGAACATCAGGTGGCGGAAATCATTTTGTTGAGTTTGGAATCGCAAAGATTACCAATCCGCTTAACGAATGGAAAATAGGTGTTGGGGAATATTTTGCAGTGTTATCGCACAGTGGTTCAAGAGGATTGGGTGCTAATATCGCCAAACATTATACGTATCTGGCTACTAAGCAATGTCCGTTGCCAAAAAATGTGCAGCATTTGGCTTGGCTAGATCTGAACACACATGACGGTCAGGAATATTGGCTGGCTATGAATTTGGCCGGTGATTATGCTAAAGCTTGTCATGATGATATTCACCGCCGAATTGCAAAAGCGATAGGAAAACGTGTTGTTGTGACAATCGAAAACCACCACAATTTTGCGTGGAAAGAAATCGTAAACGGCAAAGAAGCCATCGTACACCGTAAGGGAGCGACTCCGGCCAATGTTGGTGAACTGGGAATTATTCCGGGTTCGATGACGGCTCCGGGATTTATTGTTCAGGGGAAAGGAAATGCGGAGAGTTTAAATTCTGCTTCACATGGCGCGGGACGACTTTTTTCTCGTAGAAAATGCAAAGAATCATTCACGCAAAGTGAGATCAATAAAGTCCTGAAAGCAAATGACGTGAGTCTGATTGGTGGAAACATTGACGAAGCTCCAATGGCCTATAAAGACATTAATAAAGTAATGGCAAACCAGAACGAATTGGTTGATGTTCTCGGAACATTCACACCAAAAATCGTGAGAATGGACCGCTAAAAAAGATAAAAATTATGGAAAAAATAATTCAAATAACATCAGGGCGTGGCCCGGCTGAATGCAGCTGGGTTGTAGCTCAGGTTTTAAAAACTTTTATAGAAGAAGCAAAAGAGAAGAACATAAAAACAACAATGCTTCAGAGGGAAACCGGAATTGAAAATGGAACCGTAGAAACAGCAACAGTTTTACTGGAAAGTAGCAACCTGAATGATTTTGTGAATTCGTGGGTGGGAACAATTCAATGGATTGGACAAAGTCAGTTTAGGAAATTGCACAAGCGTAAAAACTGGTTTATCGGCATCTTTGAAATGGAGAAATCGACGGCAACCGAGATTTCTGAGAATGACATTCAATACCAAGCCATGAGAAGTTCAGGTGCCGGAGGACAGCATGTAAACAAAGTAAGTTCGGCCGTAAGAGCAACTCATGTCCCAACCGGAATCAGTGTGGTTTCGATGGACTCCCGTTCACAACATCAGAATAAAAAACTGGCAACGGAAAGGTTATTGCAAAAATTTAAAGAAGAAACGGTAAAACAGTTTAAAGCCGAATTTCAGGCACAATGGATGAACCAGCTGCAAATTCAAAGAGGAAATCCGATTCGGATTTTTCAGGGTTCGGATTTTAAAAAACAAAAAGAAACAAAAAATTACAAACAGGAACGACAAAGGTTAAAAAGAGAAGATTATTCCGATCGGGAATAATAACAGTACACTTTGAGTTCCGATATAAAATAATAGATGAAAACAGTAGATAAATATCTTTTCCAGGCGTTAGACAGCTATCCTTATTCGTTGGAAGAAACCATAGAATCATTAGAATACGCTTTGTCTTATGATGATAAAAACACAATGGCTTTATGTTTATATGGTCAGGTTTTAAGCGATCAATTATTTAAATACGAGGAGGCTAAACAGTATTTTCAACAAGCTATTTCGATTAATATTCATGCAATAGAAGTGTATTCGTATTATATTTATACGTTGGTTTTGAATGAAGATTACGAGGAGGCAATGAAGTTAATTGATTTTGCACTTACGATTAAAGGAATCAACAAAGTGGAGATTCTCTTAAAGAAAGTGCTGCTTTTAGAAAGCCAGAAAAAATTCAAAAAAGCACAAAAAGTATTAAAAGAGACACAGCTTGAAACTCTAAATGCAACTTACGATTGTACTATTGAAGAAACTGAAAAACGATTGACTAAAAAGTTAAACAAGATTTCTAAAAAAGAGAAACAAGTAAGCAAAAAGAAAAAATAATACGGAAAAAGGATGTTGTAAGGACATCCTTTTTTATTTCAGTGAGTTGATAAGGATTAAAAAAGGCCTGATTAATTTTAAATATCCGGGCCTGTTTTTTTATTCTGCCACAGATTAAAGGATTAAAATGATTTATAAAATCTGTATAAATCCTTTTAATCAGTGGCAAAAAAATAATTCGTGCCAATTGGCGAAATTCGTGGCAAAATGATGAAGAAGGTCACGAAAACGAGGAATCTAAACAACTTGATTTTTGTTTTTTATTTTGGAGCGTGTTACACGACCAAATTCAAATATCGTCCTGAGCGAATTCGAATGTCATCCTGAGCGAAGTCGAAGGATGTGCATGAAATCCCACAACCCTAAGACCCGATCCTCGCAGTCAGCTCAACTTAATTCTGTTTTTGTATTTTCACAATGATCTTTTATTTTAACAGATAAATGTTTGTTGATTTCAGGAATTAGGTTCATTTTTGTGTTCTATTTTCTTAAAAATAAACCTATATCAAAATTGAATGAAAAATAACCCAAATCAGAAGAAGAACTCTTTAAAACACGTTCTCTTTGGAAGCTTAATTGGTACCACGATCGAATTTTTTGACTTTTATATTTATGCCAATGCAGCAGTATTGGTTTTTCCGGAACTATTTTTCCCGGGTTCAGATAAGACGATGGCAACCTTAGAATCATTAGCTACTTTTTCGATTGCTTTTTTATCGCGTCCTTTAGGTTCGGCATTTTTTGGACATTTCGGCGACAAGATTGGACGCAAATTTACTTTAGTTGCCGCTTTGCTGACGATGGGTATTTCGACTGTAACCATTGGTTTTTTACCAAGTTATGCCAGTATTGGTGTAGCTGCTCCTTTATTATTAATGTTGTGCCGATTTGGACAAGGTATCGGATTAGGAGGTGAGTGGGGAGGCGCCGTCCTGCTGGCAATAGAAAATGCACCGCCAAACAAACGCGCCTGGTATGGAATGTTCCCACAGTTAGGAGCTCCAATTGGGTTATTGCTGTCCGGAGGTACTTTTTTATTGTTAACCGATTCGATGAGCAACGAGGATTTTATGGATTATGGATGGCGAATTCCTTTTATTGCCAGTTCTCTTTTGGTGGTAGTAGGTTTTTATATTCGAACTAAAATCACGGAAACACCTTCTTTCGAAAATTCAAAAAAAGAACAGGAAGAAGTAAAAGTTCCTTTTTTAACTTTGATAAAATCATATAAAAATCAATTGATTTTTGGAACTCTGGCAGCCGTTACGACTTTCTTGGTTTTTTATCTGATGACAGTCTTTACACTGAGTTGGGCAACGTCTAATTTAGGTTTCGAAAAAAGAGATGCTCTATTGATACAGTTGTTTTCGGTGTTGTTTTTTGCTCTTTTTATTCCGGTTTCGGCTGTGGTTGCAGATAAAATAGGGCGTCGAAAAATGCTAATTATTGCTACGGCGGCTATAGCTGTTTTTGGTTTTTTCTTTTCCTTCTTTTTGAAATCGGGAAGTATGGCTCTGGTATCGATTTTTACCTGTATCGGAATGACTCTGATGGGATTTACTTATGGCCCTTTAGGAACATTTTTATCGGAATTATTTCCTACCAATGTTCGTTATTCAGGTGCTTCCTTAACCTTTAATCTGGCGGGAATTTTTGGTGCAGCTTTTGCGCCCATGATTGCAATTTGGCTGGCATCTCATTACAGTTTGACCTATGTAGGTTTTTATTTGACAGGTGCAGCCTGTATTTCTTTATTCTCTCTATTGGTTATCAGTAAAAAAGAACATAAGTTTTAAAGGATCGAGTCCAAAAGTTAAGGAGCAGTAAAAATTAAACACAAATAGCATGGAATTGATTTAAAAAAGAAGAAATCCATTTTAATTATAAAAATCTGTGGCAAAGAAATAATCCATGTAAATTGGTGTAATTCGTGGCAAAAGATCAAAATGATAAAAAGGTTGTCTAAATATAAATTTGGACAACCTTTTTTATTCTTAACGTTTCAAGGTAAAATGGCCTGTAAATGTAGTGCCATTTAAGCGAGTGACACTAAACCAATAATCAGATGTTGGCATGTCCTGTCCCGTATAAGTTCCATCCCAGGAAGTATTGACGGTTAATTCTTTGATGAATTTTCCATAGCGATCAAATATTCGGATTCCGGTGTTGGGCGCTAAGTAATCAAAATCGATGGTCCAGGTATCATGAAAAGTATCATTATTAGGGGTAAAGAACTTTGGGTAAGGAAGTTCATTTATATATTTAGTACATGGAGTAGCTGTGGCTTCATCGATTTTTATAGTTATTGGAGTTCGTTCACTTTCGCAATCATTAATGGTCTGGGAAGCAAAATAGGTAACTTCATTTTTAAGCGGAGTTGATTCAGATAAAATTACTCCGGCTGTTATCGCATTGTACCATTTTATGTTTTGACCGTTAATTTCTATTTTGCCGATGGTAGCATTTTCCTGTATACAGAAAGTCTGATTTGCATGGGCAGTTGGAGCTTGTGTATCCTGAATTTTTATAATAATCCCTAATCTTTGACTCTCGCAGTTCATGTTTATTTGACTTACATAATAAGTACGGTTTTCAAGAGCGGTTGTGCTGGTTAAAACATTTCCTGCTGTTTCCGCATCATACCATTTTAGGTTTTGTCCTGTGAGAATTGCAATATCATTTATAGTAGCGTTGTCATCAATACAAAAAGTTTGCGCGGTATTGGCTGTTGGCAGAGCGGTATCATGGATCGTTACCAATACTGCTATTCTGTCGCTCTCGCACCCAATAAGCTGTGAAACGTAATAAGTAGTATTGTTTTGCAACACTGTAGTATTCGGTAATGGTGCTGCGGAGATCATCGTATTGTACCATTTTAAATTTGTCTCATTCAGAACGATATCGCTCAAAGTAGCATTTTCGCTTTTGCAAAACTCAGGATTTAAATCGCCCGTAGGAATTCCGGGTGTATTTTGGACAGAAACCGTAACGGCTAATCTTTTGCTTTCGCAAGAATTCAATGTTTGCGAAACATAATAAGTAATTCCGTTTTGCAGAGTGGCAGTGTTTGATAAGCTGTTTCCATTAGTAAGCGCATCATACCATTTTAGATTTTCTCCGGTAACTACAATATCCTGTAAAGTTGGATTTTGACCCGTGCAAAAAGGTTGATTGGTATCTCCGGTTGGAGCAGGGGTATCGTAAATTTTTACTGTTACAGCAGTTCTCTCACTCTCGCATCCGCTTATGGTTTGTGAGGCGTAATAAGTTGTGCCCTCTTGGAGTAATGTGGTATTGGGTAAAAGGGTTCCGGCTGTGAGTGCATCATACCATTTTATGTTTTGACCAGTTGAAATGCTGATGGCATTTAAAGTTGGCTTATCCTGAATACAGAAGTTCTGAGGGGAAGTTACAGTTGGTTTAATAGTGAATAGAGTAAATGGTATTAATGTAACTTTTGATATTTCTGAAATACATCCGGCTAAACTCTTTATTTTAATCTGGTAATCGCCTGGATTCAACAGTATTGAAATTTTATTGGTAGTCCAAGTATTTCCATTATCAAAACTATATTCTGAGGCTACAGTTGTGATTGTGATTTTTCCTTTAGAATTATTACAATCTGGCTGAAAGATTGTTGCTTGAGGTTTACCCGGTGAATCTGCAGGAGGATTTATAGAAGTGTTTATTGATGGAGATTCACAACCTGCCGAGTTCTTAATTTTAATGGTATAATTTCCAACAGGAATGTTACCGGAATCTGGATTTTTACTCCAGCTTATGCCATTATTAAAACTATATTCAGAAGCAGTAGAAGTGATTTTAATTGTCCCAAAAGGATTGGTGCAGCTAGTTGGCTGAGAAACAATATAATTTGGCGTTTTTATGTCTTCTAAAAGAGGATTAATAGTTGCTTTGACAGGGGATGAAGGACAGCCTGTAGCACTATTTTTTATTTTAACGAAATAAGTACCGGGATTTAAATTTGATGCTATGGGATTTGAAGTCCAGTTAAGTCCATTGTCAAAACTATACTGCTGAGCATAGGTTGATACAGTAATTTTTCCTTTTGTAGCAGTACAACTACTTGGTTGTTGAACGGAAATATTTGGTGGTCCCGGGGAGGGATTTGGGTCGTAAAGAGTAAAATATTTAGGGTTAGATTCGCATCCAAACGAGTTTTTTATTTTTAAATAATAATTTCCAGGTGTTAAATTTGGAATTGTGGAGGTTGAAACCCAGTTTTTTCCATTATCAACACTATATTCTGAAGCAGAAGTTGCTACTTCAATGCTTCCTAAAATATCGCAATTAGGTTGGGTTAGTTTAAATAAAGGTTCGTCAAGATAGAATTTAGGCACATAAACGGCTTGAGGGTATGATTCACAACCTAGTTTATTTTTCAAAATTATATAGTAATATCCTTCATCTAAATTAGTAGCACTTGGATTTGTACTCCATGTCAATCCGTTATCAAAACTATATTCAGCTCCAATTGGATCGATGGAAATACTTCCTCCCAACTGACATGTAGGTTTTGTCGTCGAATAAGCGGGAGTGTCCAGGTAAACCGGATAAATAGGAATAGGTGTTGTATAGGACTCACAACCTAATTCGTCTTTTATTATGATGTGAAAATTTTCTGCGTTGATTGATGCTAATATGTTTAAAAGTTTATTTGAATTACTCCATGTCCTCCCTCCATCAAAACTATATTGTGCAGCTGGTGTGTCAATTATAATACTTCCGGGAATTCCACATTTTGGTTGAGTTACCCGTATACTTGGGAAATTTAATTTTGGGTCATTAAAATTCACACTATAATAAGTTGGAGAAATACAACCTGATTCATTTTTTATTTTTGGATGGTAATTACCCATAGGTAAATTTAAAGCTGTAGGAGTAGTGCCCCAGGTGTTCCCACCATCAAAACTATAAAAGGGTGCCGGAGTGGTAATCGTAATGCTGCCACCTTTGTCACAAGTTGGGTCAGTGTAAGTATATTCGGCATTTTTTAACTCAAATGGTGTAAAGGTAAAATAGACACTTTGTGAGACACATCCGTTACTATTTTTTGTTTTTATTCGATATTCAGAGCCAATAGGCAGATTTGTGGCTGTCGGATTTGTGCTCCATGTTGCTCCATCATTAAAACTGTAAAAATCGGCCTTGCTGATTATTGTAATACTTCCAGTTGCGTTATCACCGCAAACAGTTGGTTGTGTAATATTGTAATATGGAGTTTCGAGAAAAAAAGGATAAATATGGATGTAAAGTGGTAAACTTACACATCCATATTTATCCTTTATTACAACATGGTAATTACCTTCTCCCAAATCAGATTTTGTTGGGTTCGTTCCCCAAGTTTGTCCTTCGTCAAAACTGTAAAACGCTGCAGGAGATGTTACCGTGATAGTTCCATTTTTGGTACATTCAGGTTGAGTAACGGTACAAATGGGAAAATCTAAATATAGACTGCCAATATACATTCTATTTGAATAGGTCATACATCCAGTACTGCTTCTTGATTTTAAAGAATAATAATTAGCTTCTAGATTTGTAGCAGTTGGATTTGTAGACCAGGTTTGACCATCATCAAAACTATATTCCGATGCCGGTGATGTAATAGTTATACTGGCACCGGAATCGCATGTGATTTGTTTATTTATTCTGTAAGTAGTTTCTAAACCCGAATAATAATTTATAGGTACATATACATATTGAGGTTCTGATGTACAACCCAATTCATTTTTAACAACTATGAAAAAATCTTTATAAACAAGAGGGATTATTGTCGTTGGGTTCGTACTCCAGGTTAGTCCTCGGTCAAAACTATATTCAGATGCAGGTGTTGTTATTGTAATACTTCCAGGAGTGTTGCAAATAGGTTGTACATATGTGAAAGTAACCGGATCAAGAAAAAAAGGTTTTAAGATGGCATAATAAGGTTCAGATTCGCAGCCTAATTCATTTTTTGTTTTTATAATATGAGTACCTCCACTTAGATTTACTGCATTAGGATTGGTGGTCCATGTTACCCCGTTATCAAAGCTATACTGATGAGCAACGGTTAAAATACTTATAGAGCCCTGTTGCGTGCAAGTAGGGTCAACCGTTTTTACTTTTGGTGTAGGGTTGTAAAATTTTTTTAAATAAATATATTCTAATGGAGTATTAGATTCACAACCATATTTGTCTTTAATTTTTATAGAGTAGTAATCCGGAGCCAAATTTGTTGCAATAGGATTTGTAGTCCAGGTTACTCCATTATCAAAACTATACTCAGATGCAGGTGTCGTAATAGTAATACTTCCTCCTGCATTACAAGTGGGAATTTTAAATGTATATTTTGGATAATCTAAACGAGGCGTAAAAAGAAAGATACTACGGGAATACGATTCACATCCCTGATTATTTTTAATTCTGATTATATAGTTCCCTGGGGGTAAATTGTTTTTTGTTGAATTGGTATTCCAAGTCAATCCATCATCAAAACTAAATTCTGAAGCAGGCGTTGTAATTTTGATACTGCCATTAGCACTACATGTTGGCTGGATAATTGAAAATGAAGGTCGGTCTAACAATACAGGATCAAGGATTGTTATAATGGAAGGTGTTGAAATACACCCGGAGGCAGCTTTAGTTTTAACATAATATTTGCCTGGCCCTGTTGGAGTAAAACCAGAATCAGTCTGCCATGTTTTACCATTATCAAAACTATAATTTAGGCCTCCTTCTTTTACAGTTATATTGCCGCTTTTATTTTTGCAATTAGGCTGTTTTACAATTGTTTCCGGACTTGAGAGTGAATTGTTTATCGTTAAAGTTGAACTAATAAAACAAGCACTTCCGTTAGTTATTTTAACCGAATAAGCGCCTATATTTGTTGTTTTTGGTAATATGTTATAAGTCTTATTTATTGCGCCATTTATTGCAATTCCCTCTTTGTACCATTGATAAGTTGTACTTGGGTTTGGGTTTTTGGTTGTACTAGCGGTTAATTGTAAATCGCCATTACAAAAATTTCCTGTTTGAGAAATAGTGACTCCAAGGTCCTCCACTTTGTTTAAAACTAATTTGTCGTAAAGTAAAGATAGAGATTCCAGCGTATCAAATGATGCGGGTAATTTTCCAGATGGAGCACCAAACATTATTGAATTTATATTGGTATTTGGAGTAAAAACAAGGGTTATTTCTCCCCATATAGATTGGGGTTGGTAAACGGCATGACCTATTTCAATCCAGGTTGGATCAAATGTATCTGGACTGGAATTTGTATATAATGACAAATTATCGCGATTATTGCATCCAAAAAGGGTAATATTAATAGGCTCTAAATAATCAAAATCATATTCTTTATTACCGCTTTGAGCTATTAAAGTAGCAATATTTAATTTTAATTGATATTTTGTACCTGCAAGTAATGGAGTTTGCAATTTAGTTGCGAGGTATTCTTTTCGGCCATTTTTATAAACAGCACTAATTATCCCATCACCGTCAGGAAAATTCTCAAGTTTCTTATCATAAATAAGACTAGGTTTAGCACAATTTATATAAGAAGGAGAAGGTTGTGTTCCCTTTACCCAAGAGATTACTGAACTTAAATCGTTATAAGAATAGGGGCAACTTGTTTTTTCTTCAAATGAAGAGTTCGCTAAAATTGAAGTTGTCGCATTGTTATTACAAATGCAATCAGTGTCATTTAAATCTATTTTTCCATCATTATCATCATCGATGCCATTATTACAATTTTCTTGGGAATAAGAATACAGTGAAAAGAATAAAAAAATAAAGAGTAATTTATATTTCATAAGGGTCGGGTAGTAGTGCCGCAAATGTAATTAATTATCTACAAAATAAAATCAAAAATTGCAACTCGCAGCAGTAATAAAACCGTCGAAATCTTTTCCTGAAAAGATTAGAAATATCCCGTATTTTTGCAGAAAATATTTCCTTTTGAAAACTAAGCTTTTTGTAATCACGCCTCCATTTACTCAACTGAATACTCCGTATCCGGCAACCGCCTATATAAAAGGGTTTCTGAATACAAAAAATGTAGCATCAGTTCAGGCAGATTTGGGGATTGATGTGATTCTGGAGCTGTTTTCGAAGAAAGGTCTTGTTAATTTGTTTGAAGTTTCAAGTTTCAGGTTTGAGGTTTCAAGTACTGAGATTTCAGATAATTCTAAACGTATTTTTGCTTTGCAGGACGAATACATCAAAACGATTGATGCTGTAATTCAGTTTTTACAAGGAAAAAATCCAACGTTGGCTTTACAGATTTGTCAGGAGGATTTTCTGCCGGAAGCTTCTCGTTTTGCGCAATTGGAAGAACTTGATTGGGCTTTCGGAACCATGGGAACGCAGGACAAAGCCAAACATTTGGCCACTTTATATCTCGAAGACATTTCGGATTATATTGTAGAATGTGTCGATGAGAATTTTGGTTTTAGCCGATATGCCGAACGTTTAGGTCGCAGCGCGAATTCCTTTGATGAGTTGTATGAAGCCTTGCAACAGCAACCAACCTACATTGATTCGATCTTAATTTCACTTTTGAAAACTAAGATTGAAGCGGTACAACCAACTTTATTTTTGATTTCTGTTCCCTTCCCGGGGAATTTATATAGTGCATTCAGATGTGCGCAATGGGTAAAAGAAAACCATCCTGAAATTAAAATTTCAATGGGTGGCGGTTTTCCAAACACCGAATTGCGTTCGCTTTCTGATGCACGTGTTTTTGAGTTTTTCGATTTTATTACTTTAGATGATGGCGAAGTGCCAATAGAAGAGTTAATATTCAATTTAGAAAATCCAAATTCCAATTCTTATAAGAGAACTTTTTTGTTGGAAGAGGGAAAAGTTGTTTACAAGAATAATTCGTTGAAACACGATTACAAGCAAGCCTACGTAGGAACGCCGGACTATTCGGATTTGCCTTTGGATAAATATATTTCGGTGATCGAAATTGTAAATCCAATGCACCGAATGTGGAGCGACGGTCGTTGGAATAAACTGACTATGGCACACGGTTGTTATTGGGGAAAATGTACGTTTTGTGATATTTCGCTGGACTACATAAAAGTATATGAGCCCGTTGCAGCCAATCTGCTTTGTGATCGAATGGAAGATCTGATGCAGCAAACCGGTCAGAATGGTTTTCATTTTGTGGATGAAGCCGCACCGCCGGCTTTGATGCGTGCTTTAGCGCTGGAAATTTTGCGTAGAAAACTTGCGGTTACCTGGTGGACAAACATTCGTTTTGAGAAAAGTTTCTCTGCCGATTTATGTTTATTGCTGAAAGCCTCGGGTTGTATTGCCGTTTCGGGTGGTTTAGAAGTAGCTTCCGACCGATTATTAAAATTAATTGACAAAGGAGTAACTGTAGAACAAGTAGCAAAAGTAACCCGAAATTTTACGGAAGCCGGGATCATGGTGCATGCGTACCTGATGTACGGATATCCGACACAAACCATTCAGGAAACAGTTGACAGTCTGGAAATGGTGCGACAATTATTTGAAGCAGGAATTCTGCAATCCGGATTTTGGCATCAATTTGCCATGACAGCACACAGTCCCGTTGGATTGTATCCGGAGAAATTTGGCGTAACCAAAGCAACAGAAGTCATTGGAACTTTTGCGAATAATGATATCGACTATACCGATTCTACAGGAATCAATCACGATAAGTTTAGTTTTGGATTAAAAAAATCACTCTTCAATTTCATGCACGGAATCTGTTTTGATTACGAATTGCAGGATTGGTTTGACTTTAAAATTCCGAAAACAAAAATAGATCCCGATTTTATTTTTGATGCTCTTGAAGAAGGAAACGATTTTACTACCAAACCCAATGCAAAAGTAGTCTGGTTAGGCGGGAAGCCGACTGTGGAACATTTTACAAAATCTAAAAAAGGACAAACCTGGGAAATGGTAGCTTTTGTTTTTCATGACAAAAAAGAAAGTTTTACCATTCAAACCAATAAAAATGAGGGAGAATGGCTTGTTGAAATCCTGAAAAAAATAACCGTTTCAAGTGGTAAAAATTATACTTTTCAAGAGGTGAAAAATGATTTTGAAACGGAATTAGAGGATTTCGAATTGTTTTGGTATTCAAAGCCAATCAATACGTTGCGTGAATTTGGTCTGCTGGTTTTGTAATTAATATTCTACGCATTCGCCATCATTAGGAACAGCCGTTTTGGATAAAAGATCACTATTTTCCAACGCTAACTTTAACTCCTCCCTTGTGGTAGGGCAATGATTTAAAGCTTCTAAATGATTCGCAAAAACATTTCCCGGTGCTAAAGCTGTAAATTTCAAAATGTCGCTCATTCTCATTAATAAGGGTTGTCCGAAATCTAATCTTGCAGTTCCACAGGCAACAGTTGCAATATCAGGTTTTAGTTCTTTCAGCACTTTTTCCACGTCTTTTGTAAAAATAGTGTCGGAGCTAATATAAACCGATTTTTCGTTTTCGAGTTCGATATAGAAACCCATTACATTCCCCATTAGTTTGGCAATAAATCCATAGCCGTGTAGGGCTGGTATACCGGTAATTTTTCCGTCCAGGAAATCTTGAGGTTGCCAGTAGTCTAAAGTTTGAACAATAGTTAAGCCTCTTTTTGTCAGGACACTTTCATCTTTAGCATTGCAAATTACCGGAATTGAGTTTCTTCTTAAAAAGACTTCTCCGGCTTTATCAAGATGATCCGGATGCAAATGTGTAATTAAGCAATGGGTTACTTTACTAAGGATTTCACGGCTGTTTTTGGGCAGTGCCTTAAGCGGATTTCTTTTTGGCTTGTAACGAAAAAGCGTAAAAGGAGCAATGGTTTTCCTTTTGCCCAACATTGGATCAATTAAGATGACGTGCTTTTCTGTTTCAATAACTAAAGTAGCGTTGCGCAAATGGTGTAATTTCATATCGAATAGATTTGATATTAAAAATACAAAATTATATAAATTTAATTTGGTGGATTACATGGTAAACCGAAAACCTATTCCGTGTAGGTTTTCAATTGATATTCCTTTTTCGTTAACCAAAATTTTACGCAGTCGCGAAATAAAAACATCCAAACTACGCCCCATAAAATAATCGTCATCTCCCCAAAGTGACGTAAGGATTTGTTGTCTTTTTAAAACTAAGTTTTTATTGTCGACAAAAAGTTTCAGAAGTTCTGCCTCGCGTTGTGTCAGACTAATTTTTTCGGTTTCATTAAAAAGAATGAAATTTTCGGTATCAAACTGGTATTTACCAATTTCATAAACAGATTTTTTGATGACATTGTTTTTTTGCGATCGTTTGAGGAAAATTTCAATTTTCAGAAGTAATTCTTCAATGCTAAAGGGTTTAACGAGATAATCATCAGCACCCAGACGCAGTCCTTTTATGCGGTCTTCTTTTAATGTTTTCGCAGAAAGAAAAATAATAGGAACATCAGTATCCATTTTTCTGATTTCAGTTGCCAGATCAAAACCATCCATTTTTGGCATCATGATATCAAAAATGCAAATATCAAAATCTTCCTCTTTGAAAGTTTCTAAACTTGATTTTCCGTTAGAACAATGGGTAACCTCATAGTTGTTTTGCTCTAAATTATCTTTGGTCAGAAACGCTAATGTTTCATCATCTTCGGAGTACAGAATTCTAAAGTTTTTCATTTTTTATATGGAATTGTCAACGTTATGGTGATGCCTTTCTCTGAATTATTCGTGGCGTTTATTTTCCAATATTGTAAGGTACAAATTTCTTTCACATAATACAAACCAAGACCAAAACCGTTTACCTCGTTGCTCTTTTCATTTTGTATGCGGTAGAATTTATCAAAGATAGAAGAGATATTTTTAGACGCAATTCCAATTCCATTGTCAATGAATTCTAATTTTAAAGTTTGGTTTTCCTTCGAAATCCGGATCTGAATTTCAGGCTTTTCATTACAATACTTTACAGCATTGTCCAACAGATTGTATATTAAGTTAGAAAAATGAAAAATGTCTGTTTCTAACTGATAATCGGCAGAAGCTGTCTCAATTTTAATAACGGCTTCCGGACATTTTAACTGAATATTCGTAATGATTTCTTCTATAATGGGAACGATCAAAACAGATTCCGTTTTTAGTTCCAAAGGGGTATGATCCGACTTGGCTACGTTTAAGATCTTCTCGATATGATTGTTCAGTTTGTGACTTTGTTTGATAATTATATCTGTATAAGTGTACAGTTTTTTGTCCTCTTTAATCGGATTTTGTTCGATAAGGTACTTGGAAGCAATTAAAATAGAAGATAAAGGTGTTTTAAATTCATGTGTCATATTATTGATGAAATCACGCTGCAATTCAGAGTATTTCTTTTGCTGTAAAAGCGTAAAAATCGAATAAACATAAATCAATAATATAAGAATCATGACAGTTGAAAGGACAAACCAAAAACGCATTGAACTGAATAGGTAAGTGGTCTCATTTGGGAAACGAACAGCAAAATAATAAACCAGATTTTTATGTTTCGGAAAATGAACGGTTTGTTTCGTATTTCCCTTTTGAGTTAAAGAGATGTAATTTCCGTAAACCATTTCATCACTTTGACAATTGTACATGGCAAATTCAAAATCAGTTGTGATATTCATTTTTTTGAATTCTGATTTTAAGTAAAACTCTAAAATATCAGGTTCAAAATCATTTTCAACATTTACAATATAATAATCATTCGCAATTTTCTGAACCGGATTTTGAGAAGGTAAGTCGTGACTGGTACCTTCATAAAGTTTTTTAGCAACTTCCAATAAAGCAATATGCGTTTTTTGGCTCAGTTTTTTTTGTTCCAGACTAAAAGCTTCTTTTGTCCATAGTAATTGTGCTACCAATATACTGATGATGGCAACTAATCCAAGAAGGATGATACTATTTAGTTTGTTTATTTTCAAGGGAAATGCAATTTACAAGTGTAATATTAATCAAAAATTAAATCAAAAATACCCATTAACAAGTTGTTAACAAAGATTTGAAACCGCTTAACAGCGAATTGTTTTCTTCTAAAGTACTTTTGAAATGTAAAATTGAACCAGTAACCATTAAATAAAAATACTATGAAAATAATTAAAATTTCGATGTTAGTTTTAGCTTTAGGATTAATGTCTTTTTCTGCAATCGCACCGGTTGAATCTTTAACTTCTACTCCAAAAACGGAGGAAGGTACAGCTTCAGTAATTGTTTGGAAAGCAGAAACAATCGATGTTGGTCAAATTCCACAAGGAACTCCAAAAGCAATTGTTTATGAATTTAAAAATACAGGAAAAACTGCAGTAGTTATTACTAATGTTCAGGGATCTTGTGGTTGTACTGCAACAGATTACACTAAAGAGCCAATTTTGCCTGGTAAATCGGCAAAAGTAACTGCAACTTATAATGCAGCAAACAAAGGTGGTTTTACAAAAACGGTTACGGTAACTACCAGTGCCGAAACTACACCTAAAGTCCTTACTTTAAAAGGGACTGTTATCTAAGAGTTTTAAATAGATTAGTTATAAAGAGGAAAACTCCGGATATGTAATGTATCCGGAGTTTTTTGCGTTTTTAAAGGTTAATAATGTTGTGGTTAGGTCCGTATTTATTTTTTTAGAAAAGAGCGGTTTTCATGAAAACTTTTTTATTTTTATTAAAAATATCATTATGAAAATTTTGTATCCGCTTGCCGCAGTTATCATTCTTTTTATTGCTGTTTCCTGTAATTCTAAATCAAATGATAAAGAAGAAAAACACAAAAAGACTTTAAAAGCAGAAGTGCCCGAACTTAAGATTTCTATTGACAGTACAGACATCGCCATTTTTTATCAAACGTATCCTAAATTAGTTAAATTTCAGGGAGACGTTTCCTCGTTGTACAAGAAAAAAAACGACACTCAATTGTGGTTAGATAATAAAGGAGTAGTAGAGTTTGGAAGTACTTTGTTTAATAAATACAAAAATTTGGGAGACGAAGGATTGAAAACCAATTTTCCGTACAACGAAAAGATAAATCCAATTTTCGAACGTCTGGGTGACAATAAATTATCACAGGTTGATACCGATTTAATGATCACCAATCTGTATTTCTATTATGCAGAAAAAGTATACGGTGGAGTCGATGAAAAAACAACAACTTCTTTAGAATGGCTTTTGCCGCGAAAAAAACTGAATTATCAGGTCTTTTCGGATTCTATTTTCAAACATGCTACCATTAATGATGATAATAAAAGTAAAATGTTCAGTCAGTATTATAAACTGCGTGAAGCACTGAAACAATACAGATCAATTGAGAAAAAAGGGGGATGGAAAACGATTGAAGTCGACGAGGATTTTAAAAGTTTTAAAGTGGGAGATTCAGCAACTGCAATTGCTCAAATTAGAGAGAGACTTGCTATCACCGGAGAATTAAAAGAAAATAATAAAAGTGCGGTATGTGATTCGATTCTAATTTCAGCAATGAAAGATTACCAAATGCATCATGGCAATACACCAAAAAATACAATCGTAAAAGAACATATTGATGAATTGAATCTTCCGGTTTCAGATCGCATCAAGACGATTATAGTAAATATGGAGCGTTGCAGGTGGATTGACCCGGGATTGGAAAAAGGTAAAGAATACATAGAAGTTAATATTCCGGAGTTTAAATTATATCTGATTCGGGATCATGAAATTACTTTTGTTTCAGAGGTAGTAGTTGGAAAAGCAATGACGAAAACCGTTATTTTTAGCGGTATGATGAATAATATTGTTTTTAGTCCTTATTGGAATGTTCCGCAGAGTATTATCAATAAAGAGATTAAACCCGGAATGGCTAAAAACAAGAATTACTTAGCTGAAAAACACTTAGAATGGAATAATGGCGCGGTGCGACAAGTACCCGGAGTAAATAATTCGCTTGGTTTAGTGAAGTTTTTATTTCCTAATTCAAATAATATTTATTTGCATGACACACCGGCAAAAAGTTTGTTCGAAAGAGAAAACAGAGCTTTCAGCCACGGATGCGTTCGCGTAGCAAAACCCAGAGAGCTAGCGATTGAACTGCTGAAAAACGATCCAAAATGGACACCACAACGAATAGACAAAGCCATGCACGCCGGAAAAGAAAGCTGGTACACCTTAAAAAAGAAAGTTCCGGTTTATATCGGTTATTTTACCGCATGGGTAGATCGAAAAGGACGATTGAATTTCTATAAAGATGTCTATCAAAGAGACGAAAGCCTTCTAAAATTATTAACGGAGGAGTAAAGGACTAAACTAACCGTTTATCTAAACCCGACAGGTTTTTGAAACCTGTTGGGTTTGTTTTTTTATTTAAACGGAAATAATTAATAAACTTCCAAAATCATCAATTCGTTATTTAAAATAAATGATTTAATAATTTCTTTTGTGTTTTTGTTAAAAGTTTTTAAAATTATAACTTTTGGAGGAGCTCCTTTTAAAAGTGATAATTTTTCGAAATCATCGTCAAGAGTGAGAATCGTAAAATCATTTTGTTTAGCAAAATTCCAAATTTCAATATCTTTTGCGGGTTGATTTATTTGAATGTCTTTAGAATGTAAACAATTAGAAAAATCATTTTCAATAAGTTAGTTTGATTATTCTCTATGAAATATTTGCATCTAATAGTAATTTCATTAGGCAGCAATTATTTTTGTTATATTCTCTCTATTGGCCGCAAATGCCAGAGACGCAAGAATATGTTCTTTTTTTAATTCAGGGAAGTCTTCTATAATATCCTCATAATACATTCCTGTGGATAACCAAGAAAGGATATCGGAAACGCAAATTCTGGTTCCTGTAATAATAGGTTTACCAAATCGGATATCCGGATCTATAGATATCAAGTTTTGCCAGTTAGTATTCATAATTTTATGCTTTAAACAAATTTACAAAAATAAAGGACTATTTGCGTTTAAAATAATTGAGATTGTTTCTACCTTTAAAACCTATATACTTTAACCATTAAACCAAAACAATGAAATACAACAGATGTGGGAAAAGCGGACTACTGTTACCTGAAATCTCTTTAGGGTTATGGCATAACTTTGGGTCAGTTGATAACTTTGAAAATGCGGAAAGTATCGCCAAAGAAGCTTTTGATAAAGGGATAACGCATTTTGATTTAGCAAATAATTACGGACCGGTTCCGGGTTCTGCCGAAGAAAATTTTGGTAAAATACTATGGCATAATTTTCAAGGAAATCTACGTGATAAAATCGTGATTGCTACCAAAGCCGGTTATACCATGTGGGATGGACCTTATGGAGATTGGGGATCCCGTAAATATCTGTTGTCTAGCTTAGATCAGAGTTTAAAACGTATGAATATTGATTATGTAGATATCTTTTATTCACACCGCCCCGATCCTGAAACACCAATTGAAGAAACCATGATGGCTTTAGATCATGCCGTAAGATGCGGAAAAGCATTGTATGTCGGAATCAGTAATTATTCCGCGGAACAAACCAGAGTTGCCGTTGATGTCCTGCAACAATTGGGAACACCTTGTTTGATTCACCAAGCCAAATATTCAATGTTAGAACGTTGGGTAGAGAATGGTTTGTTGGATGTTTTGGAAGAAAAGGGAGTAGGATGTATTGCATTTTCACCATTAGCGCAAGGGCTTTTAACCGATAAGTATTTAAACGGAATCCCGGAGAATTCCAGAGCACATAATCCAAACGGACATTTAAAAGAAGATGAGGTGACTCAGGAACGCATTCAGAAATTAGTTCAGTTAAATGAAATTGCTCAAAATAGAGGTCAGTCTTTGGCGCAAATGGCACTGGCCTGGCTCCAAAAAGACAAAAGAATTACTTCCGTTTTAATCGGTGCAAGTTCTGTCAGACAATTGAATAACAATATCGAGTGCCTGCAAAAACAAGATTTCTCTTCAGACGAATTAAATGCAATCGAATTGATCCTGAAATAATTCAATAGTTTTTCTATGTTTGATCCTCTTAAGTATGAATTTGTAATAGAAGACCATAAGTAGAAGTTTATATGAATTGTTTTACCGGATTAAGGTCGCTGTAAAAACGATACGCTTAATAATGAAAAAAATGCGGAATTAACTAAGCAATTTTGTAAAACTATAGTAAGTAGAATTTGATTCTTTTTTATAAGTTATTCTTCAGCCCGTTCATAAATTGAACGGGCTTTTTTTGTTGTTTGTAATTGTAAGAATTTTGACTTCTTATTTGTTTTCGCTTCTAAGTGTTGTAATTGAGTTTTGTTTTTCTTTAGTTTTTCGTAAAATTTAATTTACCCTATTTTTTTAATGGGTTAGTTGTTTTTGATTTTATTTTAGTGTCAATTTTTGATATTTTTTATAAGTTATTTTTTAATAACTACTATTTTTTGATGGTTACTTGTGTTTTTTGTGTTGTTGAATTTTTAAAAACAAATCGCTGTAAATATCAAATAGTGATTTTAGAGAAGTAAATTTTTGTAATCCGTAATTCTTGCTTTAAAACATCAAAAAAATAGATTTTGATTCTCCTACTCATACAAAAGTTAATAAATTCGCTAAGGAAAATGAAGAGGTTTGAGGGATAAATTTGAGGTTTTAGAGATGACATATACTAGCAAATAGATATAGAAAAGAATAACTAACCAAAATCAATTAACAACTAAAAACCAATTAAAAACATGAAAAAAACATTTCACATTTTAGCCGCCATGTTAACCAGTTCCTTTGTATTTGCCCAAGATGATAGTGAAAAACAAATATCTCCTGCAACTACTTTTGCCGGATCTGCAGACGCCTATTATAAATATGATTTTTCGAAACAATTGAATGGATTAACAAGCTTTACTAACTCTCAAGATTCATTCGAGTTAGGGATGGCCTCTATTGAAGCTTCTCACTCATTCAAAAAAGGATCCGTTTTTGTAGATTTAGGTTTCGGAAAAAGAGCAGGTGAATTTTCATACAATGAAACAACAGACAAAGATATTACGGCTAAATTTTTAATCAAGCAATTGTATTTTACGTATGAGATAACAGATAAATTTAAAGTAGTCGCAGGTAGCTTTGGTACTCATATCGGTTATGAATTGGTAGATGCGGTAGACAATAAAAACTACAGTATGTCTTATGCTTTCTCCTACGGGCCGTTTTTCAATACAGGTGTAAAAGCGCAATATACATCAGGGAAATTTTCGGCTATGTTCGGAATAACAAATCCGACCGATTTTAAATCAGCAATGGATGCAGGGACAAAACAGAAAACGTATATAGGACAATTGGGATATGTAGGCGATACGGGAAGTGCTTATTTGAATTTTACTTCCGGAAGTACTAATCCGGCATCAGACGAAAATAAAACGCAATTTGATTTTGTAGCTTCAAAAACAATAAGCGACAGTTTTGGACTTGGCTTTAATGCTACTTATGCTAAAACAACAAATGATTTTAACAGTACATTAGATGGAGAGTGGTTTTCATTGGTAGGGTATGCCAATTATGCTTTCAAGGAAACTTTAAGTTTAGCTTACCGAATGGAATTTTTTAATGCCAAAGATGCTGCTCCAAGTTTAGGGACACTTACAGGATCAAATGTATTTGCAAATACGGTTTCACTAAATTATAAAGTTGGAAAGTTAACTATTATCCCGGAGTTGAGATATGATGCCGCCTCTGAAGATATTTTTAAAGACACTGACGCTCTTCCAACTGGTGGAATGTTTTTTGCTCTACTTGCTACAACATACTCTTTCTAAGAGATAAAGATTGATATTTTTTTTTTTTTGGAGCTGTCAAAACGTGCAAATGTTTTGGCAGCTTTTTTATTGAATTTATTTTGGGTGTTGATTAGTTGGACTTGTTTTATAAGACATGATTATAAAATATAGAGCTTTTGCTTCTCTATGAGGCAAGTCGCTTGGTACTACCGGACTAACCGGAGGTATCGGTTTATCTTCTTTGCTTGTAATTTGATTTTTTTAAATTTTTAGTTGTTGATTTTCCAAGCGCTTTACAGACTTACTATTTAAATGTACTTATTAGCTTTAAATAAATTAGAGGATAGTTTTTTTAATAATAAACAAGTATAATTCGATTCAAGGCATTAATAAAGAAGATTATAATTTAATGTAGGAAAATGATGTATTTTGATAACTTAATTCAAGATGGTAGTTCCAAAATCATAAAAAATACAAGAGAAGTATGGTAAGCTTGTTTTACGAACCAATAAATCTTACCAATGTTTTGTAAAGATGAAATTATATAATTTTTTGTTTAATAGATGATATTTAAAAAAAGAATTAATCATATACAAAATCATGTAATACAGGTATGTGTGTAGTGAAGTCATCTTGACTGAATTGTTTTTTAGCCAATTTTTATGGGAAGCATTTTTTGGCGATAAAGTTCAGGAAGTAGTATGGATTTAGTGCCAATAGGCTTGATAAAACAGAATTAACAGTTGGCTACATAAAGATGAGTATATTTTAATACTGTTTATTTGAGATTGTAAGTTCAGTTTTAAAGACTTCTGCTGTGAAATGCAGTATGTCATCTATTTTTCCCGGTTGCTGTATGCAATTATAGGAAAATCGCACATATAGTTTAGCATAGAAAATGGTGTGGTTATTCAGGTTTTATGAAAAAATAATTTTAGGTTGTTGAGGTGCAGTTCGCGACCAAAAAAAGATGATATAGTAATTAGCTTTTAATTTCACTCCTGGAATAGCAGCCGTTGCAAAAGTTCTTGGAAAATTGATTGATAAGTTACCTCATGAAGCTTTTATTTAGAACAATAGTTTTATTTAGATTACTATTTAGGAGATACTGTTTTTTTAAGAAGATAAGTGTTTTTTGAGGATTTAATGAAAATCATATTCCAAGAGGACAGAAACAAGTATTAGTGCTATTTAGAAACTTTTTCCAAGAACCATACATGCAGTAATTTCAGAAGTTTTTTTATAAAACTTACTCAGTTTGTATTTGGACTACAATTAAACAAATCAATTAACGAACAATTTTAATTATTTATAGAAATAGCTTTATTAACCTTAAAAATTTTTATTATGAAAATCAAATTATTTGTTTTATTGTTTCCCATACTTGGATTTGGACAAGTGCAAATTGGAGGTGATATTAATGGGAAGGAAATTGCCAGTGAAAGTGGTTCCAGTGTTTCGCTTTCTGCTAATGGGAGAATTTTGGCTATCGGAGCACCGGATAGAGTAGATGCAGCTGGAGACTATACAGGGGTGGTTCGGGTCTATGAAAATAAGGAAGGAGTTTGGACACAGTTAGGGGATTCTTTTTATGGAATTGATGATGATGAAAATAATGGTACTAGTGTTTCTCTATCCGGAGATGGTAGTGTTTTAGCTATTGGAGCGCCAGGTAATGATATAAAAGAGATAAATGCAGGTGCGGTGCGGGTATATAAAAATAATGCAGGAGTCTGGAAGCAGATAGGAAATGTTATTTACGGAAGTGATAATAGTTGGAGTGGTACGAGTATTTCCCTTTCCGCAGATGGTACTATTTTGGCTGTTGGTGCGCCCCATGATGATAATGTTCAGTTTGCTTCGGGGATGGTTCAGGTATATGAAAATAAGGGAGGTGCTTGGGTGTCTCTTGGAAATCCAATCTATGGAAAGGGAAGGTTTGATTTGTGTGGTCAAAGTGTTTCGCTTTCTGCAGATGGTAATACTCTGGCAATCGGGTCGTCTTGTAGTAGTGCAAAGGGGAGGAATTCGGGTCAGGTGCGGGTATTTAAAAACAAAGGAAGGGTCTGGACACAGCTTGGAGGTGATATTGATGGGAAAGGAGCTGATGCTCAAAGCGGTTATAGTGTTTCACTTTCTGCAAATGGTACTATTTTGGCTGTCGGATCACCCTATTTTGGTGCAGGTTCTGGTCAGGTTCAAGTGTATAAGTACAGCGGTGCAGGATTCTGGGGACGGATGGGACCGGTTATTACGGAGGGGACATCTTCATTCGGTTCTAGTATTTCGCTTTCTAATAATGGTAACACTTTGGCTGTGGGTGCTCCGGATTTAAATCAAGTTCAGGTGTATAAATACAATTCAGGAACTTCTTGGGGGCGAAAAGGAGTTGTCAACGGAAAAACACCTAGTGATCGAAACGGTCAAAGTGTTTTTATTTCTAGTGATGGTAGTACTTTGGCAATTGGGTCGCCTCATTATAATACTACGACTAAAGAATTATATTTCGTAGGTCAGGTTAGGGCGTTTGATTTATCTGATTTGAAAACCAGTAAATTCACCTATACAGAGGCTAATTCCGAATTGAGAGTAGATGATTTTAATTTAGTTAATCTTAGGTATTATCCAAATCCTGTTAGAGGTGAATTGTTTATTTCTTATGATAGAAAAATTACTAGTATAGCTGTTGTCGATTTGCAGGGTCAGGTCGTTGTTGAGAAATTTATTCATTCAACTCAAGGAAGTATTGATATGTCAAATTTTAAGCCTGGTGTTTATTTTCTAAATGTTACAGTTGCGGGTAAATCAAAAAAAATAAAAATAATTAAAAAATAAATTAAACTTTTTAATTCTATTTTAAGTTAATGAAAGAAGTCGTTTGTGTTTTTTATCATTTTGCCACGAATTACACCAATTAAGTTTAAAATTATTGACGGAGAAGCATTGCTAAAGATTAAAGGATTAGGATTATTTAACCTCAAAAGCAAAGAAATAATTCATGTAATTTGTGGCGGAAAAGAAACCATTTTAATTCTATCTAACTCTTTTTTAAAGTTAGTGATGAATAAGTCGTTAGTGTTTCTTAGTATTTTCCACGAATTTTCACGAATTAAGTTTTAAAATTATAGGTAGAGAATCATTGCCAAAGATTAAAGGATTAGGATGATTTACCCCGCAACAACAAAGAAACAATTTGCGAAAATTAGTGTAATTCGTGCGGAAAAGAAATCATTTTGATCCTTTAATCTGTGGCTTTTTTTACTCATAGGCCTGCGAAGTTAGCAACTCTTTGCCCCAAAATCCTAAATGCGCTTTCTTAAAATCTGCGGCCAGTTTAAATGATTGATTTTTAGATCATTGTGATTCAAGCAACTGATTAGATGGCTTAGGAATAGTTTATTTTGATTATTGAGAATTATTCGAAAAGTACAAAGATGAATTATTGAATCTGTTTTTTGTAAATAGAGTAAATAGTATCTATCGTTTTTCTATCTAAAACAGAAGTTGTATCCGTCTGTATATAATGTAATTTAAAAGCCATTATTGCTGCCGAAAGATTTTTGGTATTGTATCCAATAATACGTAAAGCCTGTTCAATCTTAAAATCAAAAGGCGCTTCTTCCAGTATTTGATCCGGCCAGATTCCGAATCCTTTTTCTGCTAATGTTTTCCACGGAAACAAGGCACTTGGGTCTTGTTTTCTTCCCGGTGCAATATCAGCATGTCCCAGTATATTTTGAGTTGGAATATTGTAATCTTTTTTCAACTTAGTCAAAAGAGCTACCAAACTACCAATTTGAGCCTCTGTAAAAGGTTTAAAGCCATTATTGTCAAGTTCAATACCAATTGAACTGGAGTTTAAATCAGTGTTTTTTCCCCAGGTAGAAGATCCTGCATGCCAAGCTCTTAAATAATCATTCAGCATTTGAACAACTTTTCCGTTTTCCGAAATTATATAATGAGCACTTACCTGTGTTCTAGTCTTCGTAAAAGTGTTAATTGTTTGTTGCAGAGAATCTTGTGCAGTATGATGGATAACTATAAAACTTGGTTTTCTTAAGTTAAAATTAACCGTGCCAATCCATTCTGTATTAATACCATTCAGTAAAACTGTAGATCCTGTTTTTGATAAGGTGTCTTTTACAATGCCCAGTTGTTGCGCATATGTGGTGTCAATCACTACCGGGCTAACCGGAGGTATTGGTTTGGCTTCTTTGCTTGTAATTTGATTTTCTAAAGTTTTTAACTGCTGATCGTATGCTTTTTCTGTGTTTTTATATGGATTTGTCGAGCAGGAACAGATAATAAGTGCTAAAAGCAGATAACATAAATGTTTTTTCATCATAATCAATTACATTTTGGAATTAAGTTAAGTTAGTTATTCTTGAACTTTTTCTGTTTCAATACCTTCTTTTGCTTCTTTCTGTTCTTTAGCCTCTTTTTTCTTTTTTGACTTTGATTTTTTAACCTCTTTAAAATCAGTCATAAAGGAGTTGTATTTTTCAATCTGATCAGGATTAAGGAAAGCAGTTATTTTTTTTGTTGTACTCTCTTTTAATGCTTTCATTTGTTCAATTTTCTGATCTTGACTACTGCTTTCGTTTTTCAGCAATATCCCTTGCTCTCTCAAGCTGTCAGCAAAAACATTTGTAATTGCAATAACCTGAAGTTCATCAAGATTTACAACCGGTTTCATCTGCTCTGTAATTTTAGCTGCAGTTTCTTCGGCAGGAATTTCTTTGGGTTTGCTGGGAGAGCCTTGCGGGCCTGCCTGCATCATGCTTCTGTCCATTCCCATTCCGCCACCTCTTCCATAACCATTACCACCACCACCGTAACCATTGTTGTATCCGTTTCCGTATTGAGCAGAAACAGAAGTAACACATAGTAACGTAAAAACTAAAAGAAATAAAGATTGAATAGATTTCATAAAAGTATTTTTGTCAAAAGTTAGCAAATATATAATGTAAATTTAAGCAGGTTCTCCGTATAAATCAAATTCTGTTGCTTCAATTATCTTGATATTAACAAAATCTCCTGTTTTTACATAATGTTTTGAGGCATCAATTAAAACTTCGTTATCAACATCAGGGCTATCAAACTCAGTTCTTCCAACAAAATGAGCTCCTTCTTTTCTGTCAATGATGCATTTGAAAATTTTTCCAACTTTTTCTTGGTTCAAATCCCATGAAATTTGAGATTGCAATTCCATGATTTCATTTGCTCTGGCTTGTTTTACGTCATCCGGTACATCATCTTCAAGCAAATAGGCGTGTGTATTTTCTTCGTGTGAATAAGCAAAACATCCCATTCGGTCAAATTTCATTTCCTGAACGAAATCTTTCAAAATTTCAAAGTCTTCCTGAGTTTCACCAGGATATCCAACAATTAAGGTTGTTCTGATCGCCATTCCCGGAACAGAAGCACGGAATTCTTTTAATAATTGAGTTGTTTTTGCCTGTGTAGTTCCACGACGCATTGATTTCAGAATAGAATCTGAAATGTGTTGTAGCGGAATATCAATATAATTACAGATTTTAGGCTCGCGTTTCATGATTTCCAAAACATCCATCGGGAAACCGGTAGGGAAAGCATAATGTAAACGAATCCATTCAATTCCTTCGACTTTTACTAAGGCTTCCAGAAGTTCTCCAAGATTTCTCTTTTTATATAAATCAAGACCATAATACGTTAGATCCTGAGCAATTAAAATCAATTCTTTAACGCCATTTTTTGCTAAACCTTCAGCTTCTTTAACCAATTTTTCAATGGATTGAGAAACGTGTTTACCACGCATAAGCGGAATAGCGCAGAAACTGCAAGGTCTGTCACAACCTTCGGCAATTTTTAAATAAGCGTAATTTTTAGGAGTTGTAGTTAAACGTTCTCCTAACAATTCGTGTTTGTAATCGGCTCCTAAAGCTTTTAATAATTGTGGTAATTCTGTTGTGCCAAAATATTGATCTACATTTGGAATTTCTTTTTCTAAATCAGGTCTGTAGCGCTCAGATAAACATCCGGTTACGAAAACTTTATCTACGAGTCCTTTGTCTTTTTTATCAGCATATTCCAAAATCATATTTACTGACTCTGCTTTTGCATTATCAATAAAACCACAAGTGTTAATTACGATGATGTTTCCTTCTCTCTCTGCAGGAGCCTCATGCTCAACTTCTTTTCCGCTTGCACGAAGTTGCCCCATTAAGACTTCACTGTCATATACATTCTTCGAACACCCAAGAGTGATTACGTTAATTTTGTTCTTTTTTAAAGACTTGGTTCTCATACTTTTATAAATTGGAGTGCAAAATTACACTTTTTTATTCAAACACCGCTTGTTTCGGTTTGTTTTAGATGATTTTTGTGAACCGGATTGCGCTATTTAAATAGGATCTGGATTGCTTATGGAGGTTTAAAAAATGATTTTGCTTTAATTTTGAATAAAAAAAAACCGTTAAGTATAAACCTAACGGAAATTAAAGCATTCTATTTTATTTCTAATTACAATTCAAATAATAAAGTCAAAGAAACATTGTTTAGTTTCGATGTGATGTTGGCTCCGTCAGTAAATCCGGTTGCGAAAAATCCTTGATTTGTTTTTCTTTCTAAATAGGAGTAAGCTAAATCTACTTTTGTGCTACCGAAATTGTAGCCTAAACCACCTGAGTAACTGTTTAAGTCGCCAATTGTTGTTTTGTTTTTATAAGGGCTGCCTTCATAGCGGTATCCACCACGTAGACTTAGTTGTTTGATTTTGTACTCTGCACCGATTCTTAATTCTGCGGCACTGGTTAAAGTGTTGCTCATTTCGTTGTTTAGACCTCTAAAACCTTGATCACTCGTTGGTTTGTATTTTGTGTTTCCGTAATCTTTAATGGCGTAATCAATACTGATTAAACCGGATTTTCCGAATACATAAGCACCACTAAAAGTTACTTTTCCCGGAGTTTGTAAGGTGTAGGGTTTGTAAACGTTTACAACATTTGGATTAACAGATTCATATTTTTCTGGTCCTCCCGCTGCTTGTCTGGTAGTGTATAGACTTTGAGATATTTCATCATTAAGTTCGTACCAGGTATTAGATTCGTAAGCAAAACCAAGACGGAACGATTCGGTAACTTTTGCAATAGCTCCAAGTTGAAAAGAGAAACCATTACCGTAAGTGTACTGATTGTTGTTAAAACGCAGGTCTGATATTGTTTCAACAGGTTGTAGTGCGTTGCGGTTGCTTTCGTAAAAACTACTTGATCTTCTGAAGTCCGTAACGTGTACATTTAGATTTGCACCTATATAAAGACGGTCTTTGTATGATGTCGAGATATTAAAGCTTGCCTTGCTATTGTATCCGCTGGTGTAAACTTCGTTTTTATGGTCATAATTACCGCCAGAAGGTACTCCTGAGGTGTATAGTGTGTTGCTGTTGTTTGGGGTTACGGGGTAAATAACTTTACCGTTATATCCGAAAAAAGCTTGTTGTTCGTCATAGAACTGATCGCCGTAGTTGATGTTTGTGATGTCTCCTAAAGGAATTCCATTAGCATAAGCTAAAAAATACTGATCAATTGAATTTCTTGGATTTGTTCCGGCAGAGAAAATATTGTTGTCAAAATTGTTTGTGTTCTCATAAGTAGCTCCAATTGCTATTTTTTTCCAATTGTTATTAGGATTTCTGTCGTGAAAAACAAAAACAGCTCCGGCCTGATTCAGGATGAAAGAGTTCTCGTTGTCACTTGTTTGGGTTCCAAAATAATTGGAGTTGTTCTTTTTGCTTTGATTACTGAAAGTTACTCCAGCTTGATTGTTTAAGAATATTGCTGATCCTGCAGGGTTGACTGTCAAAGAAGACAGATCGCCTCCAACAGCTCCGAAAGCGCCGCTCATTGCTCTGAATCGGGCAGTTCCGGTGATGTTGTCTTGTGCGTAACGCATTGCATCTGAAACTTCTTGAGAATGTGAGACGCTAACAGATAGTCCTGCTATAAATAGGAAGAATATTTTTTTCATTTGGTTTAATTTTAGATGATTTTGAAGGGGTGTTAAAAACAGAAGAGGAATTATCTTCTGCCGCCACCGCCACCGCCGTACGATCTACCGCCACCGCCACCGCCGCCAGAAGATCTCATGCTTCCACCACCACTATTCGTTGAGCGTGATGGACTTGGAGAATAACTTCTCGTTGGAGCGCTGTTGTTGCCGTTATTGTAATTGTAGTTTCGGGTTGTTGTGTTGTTGTTATTATACGATCTTCTGTTTGAATTATCGTAGCTATTACTCTGACCTTGTGAGTACGTTCTGTTTGTAAAAGTAGGATTCGTTGTTGTTCTTCCGTTTACAGTAGAACTTCTTCTATAGTCGGTATAGTTATTTTGTCTGTTTGTGTTAGAGTAGCTTCTGTCCGTGTTATAGCTTCTGTTTGTAAAATTTCGGCTGCTATTGTCTCTGTTGGTGAAGTTTCTGTTACTGTAGCTTCTGTCAGTATAACTTCTATTGGTGTAGTTTCTATTGCTGTAGCTTCTGTTAGCATAGCCTCTGTTGGTGTAGTCTCTGTTTACGCCATAATTTCTTCCGCCGTAGTAAGCTGCAGAACCTCTTCTTCCGTAGTTATAAGCATAATTGTTGTATCCGTATCCGCCGCCCCAGTATCCGGGATAGCCTCCCCATCCGTAACCAGGTCCCCAATATCCAGGGTAGCCCCATCCATATCCGGGATAACCCCAATAACCGCCACCATAGCCCCATCCTAATCCATAGTAAGGGTAACCCCATCCCATAGAAAGACCCCATGACCATGTAGTGTCAGGGTAATAGTTGATCGCTACTTCTGTGGTGCTGCTTCCCCAGGCTGGGTATGATGTAGCCGCAGTTTGTGTGCTGTCATTTTCAGCATAATTACCATAATTATCTACGTCTGTAAAAATTTCGGTAGACTGATTGTCGTCTTGCAGCGACTTAAAGTAATCTTTATATTGATTATTCGTATTAGTGGTGGTTGTTTGTGCGTAGGTGCTTCGTGTAGTACCGTAAACACCGTCATTATCTTGATAAGACGTATTTTGGTAAGAACCACACGATGTTACTAGAAAACTCAATAATCCGATTAGGTAAAAATAACTTGAGTTTTGGCGGAGTGAAAGAGAAGTTTTCATATCTGTGGTGTTTTTTATTGTTGCACATTACAAAAATAGTTAGTTTTGTCAAACTATTTAGTTAAAAAATAATAAAACAAAATTTGTGCCAAACTATTCAATATGAGTAAGAACCTCACTACAAGATCAGAAGATTATTCGAAATGGTATAACGAGCTGGTTGTAAAAGCAGATCTAGCTGAAAACTCAGGAGTTAGAGGATGTATGGTTATTAAACCTTACGGATACGCCATTTGGGAAAAAATGCAGGCTGAGTTAGACAGGATGTTTAAAGAGACAGGGCATCAGAATGCTTATTTTCCTCTATTCGTGCCTAAAAGCATGTTTGAGGCTGAAGAAAAAAATGCAGAAGGATTTGCAAAAGAATGTGCAATCGTAACACATTATAGATTAAAAAATGACCCGGATAAACCCGGGAAACTAATGGTTGATCCAAATGCGAAACTAGAGGAGGAGCTTATCGTTCGTCCAACTAGTGAAGCTATTATTTGGTCTACTTATAAAGGATGGGTACAATCGTACAGAGATTTGCCTTTGTTGATTAATCAATGGGCTAATGTGGTGCGTTGGGAAATGCGTACGCGTTTGTTTTTAAGAACAGCTGAGTTTTTATGGCAAGAAGGGCATACCGCTCACGCTACAAAAGCAGAAGCTTTAGAAGAGTCTGAAAAAATGATGAATGTCTATGCTGATTTTGCAGAGAACTTCATGGCAATTCCGGTTGTTAAAGGTATAAAAACCGAAACAGAACGTTTTGCCGGTGCAGATGAAACCTATTGTATTGAAGCATTAATGCAAGATGGAAAAGCTTTACAAGCAGGTACGTCACACTTTTTAGGTCAGAATTTCGCAAAAGCATTCGATGTGAAGTTTGCTAACGCCGAAGGGAAACAAGAGCATGTATGGGGGACTTCTTGGGGAGTTTCTACTCGTTTGATGGGAGCGTTGGTTATGACGCACTCTGATGACCAAGGATTGGTTTTGCCTCCTAATTTAGCGCCAATACAAGTGGTTATTGTTCCTATTCATAAAACAGATGAACAATTAGAGCAAATTACTGCTGCTGTAAATGAATTGACAGCTAAGCTTAGAAAATTAAAGATTTCGGTTAAATATGACGACAGAACAACTCAAAAACCAGGATTCAAGTTTGCGGAATGGGAATTGAAAGGAGTTCCGGTTAGAATTGCTGTAGGACCAAAAGATTTGGAAAATGGTACTTTTGAAGTTGCCAGAAGAGATACTTTGACTAAAGAAGTGGTTGCTGCTGAAGGAATCGTGAATTATATAAATGATCTTTTGGAGCAGATTCAAAACGATTTATTCAATAAAGCTTTAGAATATCGCAATACACATATTACGGAAGTAAATAGCTTTGAGGAGTTTAAAGAAGTTTTAGATGGTAAAGGTGGTTTTGTGTCAGCTCATTGGGACGGAACTGCGGCTACTGAAGAGAAAATAAAAGACCTGACAAAAGCGACAATTCGTTGTATTCCTTTGGACGCCGTTGAGGAGCTGGGAATCTGTGTTTTAACAGGAGAGAAATCGGCCCGAAGAGTACTGTTTGCTAAGGCTTATTAAAAAAAATAACATTTTTTTGCTTCAGCTATTGTGCAACTTAAAAATAGTTGTATCTTTGCATCCGCATTAGAGAAGCAGGCCCGTTCGTCTATCGGTTAGGACGCATGGTTTTCATCCATGTAAGAGCGGTTCGATTCCGCTACGGGCTACTACTTTTTTTGCGAAATAAGTTATTTAACTTGATGTTATTATGGCCCGTTCGTCTATCGGTTAGGACGCATGGTTTTCATCCATGTAAGAGCGGTTCGATTCCGCTACGGGCTACAAATTTCAATTGATTACAATTGGAGAAAACTTAGAAGAAAGCTGGTCTGTTCGTCTAGGGGTTAGGACTCCAGGCTTTCGTCCTGGTAACAGGGGTTCGATTCCCTTACAGACTACAAAATTAGTTGTAAATTAGTTTTATAAAATAAGAGTTGGTGTCTCGATTTTTATTTTATTAGTTAAAACCAAAGTGATTGTTTTACAATTGTGGGAGGTTTTTCTTTTTTAACTAGTATTTATAATAATTATTACATCTAAAATTAAAGAAAAAATGGCAAATCATAAGTCAGCATTAAAAAGAATCAGAAGTAACGAAAAAAGAAGAGTTCTTAACAGATACCAACACAAGACTACTCGTAATGCAATTAAAGCATTAAGATTGTCTACTGAAAAATCTGATGCAGCTTCAAAATTATCAACTGTAATCTCTATGATTGATAAATTAGCTAAGAAAAACATCATTCATGATAATAAAGCTTCTAACTTGAAGTCTAAATTAACGAAACATGTTGCTAAATTGTAATTAAATACAATTTTTTAAAAATATAAAAGCCCTCTTCTGGAGGGCTTTTTTTTATTTGGTGAAATTTTTAAAAAAAAGTAAAAATCTCGCAAAGTCGCAAAATTTTAATGGATCAGGTGCGAAAATTGAGATTAAGTAAAAGTGTGTCTAAATCATATAAGTGATGTAAGTTCATTTTAGATTTAGTTTGCGCTACATAAATACAATGATTGTTGAATTAAATAAAAAAAAGAAATCCATTTTAATCTTAAAAATCTGTGGCAAAGAAATAATTCGTACAAATTGGTGTAATTCGTGGCAAATGATTAAAAAATGTCGCAAAATCGCAAAGTTCTAATGAAAAAGTAGAAAAAACTTTGAGACTCCATAACATTTTTAGAAATCCAAGGTGAGAAAGTAGAAAACGGAAAGGGTGAGCTAAAAAAAAGAAAAAAAACTTAACGGCTTGGCGTCTTTGCGAAATCGTCAAAAAGAGAAGTTGAGGAATAGGGCTTTAAGAAGCAATGATAGAAAAGTATAAGATCGTCAATAAGGGTTTTGCATTGTATCGTTTTTGAAGAAAGAGCAGAGTAGATAAGAAAAAAAAACGACCCTTTCTAAGTTCGCCCATATTTACCTTCCCATTGGAATTTGGAATTTAAAAAATTTGGAATTTTTAAAAAAAATAAGCCCTCAAGGCGCGATTTTTTTCTTTAGGTATTCCAGCATCGGTTGTGTGACAGGTTTGGAGAGAAAATCGATGATAATAGGATATTTTTTTGCTTTGGCTAAATCTTCAGGGTCAATTGTGGAAGATAATACGATGACATTGGCTGTATTGAATTCGGCATAATCCGGAGAGGTAAAGTGGTCCAGGAACTCCCATCCGCTCATAACGGGCATGTTAAGGTCTAAAAAGATTAGTTCCGGTTTTTTGTTGACTTTGTTTTTACAGTTGTTGTATTTTAAGGTGTTAAAGTGGTGTAATGCTTCTTCGCCATTTTGTGCTGTGATAATTTCATTTGAGAATGAAGATTTTGAAATTACTTTTTTGCATAACATTAACGTGATTGGATCATCGTCAATGCATAAAATTTGCTCAAGCATAATGTTAATTTTTAAATGTTATTGTAAATGTAGTTCCTTTGTTGACTTCGCTTTCGATGCTTATTGTTCCTCCCATGGTTTCTACCTGTGATTTTACGAGATATAAGCCTAAACCTTTGCTGTCGGGATAATTGTGAAATCTCTGGTATAGTCCGAATACTTTGTCTTTATTTCTTTCCAGATCAATTCCGATTCCATTGTCTTTAAAGGTTAATATGGCTTTGTGGTCGATTTGTTCGGCGATAATAGATATTTTTAACTTTCTGTTTTCTGATTTGTATTTGATGGAATTGGTTAACAGGTTGAGTAAAATACTTTCAATATAAGCTTTATTTGTGTTTAATAAAGGGACTCTGTCGAATTTGAGTTTGATAATTGGTTTGTGTAGTTCGATCTGAAAAGACAGTTGACTGAAAACGTTTTCAAAGACTTCTTTTAAAGAGACTTCTTCTTTTTGCATAGAAGGGTTGTCTTTGATGATGATTACTTTTACTAAATCGTTTATCGTTTCGTTTAATAAATGTGTCGATTTGTTGAAACCGGCTAGGATTTCTTCGAGTTCAGGATTTTCTATCGGAATATCCTCGATCAGGTTTAAAAGTCCGATTAGATTAGAGAGCGGTGCTCTTAGGTTATGGGATGTTATATAAGAGAATTGTTTTAAATCTTTGTTGTTTTGTGTTAGTTCACGAATAAGATGTTCTTTCTCTGTTTCTAGTTTTTTCTCATCTGTAATGTCTCTTTGAATGGAGATCCAGTGGGAAATAACCCCTTCGTTATTGAAAATCGGAATCATGGAAAACCGAACCCAATATTCTTCTTTTTGTTTGGTGTAGCCTATCGTTTCGATCAGACATTCCTCTTCGTTTTTAATCGCTTTTAATAGTTTTTTCAACTCATCGGAATCTGAATTTGGTCCTTTGTTGAAAATGTTTGTTGATTTTCCTATTATTTCATTGGGCTGGTAACCCGACATTTGTGAGAAGGCAGGGTTGATGTAAACTATTTTAGGAATTCTGCCGCTTGCTGAATTGGCTTCTGTGATTAAGATCGAATCTTTAGATTGTGTAATTACCGTTTCTAAAAGTTTCAGTCGTTGTTCTTCTTCTTTCTGTTTTGTAATGTCCTGAATAGCTCCAATCATTCTGATGGCTCTGCCGTTTTCATCTTTCAATAAAAACCCTCGGTCTAAAACATATTTATAAGTTCCATCTGCGCATCTGAAACGATATTGATCCTGCCATTTTTCGGTTTTCTGTTCAATAAAAGAATAAAGTTTAATAGACATTCTGATACTGTCTTCCGGATGGATTTTATCAAACCACCATTTTGATGTTTTGCCTACCTCTTTATGATTGTATCCAAAAACGCTTTCTATTCCTTTGTTCCATCCGATGCTGTCTTTTTGAATTTTCCAGTCCCAAATGGTATCGCTCGTTGCTTTTGCTACAATGTCGTATTTTTCGTTCGATTCTTTAATGTCTTCGTTTGTTTTCTTTAATTTTTCAAAAACGGCAACATTTTTACTTTCGTTTTTTGCCAGTATGTATTTGAAAATAAGACCAGTTATAAGTATGAATAAAATGTCTTTAATGAAAAATAAATAAAAGTTTTCTTTGGAGGAAATGAAGCTGGCGAGTAGTTTATGACAGATTATAGCCATAAATAACGAAATGATAATATAAATTAGAGTAATTTGGAGAGTTTTACTTTTCATCACTCAAATATAGTTAAATTAACCATAATTAAACAATAATTAAAGTTCATTTTGAGGGGTAAATTTACATTGATTTAAACAACTAATTGCTTGTCTGTACGCAAACTATCGCAGAAACGTTTTTTATATCAAAATAAAGTGTACCTTTGCACCCATTAAAAATCACAGATGGAATCTATTAGAAACATTGCAATTATTGCCCACGTCGATCACGGTAAAACCACTTTGGTTGATAAAATTATGTATCACTGTCAATTATTTCGTGACAACGAAAACACAGGTGATTTAATTCTTGATAATAACGATTTAGAGCGCGAGAGAGGTATTACTATTACTTCTAAGAACGTATCAGTTCAATATAAAGGAACAAAGATCAATATTATTGACACTCCTGGCCACGCGGATTTTGGAGGTGAAGTAGAACGTGTTTTGAACATGGCCGATGGTGTATGTTTGTTAGTGGATGCTTTTGAAGGTCCAATGCCACAAACGCGTTTCGTATTACAAAAAGCGATTGACTTAGGTCTTAAGCCTTGTGTAGTTATCAACAAAGTTGATAAAGAAAACTGTACTCCTGAAGAAGTTCACGAAAAAGTTTTTGACTTAATGTTTGAATTAGGTGCTGAAGAATGGCAGTTGGATTTCCCAACCGTTTATGGTTCTGCTAAAAATAACTGGATGTCTGACCATTGGGAAAACGTAACTGATAATGTTGAAGCATTATTGGATATGGTTGTTGAAAATGTACCAGCTCCTAAAGTATCAGAAGGTAATCCTCAAATGTTGATTACATCTTTAGATTTCTCAGCTTTTACAGGACGTATCGCTATCGGTCGTTTAGAAAGAGGTGTCTTGAAAGAAGGAATGCCAATTTCTTTGGTAAAAAGAGATGGTACTGTATCAAAATCAAGAATTAAAGAATTACATACTTTTGAAGGTCTTGGACGTAAAAAAGTAACTGAAGTAATTGCTGGAGATATTTGTGCTATTGTTGGTGTTGAAGGTTTCGAAATTGGAGATACTATTTCTGATTTTGAAAATCCTGAAGGTTTAGCTTCTATTGCTATTGATGAGCCAACAATGAGTATGTTGTTTACTATTAATGACTCTCCTTTCTTTGGTAAAGAAGGTAAATTTGTAACTTCTCGTCATATTAGAGAAAGATTGACAAAAGAATTAGAGAAAAACTTAGCGATGAAGTTAGGTGAAACTGATTCTGCTGATAAATTCATGGTTTTTGGTCGTGGAGTACTTCACTTATCTGTTCTTATTGAAACAATGAGAAGAGAAGGATATGAGTTACAAATCGGACAACCACAAGTTATCATCAAAGAAATTGATGGTAAAAAATGTGAGCCTATCGAGGAATTGACAATCGATTTACCGGAATCACTTTCAGGTAGAGCGGTAGAGTTTGTTACCATGCGTAAAGGTGAAATGTTGAGTATGGAAACTAAAGGGGAACGTATGATTGTTAAATTTAATATTCCATCTCGTGGAATTATTGGATTGCGTAACCAATTACTTACTGCAACAGCTGGTGAGGCTATTATGGCACACCGTTTCATTGGATATGAGCCTTACAAAGGTGAAATCTCAGGACGTAACAAAGGTTCGTTAATTTCTATGGAAAAAGGAAAAGCGATTCCTTATTCTATCGATAAATTACAAGATCGTGGTAAATTCTTCGTTGAGCCAAATGCTGAAATCTATGAAGGTCAGGTAATTGGAGAAAACTCTCGTGGTGATGATATGTGTGTAAACGTAACGAAAGAGAAAAAACAATCTAACGTTCGTTCTTCTGGAAATGATGAAAAAGCGAGAATTATTCCTCCAATCATTTTCTCTTTAGAAGAAGCATTAGAGTACATTCAAAAAGATGAATATGTAGAGGTTACTCCAAAATCTATTCGTTTGAGAAAAATCTACTTGACAGAAACTGATAGAAAAAGATTTAAATTCTAAGGTTTTTAAATTTCAATATAAAAATCCCAAATTCCAACTCAGGAGTTTGGGATTTTATTTTACAACAAATATTGGAATTTGGAATTTAGAAAATTGGATGTTAAAATTCAGTTTGTCCTTTCGACGAAGGAGAAATCACACAAGAAATTCCGTAAAGAAAAGCACCAATCTTTGTCGAATATTGGATGTGATTTCTCCTTACGTCGAAATGACAGAACCATAGGAAGAGGTTTAAAATCCAATATAAAAAATCCCAAATTCCAATTCTGGAGTTTGGGATTCTTTTTTTTTTATATAAGTATTGGAATTTTAAATTTTTAATATTAGATGTAAAAATTGAGTTTGTTTAAAAGAATTATTTCAAAAAAAGCACTTAGTTTGTCCTTTCGACGAAGGAGAAATCACACAAGAAATTCTGTAAAGAAAAGCGCCAATTTTTGTCGAATATTGGATGTGATTTCTCTTTACGTCGAAATGACAGAATCATAGGCAGAGGTTTAAAATCCAATATAAAAAATTCCAAATTCCAATTCTGGAGTTTGGGATTCTTTTTTTTATATAAGTATTGGAATTTTAAATTTTTAATATTAGATGTAAAAATTGAGTTTGTTTAAAAGAATGATTGCAAAAAACACATTCAGTTTGTCCTTTCGACGAAGGAGAAATCACACAAGAAATTCCGTAAAGAAAAGCGCCAATCTTTGTCGAATATTGGATGTGATTTCTCCTTACGTCGAAATGACAGAACCATAGGTAGGGGTTTAAAATCCAATATTAAAAATCCCAAATTCCAATGCCGGAGTTTAGGATTCGTTCTTAATAAGTATTGGAATTTGGAATTTAAAAAGATTGGAATTTATTAAAAGTTATCTTTTAAGACTATGATGACCTCTAGAGTTTGGAATTCTTTTTTTACAATAAATATTGGAATTTGGAATTTAAGAAAATTGGAATTTAAGAAAAGTTATCTTTTAAGACTATGATGACCTCTAGAGTTTGGAATTCTTTTTTTTACAATAAATATTGGAATTTGGAATTTTAAAAATTTGGAATTTATTAAAAATTATCTTTTAAGACTAAAGTGCCCTTTAACATTTTTGCCATTAATAAAGTTTAAATCAAACCAATAATCAGCTGCGGGTAATTGCTGGCCGTTGAATACTCCATTCCAGCCTGAGCTGTTTTGATTCATTTGTTTTAATAATTTTCCGTAGCGGTCAAAAATAGAAATGGTGTAGTTGGGAAGTTGATCTAAGTTTTCGATCAGCCATAAATCATTATGACTGTCTCCATTTGGAGTGAAAAATCTTGGGTAGTCTAAAACATAGACCAAAAACAAATTGGAACTACCACAACCGTTTTTGTCTCTCGCAATGGCATTATAGATTCCCGGGCTTACTCTTGTGAATAAAGGGTCGTCTTGAAAAGAAATTCCGTCTAACGAAAATTCATAATTTCCGGCTCCGGTATATTTTAGTAGAACAGAATTATCATTTGCTGAGAAATCTTTAATAATAGCATCGGTAATAACAGCCGGTTCAGATAAGGTTACTTTGTATTTTTTAGTTTTTTCACAGCCGTTTATATCAGTCACTTTTACCGAATAATCTCCGGGATTAGTAACGGTAATACGATTGTTTGTGTCTCCTGTAGACCAAACGTAGCTGCTAAAGCCCGGATCTGCTACCAGATCAATCTGATTTCCTTTGCATAAATAAGCGGTCTCATCTTCAAAATTTGGCGGATCAAAAACATTTACAACCAAAGTAATTGGGGTAATGTCATAACAATCGGCTCCGTTGACCACTCTTGCATAAATGGTTTGGGAGTACGCTGTAGTGTTTTTAAAGAGATTTGGTAACGCATTTACTTCCGTTATAGCATCAATTGCAGTGAGATAATAATAAGGAGTTAATCCGCTTGGTAAACCTGTGGTAAGTTGTGGGTTCACTTGTGCTTTAAGATCAAATTGATAGAATCCATCAGGATTGCCATCGTCGTCGCAGGTTTTTATTGGATTTTGATCAGCGATTGTTGTGGTTGCAATTTGTAAAGTGACTTCGACAATTTTATAACATTTGTATTGGTTTTCAATTCTGGCATAGATAATTTGATTGGGGCTTTTATTGATATAGTTTCCCGGATTTGCAATGGCGTTTGTTTTAGCTTGTGCATTAGCCAGAGATTCGTAATATCCATTGTTTGTAATGGTCGAAACATTGTTTTTTATAATATTATCTACTTTGGTCAAATTGAAGATTGAAAAACCGTCGGTATCATCATCACATTGTAAAAGGAGAGTATCTGTTGAAAGTATTTCGGGAGCATAGTCAATTTTGATTTCTCCATAGGCTGTACAGCCTGTTGTTTTAAGTGAAGCTTCAATTTTATAGGTTCCGGCATCAGTCACTTCAAAAGTTGCATTTGTACCTAAAATAGTGGCAGGGTCTTCTTTTTTATACCATTTAAAATTATAGTCTGCGATGTCCAGTTTGGAGTCTAGTACTACCTTTTCTCCAAAACAAGCAGGATTATTGGCAGCAATCGTACGGTCTTCACCTAAGTCAATTTTCGAAAGAAAACTTCCGGCTTCCAGAAAAATGGCTGACTCGAGATTTTTATTTTGATCATCGGCTATGACTAATTTTACATGGTATGTTTTTCCTGAGACTACAGTAGACTGAGCGGTCATAACTACTGTTTGTCCTGCGTAATTTACCGGACTGGTATTGGTATTTAGACCATTAAAAAAGTTTAGATTTGAAGCAGGGCAACCTGTATAGGCAATCCCTCCTGGTCGTACTCCGGGACCAATTGCCGGACGAATGTTTACAGAAGAAACGGGTGTAGTAGTTTTGGGTAATACCGCCAGATTTGTGTAGGGATCGCTTGTTCCGGCTTCTCTAATTAAAAAAGCAAACCCATCCGAATATTGACACGGATAATCGTATTGGTATTCGTTTGAAGCAAAAATATAATTAAAACTCAATGAATTTGCGGTAGCAACAAAATCAAATTCCAGCACTGTTGCATTTACAGACTGAATTCCTAGTACCTGATCCAGATTAGTGTCTCCTATCCAGCTATCACTATCACTGCTTACAACATTACTTACATAGGGGCCTATGGCGCTTTGAGCGGTTGATGTTGCTATTACGATTCCTTCTGCAAAAGGAAAATTGCTTCCATTTCTGTTAAAATAGGCAAAACTTTTTTTTCCAGGTCTAAACGTATCCCCCAAACCTGTCGCGTTGGTAGCAGCAGCACAAGAGCTGGTAACTAAAACGTCTTCAATGAGAAACGTAGGATCTTTTTGATCGTCAATAGTGATGTTTTGCGCATTTACTTTCGCAAATGCGCAACTGATAAATAAGACTAATAAAATGTTTTTTAAATAGTTCATAGTATAACAAATATACTATAAATCTCTATTTTTTAATAATTTGTATGAAGAATAGACGAAGATAAATGTCCAGATTAAAACAATCAATATAGGAAGATAATGTACACCATAATCTTTAGTACTTTCAACTCCCATTTGAGTTCCGATAGTTTTTATTACCGACAGTCGTGAAAAGGGTTCAATGATTAAATTTGACATTGCTTCTAATGGAAAAAATTGCATTATGTAATGACCGATGTTACTATCCGGGAAAATTTTAAAAGCCAAAATTCCTTTAACGACTCCTTCGATTATACTCCAAACCAAAAGAAAACCCAAAGCAAATGCAGATCGTTTTACCAAAATTCCTAAAAACAAACAGAACGAAAAGAAACCGGTTAGTTTTACAAAAAAGGCTAAGAGATAATCCAAATCTGTAAAAATAATTCCGAATTCGGTATAAGAGGAAAAACACAATCCTAAGATTAAGCTCATCACAAAGACAAAAATTGTAGAGCACAATGCAAAAACAACAACGGTTAGAAATTTAGACAATATAAATTCTTTTTTGCTTAAACCGTCAATCAGATTTTGTTTTAAAGTCCCGTAACTATATTCATTAGCCATCATAGAAACAATAACAATGGCGAGGAAAAACTTGAGCCATGCCGCAATATAAGTGTTAAAATGCCAGATAAAAGGGAAATTGAAAATTCCCATTTCAGCCAGATGGAATTTAAAAACACCAATATCAAATTTGATCGAAGCAATTAAGGCAATGAAGGAAAGTAAAATGAAATAGGTTAACGTTAAGACACGACTGGCTTTGTTTTTCCAGATTTTTTGCAATTCTATAGAGATAAGTCTGTTCATGGTTTAGTTGTTTTTTGGAGTGGTATTTTTGGTTAATTCTAAAAACTGGGCTTCTAAGCTGTTTTTGCGTTTTACTAAATGACTTAGTGCAATGTCTTTAGAGAATAAATACAAATTCAGTTCAGAGGCAGACAAATCAGATTTTAGATATACCAAAACCTTTCCTTCTTCTTCGACCACATGGTCTACGGTTGGATGTTCTTGCAGCACGTTTTTCAAGGCTTCATTATCATTGGCCTGAACTTCAAAAAAGCCTTCGTTAGCAGACATTCCGTCAACAGAACCGGAGTATAGAATTTCTCCTTTTCGCAGTACAATTACATGCGAACATACTTTTTCGACTTCGTCCAGTAGATGGGAGGCCAGTAAAATAGTAGTTCCCTGTGAAGCAATTTTTCGGATAATATCACGAATCTGGTGAATTCCCTGTGGGTCTAAGCCATTTGTTGGTTCGTCTAAAATTAAAATCTCGGGATCATTTAACAGCGCCGAGGCAATAGCCAGACGTTGTTTCATCCCTAAAGAAAAAGTGCTGAATTTGCTGTTTTTTCTTTCCGTTAGACCTACTAAATCCAGTTTTTCGTTAATTTTAGAATAATCAATGCTTTTTATTTTGCAAACCAATTTCAGGTTTTCTTCTGCCGTCATGTAGGGGTAAAAGTTCGGTCTTTCTATAATGGCACCTACCTTTTTTAAGGCATCGTGGGTCTGGATTTGTCCGTTAAACCAACTGTAGCTCCCTGATGTTCGGTTTACAACATTCAGGACAATACCCAAAGTGGTTGATTTTCCACTTCCATTGGGACCTAGTATGCCATAAACACGGCCTTTTTGTATTTCAAAAGATACATTTTTTAAGGCTTGAATGCGGCCGTATCTTTTGTGAAGATTTTCGATAGTAAGAATGGTTTCCAAATTTATTTCGGTTTTAGTTTTTAGTATGACGATTCAAGTTGTTTATTGTTACGTCAAATTTTATTTATGTGTTTAAAATTATAATTTACTGTAAATTTGTATTAAAGATATTCAAAATGAGCGAGCCTTTAATGGTCTTAAAAAAACCATCTTATCCTTTATTACCCTCTCTTTTAAGTTACTTGGAACGATACGAACGAATCTCGAAAGTATCTGTGTTCTATGATGATTTATTGCGGTTTTCCGGTTCAGTAAATGTCTATGATAAAAATGAAACAGACACTTTATGGATTCGGGTGTATTACAATGAATTTGAACGAAATGAAATCGATTTAAATTTAAAGAAAATTTATTCCCTTTTACATTCTGATGGGAATAGCGAGATCATACAGTTTTTGAATATTGATGCGATTGACTACTGTACCTTCGGAAATTCGAAACCATTTCGGATAAAAGTCCGAAATATTCTCAATGACAATTACGTTCATTTTTATATTAAAAAAGCAGATGCTTCGAGGATTTACGGACTGGAATTGGAAGATATTCTTTCGCCGGACAAAATCAACTTTTTGGTTTATAAAGATACTTTAATCGAGGAGCATATTATCGGGATTCCCGGTGATGTTTTTATGGATACGTTGTTGCACAATTGTACGGAGATGGAAAAATCTCAGATTGCAAAAGAGTTTGTGAAGTTTAATGAGCGCTGCATGATTCGGCTTTTGGGAGACATGAGGGCGTATAATTATGTGATTGTACCGATTCATGATTTTGATCAGGTGGTTTATAAAATTCGCCCAATAGATTTTGATCAGCAGTGTTACGAGGGAAATTTTAAGGTCTATCGTCCTCAGTTTTTTAAGGAAAACTATCCGATGATTAAATTGATTAAAGAAAAGTTAGAAGAACGTTCGATCCTTCAGTATAAAGATGAGGAAAGGGCTATTTTGGCCAAACGTATTCATTCTGCCGAGAACCGAATGAAAAAGTTGTTGAATATTATGTGTCACGACACGATTTCGACAGAAGAACATCTGAATCAACTAAAAATGGAATTGTATCGTTATACTAATGATATGAAATTTAAAAATGCCAGATCGATGGGGCATATTATGTTTGCTGCTTTTGAGTTTATTACGCGTAATTTTAAAAATACGAATTTAGTTTAAAATTAGTTTGCTACAGATTGTACAGATTTAAAGGATTTTTTTAATCATTGTAATCTTTTAATCTGTGGCAAAACTTTAAAATATTATTTTATGAGAAAATTTTTTCTACTTGCTGTTTCAATTGTTTTATTAGCTTGTCAGCAACAATCAGGCAATGATTTAAAAACGCTTTTTTCGCTTCCGAAAAAGCTTAAGGAAGTTTCCGGGATTACTTATTTTCCTAAATCTAATCTGATTTATACTTTGGAAGATAGTGGGAATGCCAATAAAATCTATGCATTAAATGCGGAGGGCAAAATAAATAAAACCGTTACCGTTACCAACGCCACAAATGTAGATTGGGAAGATATTACAAAAGATCAGGCCGGAAATATTTACATAGGAGATTTTGGAAATAACGATAATAAACGCAAAGACTTGTGTATCTATAAAGTGTCTAAAAACGAATTGAATAAAGAAAATGCCGTTTCAGAATATAAAATTTCCTTTTCGTATCCGGAACAAACCGAGTTTCCTCCAAAGAAAAAAGAACTGTTTTTTGATGTTGAAAGTTTCTTCGAATATCAGAACAACTTTTATCTTTTTACCAAAAACAGAAGCAAAGGCTTTGACGGTACCGTTTTTATCTATAAAATCCCAAATGCCGCAGGAACTCAAAAAGCCACTAAAATTGGTGAATTTAAAACCTGTGCCAATTACAATCATTGCGTTTTAACAAGCGCAACAATAAGCCCTGACGGAAAAAAAGTGGTGCTGTTAAGTCATGATAAACTTGTTTTATTCAAAGGATTCAAAGGAGATTTATTCCACAAAGGCTCGCAGACTGAAATAGAACTGAATGATTTTTCACAAAAAGAAGCCATCGTTTTCAAAGACAATACAACCTTACTCATCGCCGATGAAAAAACAAACAAAGTAGGAGGTAAGGTTTATGAGTTTAAGTTGAAGTAGTTTTGGGGGGATAATTAGATAATTAGAAAATGTGATAATTAGATAATTAGAGAATGAGATAATGTGAAATGGGGATGGTGACATGCCTGTTTTAAAAGCTAAAAGTGAGCTATGAATTGGTAATTGCCAAATCATAGCTCACTTTTTTAATTATAAAGAAACCTCTGTCACTTTGAACCTTTGAACCTTGTTAAAAGCTATAGGCCGCTCCAAAAATTAGATAATGTGAAATGTGAGTTGTGAAACAAAATGTTTTTATTGTTTATTTTTTACGTCATTATTCTAAAAAGGGTCGATATCATTGAGATGCACCCATTTCGTATTTCACATTTCACAAAGAAAAAACTTAGTTATTTAGCAGCTTAGAGCCTCAGCACCTCAGAAAGCTAAAAACTATAGGCCGCCCCAAAAATTACTCTACCCACCTCGTCAGGGGATTTAAAATAAGAGATTCTTGCTGTGACCGTATTTACTGCATTGATCCAAAGTCCACCGCCGTAATCCTGGTGCCATTTTCTGGAGTTTTCCCCGTCAAGCCAAATTCTTCCGTAATCAAAACCGGCCAGAATTCCGTAGGTTAATGGTACAATAGTGCGTTGAATTTTACCAATAGAAAGTCTTAAATCACTGCTTTGAGAGAAATATGAATTCCCTAAGAAACGCTCGTTTCTATAACCGCGTAAATCTTTATCACCTCCCAGAGTGGCTCCTTGATAAAACTCGTAATTGTCATTTAGAATCGCTTTTCCTTTAAGGTAAGTGGCTAAAATCAGTTTTCCGTTTTTGTCAATTTTATGCGTAAAACCTAAAATACTTTCTAACGATGGGAAGTTTTGTTTCGCATCGTCTAAATTGGCAGTCCAACTTGCTTCAATAGAAAAAGCCATTCCTAAAGTCGGTTTTGCTTTAAAGTCGGAATTTTTAAAACTGTATTTCACTTTTACACCTCCAAAAAGTTTACTGTCAAAAATATCAGGATTGATACTGTTAGGTACATTTATGAATCGGTCTCTGGTTTCTTCCACTTTCATTTGTTCCAAGAAGGGTTTGAAAGTAAACTCACTTCCGTAACGACCAACGTGTCTGATGGCTCCTGCGACTTTAAATTGCTGAATGCGGACTCTGTTGTAATCCATATCAAATTCCTGATCCTTATTTTCGGTTTCATTTCCGTAACCAAAATAGTTGATGGCAAAATTAGGTGTGGTGTATTTTGACTCCACATCAATAACCCATTTACCTAATAAACCGGGGAAATGTGCATCATAAGTAAATTCCAAACCTCCCGTTGCAAAATAATAAAAACCGTTTAGAACATGTTTTTGCGTGTACGGATTCTGTTTGAAATTGTTAACCGTATAATTTAAATTGAAACCCAATTTCACACCATCATCGGGATTATAACCAATGTTCGGAAGCCCCGAAACTACATTGTATTTGGGTTTTTCGTAATTGTATAAATTGACATCATAATCGTCAGTCAATTGTGTTTGTGTTTTAGAATCTAAATTATAAGTGTTTTGTTTTGATTTAAAATCATATACAATCACTCGTTTTCCGTTTTCAATGTTGTAAATGTCATTGTTCTGACCTCCAATTAAACGAATCTTTATATTTGATTTGTGTTTTCCAATTACTTGAAAAGTATCGTTGTCATCTAAACCATACACCCATAAATTTTTGGTTTTGTCGTCGGTGATGTTTTTGGTGTAAATTAAATCATCTCCTTCTTTTTTAACTCTGTACACCTGAATCTCGATGCTTTTTGCGGCATTGTGATTGATGATAAATTTGTCTTTTTTGTCTGTTCCGGCAATCATGACCGTATGGCTCAAAACTTTAAAATAGGTAGAAGCATATTGATCAAGTTCCTTTTTTCGGTTCTTTAGTTTTGCCTTAATCTCTTCAATGGTTTGATCCTGAACTTCTTTTGGCAGTTGTTTAAAAGCATGATCGATATCGCTGTCGGTTAAGTTTTCCTGAATAAATTTTGCCTGCGCCAGCCAGTCTTTTTCGTCCGAAGTTTTTAGAAAAGCCAAATCAAGCGGGTAGGGTTCTCTGTTGAACCATTTAACGTTGTCGATTTTATCCTTAAAAGTGCGCATATGACGAAGTGCCGGAATGTTCATTAACAACGAAAGCAAAGCTCCGTCGTATTTTGAAAAGGCCTGATCGCGATCGCGCGGAATCGGTTTGTAAATTACCTTGCCGTCTTTTTTATATTCGCCCCAACGCCATTGATCGCTATGTCTGTCCCAATCGCCAATAAGCATATCAAACAAACGGGCTTTTATATATTCGTTTTCATCAACACTGTATTTTTCATCCTTGTGAAGATTCAGCATCATATCGGTCGTGCTGATAATATCGCTTGGATTTCCGTAACTTTTAACGTCTAAATGGTTGTCAGCAGGTCGTTCTTCCACCATATACAATGCATCTCCGAAATTGGAGTTGTATTCTTTTAAAGTGCTTTGTTTTGGAATATAATATAAAACCGGATTAGTATGTGGTAAACTCAACTTATCTGCCATTTCACCAACCGCAAAGGGCGTGTAAGGATGAGAAGTGGTATAAAAATCCAATAAAAAATCTTCGGCATAGGTATCCTGAAAATCATTTACAATATACTGATCCTTAAAAGCTACAGCTTGTAAAAACTGTGTAGCACTTTTTTTCATGGCACGCATTACATATTCGCGACCTTTAGCATCAGACATTCTTAACGAAATAGATTGGTGACCGCCACCTTCGCGAATCGGTTTCAAACCACCCATAAGCGTATCCAATGTGGCCGTTTTAGCTTCAATTGGCAGGCTGTAATATTTTCTGTAATGTTTTCCGAATAGAAACGAATGAACGAAACTTTTTCGGGTCATTTCCTTAGTATAAATTGAAGTAGTAAAGGTGGGCGGAAAATTATTTGGAATCTCGGAAGCCCAGTTAAATTCTTTTGCTTTTATAATTTCATGTTCAAAAAGCTTTTTTTCTTTATTGTTTTCATTTCCAAAATACGTCACTTTAGCATCGCCGCTTTTAAACAAAGTCAGTGTAGCGTACCCATTTCCACCATACGAAAAATCATTGGCGTTAATCGCTCTGGCAGCTTCTGATTTGGAGCCGGCACCGCTGATAATCTGTTTGATGTTTTCTTTATTGACATACTGCAGATTATGATCGTGTCCGGAAACTACGATCACATTTTTTTGCTTTTGTAAAAGAGTTTTAATCCGTTTGATATAAATTGTATATTCTTTGTTTTGAATATCCTGTGGACTTACCCCGGAGGTCTGACGTAACAAATTGATAAAAGAACCTATAATCGGAAGCGGAATTTTTTGCTCTAAAGGAAATAATTGTTTTTCTAATGAAAATTGTCCACCATGCGATCCATCACTCATCAAAGGATGATGAAGGGCAATGATTACAGTCTTTTCTTGATTTTTGTTTAAAAGGCTTTCCAGTTCATCAAAAAACGCTTCTCGGGTTTTGATTTCGCAATTGTCATTGATAGTGGGGTGGTTGTCCCAATCTTCCAGAAACCATTCACTATCAATAGCTATCAGCGTGGTGATACTGTCGATTTTAACATCCTCGATTGCACAGCTTTTTCGGGGTAGGAATGCTTTTTTATCCTTAAGATAATCGGTTACAAAAGCAGCCTGACGCTCCAGCCCTTTAATGCCATTATACCAATCGTGATTTCCGGGAATTACAATGGTTTTTCCTTTAAATCCTTCTGTTAGTTTTAATTGGTTGGTAAGTTTTGTTTCCGCTAAAGTCTTCTCAGCAGCATTGTCGTTACTGGGAAAACCTTTTGGATAGATATTATCCCCTAAGAAAAGTAAAGTGGCTTTTTTGCTTGATTTTTTTAGTTTTTCATGCAATAATTCCAACGTTTGTTGTGCTTGTACCTGATCTGCATTGCCGGCATCGCCCACTAAATAAAAAGTATGCGCAATTTTTATGGTATCGGTTGCGTTTTCGTCTTTATTGGCACTCACATTTTTCCCGTATTGAGGTTTATGTGTTGCACAAGAGCCTAGTATAAGCAGCAAAGTTAAAGTAGTGGAATAATTTTTAATTATAGTAATGAAAGGATTATCCGAAAACATTTTCATAATTTCGTAGTATTAAAATATTCTTTATGAATCTAATAGAACAGTCCGAAGATTTCGTTAGTAAATTACTCAAAGATAAACTTTCTAATTTATATTCTTACCATAATATTAACCATACTTTTAATGTAATAAGCGCTGTTAATAAGCTTTGTGCAAAGGAAAATGTGGATGGAGCAGAGAAAGATTTACTTTTAGTAGCGGCTTGGTTTCATGATACCGGTTATGTAAACGGTGTCGTAAACCACGAAAGTGAAAGCGTAAAGATTGCCACAACGTTTCTAAAGGAAAAAGGGCAGTCTGATGAATTTATAAATGAAGTTTCTAAATTGATTTTGGCTACCGTAAAAGAGTATGTGCCACAAACTGAATTAGAAAAGATCATTAAAGATGCCGATTATGTTCATATTACGAGTTTAGAATATGAGTCGACTTGCGAATTATTGCGTTTTGAATTAAAAAACAGCATGAATCTTTCTTTTTCTGACCTGGATTGGGCGAGGGAAAATTTGAATTTTTTAATGAACAAACATCGATTTTATACCGATTATGCTATTAAAAAGTGGCAGCCATTAAAAGAGAAAAATATCGTCATGGTTCAAAAAAGAATCAATAAGCAGGAACTGAAAAAGGTAAAAGAGCTTGAAGACGAAGAAAAAAAGAAAGAAAAGATCGAAAAACCGGATCGCGGAATTGATACATTGTTTCGCGTTACCCTTGGAAATCATACCCGTTTAAGCGGTATTGCAGATAGTAAGGCCAATATTTTATTGTCTGTAAATGCGATTATTATTTCGATCGCACTCTCTACGATTATTCCAAAATTAGACAGCCCAAAAAATGTACATTTGGTAATCCCGACTTTTGTCATGCTGATGTCAAGTGTGATTACGATCATTTTTGCGATTTTGTCAACACGACCAAAAGTAACTTCAGGATTTTTTACACGAGATGATGTAGAAGCAAAAAAAGTGAATTTGATGTTTTTTGGAAATTTCTACAAAATGCCTCTTGAAGACTATGATTGGGCTATGAATGAAATGATGAAAGACCGTGATTATTTGTATTCAACCATGATCAAGGACTTGTATTATTTGGGATTAGTTTTACAGCGTAAGTATAATTTACTCCGAATTGCGTACAACTTTTTTATGTTCGGAATTATTATAACGGTTATTGCGTTTGTAGTAGCGTTTAAAAATCTTTAAAATAAAGCTCAACTAAAAATTAGTTGAGCTCATCTAATAAATCTTGATAAGTGATTTTTTTTGCGTTTGTATTCGTAATGTTGTTAATCACTTTTACACGAATGGCTCTCAAGCCTGAAACCCCTTGCAAATCTTCAACTTCAAATTGTTCGATGGCAGGTTCAAGTATTTTTTTGTGCTGTAAGTACTTTATATACTTTAGATATTCTGTTTCTTCGCTGTTTTGAGAATATACAATTGTAATTTTTTCTTTCTCCGTAATACGATCCTTTGTTCCTTTGATGTTGGCTTTATCAATACGTTTTTTTACAACTTCATATCGGGCATTATAAGTCCCGTCAACATCAAAACGTTTTTCATCCATTCTGAAGCGGATAGAAATCGCTGCGCTGAATACCAGGATCAAAGAAGTTACATCCAATTCATAAGGTAGAGACTCTTTTAGCTGATGATGCTCCAATTCCATTTCACATAAAGTCTGCAATTGCCATAAACGCAGGTTGTGCAGGTACATGATGTCAAACGGTTTTGTTGGCGCAATTGAGGCTCCAATATACAAATTGTGCTCCACACCATCCGTTTTAAAACGTTCGTAATAGTGCGGATATATTTGTTGTGCTTCTACTTGTTTTCTGTCCAGAACCGAAGCCAGTTTTTTATTGATAATCGACATCGCATTATCGAATTTCTTTCTTTCCTGATAAAACATTCCGGTTTTTTGATCCAGAGTTGCAAAATACAATTCTTCCAGTTTTTCGCTTTTAGCTGTATTTTTTGTGTTTTTCAGAATCGGATGAATTTCTTCCTCAATATAACGCTGAATGTGTTGTTCTGTATCTGCTTTTAAAGGCTGGTCCAATTCGTCACGAAGCGATTCCAGTTCAAATTTACGCTGTTCCAAAAGCATCAGATTCGTGTTTGGCTTTTGGTTTTCGAAAATTTCTAAAATCGTAGTAAGCTGATTCTTCAAATCTCGTTTTACGGTTTCGTTTCGGTGTTCCGATGAACCTTTAATATCGATTTGTCCGTATAAAGGAAAAACATTTTTAAAGACAATTTCCTTAAAAATATAATCTTTGGTTGGATTGGTATTTTGAAAATAGTTTTGAGATTCTTTTTTAAACTTCCAATATACACTTGGATGAATCGTCGTATACTCCCGTTGAATTATCGCTTCAACCTGATGTTGCATATCGGTATTATAGCGGTCAATTGTATCGGTTAAATACGGTAAGACCAATTCGAGTTTAGTAGCGTTTATGCTGTTGAGTTCCCTTGGTTTTTTAGAAACGAGCTCTACAACTCCCAATAAATGCCCGTCTTTTACAACTGGTGCAAAAACGCAACTCTGAATGCCTTGTTTTAACAAATGCTCGCCCAGTTTTTTATTTTCCGATGCTTCAATAAATTTTGTAACATTAGAGATCACAAAAGGTTCTTTATTGTCTAATAGATTTTCAAAAGAACATCCAAAAAAAGCATTTTTACAATCTACTTCCTGATCAGACGAAAGTAAAAAGCTTTGCATTTGATGGTCGTATTTAACTGGCTTGATAAATTTTTCATCTTCGGGATTGTAAATTATAAAACCAACTTCAAGGTCTGGAATTTTGAAAATAGACCTAAAAATGGCAGCAATCACTTCGTTGGTAGCAACGGACTGTGTATCGGGTTTTAATAAATTGCTTTTTAAATTAGAGATGGCACTTTCTGTAGTAGCATCAAACAAAGAAACAATTCCAAAACCCTTCAAAGTCCAACTTCCGGGTGGGAAGTTAGATTTCCAAAGTGTTATGTCATTGTAATTGTCGATTAACAGATCAATATCGTCTTGTGTAAGCGGTAATGCGTTTTCTGTTGGCGTGATTTCCATAAAATCGGCATTATACAAAATGCGATAATGTTTTTCTACACCGTCTTCATCCGGGATATCATAGAAGAAAGGTTTGTTAAAATCGATCTTTTGTTTGTAATAACTGCTTAGAATTAAACAACAATTATTGATATAGAATTGATGACTGTCAAAATCACGAATTTCCATGTAAAATTCATCGCCCGCATTTCGTAAAATTTTCTTGAAACGCTCGGTATAGTTGAAGGAGATATTTTGAAACGGGATTGTAATCGCTTTTATCTCGTTATTGGTTAAAGCAGTTGGGAATAAATCAGCTGATATGTTTTTGATTAAAGCTTCATTTTTTCTAATGATGCTGAAATCTTCAATTCCGGTTCTGAACTCGGGTATCGTTTCTATTTCTTTCAAAATAGCTTTGGCGTAGTTAGAGCGATAATCAACATTAGATAAGGCAATTTCCTCAAAAGATTCAATTAGCCTGTGAAAGGAGATTATGGTTTTGAAAGGACTTTCGCTGTTTAAAAGACTATCCATTTTAATTTGTTTTTAGGCTGTAAATTTAAGTATAAATTAAAGATGTTTACTCCTTTTATTATTTCTTTCGTTTATGACCCCATAGATTTTTTTACTAAGGGAGCACCGCAATTGTTGGGGTTGTTTTTTTTAACAAAGTATTAACTAAATCAATAACGGAACGATCGTTCCGTTATTATATCTTTGCCCTGTAATAATCAATTAATCAATACTGTAAAAATAATAAAATGAGAAATTTAGAAAAAAAAGTAGCCATTGTAACGGGCGGAAATAGCGGAATTGGGTATGCAACAGCAGCAGAATTAGCTGAACGTGGAGCCAGTGTAATTGTTACGGGAAGAGACCAAGAGACATTAACAAAAGCCGAAGAAGAATTAAACGTAACAGGAATTGTTGCCGATCAATCGGATTTGAAATCAATTGATAATTTGGTGTCAGAAGTTTCAGCAAAATTTGGCAAAATTGATATTGTCTTTTTGAATGCCGGAATTGCTTCTTTTGCTCCATTAGAATCTGCATCTGAAGGACATTATGATTCGATTATGGATATCAACGTGAAAGGCGTTTATTTCACACTTCAAAAGTTATTACCTATTTTGAATGATGGCGGTTCGGTTATTTTTAATACTTCAATAAATGCCAGTGTCGGGATGCAAAATTCAGGGGTTTATGCCGCAAGTAAAGCAGCGCTTTTATCTTTAAACCGTGTCTTTGCGACCGAATTAGCACCAAGAAACATTAGAATAAATGCCATTTCACCGGGACCAATTGAAACACCGATTTTCGGAAAATTAGGTTTAGAAAAAGAAGAAATCGATGGATTTGGAGCAGCTTTAAGCGATAGAATTTTATTAAAACGTTTTGGTAAGCCTTCAGAAATTGCAAAAACAGTTGCTTTTCTTGCTTCAGACGATGCTTCGTTTATAACAGGGACAGAGATTGTCGTAGATGGTGGGCTTATCGTAAACACTGTAGTCTAATTTTTTGCTCTAATTACGGAACAATCGTTCCGTAATTTTTTGTATCTTTGTAACGGAATTTAATTACGAAGTCATGGCCAGAACAAAAGAATTTGATGAGGATCAGGCTCTGGATAAAGCGATAGAAATCTTTTGGTGCAAAGGGTATAACGGTACTTCAGCGCAGGATTTGGTATCTCATTTGGGCTTGAGTCGTTCGAGTTTGTACGATACTTTTGGGGATAAGCAAAAACTTTTTTCAAAAGCCTTAAAAAGATATCTCAAACACGGACAGGAGGGGACTAAGGACCTTCTAAACCAACCCGAGGACATAAAAGTCATACTGACAGCACTCTTTAAACAAGCCATTATTGAAAGTTTGGATGATCGAATGACAAAGGGCTGTTTTGTAGTGAATGCTGCCGTTGAACTGGCGATGCATGATGAAGAGATTGCTAAAATTGTTGCTGATAACAGACAAACAGTAGAAGAGATTTTCCTGACGGCTGTCAAAAAAGGGCAGGAAGCAGGACAGATTTCAACACGACTGGAAGCAAGAACACTGGCTCGTTTTATTTTTAATAATTATACCGGAATCAGAGTGTTGGCTCGTTCGGGCGAGAAGGACAAACAAGTTTACGATGATATTCTCAAAGCACTGTTTTCTTTGTTTTGATAGTTGGAAAATATACCTATTAAAAAACGGCAATTACAAAGAGTAGTTGCCGTTTTTTGTTTAAGTAAGTAATAGAAAATGAATGACTACTAGCTTTTTTCTTCTTTATTGAAGTAAACTAAATAGTAATACATTTGTTTTTCTTCATCCCAGCCTTTTTCAACAAATTTTTCTGCACTTTCAGGGTTGATAAAATCCATTTTAATCTGAATATGAGTATCCAGGTTAATTACGTTTTTAATCGATTTTCTAGCGTCAGAAACCGCTGAGTTGGCGATAGGGAATGAGGTTACATCTTCGATGCTGTATTTTTCTCCTTTATCAACTTTATAATTTTTGAATTCAGGAATTAAGTCAGGATTATCTAATACTTCATTTAAGAAATTTTGTTCTTCAAACTGATCATTTTTAGCAAAATAATTCACAGATCGGTTCATAAACATGACCTCTTCTTTTTTGTCTTCTGCCGGTAAAACCACATCTTTCGCGAAGTTTTGACAGAACTTTAAGTATTTTTTAGTGATGAAGTTTTCATCTTCAAAAGCATCAACAGATAAAAAATGCTCTAACCAATAACGCGCATCATAACGGTTGCTGTCTACAGTCAGAATTTTGTATCCTTCTTCTTTTTTATAATTAAAAATCAAACATCCTTTGTCCAGTTTACTCAAGTTGATTCCTTGTTGCAGGATCATCTCAAGGTTACTGTTTTTTTCTTCAAATTGTAAAAAGTCAGCCTGTAATTCGCTTTTAAAAATTCCAATCGCATCAACAACATTGTTATCAATGCTCAGATTGGTTAAATAGGTTACATAAACCTCTCCGTTTTTAATGTGTGGATGGTTCGACTGCTCAAATAAATGTGTCGTGATTCTTTTAGAAATCTCTTGTACATTACCCGGATTATCAAAAATCTCCGAAGCATACTTGTACATATCATTATAATCCAAATCTACTTCGTGCGCAAACTGATAATAGTTTTCTTCTTTTTCTCTAAAAGGCTTAAAAAAGTACTCTTTTATCAGAGGCACAATTTCGTCATTTAAGTTAAATGGTTGTTCCGATAAAAAAATCGCTTCATTTCTGCTTTTGTTTCCTACGCGGTGTATCGAAAGCGACTCGATGTGGGTGTTGAATAAGTTGATCATATTTAAAGGTTCTGAGGTTCTGAGTTGCTAAGGTTCTGAGGTTTTAGTTTCTTTCTTTTAATTTCTTAATAAATGAAACTAACATTCTCTCTACTTCGCGACTGTCCTCATATAAATTATTAAATTCGTTTTCGTTTAGATAAGCAATGTTTTTTGCTATTTCTAATTGGGTTTGCATTTCAAATAATGAACCTATCGAAATACTTAAAAAGCGTAAAAACTCTTTATTGCTTTCTCTTCCAAAACCTTCCGCAATATTACTGGGTATTGAAATTGAACTGCGTCTTATTTGTGAAGTTAATCCAAATATTTCTTCTTTTGGAAAATGGTTAGTGGAAATATAGATTTTGGTAATCAAGCTCATTGATTTCTGCCAGATTAAAAGCTTTCTGAAATTGCTCATTTGTAATAATTTAAATTTTATTAAAAATAAGAAAATTCTGTAAATAAAAAAAACTTAGAACCTTAGTAACTCAGAACCTCAGAACCTTACCTTAGTTCCAATTCTCCTCAAATCCGAAATCTTCAAAACTATCGTCTCCTTCAAACATATCCAGATCATCTTCGTCTAAATCGTCTTCAAATTCGCCGTAGATATCATCGTGCATGTCTGCTTCAAAGTTTTTTTCTATGGCTTCGTCCGGCATTTCTCCGTGAGAGAATAAGGTTTCCGGATAAGTTGCTCCTGCAGATTGCTCTTCGATAGCAGCCAATTCAACTAAGAAAGTCCACATGTTGATAAAATCGTACACATAGATAATTTTGGTATTTTCTTTGTCTAAGATATCAGATAATGGATAATCACTCATGATTTTATGTTCACCTGGAACGTCGCCAGTATCAAAAAGTGGAATTTCATCTTCCTGATTCCAAGTTTCATCGCAGGTATAAAACGAAGCTACTTCCATTCCGTCAAAACCAAATGCGTTGAAGATCGCATTGTGTAAATCCTCAAGCGTATCGTCTTCAAGAATTGCAATGTCTCTGAAAATGTCTTCTTCGGCGTCTAGAATTACTCTAAATTTATAAACCATAATCTTTGTATTTATTGAGAGGTCAAAGGTAAAATATAAAAAACGAAATACGAATTGTGAATTACGATTTGTTGAAAATATTTTAAAGACGAATTAATCTTACGGATCTAAGCCTTCGACTCCGCTCAGGGTGACATAAATGCGACTGAGACTGAAAACCGAGACTAAAAACCTCCAACTGTCAGGCTGAGCGAAGTCGAAGCCCTTCTCAACGACCAAGCCTTCGACTCCGCTCAGGTTGACATAAATGCGACTGAGACTGAAAACCGAGACTAAAAACTCCAACTGTCAGGCTGAGCGAAGTCGAAGCCCTTCTTGACGAACCAGCCTTCGACTCCGCTCAGGTTGACATAAATGCGACTGAGACTGAAAACCGAGACTAAAAACCCCAACTGTCAGGCTGAGCGAAGTCGAAGCCCCTTCTCAACGATCAAGCCTTCGACTCCGCTCAGGGTGACATCGTGTTACAGAAAGAACTTTACTTCCGAGTCAATCGCTGTCTAATTTTATGATAGTGTTTGTGATAAGTACTATGACTTGGATAACTTCTGCTCGAAGTCATATTATTAAAAATCAAAGCAGTAAGCAACAGAACTAAAACGCCAATTAAGACTGGTGAGAATACATATTCATACCCCAGGTTTTTGATCTGATCAGAGCCTGTAACGGCAATAAGTGCTGTTGCGCCTCCGGGAGGATGTAACGTTTTGGTAATTTGCATGAAGATAATCGAAAACGAAACGGCCAGCGGGGCAGAAAGCCAAGCAATGTCCGGCACTAATTTCTGAATCGTTACGCCAATAAAAGCAGAGATTATATGTCCGCCAACTAAATTTCGAGGCTGTGAAAACGGGCTCTGAATGATTCCGTACACTAAAACACTCGAAGCACCAAAAGAACCAATTAAATAAACAGCATCGCTACCGGAGAAGTTTTTAGACTGCAGGTAAGCCAGAATTCCGATTCCGACGAAAGAACCTAAAAAGGACCAAAAGTGCTCTTTATAATCAATTAAGGTTTCTTTATAAAGGATGTAACGTGTTTTGCGGTAGCTTCTTTTTATTTTCTGAACAGGCATGTTTTTATTTTATTAGACTTGGTGAATACGTATAAACGGTATACGGATAAATCATTTTTGCCGTGTATTTAGAAATCAGACAAACTGCTAAAATGGGTAAAAATAAGGTATAGTCATTTGTTAATCCACAAACTAAAAATATCGCGGTAAAAGGGGCATGGATACTGGCGCTCAGCACTGCTGCCATTCCGATAATCATAAAATTGACCGGAATTACCTGGGTATTAAAAAACGTATTTAAGATTGAAGCTACTAATAATCCTAAAAAAGCACCGATAAAAAGACTCGGAGCAAAAACACCACCATCACCACCTGAGGCTAGTGTTACAGAAGTTACGACTGGTTTTAGGATCAAAATTCCGATGAAAGTTAAAGCTAAAGTAATCGTTAGAGGAAGTTCGGAAGAAGTACCAAAAATCATTTTAATAGAATGATAACCTTCTCCATACAATTGCGGAAACACAAATAAAGAAATGCTTAAAACAATCGAGCCTAAGAGAATTTTGTAGTAATGCGTTTGGATCTTGCCGAATTGAGATTTGAAAAACAATACACAACGCGTTAAATAAACCGAATTTATTCCCGCTAAAATCCCTAAAAGAATAAAATACGGAATGGCTTTTAAGTGCCAAGTTGTAACGTTAACCGTAAATAAAGGTTCTTCTTTTAGAATCGTAATCAAACCAAAAGCGATTGAAACCGCAATTCCGTTTGTGAGGATAAAGGCACGGGTCACTTTTCGGGAAATAACCTCAACCGCAAATAAAATTCCCGCAATCGGACTGCTGAATAATGCCGTGATTCCTGCTGCAACTCCTGCGCAGATTAATTCGGTTTTGTATTTTCGAAAAACATTTTCTTTTTGTTCTGCTACCGAGCCAATTGTTGCTGTGGCTACTACAGTTGAAACTTCGATTCCGGTTGAACCTCCGAAAATAACGGTTAATAATCCGTTTATAAAGTGGGACGGTATTTTATACGTTGGTAAGTTTTTAGATTTTGATTGGGTGCTTTCAAAAACTTCCTTAATTCCTTTGTTCTCTTTCTTTTTGAAAAGATATTGTCTTAAAAAATAAATGACTGACAATCCGAAAACCGGAAAAATAACGTAGAAGATAGGATTTACCGAAACTTCATGAAAAAAGATTTCTTCGTAATACTCTGTAATTTTTTTTAGTGAAATTCCTAAAAAAGCAGAGAGAAAACCAATTAACAGGGAAACAACAACTAATTTTTGAAAGACAATAAATTGATGATTTTTTTTGATTTGCGCCGTTTTGTTCATCAGAAGTAAATTTGAAAATCGCACTATTTTTATGCGATTCACAAAATTAAAGAATCGAAGTAGTATTCTCCTAATAAATCAGCATATTATTGTGTTAAAAGTAACTGAGTGGAGATTTTATGTGGATTTGTTTGAATTTAGGGTTCTTTTTTGGCTAAAGCCTTTCATTGGGTAATTTCTATTTTACCTCCAGCTAAAGCTGGAGGCAATTGATAAAATGATATCAGTTTTGAAATCAATTTTATAATGTGTTTTGTTGGACGTAAAGATATAACAGAATATTTTTTTTAGAATTTTAGCAATGAATTGTTTTTTTACACTAGTTTCATTTTAAAGGTAAAAGCAATGTTTGAATAACCTCCTGCTTTAGTTGGAGGATTATTCAAGGAAGAAGATAAAGGCTTTAGCCAAATTTATAGCGCTTTTTGCTAAAGCCTTTCATTGGGTAATTTCTTTTTTACCTCCAGCTAAAGGACGATGTCATTAAGTTAAGAGCTTTTTCACGCAGATTTTGCAGATTTTGCGGATTTTTTTATTCTGCTAAAATCTGCGTGAGACTTTTTTAAAGAGCAGAAATTCCAACTAAAGAGGGATAAACGATTTATCTCTCATAAAATTCAATCGGTAATAAATCCGGATCTGCTATAAAAGTGAATCGCTTTTCTGTCGTTTCATCAATTCGGATTGGTTCTGATATTATATTTTTTGTGTTCAAAAAAGCAATCGTTTTTTCCAAATCGGTAACTTCAAAAGCCAGATGACGCAAGCCAACAGCTTCCGGTCGTGACGGTCGTTGTGGAGGATTCGGAAAAGAGAATAATTCAACAATATAAGTGCCGTTTAAAGCCAGATCGAGTTTATACGATTGGCGCTCGTCGCGGTAGATTTCGCGGATAATAGTAAGTCCGAGAATCTGAGTGTAGAAATATTTAGATTCCTCGTAATCGGAACATAAAATAGCGATATGGTGCACTTTATTTAAGGTAAGCATTATAGTTTTGATTGAGGTTCTTGATTTAATTTTCTAATCACTTTTGCAGGATTACCAACGGCTAAAGAATTGTCCGGAATGTTTTTGGTTACCACAGATCCGGCTCCGATGACACAGCCTTTACCGATTGTGATGCCGGGACAGATTACAGAGTTGCCACCAATCCAGCAGTCATCTCCGATAGAAATGGGTAATGCATTTTCTAATGTTTTCCTCAATTCAGCATCCAGTGGATGAGTTGCGGTATAAATTTGAACATTGGGTGCAAAAAAAACATTGGATCCAATAGTTACGGGTGCACAGTCTAAAACGACACAGTTTACATTAAAATAAACATTATCTCCACAAGAAATATTATACCCATAGTCGCAGTGAAAAGGGGGCTCGATATAGAAACTTTTACCTGCATTCGGGATTAATTCGGCTATAATTTCTTTTGCTTTTTTTGTCAAACGATATTCGGTTACGTTTAAACGATGTAAGAGATTTTTAGCTTTTCGGCGTTCTTTTATTAAAACAGGATCGCCGGATATATAGTATTCGCCGGAAATCATTTTTTCTTTTTCAGTTTTCATATAGGGAGTTACATTTTTTTCTTAGCAATTTTATCGTGAAGTTTTAGCACTTCCTGCAGGCTTGCTGATGAATACCAAGGAGTAAGTTCAGCTTCGAGTAATTTGGCCTGAATGGCTGGGTCTGTAGCAACAAGTGCATTTGCTTCTTCGATTGTTTCGACATTAAAAATATAAATTCCTCTGTAATTTCGTTCGTTTTTCATAAAAGGTCCTGCGATCACTAATTTTCCTTCTTTTACCAGTTTGCCGATATTGGTCATATGTCCTTCAAATAATTTTTTGGTTTCTTCTTTAGACGCGGTTGTGTTAGTTCCGGTTTTTAAAAGACAGAAGACATATTTCTTCATGCCGTATTCGTCGGCATTTAAGGATTTTGCTAATTTTTCGTCGTATTTGGATTCGGTTGCTTGTGCGAAACCAACTAAATTCAAAAGTAAAAAGGCGAGTGTGAATATTGATTTTTTCATAATAGTAATTTTTTTTTTAAACACATAGAGACATAGTTTGAAAACTTGGTAAAAGGCGTTTCACTTAACATGAAAACGCATAGAAAAAAGGGTGATTTTCTAGAATAATTTCAAGTATGATCTATAAAATCTATGTGTCTATGTGTTATAAAATGGAGTATTGAAGTTTGATTTTTTCATAATAGTAATGATTTGTTTTTTAACACATAGAGACATAGTTTGAAGACTTGGTAAAAGACGTTTCACTTAACATAAATTCGCATAGAACAGCTATGAGAAAAAATAGTGATTTTCTAGAATAATCGCAAGCAAAAACTATAAAATCTATGTCTCTATGTGTTAAAAAAAATTTTGAAACGAATTTAAAGCAACTTCTTCAAAATAACAATCTGTCCCAAATGATAAACGTCATGTTGAATGATTCCATGAATGTGCTCGTAGTAGGTATGATTGTTAGTAGGGTATATTTTTTCAAAATTGCCATCATCAAAAGTATCCAGAAAGGCATTCCATAATTCTTGCGATTTGGCCAGACTTTGTAGAGATTGTTCCCACGCGGCTTCAGAAGAATCTAAAACAGGAACAAAATAATTATGATCCGGAGTGGTGACCGTTTCGCCCTGAACACGTCGTAGAATGTTTCTTCTCCATTGTATAAGATGATTGACAATTTCCCAAATCGTGTTTAGTCTTGGGTTTATTTTTCGATATGCCTGAGCTGCAGTTACATTTTTTAAGGTATTTTCTAAAGTTACTTCCAGCCAGGGATCTCCATTATAGATGGATTGATACAAATTTGAAACTCTTTTACTTTCTAACATAATCAGTAGTTTAAAAACACAGTAGCTAAGATACAAATAAGTAATTTACAACTCATCCATGAAATTCTACAATTGGGTTATTAAATGTTTTTTAACTAAAAGTGTTAAAATATATTTGTCTCATCAAAAACCAATGACATGAAAACCAAGATTATTTTTACAGTTGCATTTTTATTTACAACGGCTTTTATTTTCGCCCAAAATACCATTTCAGGAAAGGTGGTAGATCAAAAAGGAAAACCAGTTCCGGGAGCCAGTATTTATATCGATGGAACTTATGATGGTGCTACAAGTTCTGATACCGGTGAGTTCTCTTTTGAAACCACAACAAAGGGAAATCAGTTTTTAATAGTGAGTTTTTTAATTTATGAAACGTACAAGCAAGAAATAGATGTTGCGAATTTTAAAGACCAAACGGTTAAACTTCGAGAGAATGTAAATGCGCTTGATGCCGTTGTCATTACCGCAGGAACATTAGAATCGGGTGATAAAGCCAGAGTTTCGGTACTTAAACCATTAGATATTGTAACAACAGCAGGTTCTGCCGGAAATATTATTGCAGCCTTACAAACATTACCCGGAACCCAAAATGTGGGAGAAGACGGTCGTTTGTTTGTACGTGGAGGTGAAGCGAGCGAAACACAAACTTTTGTTGACGGACTTCGTGTAGCGCAACCGTATGGGGCAACGACCAATAATTTACCAACCCGTAGCCGTTTCTCTCCTTTTTTGTTTAGTGGAATCGCTTTTTCTACAGGAGGATATTCTGCAGAATACGGGGAAGCGTTATCAAGTGTTTTACTTTTAAATACACAGGATGAGCCGGACCAAAATAAAACAGATATTGCTTTGATGACGGTTGGTTTAGGAGTAGGGAATACCCAAAAATGGAAAAAAAGTTCGTTCAGTATCAATACCAATTATATCAATTTAGCTCCGTATCAGGCCGCTATTCCGCAAAATGTGGATTGGAATAACCCTTATCAATCTTTGGGCGGTGAGGCGGTTTATCGCTATCATTTTGAAAGAGGGGTTCTTAAACTGTATGCCGCTTTTGATTCGGAAAGATTTGATTTAAATTCAAAAAATGTAAACTTTGTTGATCCGATCAGAACCGATTTAAATAATAACAACTTTTATTTGAATGCTTCGTATAAAGGAAATTTCGGAACGGGATGGCAAGTGACTTCAGGTATAAGCTATGGTTACAGTAAAAATAAAGTATCGTTTGATATCAATGATGTTGACAGTAATGAGAATGCCGCACAGCTGAAATTGAAATTGAGAAAAGATTTTTCTAATTATTTTAAATTGTCTTTTGGAGCAGATTATTTCATCACCAAATTCAATGAAAATTTTGATGACAATGTAGCCCTAAAAGTGGCTAATGGGTACGATTCAGGAATCGCTGCTTTTTATACGGAAGGAGATATCTTATTCTCTAAAAAACTGGCCGCCAAAGTAGGTTTCCGACTTTCAAACAACAGTTTATTAAACGAAACAAATATTGCTCCAAGAGCGTCTATTGCTTACAAAGTTTCTAAAAACAGTCAGTTCTCTTTTGCTTACGGTGATTTCTCGCAGACTCCTGTAGTGGACTATATCAAATATTCCAAATACCATCAGTTTGAAAGTGAAAAAGCACAGCATTATATCCTGAACTATCAATTTACAAAACCGGGTCAGACTTTCAGAGCTGAAGCATATTATAAGAATTACAGCAATTTGGTAAAATATGATACTAGGGATATTCAGTTCAATTCAGTATTCAATAACAACGGTTCGGGTTATGCAAAAGGATTGGATTTATTCTGGAGAGACAGTAATCTGTATAAAAACTTAGAATATTGGATTTCGTACTCGTACATCGATTCAGAAAGAGAGTATAAAAATTTCCCAACGATGGCAACTCCTAATTTTATTGCCAATCACAGTCTGTCAATTGTAACTAAATATTTCATAACCGATTGGAAATCACAGATCGGTTTTACCAACAGCTTTAGTTCAGGAAGACCTTATAATGATCCCAATCAAACGCAATTTATGAATGGAAAAACAAAATCGTATAATAGTTTGAGTTTTAACTGGGCGTATTTGCTGACCACGCAAAAGATTCTTTATTTCTCGGTTTCGAACCTTTTAGGAACTCAGAATGTTTTCGGATATGATTACGCAAGATCACCGGACACAAACGGAGTTTACAACAGACAAGCCGTTATACCAACAGCAGACCGATTTTTCTTTGTTGGTTTCTTCTGGACAATTAGTGAGAATAAGAAAGAGAATCAGTTGAAGAATCTTTAGGGGAGTTGCTAAGGTTCTGAGTTTCTAAGTCTCTAAGAAGAAAAACTCAGAAGCTTAGCCACTCAGAACCTCAGAACCTTAAAAAAAACATTTCAGTCACCAAATTCAACAACTCGGTAGGAATTAGTTTTTAAAGCGGAAGAACCGACCTACTTTTGAAGTATAAATTAATAGAGTTTCAATCAGTATCAAAAATCAGAGTCTTATAGATTCAAAAAACTAAATAAATAACTTTTTAAAAACAAGAAATCATGACCAAAATTATTACAGCCATCACATTGTTTATCTGCGGTTTATTATCTGCACAAACACAATTCGAACAAGGAATGGGAAAAGCATTCGGACTTTGGAAAGAAGGAAAAAGTACAGAAGCATCGGCTATGTTCGAAAGAATTGCTTCTGCTGAAAAAAATAGCTGGTTGCCTAATTATTATGTGGCTTTAGTGAATACAACAGCAGCTTTTTCAGAAAAAGACGGATCTAAAGTTGATTTGTTATTGACAAAAGCGCAAGATGCACTTGATGTTGAATTCATAAAAGATCAAAACAATGCAGAATTATATGTGTTACAAGCTTTACTTTACACGGCTTGGGTGGTACAGGACCCAATGACAAATGCTCAGAAATATTCCGGTAAAATAATGGAAAATTATGCTAAAGCAAAAGCTATAGATCCAAATAATCCAAGAGCAGTTTTTGGTGAAGCGGATTATCAGTTAGGAGGAGCAAAATGGACTGGTGTTGACACAAAACCATTATGTGCTCAGGTTGACAAAGCTATAGAACTTTTTGCTACTTTTAAACCGGAGACTCCTTTTTCACCAAAATGGGGATTAGACAGAGCTTTAGAAACACAAAAAAGTTGTAAAAAATAATAATAAAAATAGTTTGTAATGAAAGACCATAAAAATCCATTTGCCAATTTGAAAAGCGGAACAATCATTTGTTTAAAGATTTCTATGGTCATTACAATACTGTTTTCCATTTTTTTGGGATCTGAATTTAATCTGAAAAATGTAGCGCTGACGTTCTTAGTGAGCTGTGCTTATTCTTTTGGACTTGGCTTTGGTAACGGATTCCTCAATGTTCTTTTAGATAAAAAATGGGATTGGCTCGAACAAACCAATTTGAGAGTGTATTATGGAATTCTGTGTACGGTACTCTATACTGTTCCGGCAGTTTTAGGAATCAATTATGTCATTTTTGTATATGTGCATGATATGTCTCCGGAACAATTTCTAAGCGAAAGAATGATTTGGACGCACCTTTTTTACATTATTTTATCATTAGGGATTTCAACCTTTATGCAGGCCAGAAGCTTCATGGTAAAATGGAAACAGGCTTCTAAATTTGAGGTAACCCAACAAAAGATTATTGCCGGAACTGCCAGTGCTAAATTCGAAAGTTTAAAAAATCAAATCGATCCGCATTTTTTGTTTAACAGCCTAAACGTTCTGAGTTCTTTGATTGAAGAAAATCCTGATAATGCCCAGCGTTTTACCACTTCCTTGTCTAAAATTTATCGCTATGTTCTGGAGCAAAAAGATAAAGAGTTGGTGTCGGTTGAAGATGAGTTATCGTTTGCCAAAACGTATATGAATTTGTTGAAGATGCGTTTCGAGAATAGTTTGTTTTACGAAATGCCAACAACAGATATAAATCCTGATGCAAAAGTGGTTCCGTTGTCTTTACAGCTTTTGCTTGAAAATACCGTAAAACACAATGTAGTAAGTGAGCAGAAACCGCTTCATATCAGAATTTTTATTGATGGAGACTATCTCGCAATCCAAAATGATTTTCAGAAAAAAGAAGTTTTGCAAGATCGCCAGGGGGTTGGTTTGCAGAATATTGTAAATCGCTACGCAATCGTATCCAACAGAAAAGTGGTGATCGAACAAAATGAACAAAATTTTACAGTTAAAATACCAATTTTAACAAAACAAGTTACAGTTATGGAAACAAGTTCAGATTATAATGATGAAACTAAAGCCTATTTCAGAGCTAAGAAAAGAGTGCAGGAATTAAAAGGATTCTATGGTAATGTAATTTCTTATTGTTGTGTAATTCCTTTTTTAATTTTTATAAACTTAAGATTTTCTCCCGGATTTCAATGGTTTTGGTTTTCGGCTTTAGGCTGGGGATTTGGAGTTGTAATGCATGCTTTTAAAGTGTTTGGTTACAGTTCAGATTGGGAAGAAAGAAAAATCAGAGAGATTTTGGAAAGAGAGGGTAATAAGAAAAATTGGAAGTAAGGATGGAAAGAATTTATACAGAAGAAGAAAAGCGTTATCAGCAAGCTCAAAAAAGAGTAACAGAGCTTAGGAAATTTTACAAGCATCTTGGAGAATTTGTGATTGCAAATGCCATTTTAGCAGTCATAAATCTGATGACTTCACCGGGATATTTATGGTTTTTATGGTGTCTGTTTGGCTGGGGGATTGCCATAGCAATGGATGCAGCGAAGGTTTTTAATGTTTTTCCTTTTTTTACTAAGGAATGGGAAGAACAAAAGGTCAAAGAAATTTTAGAAAAAGAAGCTAAGAAGGAAACTAAGAAATAGGTATGGAAACAAATTTTAATAAGAACATTGAAGAGTATGAACTCCAAAAAATGGCAAGTAAAAAAGTAGTAAAGCTAAGATCGTTTTACAGGCATCTGATTATCTATGTTATTGGCGTACTTATTTTTGTTTCAAAAGAGTATTTCGGAGCGCCTTTAAATTTCTTTCCGATAAAGCATCTCAATCTACTTATAATGGGTGTCTGGACGGTCTTTTTAGTAGTGACGGCAATTGATTTGTTTGCTTCTTATAAAATATTTGGAGAGGAGTGGGAAGAGCGTAAAGTAAAAAGCATCTTAGAGAAAAAGTCAAAAACGCAAAAATGGGAGTAATCATGGAACTAAATTTTAATGAAGAGGATCGATATTTTTCCGCTAAAAAGAAAGTAGAAAAAATCAAAGGGTTTTACGGTAATCTGGCATCTTTTATAGGTGTAAATATAGTTTTACTGGTTATAAATTTATTGACATCACCGGAGTATTTATGGTTCTATTGGCCCTTAATGTGGTGGGGTATAGGAGTTGTTTTTCATGGACTGATGGTTTTTGATGTGCTTCCGGTTTTAGGAAAAGACTGGGAAGAAAAGAAAATTAAAGAACTCATGGAGAAAGAAAAAAACAATAATAAAGAAAAGTGGCAATAATCTAATAAAAATAAAAATGAGACACTATAAAAGAGATACACGAGAAGATTATTTTGAGCAATTTGGTGATGATGAGAATTTTGATGCAGCATACAAAAAGATGCGCAGAATCAAAGGGTTTTACTCGCATTTGAGGATTTATGTTATTGTAAATATAATCATAATAATAACCAACTTAAATCGGGATTGGTTTGGGAGAGGAGCAGATCTTTATGAGATTGGATTGTTAGACTGGCATACTTATTCGACAGCGCTTTTTTGGGGGATTGGTTTGTTTTTTCATGCATTATCTGTTTTTGGAGAGAACTTGTTTTTTGGTCAGGAGTGGCAAGAAAAGAAAATTCAAAAATATATGGATAAGGAGCGATCTAAACTCAAAAAATAGTACTAATTTTAAGGTTATTTTTGTAAATCCTTGCATTTTATTAAATGACCACATTAATTATTGAAGACGAAAAGCCGGCAGCAAGATTGTTGCAGCGAAAGCTTGAAAAGCTAAATATTAGCGTAGAAACCATGTTACATTCTGTTGAAGAATCAATAGACTGGTTTTCGAATAACAACCATCCCGATCTGATTTTTTTGGATATACAGTTGTCTGATGGTTTATCGTTCGAAATTTTTGAAAAAATAGACATTAAAAGCGCTATTATTTTCACTACTGCTTATGACGAATATGCTTTGAAAGCCTTTAAACTGAACAGTATCGACTACCTTCTGAAGCCTATTGACGAAGATGATCTTGATGTTGCCGTTACTAAATTTAAAAGTCGTCTTCCTAAATTAGATATGGAGAATACCAATCTTCAGCTTGATTTTGAACAGATCAGGAAGATGTTGTCAAATCCCTTTGAGAAAAACTACAAAAAACGCTTTACCGTTAAAATCGGTCAACAGCTTAAAGTAATTACAATCGACGAAATTGAATGTTTTTTTAGTGAAAATAAAGGAACCTACATTCATACTTTTGAAAACAGAAACTACTTAATCGATTCGACTTTAGAGATTCTCGAACAAGAAGTTGATATGAAAGATTTCTTTCGTGTAAGCAGAAAGTTTATTGTACCACTAAAGGCAATAAAAGAAATACAAGTATACACCAACTCCCGTTTGAAAGTAATTTTACCTTCATATAAAGAAGATGAGGTAGTGGTAAGCCGTGAAAAAGTTCAGGATTTTAAGAATTGGCTGAACTAGGTTTTTGCGCTTCCAAAATCATATAAAACTGAATTCCGAATAAGATAGAGGCCAATACTAAATGTATGGCCTGACTTCCAATTGGGAAATCAAGATAAGCCATAGCCATTCCAGTTAGAATTTCAATTCCGATAAGAGCCAATACCCAGTTCATCTTTGAAAATCCTAAGTTTAGTTTTCTGTTTTTAGTGAATAAATACACATTTACAAGTAAAACGATAACAGAGAAAGAACGGTGAATATAAAAGGTAATAGTAGGGTTTTGCAGCCAAAGAATACTTTCGGTTAACCCGTTTTTTATTTGCTGATCGACAAGCTGACGTACTTGTGTACCAATAGCTACTTGTATTAAGGTCAGTAAAAGAGAAAGTAATAGTACATTTTTGAATGTGCTATTGTACGTTACTGCTGCGAGTTTTGGTCTTGCTACCTGTATAATGTATAAAATCACGGCAACAATAACCAAAGCCATAACCATATGGACAGTAATTTTGATCGGGTTTAATACCGAATACACCACTTTCGCGCCTAACCACGCCTGAAAGCCCATCATAAAAACAACTAACCAGGAAAGAAGGGTAATTCTTTTCTTCTCTTTCCAAAATTTAAAGGAAGCAATAGCCATAAAAAAGCAAGCCATTCCTGCCAAAGCACCACACAAACGATTGATATATTCGATCCAAGTATGAAGCGGATTAAAAATCGCATAATCGTGTTTGGTGTATTTCTCCCAATGCGAAACGTCAAAATTAGTCTGAGTTGTAAAATTGTCTTTGGCAACCAATAAGGTTTCGTCTTTAATGATTACTTGTCCTTTTTCGAAAACACGATTGGGTGCCCAGGTCAGTTCTTTTAAATCCGTTGGAGGAATGTAATATCCAAAACACTTTGGCCAGTCCGGACAACCCATTCCGGAACCTGTCATACGTACTAATGCTCCTGCAACAATTACTAAATAAACTAAAACTAATGCTGTTTTTGCGATTGTAGGGAAGTGTTTTTTCATTCTTTTTAAAAGTTGCTGAGGAACTAAATTGCTGAGGTTCTGAGTTTGTAGTGGTTAACCACGTCTTTTTTTAAACAGCAAATGTTCTATTTACAATATTTTATTTTTTTAATAATCAGTATTTTGCTTTCGTGGGCGCTGTAGCCTTACAGTTTCAGAAACTTAGTTACTTAGAGGCTTTTATCAACCCCATCTTCTCCGCTCTTTTTACAACAAAATCATAAGCAGCCTGATATTCGTTAGGGATTTCACCTTCTAAAATGGCTTCTTTTACCGCTTCTTTCAAAACGCCGATTTCACGCGATGGCTTCAAATCGAATAGTTCCATAATTTCTTCACCTGAAATTGGTGGTTGAAAATTACGCACATGATCGCGTTCTTCAACTTCAACAATTTTTTTGCGGACCAATTCGAAGTTTTTATGGTATTTTTTGAACTTAGACGGGTTCTTAGTTGTAATATCAGCTTCGCACAAGGTCATTAGATTTTCTACATCTTCTCCGGCATCAAAAACCAAACGACGCACAGCACTATCGGTTACAAGATCCTGTGCCAATACAATTGGACGTGAACTCATAATAACCATTTTCTGTACAAATTTCATTTTGTGATTCAAAGGCATGTGCAAGCGTTCGAATATTTTCTTAGCCATTTTTCCGCCTAAAAACTCATGTCCGTGAAAAGTCCAGCCTTGTTTTTTATTGAAACGTTTTGTTGGCGCTTTTCCAATATCGTGCAATAAAGCAGACCAACGCAACCAAACATCATCGGTATTGGGACAAATATTGTCTACGACTTCCAGTGTATGGTAAAAATTGTTTTTGTGGGTATGACCTTCAATTTCTTCCACTTGATTCAACGCAGTCAATTCGGGTAAAATAAGATCTAAAAGTCCGGTTTTATATAAAAGTAAAAATCCGATAGAAGGTTGGTCTGTCGAAAGAATTTTGTTTAATTCATCGACAATTCTTTCTCCCGAGATGATATTAATTCGGTCTGCATTTTTAGTAATGGCATCCAAAGAATTCTTTTCAATCTCAAAACCTAACTGGGTAGCGAAACGAATGGCGCGAAGCATTCGCAACGGATCATCAGAATAAGTAATACTTGGATCTAAGGGTGTTTTGATGATTTTATTTTCTAAATCTGCCAATCCGTCAAAAGGATCAGAAAGATCTCCGAAAGTTTTTTCGTTTAGGGATAAGGCTAAAGCATTTATCGTGAAATCACGACGGTTTTGATCGTCTTCAAGTGTTCCGTTTTCGACAAGAGGATTTCTACTGTCAAAATTATAAGATTCTTTACGGGCTCCGACAAATTCAATGTCCGTGTCTTCAAAGCGCAACATAGCAGTTCCGTAGGTTTTGAAAACTTGTACTTTTGGATTTTTAGGAAGTAATTCAGATACTTTTAAAGCCAATTCGATACCGCTGCCAACGGCCACAACATCAATATCTTTTTTTGAACCACGGTTTAAAAGTAAATCCCGTACAAAGCCGCCAATGACATAACTGTCTACGTTTAGTTCCTGAGATGCCTGCGAAATGATTCCGAAGATTTTATGTTGTAAAGCTGTTTTATAATTTGTTTGTATAGCCACGAATTCACGAATTTTAAATAGTACGTCTTATTCTTGAAGAGAATGGAACGCCTGCAAATTTACAACATTGAAAATGCCTTTTATAATCTATCGCTCACTTTTTTATCGAAAGTCTTAGTTTTATGGGGCAATTTTTACCAAAACACAAAATGTAGTGGTAAACGAGGAAAAGGTTTGACACGAATTACACGAATTATCACGAATGTTTTTGTCCGGCTTGTGGAGTTTGATTCGTGAAAATTGGTGTAATTATAGAATGTTAGGCGTAAACGGGTAAAAGGTTTAACACGAATTGCACGAATTATCACGAATTTTTTGGTGTGGCTTCCGCAGTTTAATTAGTGAAAATTTGTGTAATTCGTGTTAAAAAAATAAGCAACGAATCGGTTGTTTTTATAAGAGCAATTTGTGTTTAGAAAAAGGCTTGGCACAAATTACACGAATTATCACGAATGTTTAAGTATGGCTTGCGCAGTTTAATTAGTGATAATTCGTGTAATTCGTGTTTAAAAAAAATACAGCAACGAATAGGCCTATATCACCATCGAACAAATCAATCCTGATTAGTTATTTTTAGAAATGCAATTTGTATTTTTGGGTCACTTAAAAATGCACAAATGAAAATTGTTATATCGCCTGCGAAGTCATTAAATTTCGAAAAAGAATTACCAACTACTCAATATACAGAACCGTCTTTTTTAAAGGAAGCCCGTGTGGTTCATAAAGTTTTAAAACCTAAAAAACCGGCAGATTTGGCTGTGTTAATGTCGATTTCCGAAAAATTAGCCGATCTGAACTGGCAGAGAAATCAAGTTTGGAAAACACCTTTCACTCCCGAAAATGCACGTCCGGCAGTTTATACTTTCGATGGCGATGTATATACCGGTTTGGATGCTTATACTCTTCCGTTAGAAAAGTTAGAGGTGCTGCAAGATAAACTGAGAATTTTATCAGGACTTTATGGAGTCTTAAAACCTTTGGATCTCATGCAGGCGTATCGTTTGGAAATGGGTACAAAACTACCAATAGAAGAGCATAAGAATCTACATGATTTTTGGAAAGGTCCCGTTACAAAAGCGCTGAATAAAGAACTGAAAAAAGGAGAGTTGTTTGTGAATTTAGCCAGTACTGAGTATTTCTCCGCTGTTGATGTTAAAAACTTGAAAGTTCCGGTAATTACCCCTGATTTTAAAGATTATAAAGACGGCAAATTAAAGATAATCAGTTTCTTCGCAAAGAAAGCAAGAGGAATGATGGTGCGTTACATTATCGACACCAATGCTGAAACGATAGATGATTTGAAAGGCTTTAATTATGAAGGGTATCAGTTTGATGCGAATCTTTCGAAAGGAAATCACCTGGTTTTTACGAGGTAGGTTTTTTTGTTAAAAGTTTAAAGTTTCAGGTTTCAGGTTTAATAGCCCCCAGCTTCAGCTGGTGGGACCAGGGGTGTTTTTCAAAAGGCTTTAGCCAAATTATTTAATTTGAAGACCTAAAATCTCATTATAGAATTTTCCGAAGTAAAAAAGCCGAATTCAAATTTTTGAATTCGGCTTTTTTAGTTTTGTTAAAAATTAATGCATTGCATCAGCAGGATTAATTTTGTTTTTTCCTTTTTTGATGAAAAATATAATCGGAATACAGCATAAGAACATGATTCCTAAATACATAAAAATATCAATGTATGACATTACTGTACTTTGTTTTAAAATAGCATAATCTATTGCCTGATAGGCCTTTTTAAGGGCGACATCGGCGCTATATCCTTTGGACATAAAAGCATGTTGCATTCCTGAAATACGTTGCTGCACATCATGATTTGCAGGATCTAAATTGTTGATCAGATTAACTCGGTGCTCTTGACTGAAACGGGTGATAAAAGTGGTGATAATGGCAATACCGAACGATCCTCCTAATTGACGCATCATTCCGGTAAAAGCAGCTCCTTCACCAATATGTTTCCCTTTTAAAGTCGAAAGCGAAAGTGTTGTGATTGGTACAAAAAGTAAACCTAATCCAATACCTCTTAAAATCAACGGCCAATACATATGTTCTACACCGGTATCAGGTGTCATACGGGTTTGCATCATAAAGGTAAAAAAGAAGAAGACTAAAAATCCAACTCCAACCATATACCCTTGCGGAACCCCTTTCTGTATCATGTTTCCAACAAATGGCATCATGATCGCTGTTGTAATCGAACCCGGAATCAATAATAGTCCCGCATCAGTTGCCGTCCATCCTAAAATGGACTGGGTGTAGATCGGGATAATCAATGTTGATCCGTATAAACCGAAACCTAGAATAAAACACATTACCGTTCCAATTCTTAGATTTCCATCTTTTAATACACTCAGATTTACAATCGGATATTTATAAGTAAGCTCTCTCCATATAAAAAGGACTAATCCAAAAACGGTAAGGACACTTAATCCTGTAATTAAGGGATCATTAAACCAGTCGTCTTGTTGTCCGTGTTCTAAAACAAATTGTAAAGAACCGATAAACGTTGCCAAAAGAATAATTCCCCACCAGTCTACCTGATTTGCTTTTAGTTTTTCTCCATATTTCGGACTTCTAACAAAAGTTAGTGCCAAAATAGTAGCAATAATTCCCAAAGGAATATTGATATAAAAGATATAAGGCCAAGAATAATTATCTACTAAATAACCTCCTAAAGGCGGACCTAAAGTTGGACCAACAATTACACCCATTCCATAAATAGCCTGTGCCATACCACGTTTTGCTACCGGATAACTTTCGGTAATAATGGTTTGAGCGGTTACCAGTAAGGCACCTCCACCCATACCTTGTACGAACCTGAAAGCTACCAGTTCCCAGATATTACTGGCATTTCCACATAAAAAGGAGCAGACCGTAAATAAGATGATAGAGGCCACAAAATAATTACGTCTTCCAAATTGCTGCGAAAGCCAGCTTGTCATCGGTATTACAATAACATTCGCAATGGCGTATGCTGTAATAACCCAGGCCACATCAGTCAAAGTAGCACCAAGGCTACCTCGCATGTCTGTTAGTGCTACGTTTACAATCGTGGTATCAACAATTTCCAGTAAGGCACAAAGTACCGCTGTAATCGTAATAATGACACGTCTGAAACCGTATTCTACTAAATCATCTTCTGCTTGTACTGCTGTTGCCATATTTTATTTCAAATGTACATCTACATCAACATTCATCCCCGGACGCAATAATTTTACTTTTTCAGGATCGTTTGATTGATCTAAACTGATTTTTACCGGTAGTCTTTGGATTGTTTTCACGAAGTTACCTGTAGCATTATCAGGAGGTAATAAAGAAAAACGAGATCCTGTTGCCGGTGAAAATGAAGTTACAACTCCTTTAAACTCATAGTTTGGATAAGCATCTACTTTTAAAGAAACTTTTTGCCCCACAACCATTTTGTTTAATTGTGTTTCTTTAAAGTTTGCTACAACCCAAGCTTCATTGTTATTGATGATATAAAATAAAGATTGTCCCGGTTGAACTAATTGTCCCGGCTGAATATCAACTTTAGAAACCTGACCGTCGATAGCAGCAGTTACAACCGTGTAAGTAAGGTTTAATTTCGCAACATCCAACATTGTTTTAGCTCTTTTAATATTGGCAGCTGCAACTTCTGTTTGTTTGTCAGAAGCCTTAGATTTTGATTCGATTACCGATTTTTGAAAAGAACTTGCTCTTTGTTGTTGTTGTAAAACACGTACCTGATTTTCTGCTTCTTCTTTTGCAGTCAAAGCTTGCTCATACTGTTGTTTTGTAATGGTATGTGTTTTGTACAAATTATTGTAACGGTTGTAATCGTTTGTAAGTTGTCTCAATCTTATTTTTGCACTTTCGATAGAACCACTTGCAGATTTCATGTTGGCATCTGAAACAGAAATGCTTGCGTAAGCACTTCCAATATCGGCTTTTGCAGCTTCGTATTGGCCTTCAGCGCCTAATACTGCAGCAGTAGCTTCGTCAATTTTTAATTGATAATCTCTTTTGTCAATAGTAAATAAAGTATCTCCTTTTTTTACAAAATCATTATCTTTTACATATACTTTGCTAACATAACCGGATACTCTCGGGATAATCGGGTTCATTTTTTTCTCAATCTGAGCATCATCCGTTTCTTCGTGAGCTAAAGAATGCATGTATTTTGTTATTCCGTAAGTTCCGCCCACTAAGACCAATACGGCTAGTATAATGATGAATTTAGTATTTGTTTTTTTCTTTTCCATGAGAGCTATCGATTATATTTTAGAAAGATTGAATGATTGTGATAATTGTCCTGATACTGAAAGTAATTCGTAATATTTTTGAATAATGGTTGCCTTAGACACAGCCGTATTGATTTTAGCGCTTAGATGTTCAACATCAGCTTCAACTAAATCATTGGTATCAGATAAACCATTATCAAATTTGTCTTTTACAAGTCTGTAGTTTTCTTCGGCCTGTTGTAATGCTTCATCATATACCACACTTTGATTGATTGCCAAGTCATAGTCCTCGATAGATTTCTGAACTTCAACTTTAATTCTATCCGTCATGATAGCCTCTGTGTTTTTTACTTCCAAAGCCTTGCTTTCAGCTGCTTTTACTGAAGCGCTGTTTTTTAGAATTCCCGATAAGTCATAAGATAAACCTACTCCAAAATTCATAGCATATTTTACGGTAATAAAATCTTTAAGGTCAAAAGCAGTGTAACCACCTAATAAAGCTAGTGTCGGATAATATCCTGATCTTGCAACCTTGATGTTTGCCTCACTTGCTTTTTGTTGAAAACGAATTGCTTCGAGATCTTTTCTGTTTTCAAGTGCCATTGCATCCGAAGTTGGTGCATTGTTTGTTTTTAGATTGAAGAAATCAGACTCGTTAACCTGAAGTTTTACGGTAGGATCTAATTTTAGTAAGGTCGTCAGGTAAAAATTGATGTTATTGAGGTTGTTATTTGCTTCATCAATAGATAATTGCGTTTTTGAAACCAATAATTGTGCTTTCAATAAATCATTTCGTGGGATGATTCCATTTTTCTCTAATTCTTTGAAATCAGTAACACGTTGTTTGGCTTGCTTCTGATTTTCGTTTAATAGATCTAATGTTTTCTGCGCTTTGTACAAAGCAGTGTAGTAAGTGATGACACGTAAGGCTACATCCTCTTTAGTTTTAGCCGCACTTGCAGTTTCAGCTTCGTAAAGATTATCGTAAGCGTTGATGCTGTTTTGAATTTTAAATCCGGAGAATATCGGCAGACTTAGAGTCGCCTGACCAAATAATACCTGATTGGGTGCCGGCATTGGCTCAGCACTTGCCTCGTCATTATGCATATCAATCGACGCTTTTGTTAAACGCTGGTATTGCCCCGCAATTTTAATATCGGGATATTGATTGTTTTTGACGTTTTGTAACTCGTATTTTTTTGAGTTTACCTTAGTGTTGGCAAGAGTAACTTCGTTACTTTTTTCCCAAGCCAGTTTAACGGCCTCGTCTAAGGTTAAACTTGTTTTTTCTTGAGCTTCTATTGATGAAATTCCGATAAAGAAAATCCCAAAGAGCATTAATTGACTAATTTTCATAAACAAGTAGCGCTTTTATAGTTTGTTGAATGTGATTTGTAAGACTGGTTTTAATGTAGGCATCATACTTCGCTTCGGTATCTAATTGAAGTAAATCCTGAAAGAATGTTTTATTCATATGAAAGTGGAAAAAAGTCCCCATTATAGTTGGAGTGATTAATGGAATGATAACATCTTTTCTAAAAACACCTTTTGCCTGTCCTTCCTGAATGATGCTTTCTACAAGTTTTAAATTCCCTTTTTTCAGTTCTGTAAAGGCTTGTAGATTCTCTTCTTTCTTTCTGGACGCAAATTCAAAGTGTAAAACTCTGAAAATCCCTTTGTTACAATTGATTCTGTGAATGTAAATTTCGATTAATTTATTGACTTTATCAATGGGTTCCAGATTTTCGTGTAATAAATTTTCAATTTTTAATTTCAGATCAGAAGTTTTGTAGATGATTAAAGACTCTAACAAACGGTCTTTAGAACCAAAATAATACGAAACCATGGCAATATTTATTTTTGCCGCTTTTGAGATGTCCCGTATGGATGTGCCTTCAAATCCTCGTTCAGAAAAAAGTTTTTCTGAGACTTCCAGAATCTGAATTTTTTTATCGTTTAATTCGATTTTAGACATGGTATTTTTCTAATAGAGTACAAAATTAAACAAGCGTTTAATTTAAACGCTTGTTTAATTTTATTTTAACAAAATATTAACATAACGTGAAGGGGAATTTTTATGAAAAATTATCATAAATAAAAATTGGTCTTAACGCTGAATTTCGAACTCAGTGTTAAGACCAACTGTACAAATATTTTTTCTCTGTGGATAAAAATACACCAAAGTATTTTTAGAGTATATAATTTTATAGTATGGAGTGAGAGTGTCCTCTTTTTCCATAATGGGAAAGATGTTTTTAGTTTTATTAACTTTATTACAAATACAGTAGAGGCATAAGTAACTAAGATTGCGATCAGAGCGTTTTAAATTTAAACGCCGTTTTTGATTTATAAACTAAAAAGAAATCTATCTGATTCCTCCAATAAATTCTTCAATTTTTCCACTTCCGCTTTCCGCTAAATGTTTGATAAAAGCACTTCCAATTATAGCCCCTTTTGCAAATTTGGTTGCTTGGGTAAAAGTTTCTTTATTCGAAATTCCAAAACCAACAATTTGTGGATTTTTTAGCTCCATGGCTGCGATTCTTTCGAAATAACTTTCTTGCGTATTTCCGAATCCTGCCTGAGAACCGGTTACACTTGCAGAACTTACCATATAAATGAATCCGTCTGAAACACTATCGATAAAACGAATGCGTTCCTCGGAAGTTTGCGGAGTAATCAACAGTACATTAATTAAACCGTATTTTTCGAGAATGGCTTTGTATTGGTCTGCATAAACATCAACCGGAAGATCCGGAATAATTAAACCATCGATACCAATTTCAGCACATTTTTTGCAGAACTCTTCAACCCCATATTGTAACATCGGATTGAAATACCCCATAATAATCAACGGAATTTTTACGCTTTCGCGAATGTTTTTCAGCTGATCGAAAAGAAGTTGTGTGGTCATTCCGTTATGCAAAGCCTGTGTAGAACTCGCCTGAATAGTTGGTCCATCAGCCAAAGGATCGCTGAAGGGCAGACCAATTTCAATTAGATCAACACCATTTTTTTCCAGATCCTGTATAATTTGAGCGGTGTCATTTAAGTTTGGATATCCCGCCGAAAAATAAATAGAGAGTATCTTTTTATCTTCTTGTAGTTTTTGAGTTATTCTGTTCATCTTAATGTCGTTTTATTTGATCCTAACCGATTTCAAAAATTGGTTAGCTATAGTGTTATATTTAGTCAACGATAATCTCACTTGTCCAATTATCATTTTTGTTTTCCAGTAGTAAAATACCGGAATCTGAATCGTTCATTTGGGCAACCAATTCTCCTTTGTTGTTCCAAAAAGCACTTTTTCCGGCAGAAGGAGTTCCCCAGGATTCCCCACTAAAATTGGCCATCAAAACATGCATCTGATGTTTCTGGGCATAACTTTGTAAATTCCGGTACGCATTCGGAATTCCGTTTGGAGTAAAGAAAATACTGGCGACATAAATCGAAGTTTCTTTTTTACTCGCATTTTCGGGATGTTGCGGATGGTCAGTATCGGCACAAATAGCAAATGAGATCTTTTGGTTTTCAAGGGTAACCGTCGGGTTGTAATCGAATGAAGGCTGGAAGAATTCGTCCTCGCCTTCATGCAGAAATTGCTTGGTATAAATAGAAACCGACTGGTCCGGAAAAATTATAAACTCCCCAATAAACATTCCCGTTTCAGTTTGAATCGGAGCTCCGGCAATAATTATGATATTATATTGAACCGCTAATTCTTTTAAATGATCAATTCTGGAATCATCTTTGGTAAAAGCCAGTTCCGCAGCATTTTCTCTTTCATAACCGGTAATCGACAGTTCGGGAAATGCGATTAAATTGGCGCCTTTTTCTCCGGCGATTTTGATCAGACGATAATGATCTATTAAATTGGAGTCGATATCTCCGCGTTTTGGTTTTGTTTGAGCTGCTGCTAAGATCATTTTGGTTGTTAATTATTCTTTATTATTTATACTTTTTAAAATTTTATCTGTTTAAAGGCCATTCAGATTTGATCTATATCGTTACATTTTTGCGATCATTAACTTTCAATATAAATCCACGCAATAGTTCCTGATTTCAGTGTTATTCGGACTCTTTTATACGCATTCGATTCAAATTGATCTGCTTTGGTTAGATCTTCGTTGGAAATTGTAAAAACAGTCCCTTTAATACAATCTGCAGGGTTTTCACTTGGTACCGCCACAAAATAGTCAGTCATACCAAATTCTTCTTCTATTTTCAGGTCTTTTAGTTTATAGGCCGTAAGCTGGTCTGCTTTTCCGGTCAATAATTTATTAAAAACCTGCATTTGAATTTCTTTTGAGCGTAAGGTTCCGTAAGAGAATATCTGTTCCATAATTATTATTTTTCTCGTTATTTGTTCGCGTCAAGGATCATTTCGTGAAGCAATTATTGTTGAGTTGTGTTTGTGATATTTTTTGTGAAATAGCAAAAGATCACGCAAACAGTCCGACCCTTGAGAACATGCAAATTACGATTTTTATTATAATTTAAAGTACTCGATGTAATTGTCTAAATCTTTGTCACCACGACCAGAAAGACTGATTACCACAACATCTGTAGGTTTGAATTTTTTCTGATCTAAAACGGCAAAGGCATGTGCACTTTCAATTGCCGGAATAATCCCTTCTAATTTGGTAAGTTCTAAACCGGCATTCATCGCTTCATCATCCGTTACAGAGAAAAATTCACCACGACCCGTTTGTGCCAAATGCGCGTGCATAGGACCAACTCCCGGATAATCCAGACCGGCAGAAATCGAGTAAGGTTCTGTAATTTGACCATCCGGAGTTTGCATCAAAAGGGTTTTGCAACCATGAATGATTCCTACTTTTCCTAATTTACTGGTGGCCGCACTGTGACCGCTGTCAACCCCTTTTCCGGCAGCTTCAACGGCGATAATACCTACTTCAGGTTCGTGTAAAAAGTGGTAATAGGTTCCGGCTGCATTGCTTCCTCCACCGATACAAGCGACCACGTAATCCGGATTCTCACGACCTTCTTTTTCTTTTAACTGCCATTTGATCTCTTCAGAAATAATGCTTTGAAAACGGGTTACCATATCCGGATAAGGATGCGGGCCAATAGCAGATCCGATGATATAATGAGTGTCAACTGGATTGTTGATCCAATCGCGGATGGCTTCGTTTGTAGCGTCCTTTAAAGTTTTTGAACCCGAAAGTGCCGGACGAACTTCTGCTCCAAGCATTTTCATACGGGCAACGTTTGGTGCCTGACGTGCGATGTCAATTTCACCCATGTACACAATACATTCAATCCCCATTAAGGCACAAACGGTTGCTGTAGCCACACCGTGCTGACCTGCACCGGTTTCTGCAATAATTCGTTTTTTACCCAAACGTTTGGCCACTAATATTTGTCCAATTGTATTGTTGACTTTGTGTGCCCCTGTATGATTTAAGTCTTCTCTTTTTAAATAAACCTTGGTATTGTATTTTTCAGACAAACGTTTGGCAAAATATAAAGGGCTAGGACGCCCTACATAATCTTTTAATAATTGATCGAATTCGGATTTAAAATCAGGCTCTGCTATAATTTTTAAATATTGCTGACGTAATTCTTCTACATTAGGATACAGCATTTCGGGAATGTAAGCCCCTCCAAATTCGCCGTAATAACCTTTTTCGTTAACATTATAATTCATTGTATAGTTGTTTAGGGTTTAAAGTAGCAGGTTTTAATTTTTTCTGAAACTTCTTTAATAGACTTGTGTTTTTTAATCCCGGTTCAATCTCAAATTTGCTGTTTACGTCAATAGCGTATATCGGAATTTTGAGGTCTTTTATCATTGGAATTTCTTCAATCCCAATTCCACCACTTAAGAAAAGGGGTTTCTCAGATTTATAATTTTCCAATATCTTCCAGTCGAAAGTGGTTCCGTTTCCGCCCGGTAATTTTCCTTTTGTATCAAATAGAAAATAGTGACAAACCTTTTCATAAGGCTCTAAAACGGTGAAATCAAAACTTTCATCAACAGAAAATACTTTAATGATTTCTGTATTGATGTCAATTCTGCCATCGATTTTAGCTTTTAACTCCTGACAAAATGCAACGGATTCTTTTCCATGTAACTGAACCGTTTGTAAATGGTATTTGTCGATTTTCGACATAATATTTTCAACGGTTTCGTCTACAAAAACGCCCGTTTTTTTAATTGTTTTAATCAGTTCCGGAATCGTTCCGTCAAAATAACGAGCAGATTTTTCCCAGAAAATAAATCCCATATAGTCGGGTAGGAGCGCTCCTACTTCAAGTATATTATCGAGATGTTTCATGCCACAGATCTTGAGTTTCATTTTTTTCTTTTTTTAACCGCAAAGGGCGCAAGGTTTTTTTATGTTGGTCTTTGTAAACGCTAAGTTCGCAAAGCTTTGTGTTTGTTTTTTTTGCTACGAATTACACGAATTTTCACGAATCGAATTGGCGTAAATTCGTGTAATTCGTGGCGAAACTTTTAGTTTCTATTTTTTTTGAAGCTTCTTAAAGCTTACGGCTTACAGCTGTGCAATAAATTCCGTTGCGGCTTTTCCGGCATCATCCGTTTTCATGAAATTTTCTCCAATTAAGAAGCCTTTGTATCCGTATGGTTTTAGTTCAGAAATGGCTTCAACGGACGAAATACCGCTTTCTGAAACTTTCACAAAATCATCCGGAATTTGCGATGCCAGTTGTTTGCTGAAATCCAGACTTACTTCAAAGGTCTTAAGGTTTCGATTGTTCACGCCAATCATGTCCAGCGTTGGCATAATTGATTTTTCTAATTCTTCCTGATTGTGAACTTCCAATAGAACTTCTAAACCTAATTTTTTAGCAAATTCAGACAACGTCTTGATTTCTTCACGAGTCAAAACGGCTGCAATCAGTAAAATCAAATCGGCACCAAATGCTTTGGCTTCCAAAATTTGGTATTCATCTACAATAAATTCTTTTCGCAAAAGCGGCAGATTTACAGAAGCTCTTGCCAAAAGTAAATCGTCAAGTGAACCACCAAAATATTTTCCATCGGTTAAAACAGAGATTCCACAAGCACCCGCATTTTCATATCCTTTCACCACTTCTTCTACCGTAAAATTGTGATTTATTACTGATTTTGAAGGAGAGCGGCGTTTGTGTTCTGCGATGATTCCCGTTGCACTTTGCTGTAACTTTTGACTTAAAGAAATCGTTTGTCTTTCAAAAAAAACAGAGATCTCCAATTGAGAAACCGGAATAATTGCCTTTTTAAGAACAACTTCTCGTTGTTTGTCGAATATTATTTTATCAAGTATATTCATTGTTGTTTGTTTCGGGGTTCAAGTTTAACGTTTCAAGTTTCAGGTTTAACGTTTCAACAACATGAAACCTGAAACAAAAAAAACTTGAAACTATTTTTTACTTACTTAATTCTTGTAATTTTTTTAGTGCTTTTAATCCTTTTCCGGAGAATAAACTTTCTTTGGCTTGTTTAAAACCTTCTTTCGCAGAGCATTTTGTTACGGTTGCAATGGCCATTGCGGCATTCGCACAAACAACATTATTCTGCGCTTCACTTCCTTTTCCGGAAATGATATTGGTAAACATATCTGCAGATTCTTCTATTGTTCTGCCACCTTCAATTTCTCTTTGTGATAAAAGACGAACTTTAAAATCTTCCGGTTTTAACATGCCTTCCATGTCACTAGTAATGATTTTTGTCGGACCGGTTAAGGAGATTTCATCATACCCGTCAAGCGAATGTAAAATCGTAAAATTTACATCGGTATTTTGGTATAAATAGGCATACATTCTGGCTAATTCTAAATTGAAAACGCCAACCAACTGGTTTTTAGGAAACGATGGGTTTACCATTGGTCCTAACATATTGAAGAAGGTTTTTACAGCCAGTTCTTTTCGTATCGGCCCGACATTTTTCATTGCAGGGTGAAACAAAGGGGCATGTAAAACACAAATTCCCGCCTGATCGATACATTTTTCTAAAAAATCGGGATCGCTGCTAAATTTAACTCCCATTTTCTCCATCACATTGCTTGATCCTGAAATAGAAGAAACACCATAATTTCCGTGTTTGGCTACTTTTATTCCGGCTCCCGCTGCAACGAAGGAAGCTAAAGTTGAGATATTGAAAGTGTCTTTTCCGTCACCTCCCGTACCACATAAATCGATGGCGTTGTAGGCAGATAAATCTACTTTAATACATAACTCCAATAAAGCTTCACGAAATCCCGAAAGCTCTTCAATCGTGATACTTCTCATCATAAACACGGTAAGGAATGCCGAAATCTGACTCGGATTATACGCCCCGCTTGAGATATTAATCAATACGTTTTTTGCCTCCTCCTTAGAAAGTACTTCGTGATTGATTAGTTTATTTAGTATATTTTTCATTTTTTTTTAAGTTGCTAAGGTTCTGAGATGCTGAGGTTCTGAGGTTTTGTTTCAAGTTTTAGGTTTCAGGTTTTACTGAGACTGAATACTGCGACTGAAAACTATCAATGTTCATTTCCTTGATAAATCCACATGGGTTCTGTTTTTCCGGCGCGTTCAAATCCGTTCTTTTTATAAAAATCAACCGATCTTCCATCTGCTGTTAGCATTTGCATGTGAAAATGACGGTATTTCTCTTGTAATTTATCTAAAATCATCTTTCCAATTCCTTTGCCCTGATATTCGGGAAGTATCAGTAAATGTGGGTAATAAACCGTTAAATGTCCATCAGAAATGGCATTTCCAAGTCCAACCAGTTTTTTTCCTTCCCAAGCGGTTATCAAAGTTTCGGAATTTAAAAGACCGTTGTATAATTCATTAGGTTTACTGGCCGAACTCCATTCATTTGCTTCGTAAAGCGCCAATACATCTTCGATTCTGATTTCTTTGGTTGCTAAAATTTCTATGTTCATTTTTTTTTAAAGTTGCTAAGGTTCTGAGATACTGAGGTTCTGAGGTTTTGTTTCAGGTTTCAAGTTTCAGGTTTCAGGTTTCACGTTCCAATAACCTGAAACTTGAAACTTGAAACAAAAAAAACATAACATTACCCCTTTATCCAATTCTCCAAAATCCTTTTTCCGTTTGGTGTTAACACACTTTCCGGATGAAACTGAACGCCTCTTACATCAAAAGTTTTATGTCTTAGCGACATGATTTGTCCGTTTTCATCGATTGAAGTGGCTTCTAAAACTTCCGGTAGATTGGCATCTACAACCCACGAATGGTAACGCCCTACTTCAAATTCACTACCCAAACCTTCAAACAAAATTTCATCAGAAACCACCGTTTTAACATTTGTGGCAACACCGTGATATACTTTGTCAAGGTTAGAAAGTGTTCCTCCAAAAACTTCTCCAATAGCCTGCTGTCCTAAACAAACGCCTAAAATGCTTTTGGTTGCTCCGTATTTTTGAATCACAGCTTTTAATAATCCTGCTTCATCCGGAATTCCAGGCCCCGGAGAAAGTAAAATTTTATCAAAAGAACTGATCTCATCGATATCAAATTCGTCGTTTCTGTAAACGGTAACTTCGCAATTTAAATCTTCCAGATAGTGTACAAGGTTGTAAGTGAAACTATCGTAATTGTCTATAACTAATATTTTTTTCATGATGTCTTTTTTGTTTTTGTTTCAGGTTTCAGGTTTCGCGTTCCAACAACTTGAAACAAGGAAAACATGAAACTTTTTTTGTTCTGTTTCAGGTTTCACGTTCCAACAACTTGAAACTTGAAACAAATAAAACGTGAAACTTTTTTTTATCTCTCTCTAACGTATTTCTCTACAATAACACGATCAACGCCTAATTTTTCTATTTTCTCAATTCCTTTTTGAATCAGGGTATCGTTTTTAACTTTTACCACAAACTCAAATTTGTTGTTTTCCCACTGACGGTTATTGAAATATTCCAAGTTTTCAGTGTAAACACTATCCTTTAAAGTATATTTTCCGCCTCCTCCAAAAAACACTGCCGCGGTTGAATCTTTTCCATTATTTAAATCATGATTAAAAAAAGCAAAGTGCGAACCGTTTATAATTTTAATCATTTTTGTTTTTGAATTGAAAGTAGAAAAAGTAGAATCCTTTTCTGTCGTTTCGGCGGATATTAAACGCCAGGTTCCTTCAATCAAGTTTTGTTTTTTATCTGAATTACAGGCTGAAATTGTGATTAATAGTACTAAGAGTGATAATGCTTTTTTCATTTTTATATTGTGGTTTTTATGGGTTGGTTTTTTTTGTTTCAAGTTTCAGGTTCTGAAAACTGCGACTGCGACTGCGACTGAGCACTAATTAATATCAAATTTTCTCTGCCATTTCCAAGGCTGTATTCAGTGCTTTTAGTTTGTTGTAGACCTCTTGCATTTCGCTTTCTTCGTCTGAGCTGGCTACAATTCCGGCTCCGGCTTGACAATGCAATTGATGGTTTTTACTGAGGAAAGTTCGAATCATGATGGCGTGATTAAAATTGCCTTCAAAGTCCATGAAGCCAATGGCGCCCCCGTAAAAGTTACGATTGGTTTTTTCGTAATTTTCAATCAGTTGTATGGCTCTGTGTTTTGGCGCTCCGCTTAAAGTTCCGGCTGGGAAAGTATCTGCGACAACCTGCATAGTGGTGGCTTTTTCATGTAAATGCCCGGTAACTTTTGAAACCAAATGAATGACATGAGAAAAGAACTGAACCTCTCTGTATTTCTCTACGTTGACATCGTGACCATTTCGACTTAAATCGTTTCGGGCCAAATCAACCAACATTACGTGTTCGCTGTTTTCTTTTTTATCTTCAGAAAGTTCTTTGGCCAAAAGGGCATCGCGTTCATCATTTCCGGTTCTTTTGAAGGTTCCGGCGATCGGGTGAATTTCGGCTTTTCGGTTTTTTACGATGATTTGTGCCTCAGGTGAAGAACCAAATATTTTGAAATCACCATAATCAAAAAAGAACAAATACGGAGAGGGGTTTATGCTGCGTAAAGCTCTGTAAACATTAAATTCGTCTCCTTTGAAACCCTGTGTGAAACGACGGGATAAAACCAGTTGAAATACATCACCACGGAAACAATGTTTTTTGGCTAAAGCCACATTATGTTTGAATTCTTCGTCAGTTAAATTTGAATATCCTTCTCCTTCTTTGGTGAATTTATAAGAAGCAATATTTCTGGATTGTAGTAATTGCTCAATTTCAGAAATGTTGTTTTTGTCGTCTACGCTGTGGCAAAATAGGTAAGCTTCATTTTTGAAGTGGTTAATGGCGATAATGTTCTGATAAACGGCATAGAATACATCGGGAATTGAAGTTGCATTGTCTTTTTTGGCAATGGAAACTTTTTCGAAATAACGAACGGCATCATAAGAAATGTATCCGAACAAACCATTATTGATGAATTTGAAATCGTTTTTTTCGGATTTAAACTGTTTTGAAAATTCCTGAATTATTTCCGGAATATTCGTCAAGCTATCAATTGAAATTGTTTCTGATGTTCCGTCAGGAAATGTTTTTGAAATGATTTCGTTTTCGATTTTGATGGTCGCAATCGGATTGCAGCAAACATAGGAGAAACTGTTGTCATTTCCGTGATAATCACTACTTTCCAATAATAGACTGTTTGGGAATTTATCTCTGATTTTAAAATAGATACTTACCGGCGTAATGGTATCGGCCAGAATTTGTTTGTAGTGTGTGTTGAGTATAAAAGGTTTCAATGTATTTAGTTTTTGTAGTTGATATTATTTTTTAAGTTCGATTTTTACCAAAAAAAAAGGCTTGTCGTCATGACAAGCCTTTTATATTTATAGTTTTTAAAGTACCATAGGAAGCTTCGTTCACGACGTTTGACGTAAATTCTTCCACCACCAAGTATTGTTTAAAATTGTTCTCATTTCTTTTTTTGTTGTGACAAAGATATAAATGTAATTTGAATTAGAACACATAAAATTTCAAAAAAAACTTTTCTTAATTTGGAAATTTGTTAAATTTTAAAATATTAAATGATTTTTAAGTGTCTAATTTCCAATTGCAATTGTGTTGTTTACGTTGGCTCTAAAGTCAGGATTCCCTTTGATATTGGGCGTTGTAAACAGTTCGCTGTTTTTTAGTTTGGAGTACCCGATAGCAAATTCCGGTTGGTCGTACCAATTTTGAAGTGATGTATTAGTACCACTGGATTCACTGGTAACTCCGCCATTACAATTGTTCGCTATTATACTTTTGAAGGTGATTTTGGATAAATTTACACTACCATTTCCGATATTTTCTTCTAATAATACAAAAGGAGAGAAGCCCGAAACAATACTATTGGTTAGGTTGAAAAAGGTATTTTCTTTTATATAAATGGATTCTCTGACTAATCCCTGATTGTTTTCTTCCAGATTGACCAGTGTAATGTTGCTGGCATTGATATGAGTCAGTTTTTTGCTCATATCTGTATTCTGGATTTTATCGTAAGAGTCTACTTCAAAACATCTTGATCCTGAAACGTCTGAAGAAAAAGGGTGGCGAATCGCGATACTGTTGCTAATGTTGATTTGAGCACCTTGTGTAAAATCAAAATCGTCATCGGTAGTTCGGTAAGAAATCAGATTGGAAAGGTTTAAATCGCCACCATAACATTCGAAAGAATCATCATTTGAATAGCTAATCTGAATGTTGTTAAGAACCGTTTTTCTTCCAACTCCGGCTAAAGAAAGACCGTTAAGTTCTTTAAGGGCGCTCAGTTTTCTTCCGGCATATTCAATTCGTACATATTTTAAAATCCCCGAATTATCTTCGGCATCGGGACCTCCGTAATGGTTTAAAAGAGGCTCTAAGTCAAAAGGCAAAGTATGTAGGCCGCCAAGCGTGTTGATAGGAGCTTTTCCTAGAACAATTATTCCGCCCCAATCGCCTGGACGTCTTTCTGTTTTTTCTTTGTTTGAAGTAAAAATGATTGGATCAGTTTCTAAACCTTCGGCCATAATTTTAGAGCCATTGGTGATTACAAGAGTTCCGCAGGTTTTATCGTCTCCACGGATTACCGTTCCGGGTTCTATGGTTAAAGTCGCATTATTGGTAACGTAAACCACACCAACTAATTGATAGGTATTGCGTTTTAGTAGTTTGGTGTCTTTGTTTATGGTTCCGGCAATGATGTTGGTAGCTTCATTATATTCGTTAGCGAAAGGCTTAAAATTAGTCCAATTGTTCATCCAGTTTGTAGTACCAATAATTCCTTTTTGCTGTTGTTGTGCGTGTAAAATAAAAGTGCTGATAAGGGTAATAATGACAAGGCATACTTTTGTTTTCATAACTATTTGATTTCTAGTTTTTGATTTTTTTAATTTGCTCAAAATTAGAAGGCCAATGTTAATCAACGTCCTGATGGATATTACCAAAGTGTTACATTACTATTACGAACGTTATTTTTTTGGAAATAGAATAAAAAAAAGTAGCCCCAATAGTACAAACTATTGAGGCCACCAGCATTTCTGAATTAGTATATCTGAAATATTAGAATTTTAAAGCTACAGTCAATTCGAAATCGTCATTGATCGTTTTGTCTCCTAAGTTTTCGAAGAAGTTACCAGAATTGTATTTGATATCGTATTTAGTTCTGTCTACTTTGAATGCAGTAGTTGCAGTGTTTCCTGCTACAGTAATATCAAAAGTTACCGGTTTAGTGATTCCTTTAATTGTTAAATCAGCCGTTACAGTATAAACGTCAGTTGCTTTAGCCGCTACAGTTTTGAAAACTAATTTTGCAGTTGGGAATTTTGCAGTTCCAAAGAAATCGTCCGCTTTTAAGTGACCGTTTAATTTTCCTTGGTATTCTCCTGTAATATCAGTTGCAGTTAATGAATTCATATCAACAGTAAAGCTACCACCAACTAGTTTTTTTCCTTTTAAAACAACAGCACCTTCTTTAAAGTTTACTGTTCCGGAGTGCTCTCCTGTTACTTTTTTACCTACCCATTTGATAGAAGACGCTTTTACGTCGATTTTCTTAGTTTGTGCGTTTACTGAAACGCTAGCTACTGCTACGAATAATGCTATTGCAATTGTCTTTAAATTTTTCATTTGTTAAAATGGATTTTGATTGTTATTAATAATTAAAGTGTGATAAATAATTCTTCGTTTGATTTTCGAACTTTTTTGTAATGCTGTGTGCTGTCTTCATCGTGTCTGTAACCTACAGTTGCAATTACAGATGCATTTAGACCTAATTTGTCAAATCCTAAGATTTCATTGACAGCAGTTGCATTAAAACCTTCCATTGGCGTAGCGTCAATTTTCAATTCAGCTGCAGCGTTCAATAAGTTTCCTAAAGCAAGATAAGTTTGTTTTGAAGTCCAGTTGTTTTTGGCTTCTTGAGGTAATCTGGAGATTGCTCCTTTCATCATATCACTAAATCCGGCTAATGCATCGGTAGGAACGCCTCTTGTTTCGCTGATGGTGTTGATATAGTTGTCTACTGATTCTGCTCCTGTATTGGTATCATTTGCAAAAACAAATAGGTGAGAAGCATCTGTAATTTGAGTTTGCCCGAAAGCGACTCCTTTTAATTGCTCTCTTAATTCCGGATTTTCAATTATTACTACTTTATAAGGTTGTAATCCGTAAGAAGAGGCACTTAGTCTGACGGCTTCTTTTAGGGTATTTAAATCTGCTTCTGCTATTTTTTTGGTTGCATCAAATTGTTTTGTTGCATATCTCCAATTTTGATTTTCTAAGAAAGTGCTCATAATATTAATTGTGTTGATTGCGGTATTTTTCTAATAATTGATTTAATAATTCTAATTCTTCCGGTTCCACATTCTGAGCAAACGTCTGCTCGTGGTTGTCTACTTTCGGATCTAGCTCTTTTAATGTATCTAATCCCTTTTGGGTAATTAAAACTTCTATTTTTCTTCGGTTGTTCGGGCAAACATTTCTTGTTACCAGTTCTTTTAGTAACAATTTGTCTACCAGACGGGTGGTGTTACTGGTTTTGGCCAGCATACGCTCCTGGATCACACACATATTAGCGGGATTTCCTTTTTGCCCTCTTAGTATGCGCAACACGTTATATTGTTCTCCTGACAGATCATATGGTTTTAATATTTCATTAAAATGATCCTGAATCACATTTTGCGTGTACATAATATTCAGAATAACCTTTCTCGCATTATCCATCTTAACTGTACTTTTAATAACCTCTTCAATCGTCATAGTCGTAAGTGTATAATTTGTATATACAAATGTATATCTTTTAATAGTTGTATATACAAGTGTTGTGTTAATTTTTAGTTAATTTTATTAAAGGGTTGGTTTAGAAGTAAGTTTCAAATTTTGAATACCGGAATAAATGTAAGTTGTTTTTATGGTTTAAAGTGTTGTACAGATGTTATTTAATTGTTTTTTTATATAAAGTAAAACAAATACCCCGAACGTTTTTTAAAACGATCGGGGTATTTGTTTCGTAACTATTAAACAAACCTGACAGGTTTTTAAAACCTGTCAGGTTTAAATATAAATATAAATTTAAATAAAAAATTTAATGAGGAAGTTTGTCCTTTAACAACCCATAAACCCAGGTTCCTGCAATGGCGCTAACCAAAGTAACCACAATTACAGTTACTCCGGTACCAATTTGCGCAAAAAGAGGACCCGGACAAGCACCGGTAATAGCCCATCCGAAACCAAACAAGAGGCCACCATAAATTTGTCCTTTGTTGAATGTTTTAGGCTGAATTTCGATTTTTTCGCCTTGAATGGTTTTGATATCGAATTTTTTAATCAACCAGACTGATATAATACCGACCATAACGGCACTTCCGATTACGCCGTACATAAAGAAAGATTGTAACTGAAACATTTCCTGAATACGGTACCAGCTGATGATTTCAGCCTTTACGAATACAATTCCAAAAAAGATTCCAACGATCAGGTATTTTAGATTAGAGAATGCAGAATCTTTCAATTGACTTCCGTTGATTCCTTCTGTATCGGTATTTTTATTTTCTAGATTAGAATGTGTCATTTTAAAAATATTAAAGTGAAAAAATATAAGGAAGAATCAAATTGGCCATAGCAAAACCGCCAACCATAAAACAGATTGTGGCAACTAAAGAAGGCCATTGTAAATTTGAGATTCCCATAATGGCATGACCACTCGTGCATCCTCCCGCATAACGCGTTCCGAAACCAACTAAAAATCCACCCACTACAATCATAATAAATCCACGAAGTGTGAACAAACTTTCCCACGAAAAAAGCTGTGCAGGCAATAAACCCGAATGATCTGTAATACCATAAGTGGCTAACTGCTCTGAAAGTGCAGGAGTAATTTGAACCGCATTTGGATTTGATAAAAATGCTGTTGCAAGTATACCGCCTAAAAATATTCCGAAAACGAACAATAAATTCCAGCTTTCTTTTTTCCAATCGTACTTAAAAAAAGAAATATTGGCAGGAATACAAGCCGCGCAAATATGTCGCAACGACGAACTGATTCCGAAAGATTTATTTCCGATGATTAATAATATAGGAACCGTTAATCCTATTAAAGGGCCTGCAACGTACCAAGGCCAAGGTTGTTGTATAATTTCGAGCATGATTTTTTTTGAGTTTCTGAGTTACTAAGTAGCTGAGGTTCTAAGTTAAAAATTTCTAAGCACAAAAATTTAGAAACTTAGTGACTCAGAGTCTTAGCCCCTTCAATTATTATAATACTTTACTTTGACAAATAAAATCCGATTTTGGGATTTCAGTTTTAGAAATTGCTCCAAAACCACCTTCAACTTCGGAAAAGTTTCTAAAACCACGTGCCTGCAAAATCGAAGCCGCAATCATACTGCGATAACCTCCGGCACAATGCAGGTAAAAATGCTCATTCGGATTAATGTCTTTTACCCAGTCATTAATATAAGCAAGTGGTTTGCTGTAGGCATCTTCAATATGTTCAGCAGCGTATTCTGTTTCTTTACGGATGTCTATTACCTTGTCTTTGGCAATATTAAACTCACTTGCAAATTGTGCAGCAGTAATTCGGTTTACAGTATCTACTTCGAAACCGGCATTTTGCCAGGCTTCAAAACTGCCTTCCAAATGACCTATAATAGTATCAAAACCAACGCGACTTAAACGGGTTACGGTTTCTTCTTCTAATCCTTTTTCGGTAACCAATATAATAGGTTGTTTTACATTGGCTATTAAAGTTCCAACCCACGGAGCAAAATCACCATTGATTCCGATATTAATAGACTGTGGAATAAATCCTTTGCTGAAATCGGCAGCACTTCTGGTGTCCAGAATTAAAGCCCCGGTTTCTTCGGCAACAGCTTCAAAATCTTTTGGGTCTATTGCTTTCATTCCGTTATTCAAAACTGACTCAAAGCTTTCGTAGCCATTTTTATTCATAGCAACATTCATACTAAAATAGGCGGGTGGAGGTAATAATCCATCCGTTACCTCAGTAATGAATTCTGTTTCCGTCATATTGGCGCGCAAAGCATAATTGGTTGCTTTTTGATTTCCAATCGTAGAAACAGTTTCTTTACTCATGTTTTTACCACAAGCACTTCCGGCACCATGTGCAGGATATACAATAACATCATCTGCCAGTGTCATGATTTTATCTCTTAGCGAATGAAACAAAATTCCGGCCAATTGATCCTGTGTCATTCCGGCCGCTTTTTGTGCTAAATCTGGTCGCCCCACATCCCCGATAAATAAAGTATCTCCCGAGAAAATAGCATGGTCTTTTCCGTTTTCATCAATTAACAAATACGTGGTGCTTTCCATCGTGTGACCCGGAGTATGCAACACTTTTATGGTAGTAGTTCCGATTTTAAATTCTTGCCCGTCTTTTGCAGAAATGCAATCAAATTCACATACCGCATTTGGTCCGTAAACAATAGGAGCTTGCGTTTCTTTGCTTAAGTCAACGTGACCTGAAACAAAATCAGCATGAAAATGAGTTTCAAAAATATATTTCAGTTTTACTCCATCGCGTTCCAAACGATCTAAATAAGGCTGAATTTCTCTAAGCGGATCAATAATGGCCGCTTCGCCATTTGAAGTGATATAGTAGGCACCTTGTGCTAAACATCCGGTGTAAATTTGTTCTATTTTCATGATATGCAATCTAAAATAATGTGGCACAAAGGTAACTTTGTTTTTTTGGAAAATAAGTGACTAATGTTACAGAAATTTGTTTTTTGTGCAAATACGAAAAAAAATAAATCTGCTAAAGCTTTAAAATCAAAAGAATGTAATTTGATTAACGATCCCGCATTTTGTAAATTTACAGCACGACGAAAACTATATATTATGAACACAGAAGACTTGTTAAATCAGATTGCTTTTATAAAAGAGATTGATAAAGTAAAATACATTCAGCGAAAAACGAAGCTGTTTAATAGTGATCGAAATGAAAATGATGCGGAGCATAGCTGGCATCTGGCTTTGATGGCGCTAGTTCTGGCAGAACATTCCAATGAGCCAATCGATGTTTTGAAAGTGGTAAAAATGGTTTTGATACATGACATTGTAGAAATCGATGCCGGAGATATTTTTCTTTATGACACACAACTCAATCATGATAATACGGTGGCTGAACGTTTGGCAGCGAACCGTATTTTTGGTTTACTCCCCCAAAAACAAGCCGATGAATTAATTACCATCTGGGAAGAATTTGAAGCGGGAGAATCCAATGAAGCCAAGTTTGCAAAGTCAATGGACCGATTAGAACCTTTATTACAAAATACATCAAACAACGGAGGAACCTGGAAAGAATACGGCGTAAAATACAAAACGGTTTATGAAAAAAAGAGCGTCATAAAAGAAGGTTCCACCACTTTATGGAACTTTGCAGAAGGATTAATAAACGAAAGTGTTGCAAAAGGAATTTTAAAGGAGGAGTAACGAAAATATTTTCATCATATAAGTGATATAAGTAAATATTAAGTGAAAGCATAACGCTAAAATGAACTTACATCATTTATATGGTTTAAAAAAACAAATGATGTAAGTAAATATTAAGTGAAAGCATAACGTTAAAATGAACTTACATCACTTATATGGTTTAAAAAAACAAATGATGTAAGTAAATATTAAGTGAAAGCATAACGTTAAAATGAACTTACATTACTTATATGGTTAAAAAAACAAATGATGTAAATAAATATTAAGTGAAAACATAACGTTAAAATGAACTTACATCACTTATATGGTTTAAAAAAAACAAGTGATGTAAATAAATATTTAAGTTAAAGCATAACGTTAAAATGAACTTACATCACTTATATGGTTTAAAAAAAGTAAGCCCTCTAAAAGTACCGAAAACTTTACTAAATATCAAACGATAAACTTTTTTTTAAGCCCGCGATTTCGGGTTTTAATAGGTAAATTTGTGGGACTTCATAATTAAATTACCACTCATGGAAGAAATGCTTTTTTATGACCGAATGCAATTCGCTTTCACCATTACCTTTCACTATCTTTTTCCGCAACTTACAATGGGTCTTTCGCTGATCATTGTTTATTTCAAATGGAAATATTTAAAAACCCAAAACGAACAATACAATCACGCCACCCATTTTTGGATGCGAATCTTCGCCCTAAATTTTGCAATGGGTGTGGTTACCGGAATTCCGATGGAGTTTCAATTTGGAACCAACTGGGCTAAATTCTCCGAATTGACTGGTGGAATTATCGGTCAGACTCTGGCCATGGAAGGAATGTTTTCCTTTTTCTTAGAATCTTCTTTTTTAGGTTTGTTTTTGTTTGGAGAAAAACTCCTTGGACATAAATGGCATTTTGTCACCGGATTACTGATTTGCATTGGTTCGTGGGCAAGCGGATTTTTAATTATAGCCACCCATTCGTGGATGCAGAATCCGGTTGGATATGAAATTCTCGAAAACGGAAAATTTGTATTGAATAACTTTCAGGCCTTGTTCTTAAATCCTTGGTTATGGCCCTCTTATTTACACAATCAGGCCGCTTCATTGGTTACCAGTTCGTTTGTCGTAGCCGGAATAGGCGCATTTTATATCTTAAGTAAAAAGAATGTTGTTTTTGGAAAATTGTTTCTTAAAACAGGCGTTATTTTCGGATTGATTTCAAGTATGATTGTTGCCGTTCCTACGGGAGATTTACTGGCGAAAAATGTGGTAAAATACCAACCGGTAACTTTCGCAGCCATGGAAGGAATTTTTCATACCGAAAAAGAAGGTTCTGAAATTGTTTTAATTGGTCAGCCCGATGTTAAAGATAAAAAACTGGACAATAAAATCGCAGTTCCCAATATTCTGAGCTTCCTGACGTATGGAAGCTGGCATGAAGAAATAAAAGGCTTAGATCAGTTTGAAGAAGATGTACATCCAACCAATATTTCAGGGTTGTATTATGCCTATCATATTATGGTTGGACTCGGAACCTTGTTTATTGGTTTAATGGTTTGTGCGCTTTTTCAACTTATTCGAGGGAAATTATTTGAAACCAAATGGATTTTATGGTCCTTGCTTTTTATGATGCCGTTTCCGTATATAGCCAACACAACAGGCTGGTATACCGCCGAGTTAGGAAGACAGCCGTGGTTGGTTTATAATTTATTGCGAACTGCCGAAGGTGCCTCACCAACGGTTTCTTCCGGAAATACTTTGTTTACGTTATTAGGTTTTATCGGACTATACCTTTTACTCGGAATGTTGTTTTTATTATTGATTGGAAAAATTATCAACAAAGGGCCTCACAACGAAGCTTTAACTGAAAATAAATAAGTATGGAATTTTTTTGGTACGTCGTTTTAATGGGAATTCTGGCCGTTTATATTGTTTTGGACGGTTACGATTTTGGAGCAGGAATCATTCATTTGTTTTTTGCTAAAACAGAAAAAGATAAAAAAGCAATTACAAGCGCTATCGGTCCGTTTTGGGATGCGAATGAAGTTTGGATTATTGCAGCCGGAGGAGTTTTGTTTTTTGCGTTCCCGACCTTATATGCTTCTTCTTTTAGCGGGTTTTACCTGCCTTTAATCATGATTTTGTGGTTGTTGATTTTTCGCGCGATTGGATTAGAAATGCGTGGACAAGTGCACCATCCGATGTGGGAGACCATTTGGGATAAAGCGTTTGGCATTGCTAGTTTGCTTTTGGCTTTGTTTTTCGGAATCGCTTTAGGGAATATCGTTCGCGGTGTTAATTTAGGAATGGTAACCAATGGCGTTTCTACTCAGGAAGCCCATTATTTCTTTTTGCCCTTGTGGAATCCTACTTTTAGTCCACAAGCCAATGAGTTGGGAATTATAGATTGGTTTACCTTGTTTCTTGGAATTGTAAGTGTAGTGGCTTTAACCATTCATGGTGCCAATTGGATTATTTACAAAACGAATTCATCCTTAAATACACAACTCAAAAATGTAGTTTTTAAACTGAATATTGTCTTGTTGATTTTGGTTTTTATTTCATTGCAAATTTGGCATTTCATCGAGCCAAAACCGTTTCATAATTTTATAGAAAACCCGATTCTGTGGTTTTTTCCTCTAATGACTTTTGTTGGAATTATAGGTTTGTTTAAAGTACGTTCGTATAAAAAAGACGGACACGGTTTTATATTTTCAACCTTGTTTTTGGTGGGTGGATTCGCTTCTACAGCCGTTTCTATTTTTCCAAATGTTTTGCCTTCAACCAATAAAGTCAATCCATCATTGACGATTTATAATACCGCTGCCGGAGAATATGGTCTCTCTGTTGGAATGAGCTGGTTTTTTGTTGCTTTATTTTTGGTGATTATTTATTTTATTATTCAATACCGTGTTTTTAGCGGGAAGATGGATGATATTGGGTATGGGGAGCATTAGAATTTATAAAATAAGAATTTCATTTTACCCGAGATTGCGTTAGGGATAGGAGCGGTATCCTTTTGCTTTTTTCTTTAAAAAGCAAAAGATACAAGTGGATAGCCCGGCCGGAGGAAACGCCCAAAATATACAAATCCGTTTATTTCTCAAAATAAACGGATTTTTTAGTTTCATCTTTGTCAAGTTTAAAACTGCGACAAAGACTACTCTATATGCGAAACTAGATTAAAAATGTTTAAATAAATCAGCTTTATCTGCCAAATCTGCGTGAAACAATAAAGTTAAAACAAAACCTCCTTAGTAATAATATATACCCCCATTACCAAAACAAACCACCCAAAAAGAGGTTTGAGTTTAGCTCCATCAATTTTTTTAGAAAGCTGACTGCCGATTACCATTCCGATAAGCGCCATAGCGGACACGCTTAGCAGAAATGTGTAGTTGATCGGAGTCCCAATGTATAAATCACCTCCAAAACCGATACAAGAATTAATTGTGATGATTAATAAAGAAGTCCCAACGGCTTGTTTCATGGGTAAATTGGCGAAGAAAAGCAAAGCAGGAATAATTAAAAATCCCCCGCCGGCTCCAAGAAATCCGGTTACAATTCCGACTAGAAAACCAATTAGACTTAGTTGTGGATAGTTGGTTTCAGCGCCTTTTATTTCGGGTTTGTTTTTTTTGATCATCGAGATGGCTGCTGTAATCATCAATGCGGAAAAGATAATCATAATCAGAAAATCTTTTGAAACGGTATACGAAGCCACCGAAAATAAGGTTTGGGCAATTTGAGGAAAAATAACTTCCCGAATTATCAAGATCGAAATCACCGACGGAATCGCAAAATACAAAGCGGACTTCAGTTTTAGATTCCCCATTTTATAATGGCTATAGCTTCCAAATAAAGCGGTTAACCCAACGATGAATAAGGAATACGAAGTAGCCTGTTCCGGATTTACCCGAAACAAATACACCAAAATCGGAATAGTAAGAATAGATCCGCCGCCGCCAATTAAGCCAAGTGAGATTCCTATGATAATCGAAGCAAAATAACCGAAATATTCCATTGATTGTATTTTTATGCAAAGGTGCTTTGTTTAGGGGTAATCTACAGTAACATTTATCACATAAGCGTTTTTTTTGCCACAGATTAAAATGATTAGAATGATTTTTTTATTAACACGAATTACACGAATTGACACAAATTTTTTAGCCTCAAAAGGGAAGAAAAAAAACAATCCGTGAAAATCAATTTAATCTGTGGCAAGTATTTTTTTGTTAACACGAATTACACGAATTGGCACAAATTTTTTAGCCGCAAAAGGGAAGAAAAAAACAATCCGTGAAAATTAGTGTAATCCGTGTTAAGCATTTTTTACCGCCACAAATTACACGAATTGGCACAAATTTTTGAGCCGCAAAAGCAAGAAAAAACAATCCGTGAAAATTAGTGTAATCCGTGTTAAGCATTTTTTACCGCCACGAATTACACGAATTGGTACAAATTTTTGAGCCGCAAAAGCAAGAAAAAAACAATCCGTGAGAATTAGTGTAATCCGTGTTAAACATTTTTATTTCAAAAGCTCAATCTGATTTCGGTTTAATTTAACCAAACCACGCTGCTCCATTTTTTTGAGTAATCTTGAAACCACTTCCCTTGAGGTATTTAACTCAGTCGCAATTTCCTGATGTGACAGTTTAACTTCAGTGCAGCCACAGGCATCGGAATGTCTTTTTAGATAAAATTCCAAACGCTCATCCATAGAACGGAAGGCTATATTATCTACTACTTCAAGGACCTCTTCAAAACGGCTTCTGTAAGTGTCTATGACAAATTCGTACCAGGATCGGTGTTCCATCATCCATTTGTCCATCATTTGCAGGGGGATCATCATGACGGAAACATCTTCGACCACTTTGGCCATAATCTGGCTTTTTTCGCTTTTGGCGGTACAAATCATCGAGATGGCACAGGCTTGACCAGGCTGTAGATAGTACATTAAAAATTCACCACCATCTTCACCCTCACGATAAATTTTGATTTTTCCTTTGGTAATCAAAACCGTGTTTTTAATGTATTGTCCCGTTCGCATTAAGATTGTCCCGGCTTCGAAATCCTGCGCACTTGCATTCTCTTCAATAGTAGCGATAAGTTCATCGGAGAAATTGGGGAAGATATTTTTTAATGGATTTTGCATGTCTTATTTTTTAAACACCGGAGATATCGTTTTTATGATCGTGATGAAAGTCATTTCATTTTGTATAAAAAGATAGCGTCAAGTGTAGTGCTATAGGAACTGTTTTTGGCTCTTTTTTTATTATTTCAAACAGATGTTCTGATGTGTTTGAATTTTATTTTTATTGTCAAAAAGAACTTAAAAACGATATTTTTTTACAAAGATAGCAGATTGAAATGGGATTAGTTGTCAGAAAATTGTTTTTAAGAGCTGTTTTATGCAAATGAAAAAATCCTATTTTCTATCGATTTTATAGACTGAATTTTTAAAAATAGTGAGTATTTTTGTAAAATACTGATTATAATCCTTTCTCTAAAACGTTTTCTGAGAATAATAATCGAAATCGCATTTGGCACGTTTTTAATTAATAGAAACGTCGTAATTTTACAAAAAACACATTTATTATGAATTTATCACAAGAAGATTGGGTTGCTCAACTAGCTGCTGACGAGAATGCAGTTATACTTGACGTAAGAACTGAAGACGAATTTAATGACGGCTATATCGAGAATGCTGTAAATATTGACATTAATAAAGGACAAGGTTTTATTTACGAAATCGAAGAATTAGATAAAAATAAAAGCTACTATGTGTATTGCCGTTCCGGAGCCAGAAGTGCCAAAGCATGTCAGATCATGAATGAATTAGGGATAGAAAAAGCCTATAATTTACTTGGTGGTATCCTGGATTGGGAAGGTGATACTGTACAATAATAAAGAAAAAGAGGCCGAAAAGCCTCTTTTTTTCTTTTAGAATGCTATTAATAACCAAATTACAAATAACCAAGATTATGAGTTTAATACCCGAAGAATTTCAGATTAAAAACCTTATCAATCAAGATACGTATCTTGTAAATGGTGAATTAAAACATTGGACTGGGCAAACCACACCTGTTTTTTCCACAATTTCATCTACAGAAAAATACACACCGACTTTATTAGGATCTATTCCTTTTATGGGAGAAAAAGAGGCGCACGAAGTAGTGGATGCCGCGACTGCCGCTTATGATATGGGGCAGGGTTTGTGGCCTACGATGAAAGTAGCCGATCGTATTAAATGTATGGAAAATTTCGTGACCCAAATGAAGGCTACACGAGAAGAAGTGGTGAAATTTTTAATGTGGGAAATTGGAAAATCCTTAGGAGACTCCCAAAAAGAATTTGACCGAACCGTAGAATATATTTACGATACCATTGATAGTTATAAAGAACTAAACGGAAGAAGTTCCCATTTTTCTAAAGTACAAGGCGTAAATGCCATGATTCGTCGTGGTCCGTTGGGAGTTGTTCTGTGTCTTGGACCTTATAATTATCCGTTAAACGAAACTTTCTCTTTGTTAATTCCCGCTTTGATCATGGGGAATGCCGTAATTTTCAAACCGGCTAAACATGGTGTTTTGTGTATTTCGCCATTGTTAGAAGCCTTTAGAAGCAGTTTTCCAAAAGGTGTGATCAATATTGTTTACGGAAGAGGGCGTGAAGTAGCTTCACCGATAATGAAATCCGGTAAAGTAGATGTTCTGGCACTAATCGGAAACAGTAAATCGGCTATTGCATTACAAGATCAACATCCAAATAAAAACAGATTGCGTTTGATTTTAGGTTTGGAAGCCAAAAACCCTGCGATTATCTTGCCGGATGCCGATTTAGATTTGGCTATCCAGGAATGTATAGTAGGAAGTTTGTCTTTTAACGGTCAGCGTTGTACGGCCTTGAAGGTATTGTATGTACATGAATCGATCAGTGAAGAATTTAACAGACGTTTTTCTGAAAAAGTGGATGCTTTACTATTTGGAAATCCGTGGGAAAAAGGAGTTTCATTAACCCCACTTCCCGAAACGGATAAACCATCTTATATTCAGGGATTAATTGATGATGCAAAAAGTAAAGGAGCTACCATATTGAATGAAAAAGGAGGAAAACATGCAGACAATTATATTTTTCCGGCCGTTTTATTTCCGGTAAACAAACAGATGCGTGTGTATCATGAAGAACAATTTGGACCTGTGGTTCCGATAATTTCTTTTAAAGACATCAGAGAACCATTAAAAGATATGGCCGAATCCAACTACGGACAACAGGTGAGTTTATTCGGAAAAGATATTAAAACTTTGGCACCACTTATCGATGCTTTGGTCAATTTAGTTTGCAGAGTAAACTTAAACAGTTCTTGTCAGAGAGGACCGGATGCCTTTCCTTTTACAGGGCGCAAAGATTCTGCCGTAGGTACTTTAAGTATTCCGGATGCCTTGCGCTCTTTCTCCATTCGTACATTTGTAGCTTCAAAAGATATTGATTATAATAATAAAATTTTGCAGGAATTGCTAAACAGCAAAGAATCGAATTTTATCAATACCGATTATATTTTGTAGCTCAAAGGTTATATATTAATTTTAGATTGCCGTCTTTTTCTTTTTTGAAAAGGGCGGTTTTTTTTATAATTCAATAATTAAAATATTATAAGAATTAACTTAATTAAAATACAAAAAGTATAACTTTACGCTTCAATGTAACATTTACATAAAATCTTCCACTAATGTGATAGGACAATTAATCAATCAATAAAAATCAAAACCACTTATGAGAAAAAATTCGCTTCAATTATTGCTTTTAGGATTTCTGTTTCTGTCGCAATATGGCTTTTCGCAAAAGCTTTACATGCCCAGAAATATTAAAGAAGCTTATGAAAATGGTACTCGTTCTATGGATGGGAAACCGGGAAAAAAATACTGGCAAAATCATGGAAAGTATACGATAGAACTGACTGTTAACGCTGATACTAAGGTAGTCAGCGGTACCGAAACCATTATTTACGAAAACAATAGTAACGATACATTAAGAAATTTACCAATCCGATTTGTGAATAATCTTCATAAGCCATCTTCACCAAGAGGCGGAGACGTAAGTGAAGATTTTTTAAGTGCGGGATTAACCATTACTTCTCTTAAAATCGAAGGAGAAGTGTATAATGAGAATGCAAGAAACTGGGGAACGGTGGGAAATGTAAAAATGAAAAAAGCGATGCTTCCTCATAGCAAAATAACAATCAATATCGATTGGAATTACCCTTTGTCTAAAGAAAGCGGAAGAGAAGGACAAATAGACAATACGACATTCTTTGTTGCTTACAGCTATCCGAGAGTCACGGTTTTTGATGATTATAATAGATGGGACAGATTGCCTCATACCGATCGTCAGGAATTTTACAATGATTTTAATGATTATACCTATTCTGTAAAAGCGCCGAAGAATTATGTAGTGTATGGAACAGGAGATTTACTAAATCCGGATGAAGTTTTACAACCTGAATTTTCGTCTCGTCTGAAAAAATCATATGTAACAGATGAAGTTCTTCATATTGCCAACGAACAGGAGATGAAAAGTGGTATCGTAACCAAACAAAATGACTGGAACACCTGGAAATTTGAAGCTAAGAATATCTCTGACGTTTGTTTCGGTTTGAGCGACCATTATTTATGGGACGCCAGTAGTGTTGTTGTAGACAAAAAAACAAACCGTCGTGCCAGTGTTCAGGCGGCCTATGATATAAAAGGTACCGATTTTGTGGTATCTGTAAAAAACAATCAATACGCGTTAGATTGGTTTTCGAACAACTGGCCGGGAATTCCGTATCCTTTTTCTAAAATGACCGCTTTTCAGGGATTTGCGGACATGGAATATCCAATGATGTGTAATGATTCACAAATGAATGATCCTGTGTTTGCTCAATTGGTTCAGGACCATGAAGTCGCTCATACGTACTTCCCTTTTTACATGGGAATCAATGAAACCCGTTATGCTTTTATGGACGAGGGTTGGGCTACTACTTTTGAATATTTAATCGGAATTGCAGAACATGGTAAAGAAGCGGCTGATAAATTTTATAAAGATTTCAGAGTAAAACAGTACATAAGCGATCCGTCAACAGAAGAAGATCAGCCGATTATCTCTATGTCATCACAACTTTCAGGTGCCGGATATGGTAATAATTCATATGGGAAGGCTTCGCTTTCTTATATTGCGCTAAAAGATTTGCTTGGAGATGTGTTATTCAAAAAATCATTGCACGCTTATATGGACAATTGGAACGGAAAGCATCCAATTCCATGGGATTATTTTAACTCAATGAATAGCGCCTCAGGGAAGAACCTGAACTGGTTTTTTAACAATTGGTTTTTTACCAATAACCATATTGATCTTGCTGTGAAAAGTGTTAATGCAGAAACTATTTTGGTAGAAAATGTAGGAGGTTTTGCGATTCCATTTGATGTGAATATTGTTTATACAGACGATACAAAAGAAACCGTACATCAAACACCGGCAATTTGGGAGAAGAACCAAAAATCGGCTACAATTGCTTTAAAAAACAAAAAACAAATCAAGCAGGTAATGATTGACGGAGGTATTTTTATGGATGCCACACCAAACAATAATGCTTGGAAAAGCTAATAAAACAGAATCTTAATTTTGGGTTTGCCCCCGGGAAGTTAAAAACTTTCCGGGGGCATTTTTTTTATGCAGAAGAATGATGAAATACTATTTGTTGTTTGTACTGTTTTGATATGTAGTGACCTATGTCTGTGTTTTAATATTTAATTCACATAAAGTTGTATTTAATCTTCATGAAAAATTAATTCCTTACGAAAATATTCATAATAAATCATCAAAAAGAAGGAGATTTTTGTTGAAATATAATACTTAACTTACAGTATGTGTTGTGCGTAAAATTATAAAGTATTAAAAATCTTATATTGTTATTTAAAAGTCTTTTTTGGATTAGCTAAAGTCGAAACCGTAAATACTTTTGAACTTGTAATAGAAGCAAAGTACTTCCTGTTAATTTGTGTTTCTGTACGATTTACAAACGAAATTAATTTTACCATAATGAATATGAAAACTTACCTTGTCCTTATCGTTTTATTGGTATCATCTAGTATTTTTTCTCAGAACGCTTCAAAAGCATCCTTTCAAAAAAACAAATACGACTTGGCTATTTCATATTATAAAAAAGCCGAATTAAGTAAAGCATTAGATGAGTTTTCTATTGCTTGTAAAATATACCCGGAAAATGAGGTTGGGAAAGAAGCGATGAAAAAGATAACAGTCTTAAAAAGTATGTTAAGGAAAGATTTATTGGCTAGAATAATTGGTACTTGGCGTTTTGATGGAAATAAACCAACTTGGGCAGTTAAAACAGTAGAAGATGAAAACAGAACGATCACGGAATTACTTGAAATAAATGAAAAAAGTATTTTGTTTAATGAACTAGATAAAAAGACAAAACTTAAAAAATATGTGAAATCCGAAGATTTAGTTTTTTATGAAAATGAAGCGGACGATTCTTTATTTTCGGCAATTATCCTGTCAGATGGTACTATTTGGATATGTTCTATAAATGAAGAGGAAACTACCTTGAAGCTTATTAATATTGCCCGGAAAGATAATAACGCAGTAGAAAAAATTAGTCTCAATAATTTAGAGCGGTATTATACTAAAGTTATATAGCTATAAAAACTATACTTTATCGTACATACTTTTGTGATTTTTTTCTAAATTTAGAGCAAATGTATAAAAGTATGATAACCACGGATTTTGCAACAGTTAAAATTAAAAAAATACTATTTTTTGGTGTTTTGATACTGATAACAAGTTTTGGATTTGCTCAGAAAAACAATAAAATTGAGATTGGAACTGTCGACAGCGTTTTTTCGAAGGTTTTAAACGAAAACAGAAAAGTACTCATTCATCTTCCAAAAAGTACCCGGTTGACTGGTTTTTCCAAGCAAAAATATCCCGTATTGTATTTGTTAGACGGTGATGTTCATTTTAGTTCTGTTGTCGGAATGATGGAACAATTAAGCGAAATGAACGGCAATACGCTCTGCCCTGAAATGATTATAGTAGGAATTCCAAACACCAATAGAGGAAGGGACCTCACACCAACACATTCGGATATTGATCCGCCATTTGTCACCAAAGATTTAAGTGAACAATCGGGTGGAGGAGAAAAATTTGCAGCCTTTCTGGAAAAAGAATTAATTCCGTTTATCGACTCAAAATACCCTACCGCACCTTACAGAACTTTAATAGGCCATTCTTTTGGAGGATTGACCGTAATGAATATTTTGACCAATCATACCGCTTTATTCAATTCCTATATTGCAATAGATCCTAGTATGTGGTGGGATCGTCAGAACTTTTTAAAAGAAACCGAAGCAAAATTAAGAACCAAGGATTTGGTAAATACCTCTTTATTCCTAGGGGTTGCCAATACTATGGACGAGAATATGAATCTTGTAAAAGTTAGAAATGACACTAACGTAATGACAAAACATATCAGGTCTATTCTGGACTTAAACGATTTTTTAGGCGATAAGAAAACCCATTTAAATTACCAATATAAATATTATAAAGACGACAGTCACGGTTCCGTTCCGCTAATTGCAACTTATGACGGGCTTCGGTTTATTTTTGCCTTCAACCAATTGAAACTTACGATTGGCGAACAAATGAATTTCAATAAAGCTGTTTTCTCTAAAATTGAAAAACATTACGAACTTGTTTCGAAACATTTGGGTTATAAAGTAACGTTGCCCGAAGCTATGGTCAATAGCTATGGCTACCAATCACTTGTAAGCAAAAACAATGAACTGGCGGGCTATTTATTTAAAATGAATGTGACGAACTATCCCGAGAGCCCCAATACCTATGACTCTCTTGCCGATTTTTATGAAGCGAACGGAGATAAAAAAAATGCAGTGGCCAACTATCAGAAAGTACTAACTCTGGATAAAGATTTTCCGGAGACAAAAGATAAATTAGAGCGGCTTCTAAAGTAATTTAGATTTTAAAATTGTAATAAAAATTCAATATGTCCGGAGAAAAAGATTTACAGAAGCTATTAAAAAGCATGAAACCCGAACTTAATGAAGGTGAATTTGTTTTTTGTAAAATTGAAACATTAGACACTCTAAATTTGAATGATATTGAAATGTTATTCAGGGAAAAAGAAGCCATTACATTAATTCTGAAAAAAGAAAAAGCAGATGAATTAAAGTTGGAGTATTCCGTTATTATGTCCTGGATCACACTTTCTGTCCATTCGTCATTGGAGGCGATAGGGTTAACGGCCGCATTTTCTAATGCCCTTTCTCAAAAAGGCATTAGTTGCAATGTCGTTGCGGCATTTTATCACGACCATATCTTTGTCAACAAAAAAGAAGCAGAAAAAGCGATGGAGGTTCTTAGTATGTTCTCAAACGGATTATAGAAATTTATACCCTAATGAAATATTTGAAATTCCCGTTTTTAATTCTCTGTTAGAAGCATCCAGATCTGTGAGACCGGCCAGATACCTGTAGTCCAGTGTAAATTTCCATAAATCAACTCCAACGCCACCAAGAACACTACCGTTATTACGTTCAAAAGGAATGTAGTTTAAATTGTTGCTGGCATCTATACTGGAGTAATTTTTCCAATTGTAACCGACAAAAAGTCTAATATTTCCCAGTTTTCCTAGAGGGACAACTTTAAATCCGGCAATCAAGGTAGCATCGGTTCCGGCTACTTCATATTGCGTTTCGCCAATTCCGGTTTGAGAAACGCTGAATTTTGATTGGGTATATCCAAATTCGGCCTGACCATAAAAAAGTAATAAATTTACTCTCGCAAATCCTGCCACACCAATCCCGGTTCCGGAGCTTTTTGAACTAAAATCGTCTGTAACGGCAGAAGTTATATTAGTAGAAAATTGAGGTCCAAATTGTATTAATTGTGCAAAACCATTTACACTTATACATAATAACAATGCTAAAATGAAGTTTTTCATAATTGAAGCTATTCGATTTATATCTGATAAAATTAAATATTATTAACCAGAATTGAATGATAAATTTGAATTATTTTGAGGCTATACCTGAGTGGGATAGTGCTACAAAGTGGTTTGTCATTTTGGAATGGATATTATAAAATGCGCTACATTTGAAAGCATGGAATAAAACAAGAATACTATGGAAATTAGAGAAATAAAAGCGCCACAAACCTGGAAGATTCGCCATGAAGTAATGTGGCCAAACGAGCCTTTTGAATTTGTGCAATTGGCAGAGGATGATTTAGGTTTGCATTTTGGAGTTTTTACAGAAGAAAAGTTAGTTTCGATTGTTTCCTGTTTTATTTCCAATGATGAAATGCAGTTTCGAAAATTAGCCACGCTCGAAGAATATCAAGGAAAAGGAATCGCTTCTGAGTTGTTAAATTATATCCTGAAACTGGCCAAAGAAAAAGGACTTACAAAGGTGTGGTGCAATGCCCGAAGTCATAAAAAAGCATTCTACGAAAAATTTGGAATGAGAGATACTCTTAAAAGTTTTAGTAAGGCAGGTCAAGAGTTTGCAATAATGGAAGTTGTTTTTTAGGCTCAGAGGTACAAAGCCAGAAAAAAACTTTGCGACTTCGCGTCTTTGCGAGCAATAATTTCAAAATATAAAACTCCATTATACTTTTTTGCATTAGCTTACATGATTTATTTTTAAGAGAAATAACCCTTTTAGGACTAAATAAACGATGAATCTATAGGTCAGAAATAAATACGCAACAAGTTGATTATTAGTTTTGTTTAGATTCTTTTCTTCGGGTCATAACGATTTTTATTTGTGAAAAAAATAAATAATGAAATGAAAACGTTTTCGTTTGTCAACACTTGTTAAGACTTTCTTATTTTATTTTTTTTATTCCAATCTTTTATTACATTCGCACTCAAATGAGAAAGTTAGTAGTATTTTTAGTATTCATGAATTTCCTTCTGCTGGGCGGAGGGCAATATCTTAATGCTGAAACACATCTAAATTCTCACCACAATCTTGAGAAAAGACACCGCGTAAAATTCACCAATCAGGATCAGGGCAGCTCAATAATTGAAGATGCAGATGTTGATCTTGACGAAGAATGTGTCGGGAATGATACGCTTAAGAATGGACTTACAAATAAATTTTTTGCAACCAATCATAGCTTAATAGCAGATTTGTATTTGACATTTCCTCGTCAAATTGTTGTAAATTCTTATAGTCGTTTTGAAATTTTAGGCCCATCTTGCGGCCAGCCAAATCCTATTTATATTACTCAGAGAGTTTTAAGAATTTGATTCGACTTATACATCGGTTGCCACAGTGTGATCCTGCATAAGTGTGAATTGTATTTTTAAGATACTTTTTCATTCTACCGTTTCACGTTATATTCTGGCGACTGATTTTATTTTCAGACCTGGGGAATTCCTGTTCCCAGCATTCAATCGCTTAATTTCCATTTATTATACTCATGAAAAGAATTGTCGTGTTAACAGGCTTAGTTGCCTTGTTGTGCCTAACAAGTTGTACATCAAAAAAAGAAGAAAAAGAAGAAGCTGAAAAATTTACAGTTACAAATCCTGTAAAAATTGATACTTCATTTACTAAACAGTATGTTTCGCAGATTAAATCGGTTCGAAACATCGAAATACGTGCTCAAGAAAAAGGTTTCCTCCAAAACATCTACGTAGACGAAGGTCAGTTTGTAAAAGCAGGCCAAATTTTATTCAGAATCATGCCTAAAATGTATGAAGCTGAATTACTTAAAGCGCAAGCTGAACAAAAAGCTGCCGAAATAGAATTACAGAATACCAAAACATTAGCAGATAAAAACATCGTTTCCAGAAACGAACAAGCTGTTGCCATGTCTAAACTTCAGGCAGCAAAAGCAGAAGTGGCCCTTGCAAAACTTCATTTGTCTTTTACCGAAATCAGAGCTCCATTTGACGGAACCATTGACAGGATTCCATTAAAATTAGGAAGCCTTATTGACGAAGGTGAATTATTAACAAGTCTTTCAGACAACAGTCAGATGTTTGCTTATTTTAATGTTTCAGAACCGGAATATCTTCAATATCAGACGAATATTAAAGATCGTGCCGACGCTAAAGTTGGTTTGGTTTTGGCTAATGGGGAAACGTTTAAATACAAAGGGAATGTTGAACTGATCGAAAGTGAATTTAATAACGAAACAGGAAATATTGCCTTTAGAGCGAGATTCCCTAATACCGGAAAATTACTTAGAAACGGGGAGACAGGACAAGTTCAAATGCTTGTACCTCTTAAAAATGCGATTGTGATTCCACAAAAAGCAACCTATGAAATTCAGGATAAAAAATATGTTTTTGTTGTGGATAAAAGCAATAAAGTAAGTTCAAAAGAAATCACCATTACAGGTGAAATCCCTGATTTGTATGTGGTAAGCAGCGGACTTGCTGAAAATGATAAAATTTTACTGGAAGGTGTTCAGAAAGTAAAAGAGAATGATAAAATTCAATATGAATTCCAAGCTCCCGCGAAAGTCATGAATCATTTACGCGTTAAAGCAGAATAGGTCTGATTGGTTTAATCATTAAAAAAATACAAAAATGTTTAATAAATTTATTCAAAGACCTGTACTGTCGATTGTAATATCGTTGATCATTGTCTTTTTAGGGGTATTGTCGGTACTAAATTTACCGATTACCCAATTCCCTTCGATTTCTCCTCCAATGGTAAACGTTACAGCAGATTACCCTGGATCTAACGGAGAGTTGATGATCAAATCGGTTGTTATTCCTTTAGAAAGAGCCCTAAATGGTGTACCGGGAATGAAATATATGACTTCTGATGCCGGTAACGACGGTGAGGCGAGTATACAAGTGGTTTTTAATTTAGGTACAGACCCAAATCAAGCAGCCATTAACGTTCAAAACCGTGTCGCTTCAGTAACCAATAAACTACCTCCGTTAGTAGTAAGAGAGGGAGTAAAGATTACCCGTGAAGTTCCGAGTATGTTGATGTATGTGAATCTTTACAGCACGGATAAAAATACCGACATGAAGTTTCTATACAATTATGCCGATATCAATGTATTGTCAGAATTGAAAAGGGTTAACGGTGTTGGATCAGGAGATATTTTAGGAACTCGTGAATATGCCATGCGTATCTGGTTAAAACCCGATAGAATGTTGGCATATAAAATTTCTGCCGATGAGGTAATGGAAGCATTATCAAGTCAGAGTTTGGAAGCTTCGCCGGGTAAAACAGGAGAAAGTTCAGGTAAACGCTCTCAGGCTTTTGAATATGTATTGAAATATTCGGGGCGTTTTACAAACAAAGAGCAATACGAGAATATTGTAGTACGATCGAATAGCAATGGGGAACTTTTGCGTTTGAAAGATATTGCAAAAGTAGAATTTGGAAGTTCAATGTATGATATTTATTCCAATTTGAATGGAAGACCTTCTGCCGCAATTGTACTAAAACAATCTTTCGGAAGTAATGCCAATCAGGTTATTGAAGATGTAAAAGCCAAGCTGGAAAAAATTAAGCAAAAGTTTCCAAAGGGAATGGAGTATGAAATCTCGTATGACGTTTCTAAATTCCTTGATGCTTCTATCGAAAAAGTAATTCACACTTTGATCGAAGCTTTTATTCTGGTAGGATTAGTGGTATTCCTTTTCTTAGGAGACTGGCGTTCTACCGTTATTCCGGCAATTGCCGTACCGGTTTCGTTGGTTGGAACTTTTGTGTTCATGCAATTTTTTGATATTTCATTGAATTTGATTACGTTATTTGCTTTGGTTTTGGCAATTGGAGTTGTCGTCGATGATGCGATTGTGGTTATTGAAGCCGTTCACGCCAAGATGGAAGAAGAACATCTTTCAGCCTTTAAAGCGACTAAAAAAGCGATGCATGAGATTGCCGGCGCTATTATCGCAATTACGTTCCTGATGGCTGCCGTATTTATTCCGGTTGCCTTTATGTCCGGTCCGGTTGGGGTATTTTACAGACAGTTTTCGATTACAATGGCTACCGCAATTATTCTTTCGGGTATTGTGGCTTTGACTTTGACACCGGCACTTTGTGCAATGATGTTAAAAAACAATCATGGTAAGCCTAAAAAGAAAACACCGGTAAACAGGTTTATAGATGGTTTCAACAATAAGTTTAATCTGGCGCAGGGTAAATACCAAAATGTATTGGCCAAAATTGTAGACAGAAAAGTAGTTACTATAGTAGTTCTTCTTGGTTTTTGTGCCGGAACCTGGTTGGTAAGCAGCACAGTTCCTTCCGGATTTATTCCAAATGAGGATCAGGGAATGTTTTATGCAATTATTCAGACACCACCGGGATCTTCATTAGAAAGAACCAATCATATTGCAGAGGAATTACAGAAAGAAGCCGAAAAAATAGACGGTGTAAAATCAGTTTCTTCATTGGCCGGTTATGAAATTTTGACGGAGGGTACAGGATCGAATGCAGGAACTTGTTTGATCAACCTGAAAGACTGGAACGACAGAAAAGAATCGGTTCAGGAAATTATGATAGAACTCGAAGAACGATCAAAAGACATTCCGGGTGCTAATATTGAATTTTTCCAACCGCCAGCCGTACCGGGATATGGAGCAGCAGGTGGATTTGAACTTCGTTTATTGGATAAAACTGGTACCAGTGATTTCAAAAAACTGGAAGCGGTTAATAAAGAGTTTGTAGAAGAATTAAACAAACGTCCCGAGTTAACTAACGTATTTAGTTTCTTTAGTGCCAGTTTTCCTCAGTATATGATGAAAGTGGACAATGATTTGGCACAACAAAAAGGAGTTTCTATCGAAAATGCGATGAATACCTTGTCCACTCTTGTGGGAAGTAACTATGAAATCAGTTTTATTAAATACGGAATTAATTATAAAGTAATCGTTCAGGCAGCGCCGGAATACCGTGCACAACCGGACGACATTTTAAAACTGTATGTGAAGAATAACCGCGACGAAATGGTGCCGTTTTCTGCCTTCATGAAATTAGAAAAAGTATACGGTCTTTCGGAAATTACGAGACACAATATGTATACGTCTACAGAAATTAGTGGTGGAGCAGCTCCGGGATATAGTTCCGGTACGGCCATTAAAGTAATTCAGGAAGTTGCCGCCAAAAAATTGCCAAGAGGATATGACATTGACTGGGCAGGTATTTCTGCCGATGAGGTGGCACAAGGGAATCAGGCCATTTGGGTATTCTTGATTTGTTTAGGTTTTGTGTACCTGGTTTTGGCTGCGCAATACGAAAGTTTCATTCTTCCGTTATCCGTAATTTTCTCTTTACCGGCAGGTATTTTCGGAGCTTTCCTTTTATTAAAACTAACAGGATTAGAGAACAATATTTATGCACAGGTTGCGATGGTAATGCTTATTGGTTTACTGGGTAAAAATGCCGTATTGATTGTAGAGTTTGCAATCCAAAGACATGCAGCAGGAAAATCAGTTTTTGAGTCGGCTATGGAAGGATCAAAAGCAAGGTTCCGTCCTATTTTAATGACTTCATTTGCTTTTATCGCAGGATTATTACCGCTTGCTTTTGCTACTGGTCCGGGTAAAATCGGTAACAGAACTATTGGTACTGCGGCTGCAGGAGGTATGCTTATAGGAACCATTTGTGGGGTATTCATTATTCCGGGATTGTATTACATTTTTGCCAAAATCTCAGAGAAACACAAATTGGTAAAACATGAAGAAGAAAATCCATTAACAGAAGAAATTGACAATAATCATGTATAAATTTAAGTTACAATATAGTATTGTGTTAGGTCTTTGTCTTGCAGCAGTTAGCTGCAAGGCACCACAGGCCACAGCCGAAACTTCAAATAAAAAGATTGTTCCTGAGGCGTACACTAACAGTAAGGATACAATTAATACCGCTACTATTCCGTGGCGTGATTTCTTTAAAGATCAAAATCTGGTACAGTTGATTGATACGGCACTGAAAAACAATCAGGAATTAATGATCACTTTGCAGGAAATAGAGATTGCGAAAAACGATGTTCGTATTAAAAAAGGAGCGTATCTACCAACTGTTGGTGTGAGAGCAGGTGCAGGAGTAGAGAAAGTAGGAAGATATACAAGTCAGGGAGCCGGTGATGCCACTACAGAAATCAAACCCGGTAAAGAAACACCGGATCCGTTAGGTGATTTTGTAGTTGCTGCTTATGCGAATTGGGAAGTAGATATCTGGAAAAAATTGCGAAATTCTAAGAAAGCAGCAGTGAGCCGATATTTGTCAACCATAGAAGGAAAAAACTTCGTAGTTACCAACCTGATTGCAGAGATCGCCAGTTCGTATTATGAATTATTAGCGCTTGACAGTCAGTTGGATATTGTAAAACAAAATATAGAATTGCAATCGAACGCGTTAGAAATTGTAAAAATCCAAAAACAAGCAGCCAGAGCAACTGAATTAGGCGTTCAGAAATTTCAGGCAGAGGTGATGGATTCTAAAAGCAAAGAGTTTGTTATTCTTCAGCAAATAAAAGAGACGGAAAACAGGATTAACTTTTTGGTGGGTCAATATCCACAGGAAATTAAGCGAGATAGAAACAACTTTTTAAGTTTGTTGCCATCAACAGTTAGTTCCGGAATTCCGTCTCAATTATTGCAGAATCGTCCTGACATTAAACAAGCAGAAATGGAGCTTACAGCTGCAAAACTGGATGTAAAAGTAGCTCGTGCCGAATTTTATCCTTCTCTGGATATTTCAGCGGCGATAGGTGTAAATGCTTTCAATCCATCCTATTTGCTAACGTTTCCGGAGTCGTTATTGTATTCCTTAGCAGGAGATCTTGCCGCACCGTTGATCAACAGAAATGCTATAAAAGCAGAGTTCAGTAACGCCAATGCAAGACAGCTTCAGGCGTTGTACAATTACGATCGTACGGTTTTGAATGCTTATATTGAAGTTTCGAATGAACTTTCAAAAATTAATAATTTAGAAAAAAGCTACGACTTAAAATCAAAACAAGTAGCGGCTTTAAATACTTCTATTGATGTTTCAAATGACTTATTTAAATCTGCCAGAGTAGATTATTTTGAAGTTCTGATGACACAAAGAGATGCTTTAGAATCTAAATTAGAATTGATAGAAACTAAAAAGGACCAATTAAATGCCGCAGTCCATGTTTACAAAGACTTAGGTGGAGGTTGGAAATAAAGAGTGTTTTTGAATTGTAGACAAAAACCTTCCAAGAGTTCGCTCGAGGAAGGTTTTTTATTTTAAAGAAATTTGTTTTTAGCAGATTGTTCCTGTTTCTTAGGACTGTTTTGATCTGTATTTTTTTTGCAGGCTTTTAGTTCAAAAGTTATATTCCTGATTTTTTTAAATTTAAGGTACGATTTGGTCATTGTGTATTGTGTTGAAAATTAGTATATTAGCTTGTTTTTTTCTTGAGCCAATTCCCTTTTGAGCATGCCCCTTTTCTCTATAGGCCTCATAAACCAGCTTTGCAGGTTTTTTAAATTTTCTTTTAAGCACTTGAGTTTTATTTGTAAAAACACTATTCCCTGTACCCATTGGGGTTTAGCTTGTATATTTTTTGAGTATGAACAAATTAAAAACCAAAATGATTTAATTATGAAAAAATTTATCAAATTTAAAAGCATGGTTTTTATTGCTTTTATGTGTTTTTTTCTAACAGGATTGCAAGCACAAAAGAATAAAAAAATGAACGTTTTAGTGATTATGGGTGACGACATCGGTTGGTTTAACCCAAGTTGCTATAATCGAGGCCTTATGGGGTTTAAAACACCTAATATCGATCGCATTGCGAGTGAAGGAGCCTTATTTATGACCTGGTATGCACAGCAAAGTTGTACTGCCGGTCGTGCCGCCTTTATAACAGGGCAATCACCCATCCGGACCGGACTTACAAAAGTTGGAATTCCCGGTGCAGATGTGGGTTTGAAACCCGAAGACCCTACCATCGCAGAATTGTTAAAAGGACAGGGATATGCAACCGGACAATTTGGTAAAAACCATCTTGGAGACAAAGACGAATTCTTACCAACAATGCATGGATTTGATGAGTTTTTCGGTAATCTCTATCATCTTAATGCAGAAGAAGAGCCAGAAAGTCCCGATTATCCAAAGAATCCCGAATTCAAAAAAGCCTTCGAGCCACGTGGTGTAATGCATACTTGGGCGAATGCAGATGGAACACAGAAAATAGAAGATACAGGAGCTCTTACCATTGAAAGAATGAGAACTGTAGACACTGAATTTACCAATGCAGCAATGGATTTTATGGACAAACAAGTTAAGGCCGACAAACCATTCTTTTGTTATTTCAATTCGACCAGGATGCATATTTTTACCCATCTTAGTAAGGAATATGAGGGTAAAACAGGCCTTGGTTTACAGGCTGATGGTATGACGGAGCATGATGATGATATTGGTAAATTACTAAAAAAACTGGATGATCTTGGCATTTCAGAAAATACAATTGTCATCTATACAACCGATAATGGTACCGAATTAATGACATGGCCAGATGGAGGAAGCACTCCTTTTCGAGGAGAAAAAGCAACCAATTGGGAAGGTGGGTATCGCGTACCGACTGTAATTCGCTGGCCTGGTGTAATCAAACCCGGCACAATTTATACTACAGACATGTTTGCACATGAAGATATATTGCCAACAGTGATTGCTGCTGCCGGCGAACCAGATGTAGTGCAGAAGTGTCTTAAAGGATACAAAGTAGGTAAAAAGACCTTTAAAGTACATCTTGATGGATATAATCTGATTCCGTTTTTTAAAGGAGAAGTAAAAGAATCACCGCGTAAAGAATTTATCTATTGGAGTGATGATGGTGATGTTTTTGCTATTCGTTACGGAAGATGGAAAACGGTTTTTATAGAACAAAATAATGAAGGATTGGATATCTGGAGAAAAGAGTTCGAGAAATTAAGACTGCCTAACATATTTGATATGTATATCGATCCATTTGAACGTGGAGACAAATCGTTGCTGTATGATAACTGGCTGGTACACCATGTTTATTTAAATTACGGATCTACTGCTTTAGTGGCAAATTGGCTGCAATCTTTTAAAGAATTTCCGCCAAGACAAAAACCGGCAAGTTTTAATTTAGATGAAGTCATGGCAAAAATGACTCAGGCTAAAAATTAATAAAGAAAAGATTTTTTTAATTGTAAAAAGAAACCTTCCGGAGTTCACTTTCGGAAGGTTTTTTATTTTGCAGCAATTAAAGAATCGTGATACCGGCATTTTTGTACACTTTAAAAATCTCATCCTCCGGAGAAATATTGGTAACCAGTACATCAATGTCTTTAATCGGACAGACAAAATAAGATTCGGCGGTTTCTACTTTTTCAACAGAACTTATGCCTATTACAAAATTTGAGTTTTGAATCATATTCTGTTTAATTTGAGAATCTTCATAAAAAACTCCTGTAATACCTCTTTCATGATGGATACTGCAGATTCCCAAAATGCAAATATCTGCCCTGAAATTTCTGAAGAAATCTATCGTTTCAATACTGGCCGTTGCAAAAGAGATTTTACACATTTTTCCTCCGGCAAAGATTAATTCAATATTAGGTAAATCCTCAACCAACACTGCTACGGGAAAACTATTAGTAACGACCGTTAATTTCAGATCATAAGGAAAACTCGCCACTAAAGCCAACGAGGTAGTTCCACCATCAATAAATACAACTTGCCCGTCTTTAAGATAGGAGATCGCTTTTTCGGCAATAATTTTTTTGTTTTCAAGATCGTGTTTTTCTCTTTTTCGATAATGCAGCGGAATTGGAGAAGGAGCAACAGCACCCCCACGAACCGCTTTTAGAAGCCCTTGATCCGAAAGTTCTTTTAAGTCGCGTCTGATAGTGTCTTCTGAAACACTCAGAAACTCACTCAATTCTATTGAAGTTACACGATGTTCTTTAGACAAATAGTCTAAAATTATTTTCTGACGCTCCTCTTTTTTCATTTATTTTGCAAATTTATATTGCAAAAATAAGTTAATTATTGCAATATGTTGCGACTTTTGCATAATTTTGTTGCAATAAAAACTTAAAAAATATGAATAAGAAAACAATTGCAATTGATATGGATGGCGTGATTGCCGATATCGAAACCCATTTAATTACCTTTTATAAGGAAAAACACGGGATAGAAATCTCGAGAGAAGGCATTCAGGGTTTAAGTGAGGAAAAAGCATTTCCGATTAAAGAAGATTTGCACAGTATTGTGAATTCTAAGGGTTTCTTTCGAACAATTCCGGTAATGCCTGATGCAGTCGAAAGTTTGCGTTTATTACAGGAAAATTTTGAAATCTTTATCGTTTCTGCTGCGATGGAATTTCCGGTGTCACTCGGAGAAAAATTCGAATGGCTCAAAGAACATTTTCCTTTTATTGGCTGGGAAAACATCATTTTATGCGGAAGCAAAAGAATCATCAATACAGACTATATGATTGATGATCATCCAAAGAATTTAGATTCATTTACGGGCAAACCAATTATGTTTACTTCATTCCACAATACAGAGAAAGAAAACTATTTGCGGGTAAATACATGGAAAGAAGCTGTAGCTTTTTTACACCAAACATTGTAAACGCGAGAGAACTTTAGGAATCAGGAGTTTGTTCGGGATTAAATATGAAATTCCAATTTTTGAAATTCCAAATTCCAAAATCTATGGGTATAATTGCGTTTTTTGAAGAGAAAAGCCTTTCGGAAGTGCACTCCCGAAAGGCTTTTTTTATTTTATGTAAACAAGAGTTAGGTGTAAAATTCCAATTAAAAAAATCTGTGCAATCTGCTAAATCTGCGTGCAAAAAAATTAGGTATAAATTAAAAAGGAGTCATAATGCTATAATTAAACTTTGCGTGCGGTTAAACTATAATTGCCAGATCGCGCTTAATGATCAAGCCCCCCTAATCCATAAAACATTTTACGATATTCAGACGGACTAAATCCCCTGTGTTTTTTAAACATATTGTTCAAGTGACTTTTATCAGTAAACCCAAATTCGTCTGCAATTTCATTGATGCGCATATGGGTATGTAACAAACGATTTTCAATTAAATTGAGTTTATAAGTAGTTTGATATTGCTGCAAGGTTTCATTGGTATGCTTGCGAAAAAAACGTCCCAGATAACTTTCAGAAATCCCAAATTTGGTACCGATATGCTCCCCTCTGAGTTTTTCGGGATTGTAAATATTGGCTTGAACATATTGCAAAATCTGAATCACTTTCTGATCACTTTGATCGTTTATTTTCTCCGGAAGACTTAGCATAACATTTCGGGCCACGATAACCAACAAAGTATTGATGTATTGTGTAAGCAACTCCTTTTGATACAATCCTTTGGTTTGATGTTCTCTTATAATGGCCTCTATCAACGGATGAACAATTTTTTTATCATCGTCGCTTTTTAATACACAACCGGGTTCATGTGAAGCATTTTTGAGAATCACTTCTATTTGTCTGAGGATTTCCTGTTGCGAAGTTCTGTTCAAATAAACCGTATTAAATCGGATAGAAAACAATTGTGTAGGTTCTTCAAACTCCAGTCTATGAGAATCCTTTGGAGTCAAAAGAAACAAATGACCTTGTTCATAGGCAAACGTGTGGTCAGCAAAATGTTGTAATCCATTTCCCTTCACAATATATACAAGTTCAAAAAAACTATCGGTTTGTTCGCTTTTTTGCGATTGATCTACTAATTCTATAAGAACCAATTCATAAGGTTCGTGTCGCACATTATTTTTCATAATAAAGAATACCTTTTAGAATACTGAAATATAATAATTTGCAATCAAATATTGCTGAATTTTGTAAGATATATTTTTGAATTAGGAGGAAATGATACGTCCTATAAAGTTAAAACAGCTAAAATTTAGAATGGTTTGGCTCTGAATTAAAAGGAAGGGAACTGTTTTTAGTATCGATTTTTGAGAAACGATTCGCTACAATCTCGTCCTTTCTTTTTTAAATTATTTGTGTGATTTGAGGTATGAGAAATCACAACCAATATTCGACTACCGTTCGTCCTTAGCTTGAGTGATTTCTCCTTCGTTGAAAGGACAAAAAAGGAGAACGTTTTCTTTAAAGTAAAGTTTGTTACTATTTAATTCATTCTCGACTTTTGAGATACAAACCAAAAATGTTCTCAAGAATCTAGAAGCTTTTTAGTTGTTTTTTGATAAAAAATCACGGAACCACATTCCCGATTGTTTGATGGTTCTTTTTTGAGTATCAAAATCAATATGGATCAATCCGAATCGGGCGTTGTATCCTTCTGCCCATTCAAAATTATCCGTAAGGCTCCATACAAAGTAACCATCGACATTGTAACCGTCTTTTTTGGCTTTAAGTAATTGCTCTAAATGATCCTGAATATAATGTGTCCGTTTGATGTCATATACTTTTCCGTTTTTGACAATATCCGGGAAAGCGGCACCATTTTCGGTAATAATGATTTTCTTGATGTTTTTGTAGGCGTTAAACCTTTTTATAATATGATATAGGGCAGGAGGGTAGACTTCCCAACCCATTTCGGTCGCGATTACATTTCTTTTTTCGGCACTTACCAGTTCAGCACCAATATAAGGAATCAATAAAGAGGCCCTTACTACTTCTCTGGTGTAACATTGTAAACCTATAAAATCAAAATCAAAAGACATATTGTTTAAATCATCTTCGAGTATATAACTTTTGAGTTTTTTAAGAACGGCTAAATCCTCTTTGGGATAGCCAAGTCCTAAAATGGGTTCTATAAAAGTTCTGTTTAGTAAAGTATCTACTCGTTTTGCGGCTTCAATATCTTTTGGTTTGTCCGTTTCGGGTTCGATATGGGTACACGAAAAGGTAGTCCCTATATTAGCCTCAGGCAGTCTGTTTCGTATTATTTTAGCACCAGCTGCGGTAGATAACGTTACATGATGCATGGCTTTCAAATAATTGGTCAACCCTTTTCTTCCCGGAGCATGAATCCCAAGAAAATAACCGGCACCTGTAAAAACAGAGGGTTCGTTAATGACCATCCAGTTTTTTACTCGGTCTCCAAAATAGTGTACACAGACTTCTGTATATTCCGAAAACCAGGTAACCGATTCGCGATTGGTCCATCCGCCTTTTTCTTCTAAGGCATGCGGAAGGTCCCAATGGTAAAGAGTAACCCAAGGTTCGATATTACATTCCAGTAAAAAATCAATGATTTTATTGTAGTAATCAATTCCGGATTGGTTTACAGGATGACTTCCATTTGGCATTATGCGAGGCCAACTGATCGAAAATCTAAAATTCGGAATATTCAGTTCCCGAATTAAAGCAATGTCGTTTTTATAATGGGTATAGAAATCACAAGCCGATAAGGCGTGATGGCCATTCTTTATTTTACCTTTTTGCGACGTAAAAACATCCCAAATCGAAGCTCCTTTGCCATCAGCATCATGAGCTCCTTCAATTTGAAAAGCGGCAGTAGATACACCCCACAAGAAATCCTCTCCAAATTGTTCTTTATTTAAAAGTGCGTTTTCTGTTTTACTCATTTAAATGCTGCTTTCCTTTATAGGGGAGGGTTTATTAATGTAGGAAAGAAGATTGCATTGCTTTTAAGAAAAGCCATTCTTTAAAGGAGACGAAAAATTTTAGATTAAAGAGTTTCATAACGATTAGTTTTATTCAAATTAATAAAATTAATATAAACTAATGGTAATGTGAGTGTTATGAAATAGTTAACGATGCTGTTTTACGCTTATAATGGGAGTAGTTTCATAGCTTTTTATAGGGTATTATAATTTATTGTAAGATAAAGATTTAAATGGTATTAAAGTTTAGCAAAATCTATGGGATTCATTAAAGAGTGTTTAGAGTTTAAATATTTACAGTAATTAATTTTAAATCATCAAAAAGAAAGAATATTCCTTCTTTTTGATGGTTATTTCTAACTTTATTTTATTAATTTAAAAATAGATACATTATGTCAGAAGTTAAAAATGATTGCATTGTTCCAATAACATCTTTCACGCCAATTCAAGGACCAATTGGTACAGTTATTACTGCAATAGTTCCAAGTCAAGAAGTAATAGTAGACCCCGATGGTTATTCAATAGTCGGTACTTTTACCGGAGAAGGAGGTACGTCTTTCACAGCAGATGCGGACGTATTAGATTGGAAAAAATGTACGAAGTTCTCTATTACGGTACCTGAAAACCTTGAAAAAGGACATCTGTACTCTTTTAAAATTAAATTTACTGTTTTATATGAAGATTCAAAAGGGGGAACTTATTCTGAAACTTTTGTCTTTGAAAGTGCCAGTCCTTTCCTTGTTACTCTGGTGTAAGGTTGGAGCGTATTTATAATTAAAGAATATTGTGCTAATTTTTATGGGATAACATTTTATTTAATGAGGGATTTTATATTCCTCATTTTTTACTGTTTTAGTTACCGTAAACAATCTTAGAGGTATTCTTTTTTTGTACTCCATATGTTTTTCATCTGATTCTTTGCAAAATTATTTTGACAGGAAAGAAGCAGCTAATTTTGTTTTGGAAAATATTGTTTTTTGTTTGTCCGCCAGTAAAATAAATTTACTTAACTTTTGCTTTTATTTTTAATACTGAAATTAACCACTTGAATTAAGAAGGAAACAGATGTCAAACAGAAGAGATTTTATAAAAAAAACAACTTTAGGAACGCTTGCCATAAGTTCGGTCTTAGGCTATAACGGATTTGCAAAAAACAAAGAAGAAGAAATTGATACTCCAATAAAAAAGCAGAAGAAACCGGTAATTATCTCGACATGGAATCACGGTTTACCTGCTAATGAAGAAACTTGGAAACAGTTGAAAGCAGGAAAACCACCTTTGGATGCCATTGAAGCAGGTATGAAAATTCCTGAAGCAGATCCGAAAGTTCGAAGTGTTGGTTATGGCGGATACCCCGATCGGGAAGGAAAAGTAACTTTAGATGCCTGTATTATGGATCACCATAGTAATTGTGGCTCTGTTTGTTTTCTGCAAGGAATTATGCATCCTATTTCAGTAGCAAAACGAGTATTGCAGAATACACCCCATGTAATGTTGGCAGGGCAGGGAGCACTTCAGTTTGCCTTGTCTGAAGGTTTTAAAGAAGAAAATCTATTAACTGCCGAAGCTGAAAAAGACTGGAAAAAATGGTTGGAAGATTCTAAATACAAACCGGTTATAAACATAGAAAATCACGATACCATTAGTATGTTAATGTTAGATCAGGATGGAAACCTCTCAGGGGGATGTACCACAAGCGGAGCAGCCTGGAAGATGCACGGTCGCGTGGGCGACTCCCCTATAATCGGTGCAGGTCTTTTTCTGGATAACGAGGTAGGAGCAGCTGCAGCAACTGGTCTTGGAGAAGCTGTAATCCGAACTGCCGGAAGCGCGATGGTAGTCGAACTAATGCGTCAGGGGAAATCTCCTTTGGAAGCGTGTAAAGAAATCACAGAACGTATTTACAACAAACATAAAAACCATAAAGACATGGAATACCTGCAAGTCGGGTTTATTGCCTTGAATAAAAATGGTGAACATGCAGGTTATAGTTTGAGATCCGGATTTAACTACGCCATTTCTGATGAGGAAAAAGGGCATAGAATGGAAGATGCTAAGTTTAGGATGTCTTAGGTTTTAGTTTTGGATTTCAGGTTTTAAGTTTCAGGTTTCAAGTTTCAGGTTTCGACTGAAAACTGAGACTGAGACTATTTTCTGTGTCAGCGTTCAGTTTTCATTCTCAGACGCATTAATGTCACCCTGAGCGAAGTCGAAGGCTTGCTAGTTGTAAAGGGCTTCGACTTCGCTCAGCCTGACAGTTGGGGGTTTAGTCTGAGGTTTCAGGTTTCAGGTTTCAAGTTTCAGGTTTCGACTGAAAACTGAGACTGGGACTATGTTTATCTATTAGCGTTCAGTCTTCATTCTCGGGCGCATTGATGTCACCCTGAGCGAAGTCGAAGGCTTGCTAGTTGTAAAGGGCTTCGATTTCGCTCAGCATGACAGTTTTGGGCTTTTAGTTTCAAGTTTCAAGTTTCAAGTTGCGACTGAAAACTGCGACTATTTCCTCTTTCAGTTTTCATTTTCGGGTACATTGATGTCACCCTGAGCGGAGTCGAAGGCTTGCTAGTTGTAAAGGGC
>NZ_JBIPCS010000011.1:0-150879 GCF_044005985.1 Flavobacterium sp. FlaQc-49 | reverse complement strand
CTATTTCTTGAACAATTTGTAATTTAAAAGACATACTGTAGTCTTTTTGGGTACGCTTTACATAGCGTAATTCCTGATGGTTTTCCATAATGACACTTTTTGTGTATCGCTATTTCAGGACAAGACACCTTAAACACAAAAAAAGCCCGAAGTAAACTCCGGGCTTTTTGATTCTTTAGATATTCTCACTTGGTCTTTTCTTTAAAATTTTAAGCAAGACCGGCAAGGTAGAAATGATAATGATTATGATGATTATATATTCAATATGTTGTTTTAAATCTATTCCTTCTTTTAAAAAGACACCGTATAAGTAATGGCCCGAAAAGATCAAAATAAACGACCAAAGAAATGAACTCAGTATGTTATAAAACATAAATTTCTTTTTATCCATAGAAACTATTCCGGCAATGATTGGAGCAAAAGTTCTAAAGATTGGAAGGAAACGAGCGTAGATAATAGCCTTACCACCATATTTCTCAAAGAAGTCTTTTGATTGCAATAAATATTTCTTTTTGAACCAGAATGAATCTTCTTTTTTAAATAGGTAATAACCGCTTTTGGCTCCAAACCAATATCCCGTCATATTTCCTAAAACTCCCATTATAGCAACCAAAAGAGAAAGCAAAAATACATTGATAAAATCTCCCGGTATGTGAACAACGCTTTCAACCAAATCACGACTGTAAATCCCTGCCAAAAAAAGTAAGCTATCTCCAGGCAGAAAAAAACCTGCAAAAAGTCCTGTTTCAGCGAATACTATAAACAGAACAATATACAACCCAATTTGAACCCCTCCGACACTTAATGTAATATAAAATTCAGGGTTTATTAATTGAGTCCAGTCAAAATTATTCATATATGCGTTAGGTTATATTTATAAGTCCGTGAAAGTAGCAATAATTTACTTCAACCACAATAAAATGCGGGATTTTAAAGATTAATTAACGATTCAAAAAAAGCCCGGGCAGCAACCCAGGCCCTTAATTATTCCTCTCTTACATACTTGCAACAGCTGTGCAAATTATCATAATCGGTTTGGGTCGCTTTTTCCTCTTTGGTATCATGTCCAACTTTAGCAATTGCCTTATTTAAATCTGCCGGAGAAGATTTCTCCTCATTTAAAATCACAGTAAGCTGATGCGAACTAATATCCCAAGAAGCGGTTTTTACTCCCGGCACACTAAAAGCCGCTTTTTCAATACGTTTTTTGCATTGCTCACAATTACCGTTTACCTCTGTAGTGTATTTTAAATTCTTATTTTTCTTAGTTTGTGCCTGAGCAGAAAATCCTAAAAAAGTTACCAGTGCGATTAAAATTATTTTGTTCATTTTTTCTATTATTTATTGTTACTATTTATTGATTCTTGTAATTAAACTTAACTTCTTTATTTTATTCTAAATCGCAATCCCGCATAAAACATCTGTCCGAAAATTGGTGCGTATGCAATTGAAGCATCAAAGTTGGGACCAAAAGGATCATCGGCTCCCAGAATTGCTTTTTCCTGTTTGTAATTCCCTATGTTTTCTCCGCCTATATAAACTTCAAATACAGGAGAAAAAACACGAGTCACCTGAACATTCATAACCGCATATGCAGGTGAAAAATCAGGAAACTGATCTGCTGCAGGATTTGATGCCGTATAAGGCAATTGTTGTTTTCCCGACCAGTTAAACGTATAATCAAACTTCCACTGTTTATCATTGTTCAAAGCCGTTTCATATTCCAGATTTCCTAAAAAACGATGTTTTGCTTGTAATGGACGTTGAAAAGTTCCTCTTAAATAATCGGTTTGAATGTCGTAGTATTTGTAAGCCGTTCTCAGATTCAGATTGTGAATTAACTCCAAATTAAATTCCACCTGTAAACTATTCGCAAACGACTTTCCTTTTAAATTATAAAACAGAACCTCCTGAGGACTTTGCATGACATCAACAACGGCCTGATTTTGAAAATCAGTACGGTAGAAATCAAAACCTGCTTCGGCATTTTTATTAAACAATTTAAACTTTTGAGAAAAACTCAAACCGTAGTTCCAGGCAATTTCAGGATTTAATCCATAAATTTTTCCACTATTATCTAAAATAGAAAAGGTTCTTGAACTGGCAAAAAGCTGTTGGTTTTCGGCAAAGATATTAGCCGAACGTTTCCCGCGTCCTGCCGAAAAACGAAGCACTCCATACTCCCAAGGATTATATCGCACATGCAAACGTGGTGTTACAAAAACACCCAGTCGGTTATGATTGTCTACTCTACCTCCTAAGATCAGACTAAAATTATCTGTATTGTCATAGGTGTATTCAAAAAATGCTCCAACTGAATTATCAATTCTGCTGTAATCATTCACATTTACAAACTCCTGATAACGATCGTACGAAAAATTCAAACCGGTTGTAAATTTGTGCTTGGTATTATTGATAATCGAATTGAAAATTAAATTTGAATAATAACTACTTTGTTTGATATTGTATTGATTCAAACCAAAGTAAGATTCCTGATTATGACTGTTGAAAGCATTCTGAAATCCAATACTCTGATAAGGCATATCCGGAAAAACATATCCAATTTTTGACGAAACATCAAAACGTTCTGTGTTGATTTCCGAACCCCAGTAATTTGTTGTTCCTCTGTCTCTGTCTTTATCAAAATCTACTTCTCCGGTTTGTTTTTTATCATTCATATACCTGAAATTGACAAAACTTACCAAACCACTTTCGGCATCATAATACTGATACCGATTCAGAATATTGATTTGTTTTCCTAAGGGATTATCCAAAAAACCATCCTTATTCATATCATTTTTTGCAACACGGGTATTTCCATGAAAAAAAAGACTTGTTGCCCATTTATCCGATATTTTTTTATTGAAATGAGTATTCAATTCAAAACGAGAATCAGTAGATCCGTAAAAGTTCAGAAAAAACGGATCATCGTTTAAAGGCTTTAAAAGTTCCGTATTTATCTGGCCGGAGATACTTTCGTAACCATTAATAACGCTTCCGGCACCTTTGGTAATTTGCACACTTTCAATCCAGGTACCGGGTGTAAAAGACAACCCATAGGCCTGTGAAGCCCCACGTACTGAAGGAATATTTTCTTCGGTAATCATTAAATACGGACTCGTTAAACCCAGCATTTTTATTTGCTTTGTTCCTGTTAAGGCATCCGAAAAATTTACGTCAATAGACGGATTTGTTTCAAAACTCTCGGCAAGGTTACAACAAGCAGCTTTTAGCAATTCTTTACTTGTAATAACACTTGTATTAGCAGTGACGGTATAGGATTTTTTAATTCCTTTTTGCTTTTTTGTGATCTTTACTTCCTGTAAATCTTCCTGTGAAAAAACAGAAACGGAAAGCAAAAACACCGCAAAAAGCAGTATATTTTTTTTCATAAAATTGACTTTAATGTGAAATAGAAAACTGTTCTTTAACACTTCTCAAAAACCGAGAAAGGATTAAATAACAAAACACAAGCTATCATTAGCTTGATTCTAAAACATTAAAATCAGGAGTAGAAAATGTACTGACTGTATAATTTGTATAAAGGGGGTGCATTCGCATCAGAATAATACGAAGTAACCTGCTTGTTTTTGAAACCTGGAAGCGAAAGAAAGGCAATTGGTTTAAAGTCTTCAATTACGGCAGGAAAAGCAATTTGAAAAAAGAACATCTTAAAGGTAGCATCGTCTGATTTTTTCTCAAAACGAACCACTTTGTCTTTACAACAAGATGATTTTTTTTCTGAAATGCCACAACATTTCTTTTCCGGAGCAACAGAACTAGCAGTATTTAAAGAAACCGAAGCAATCTTGCCTCCACAATAATGCACATCAAAAGCAAACCCGATGTTGGAAACCAACAATAGGAAAGCTAAAAATAATCCTGTGCACTTCTTTAGATTCATACTGCAAAATTATCTAAAAGACTTTTAAAAAAGCCGAATAAACTGTTATTTTTTTAAGTTTTGCATCTGATAGTAAAACGCGGGAATAAAAAGCAAGACAAATATGGGCTGAATGATAAATCTTCTCACATAAAAAAGCAACCATCCTCCGTTGGGAAAATAGGCCACAATTACAAAAAACATCCCAAAGAGAATTACCAGAAAACAACTGTACAAAAACACACTAAATTTCAGCATTTCTTTGTCGCGAAATAACACATAAATAAGGAGCAGTGATAAAACAGAATTTAAAAAATACCGAAACAAAAGTCCGCAAAAAAGCCTAAAAGCATCTACTTCAGGAAAAGCCGAAGTTTTGAAATCAGAACTGAAATAAACCAGGAAAGGATCATAAAACAATGTCTTTTCAAAACCCCTAATCAAGCCAAAGCCTACTATTATAATAATCGAAAACAGAATTTTGAACTTATGATCTCTTATTTTATTTAGCATACTTCGAAAATTTATTCACCCAAAAAACCCATAAGCTAAAAACCAATCCATAGATTATTAAAGGAAAAAGAACGCCATGAAGAATATGTTCTTGCTCAGGAAAACGAAATAACAACACCGTTAATAATGCAATTCGGATTACATTCAGAACATAAATTAAAAAAACACCGAACAGAATAAAACCTAAAGTTGTTTTTAATTTCCCTGAAAACGCTAATACAAAAGAAACAAACAAAATCGTAACACTTACCGCATTACATCCCTCCACTATTCTGAGCGTAAATTTAGCATTGTACCAAACCTCAAAATAGGGATTTAAAGGGCTTTTAAAAATTTTACTATCACAATTAAACAATCCCATCAGCCCATCTACATTATGACTAACGATAGCCGTTATCCCATCAACATCAGTTGTGTCAAAACTATCTAAATAAAATTTATAAACTAACGTAAATCCGATATAAGCAGCGAAAAAAGTGCCTATAAAAATCAGAAACGGTTTAAATTGCAGGAAATATTTTTTCAAAAGAAATTTTTAACAAATTTATGTATTTTTTAAATTCAGCATTAAATACTTTTGCATAAAAATCTTGCATTATGACATTTCAGGAATTACAACCAAAAATAAGCGCTATTGTAGCTGATACAACTGCTGTTAGAGACGAAAAATTACTATCGATCTGTAAACTATTGAACGAAAACGTTGAATATTACAACTGGGTAGGGTTTTATTTTGCCAATCACGAAAACAAGACCCTTCATTTGGGTCCATATATAGGAGCAGAAACGGATCATACGGTGATTCCTTTTGGAAAAGGAATTTGCGGTCAGGTTGCCGAAAGCAATGCTAATTTTGTTGTACCGGATGTTGCGGCGCAAGACAATTATATCGCTTGCAGTTTTACTGTGAAATCAGAAATTGTAGTTCCATTATTTGTTAACGGACTTAATATTGGTCAAATTGACATTGACAGCCACGTTATTGATCCGTTTACAGAGGCTGACGAAAGGTTTTTAGAATTTGTGAATCAAGAAGTTGCAAAATTATTCTAAAAAATAAAGGGATCAAACCATTATCAAATGGTGCTTTTTCGATTAAAATATTTAATATTTAAATTTTTCAATCTTTAAATTTATTTTTTCGAAAAAAAAATGTAATTTTGCACCCGTCTTACAAGAGATGTATGACATACATAAAAATCATTAAATAAATATTGGAATGTATTTAACTAAGGAAAAAAAAGAAGAAATCTTCGCACAACACGGTGATGCTAAAAACACTGGAAAAGCAGAAGGTCAGATTGCATTGTTCACTTACAGAATTTCACACTTAACTGAACACTTGAAAAAAAATCGTCACGATTATAACACTGAGCGTTCTCTTGTACTATTAGTAGGTAAAAGAAGAGCTTTGTTGGACTACTTGAAAAAGACAGAGATCAACAGATATCGTGAGATTATCAAAGTATTGAATATCAGAAAATAATCAATATAGAAAAGAGGTGCGAAAGTGCCTCTTTTTGTTTTTTACGGAATTTATTTATTACAAGCATTTTATAAGAAAAAAAGTTTGGTTTTTCATTGGGTTTTAGAAACAACAACTACACACAACAACAACTACAACACAACTAAAACCCATTGTATAACCAATAAGGAAAAAATTTATGATTCCACAATTATTTGTAGAAAAAATCGATTTAGGTGATGGCAGAAGCATCACAATCGAGACAGGACGTTTGGCTAAACAAGCGGATGGTTCTGTAGTAGTAAGAATGGGCGACACGATGTTACTTGCGACAGCAGTTTCAGCACGTACCGCTAACCCTAATGTTGATTTTTTACCTTTAACGGTAGATTATCGCGAAAAATTTGCTGCAGCTGGTCGTTTCCCTGGAGGTTTCTTCAAAAGAGAAGCAAGACCAAGCGACAATGAAGTATTAACAATGAGATTAGTAGACCGTGTTTTACGTCCACTTTTCCCAGACGATTACCATGCAGAAACTCAGGTTATGATTCAATTAATGTCTCATGACGAAGAAGTTATGCCAGATGCATTAGCTGGTTTAGCTGCCTCTGCGGCTTTAGCTGTTTCTGATATTCCATTTTACAACTTAATTTCAGAAGTTCGTGTTGCACGTATCGACGGAAAATTTGTAATCAACCCAAGTAGAGAAGATTTAGCAAAATCAGACATCGACATGATGATTGGTGCTTCTTTAGATTCTGTTGCTATGGTTGAAGGTGAGATGAAAGAAATTTCAGAAGCTGAAATGGTAGAAGCAATTAAATTTGCTCACGAAGCTATTAAAGTTCAGATTAACGCACAATTACGCTTACAAGCTGCTTTTGGTAAAAAAGAACTTCGTACTTACGAAGGTGAGAAAGAAAACGAAGAAATTTACAAAAAAGTAAAAGCTGCTGCCTACGATAAAATTTACGCTATTGCGAAAGTTGGATCTGCTAAACACGAAAGAAGTGCTGCATTTGCTGAAGTAAAAGAAGAAGTAAAAGCTTTATTTACAGAAGAAGAATTAGCTGCTGATGGAGATTTAGTTTCTAAATATTTCTACAAAACAAACAAAGAAGCAGTTCGTAATGTAGTATTAGAATTAGGTGTTCGTTTAGATGGTAGAAAAACAACTGACATCAGACCAATTTGGTGTGAGACTGATTATTTACCAAGAGTTCACGGTTCTGCTTTGTTTACACGTGGAGAAACTCAAGCTTTGGCTACAGTAACTTTAGGAACTTCAAGAGAAGCAAACCAAATCGATTCTCCTTCTGAGCAAGGTGAAGAGAAATTCTACCTGCACTATAACTTCCCTCCTTTCTCTACTGGTGAAGCAAAACCACTAAGAGGAACTTCAAGAAGAGAAGTTGGTCACGGTAACTTGGCTCAAAGAGCTTTAAAAAACATGATCCCTGTAGATTGTCCATATACAATTCGTATTGTTTCTGAAGTTTTAGAATCTAACGGTTCTTCTTCTATGGCAACAGTTTGTGCCGGAACTATGGCGCTTATGGATGCGGGAGTTCAAATGGTAAAACCAGTTTCTGGAATTGCTATGGGATTAATTACTGACGGTGAGAAGTTTGCTGTATTGTCTGATATTTTAGGTGATGAAGATCACTTAGGTGATATGGACTTTAAAGTAACCGGTACTGCTGATGGTATCACTGCTTGTCAAATGGACATCAAAATTGATGGTTTACGTTATGACATTATGGAGCAGGCTTTAAATCAAGCTCGTGACGGTCGTTTGCATATTTTAGGTAAATTAACTGAAACTATTGCTACTCCAAGAGGTGATGTAAAAGCATACGCACCAAAAATCATTACCAGAACTATTCCTGGAAACTTTATTGGCGCTTTAATTGGACCTGGAGGAAAAGTAATTCAAGAATTACAAAAAGCTACCGGAACAACTATCGTGATTAACGAAGTTGATGAGCAAGGTGTTATTGAAATTCTAGGTACAGATCCTGCTGGAATTGAAGCAGTATTGGCAAAAATCCAATCGATTACTTTCAAACCACAATTAGGAGAAGCTTACGACGTAAAAGTGATTAAAATGCTTGATTTTGGAGCTGTAGTAGAATATCTTGCTGCACCTGGAAACGAAGTATTACTTCACGTATCTGAATTAGCTTGGGAACGTACTGAAAATGTTGCTGATGTAGTTAAAATGGGAGATGTTTTCCAAGTAAAATACTTAGGAGTTGACCCTAAAACTAAAAAAGAAAAAGTGTCTAAAAAAGCGCTTGTTCCAAGACCTCCACGTGAGGAGAAAAAAGAGTAATCAGATCTTAGTTTACTAAAGGTTTATTTATAGAAAACCCCAATTCATGTATATGAGTTGGGGTTTTTACATATTGGGAACAATCTAAATCGACAATTCTTCTACAAGCAGACATTTGGATCAAGTCTAAAAGTTGAACACGAATTACACTAATTTTCACTAATTACTATGTGAACCTTAGAATAGATTAAATCATTTTAATCCTTTAATCTGTAACAAAACTTCCGTAGTAAGAGTCTCAACAATTAATTCGTGAAAATTAGTGTAATTCGTGGCTAACTTTTACTTGTATTGTCGTTACTCTAAAGCAGAATACTTTTTTCACCACAGATTTCAAGAAAGTGCGCTTGAGACTTTGTCAAAGAATTACCAACCCGGGACACACCTGTGTGCAAAAAAAAAAAAAACACAGATTAAAGGATTAAAAGGATTTCAAAAATCTGTGTAAATCTTTTTAATCTGTGGCTAAAAAATGATTTGTAAAAATTAGTGTAATTCGTGGCAAAACTTTCCAACCAAGAATCTCAAGATTAATCCGTGAAAATTAGTGTAATTCGTGTTCAACTTTTAGATTCGATCCAAGCATTTTCTATTTCATGTAAATACTTAAAATCTAAATGCCTCCTTTTCCAGCCAGAAAATCACAAAATCAAAACCTACAAGATAATCCGCAACTTAAAGAACAGAATACATTCCTCCATAATGCCTTTCGAAAAACCAGAATATGGTGTAAATAACACAACTATTCAGGTTAATTTATAATTTTACGAATACTACACCTTAGCCCGCTAAATCACTGGGGTTTTATTCAATCAAACCTTCGAATTTTTAAGATTTTTTAAAGGTTTTATTCTAAATACAGCTACTATTCCTTACATTTTAACACATTTGTGTGTAATACGTAACATTTTTTTGATACATTTGAGATCATCAAATCAAATCATCAAAACCATACAATCTTTGAAAAATTATCAAAATAAGTCAATTTTCCTTATTTTATTTGGATTATTCTTACAAATTTACACCGTACGCAGCCAATCAAGCAATACTACTTCCTTAAACAGCTGGTTTGACAAAACCATTGGCAAAAGCAACTTAGATCTCTATAATGGGCCACGTTATGTGAACCTTTACAGGACTCTTGACAAAAGTCATAGTTTCTACCTGACCAATGACTATAGCAAGGGAGACCTCAATTATCAAAACCAAAATTATCATAATCTTGACCTCAAATACGATGTCAATAATGACATTTTAGTTTTGAAAGCCAATGGCGAATACGACTATTTAGGTATCAGCCTAATCAAAGAGAAAACAGCCTATTTTACACTTAACAACAAAAGGTTTGTTAATATAAATTTCAACAACCCAACCTGTCCCATCTTCATGAACGGTTATTATGAAGAACTTACTTTCTCTAAGACCAACACGCTTTACATCAAACATCATAAGACTAAGACAAAAGTTATTGACACTAAAAGAATATCAGACGGAACCAACCTGGCCAGTTCTGATGAGTTTAGAGACAAAAACGAGTATATCTTAAAATACAAAGACGTCTACTACAAGATCAGCTCAAAAAGCGATATTATTAAAATTTTTCCTGAGCACAAAAGTGACATAAGAAAGTACTACAACTCTAACTCTCAATTAGAAGAATCCGATAAGAACGTTTTTCTTGAAAATCTAATCAAAAGAATCAACAACCTTATCCCTAATGAAGCCAATTAAAAAAATGAGAAAAATTATACTTACCCTATTTTTATTCGCTTTTCATACATTAACATTTAGTCAGGAAAAAAAGAATAACATCTCCATTGAATTTAAAAATGCTGATCTGAAAACAGCTATTGAAAGCCTCGAAAAAAACAGCGGCTACAAGTTTTATTTTGATGAGAACTGGATAAAATCCAATACTTTTTTGATAAACAAAACCTATACAGACACTTCACTGGAAGAAGTACTTGCTGGCGTTTTTGAAAACACGAATCTAAATTACTTCATCACAGATAAAAAAATAATACTGACGAAAAACAGTATCATCCACAGTACATTACCCGATAATTATTTCGAACCTGTAATTGCTACTTCAGCAGTTATTGCGGCAAACAAGACCGTAACAAAACCGCTGTTCCATCAACAACTCGATACAAAAAAACGAAATACTACTGTTAATGGGATCGTATACATAGGGAAAGAGAAAAAGGGAGAAGAATTAAAATCATTCACCTTATCCGGTATCATAAAAAACGAAAAAAACAAAAAACCGCTTTCAAATGTAACCATCAAAGTACGCGATAAAGAGATCAGTACAACAACAAACGAGCAGGGTTATTACAAAATCGAACTGCCTTTTGGTCTTAACTATATTCAAATAGAGTCCATCAACCACAGAAAAGATACGCAACCTGTTATGATTTATGACAATGGTAGTTTAGACGTATCCCTTCACGAAAGTATTAATGAACTGGACGAGGTTGTTATCAACAAAAATGCCAATAGAAATGTAAAAACAGCTGTAGCTGGAGTTTCTACTATAGACGTGGAAGGAATAAAAAATGTCCCTCTGGTTCTTGGAGAACGTGATATCTTTAGAGTTGCCACTACTTTACCGGGAATAAAAACTACAGGTGAAGGATCTGCAGGCTTCAACGTACGTGGAGGAAAAGACGATCAGAATTTAATTCTTTTAGACAATGCTGTTTTATACAATACCTCACATTTTCTTGGTTTTTTCTCTGCAGTAAACCCGTATACAACCAGCAAAGTTGATATTTACAAAGGAAGTATCCCTTCCCGATTTGGAGGAAGACTCTCTTCTGTTTTTGATATTACCACAAAAAACGGTAATCCCGAAAAATTTACAGGTGAAGCGGGACTTGGAGCTGTGACCAGTAATCTTTCGATAAGTACTCCTGTTATAAAAGACAAGTCAAGTTTGATTGTAGGGATAAGAGGTACGTACTCTGAATGGATTCTAAAGAAATTGGAAGACGAATCGCTAAAAAACAGTCAGGCTAATTTTTTTGATGCAATCGTAAAATACAATCACAAAATAACAGCCAATAACACTATTGAGTCTACCTTATACTATAGCAAAGACCGTTTTAGCATCTCTTCGGATTCTGTGTACAAATACAGCAACGCATTAGTTTCTTTAAAATGGAATCACTCCTTCAACGCTAAAAGTAAAGCCGATTTAATATTTACAAATAGTGAATACAAGTTTAATATTGACTACAACAACGGAGGAATAAATTCGTTTGATTACGGTTATAAATTAAATGAAAGTCAACTTATTTTAAATGGGAATTACAACCTAAACAAAAAACATGCTTTCAACTATGGTATTTCAAGTAAGCTTTATAACGTTGACCCGGGTTATCTTAATCCGAAAAAACCGGATGAGGCAACCTTAATTCCGGTAAACATAGACGACGAAAAAGCAATAGAATCTGCGGTTTATTTTTCAGACAATTTCAATGTAACTGAAAAATTGTTAATCACTTTAGGTCTGCGATATTCAAGATATTCAGCACTGGGCCCAGCAACAGAAAGAATCTATCAAAGTAATTCTCCCATCAACGACGATACCGTCATAGGAACCCAAGATTACAAGAAAAACGAAGTCATTAAAACCTATGGCGGATTCGAACCCCGAATTGCTGCACGTTACTTAATAACCGACGATTTCTCGGTAAAAGCCAGTTATGATAAAACCTATCAATACATCCATTTATTAACCAGCAACACCACGCAATCTCCTACAGATGCCTGGAAGTTATCAGATGCACATATTGCACCTCAAAATGCACAGCAATTTTCATTAGGCTTCTACAAAAACTTAGACGATGATAAATTAGAACTTAGCTTGGAAGGATATTATAAAAAATCAGACAATCTGTTAGATTATAAAGTTGGAGCTGAATTGTTATTAAACAAAAACCCGGAAACACAGCTGCTTCAGGGAGAAGGAAAAGCATACGGAGTTGAGTTACTACTTAAAAAAAATGCAGGAAAACTTAATGGTTGGCTGGGTTATACTTATGCCCGTACTTTTATCAAATCTGACAGTCAATTCATTGATGAGAAAGTAAACAATGGTCATTATTACCCAACAAATTTTGATAAACCACATGAAGTGAGTGCGGTATTAAACTATAAATTCACAAAAAGATATAGTTTATCTACCAATTTTGTGTATCAATCCGGAAGACCTATCACCTATCCAATTGGAAGTTACGAATACAACGGACTTAAATACACACTATACAGCGACAGAAATAAGTTTAGAATTCCGGACTATTACCGTTTAGATGTAGGTTTTAACATTGAGGGCAATCACAAAATTAAAAAGTTATCACATAGCTTTTGGAACATTTCTATATATAACGTCTTAGGAAGAAACAATCCTTATTCCATCTTTTTTGTGACCACAAATGGTCAGATAAAAGCCTACAAAACGTCTATATTTTCGGTGCCAATTCCAACTATAACTTACAATATCAAATTTTAGTAATTTATAGATGAAATATACCATTCGACATATTAATTTGCTGTACAAAACAATTGTTTTGTCTCTTTTTTGTCTTTTCATTAGCAGTTGTACGGAGCAATATGTTTTTAAAACTAATACGTTTGAAAGCATTCTTGTAGTTCAGGCAAACATTACAAATGAATTAAAAAAACAAGAAATTAAAATTACCCGATCCTATCGTCTTGAGGAAAATGGACCAACTCCTGAAGATGGTGCAACTGTTTATGTAACAGATAGTGATAAAAATACTTACGAATTTGAATTTGAAAAATCCTCAGGGTTTTATGTTTCAAATACTCCATTTCAGGCTATTACCGGAAAATTATACCAACTAAACATTACATCCAAGGACGGAAAATCCTATTCGTCTGAAATTGAAACTTTAACTACTGTAAATGAAATTAAGGTCGAGCCAATAATCGAAACAATCGATGGAGAAAAAGGAGTACAAATAAGGGTAACCAGCAACGATCCAACCTCAAAGTCACAATTTTACAGATTTGAATTCGAAGAAACCTACAAAGTAGTAGCTCCCGATTGGAATCCTAATACAATTATAGTAGACCCGAGTAATCCCGGTCCTTATTTTACTTATCTGGTAGTTCCCCACAAAAAAGAAGCAAGAGTCTGTTACACTACCAAAAAATCTGATGACATCATTTTAATAAGCAACGTTGGCCTTAGTGAAGATCGTATCGATTTACCGATCCGTTTTATAGGTGTGAAGGATCCTATTATTCTTCAGCGTTACAGTATTATTGTACGGGAGTATGTTCAGAATTTAGCCTCATACACCTATTATAAAACATTAAAAAGTCTTTCTACTTCTGCAAGTCTCTTGTCACAAGTGCAACCGGGCTTTAATTATGGTAATTTAAAATCAAATGACGATGCAGACCAGAAAATAGTCGGTTATTTTGAGGTCTCATCCGTTTCATCAAAAAGAATTTTCTTTAATTTTAGAGACATTTTTATACAAGATCAGTATCCGCCATTTTTTACCCCTTGTTATGTCAAAGAATATGCTAATTGTTGGGGTGAGGTCGGTTGTAGTGGCCCAAAAATACATTCGTTAGTTGCCGGATCGGGATTTGAAGAGGTATATTATGCACAGCGAAACAAGATGGCAACCCTGTTATTTGTTACTGCAGGATGTGGCGATTGTTCTAAAATTTCTTCTAACATCAGACCTTTATTTTGGGTCGATTAAAGAAGCACAGTACAACTAATAATAAAAAAATTAGCTGACACAAAATAGTTCGTTAATCAAAATGAAATCACAAATTTATCTCTTTATGAAATCTATAGTTCAACATAGTAACCTTTTATACAAGACAGTTGCCCTGATGCTCTTCTGCCTTTCTATAGGTAGTTGCACTGAGCAATATGTTTTTCAAACCAATACCTTTGAAAGTATACCGGTTGTTCAGGCCAACATTACAAATGAGTTAAAAAAACAGGAAATAAAAATTACCAGATCTTATCGTCTGGAGGAGTATGGACCAACTCCTGAAAAAGGGGCAAGTGTTTATGTAACCGACAGTGACAACAATACCTATGAATTTGAATTTGAAGATTTCTCCGGTCTTTATGTTTCAAAAAATCCTTTCCAAGCGATTACAGGGAAGTCATACCAATTAAATATCACAACAAACGACGGTAAATCATACTCGTCTTCAACGGAGACTCTAACTCCTGTCAACCAAATCAACGTAGAACCAAAAATAGAAACAATAGACGGAGAAAAAGGGGTACAGATAGTGGTGACCAGTCAAGATCCAAGTTCAAAATCACAATTTTACAGATTCGAATACGATGAAACCTATAAAATAATATCTCCGGATTGGAAACCAAATAAGTTGACCCCCGATCCAAGTAACCCTGGACCAAACTATACTTATTTGACTGTTCCAAGAGGTAATAGTGAATCAAGAGTATGTTATACCACAAGAAAATCAGATGATATAATATTAGTAAGTAATGTAGGTCTTAGCGAAGACAAAATCAATCTGCCCATACGTTTTATAGATATTAAAGATCCTATTCTTTATGAACGATATAGCATTGTTGTACGCGAGTATGTTCAGAATTTAACCTCATACACTTATTATAAAACACTAAAAAGTCTTTCGACTTCCGCAAGTCTTTTATCACAAATCCAACCGGGGTTTAATTATGGTAATTTAAAATCAAATAGTAATCCCGACGAGAAAATAATTGGCTATTTTGAAGTATCATCCGTTTCTACAAAAAGAATCTTTTTTAATTTCAGAGATATCTTTATAGATGACCCTTATCCCTCGTTTATCGCAGATTGTAGTCAAAAAATAGAATTACCTAATTGCTTTACAGAAAAATTCTGCCGTGGCCCACAAATATATTCCATCGTTACCGGGTCCGGAAGAGAGTACGTCTATTTTGCAACTCTTAGTGGTGGTGGTGACTATGCAAACTATGTTTTTACTCCTGCCCCTTGTGGCGACTGTACTAAAATTTCATCTAACATTAAACCTTTATTTTGGATAGATTAAAAAAAATAACCGGCACAATTATGCTACTAGCAATAAATACTTTTGCTATGGCACAAAATAGTTCGTTGAGCAAAAGTGAACCGATTAGTATCGCTACTAACGAAACCCTATTTGTTCATTTAAACAACACAACCTTAATTGCAGGAGAAACACTGCATTGTAAATTGTATTGTACCAATCCGACCAATAACACCTGGAGTGAAATTAGTAAAATAGCCTATGTTGACCTTGTTAATAGTGACAGCCAAGTTATTTTTAGTAATAAAATCTATTTGGATAACGGAAAAGGACAAGGGGATTTTTTCATTCCAACAACCATTGAAACAGGCAACTACAAACTTATCGCCTATACCAAATGGATGTTGAACAAAAAGGATTTAAAAACAGCAAAAACGGACCTTTTGCTAATTAATCCGTATTTGGTAAGCAACAAAACGAATTCGGCAAGCAAAGAAACCAAAACAACAGGAAACGAATCTGTTACCGAAAATTCAATCAAAGACAAAACGTTTGCCATACAACTGGATAAAACTACCTTTCAGGAAAGAGAACAAGTCGCATTAAAAATAAAATCATTAACCGCTGAAACAAACAAAGGAAGTTACTCTCTCTCTGTAAAAAAAATCGACAATTTACCTTCTAAAAGACAAATGAATGCTGCTGAGTTTGTAAAATTCAACACCAATAATGAGCTGACAAACCGCATGAATGATTCGATCCGTTTTCTTCCGGAACTTAGAGGCGAGATTATTTCAGGCAGCATTACAAACACTAAAAACCCTGGCGAGATAAATCATAAAACCGTGGCTTTATCAATACCCGGTAAAGAATATGCTTTTAAAATAACACAGACAAACCCATCCGGAAAGTTTAATTTTGTTCTGGATAAAGACCCTAATTATTCTAATGCTGTTGTTCAAATAATAGGCAATGATAAAAATGACTATAAAATAGACGTTGACAAAAATAAAGGATACAACTTATCTGATCTAAAAAACACAGATGAAACATTCTTAACCTCTGATTACAAAAGCACTATCGAACAACGATCGATTGCCAATCAGATTGAAAATGCCTATTATTCACTAAAAAAAGACAGCATTACCAACGGTTCCGGTGTTTATCCGTTCTATAATCCTTTACAAAAAGAATACATTCTTGGCGATTACACCAAGTTTCCTACTTTAAAAGAAACCATTACAGAAGTTATAAAAGAAATGTACTATCGTGAAAAAGACAATAATTACTCTTTAAATCTTAGAGATATAAATTATGATCTGGAATACTTTTCTGAACCCGCTTTGGTATTAGTTGACGGGCTTCTGATTCAAAACGTAAATGAGTTATTTACCTATAAAACAGAAAACATATATAAAGTAAGTATCGTTCCCGGCGTTTATTTTTATGGTCCAAAAGCTTTTAACGGTGTTATAAATTTCACAACTAAAAACAATGATTATGTGACTTCTGCGCACGGTAATTTTATTTTAAATACTGAAATTCAAAGACCTCAAAATAAAATCATCGCGTTTAAACAAAATTATAACGACCAAAACAAAGAGAATAGAATTCCGGATTACAGATACCAATTGCTTTGGGAACCTCAATTAACTTTAGAAAACAAAGAAAATACCGTTTCGTTTTTCACTTCTGATGTATCAGGAAAATACGAAATAAGTCTCGAAGGTTTTACTGAAAACGGGCTTCCTGTTTCTGCAAAAGAAATCATACAAGTAAATACTTCAAATTAAGTTCACTACCATTAACGAATAAAACTCCTTTTTTCAAGATTTGAAGAAAGGAGTTTTTCGTTATTCAAATTCATTATATTTGAAAACGTATTAGAAACCACTACAATTTTCATTAGAAGCGAGACAGAAAGCAACTTACTAACTATAAGATTTACAACAAACTAAACCAACTTCAGAAACTCGATACAATATTTTTAAAATTATTTTCACTTCGTTGTAACTTTTTCTATACTTCCTACGTATAACTATTTGTACACTTTAAAAAAATAGGGAGACAACAACATGAGACAACTTAAAATCACCAAGCAGGTAACCAATCGTGAAACTGCATCGTTAGATAAATATCTACAAGAAATCGGAAAAGTTGACCTAATTACCGCAGATGAAGAGGTAGAATTAGCACAAAGAATAAAGGCTGGTGATCAAAGAGCTTTAGAAAAATTGACAAAAGCCAACCTACGTTTCGTAGTTTCTGTGGCAAAACAATATCAAAATCAAGGATTAACACTTCCTGATTTAATTAACGAAGGAAACTTAGGTCTAATTAAAGCGGCTCAACGTTTTGATGAAACTCGTGGTTTCAAATTTATCTCTTACGCAGTTTGGTGGATTCGTCAATCGATCCTTCAGGCTTTGGCAGAACAATCACGTATTGTACGTTTACCATTAAACAAAATTGGTTCTATCAATAAAATCAACAAAATGTATGCCTTATTAGAGCAATCTAACGAGCGCCCACCTTCTGCTGAGGAAATTGCAAAAGAACTGGATATGACTGTAAATGATGTAAAAGAGTCTATGAAAAACTCTGGTCGTCACTTATCTATGGATGCACCTCTTGTTGAAGGAGAAGATTCTAATCTTTATGACGTTTTACGTTCAGGAGAATCTCCAAACCCGGACAGAGAATTAATTCATGAATCCTTACGTACTGAAATCGAACGTTCTTTAGAAACATTAACGCCAAGAGAGGCAGATGTTGTTCGTTTGTATTTTGGTCTTGGTGATCAACACCCAATGACTCTTGAGGAAATTGGAGAAACTTTCGACTTAACTCGTGAGCGTGTACGTCAGATTAAAGAAAAAGCAATCCGCAGATTAAAACATACTTCAAGAAGTAAAATTCTTAAAACGTATTTAGGATAAAAATATTTGTTTCAGGTTTAAAGTTTCGAGTTGTTTTAGTAACTTGAAACTTTAAACTTGAAACCTTTTTAACGCAAACAACAGTTTGATTGACTGTTCGTTTTTTGATTGATGATTGAAACTCCGGCTGATTACCGGAGTTTTTTATTTTTTATAAGTACATTTGCAAAAAACAACACAACATACCACTACACAATGAAGAATACACTTATAGCTCCTTCTGTTTTAGCAGCCGATTTTGCCAATTTACAACGTGATATCGAAATGATTAATAACAGTGAGGCAGATTGGTTTCATATTGATATCATGGACGGTGTTTTTGTCCCGAATATCTCTTTTGGAATGCCTGTTTTAGAAGCCATTTCAAGACATGCAAAAAAAACAATTGATGTTCATTTAATGATTGTGGATCCGGACAGATACATAAAAACCTTCGCTGATTTAGGTGCAAATATACTAAGCGTACATTACGAAGCGTGTACTCATTTACACCGAACGCTACAAGCAATCAAAGCCGAAGGAATGAAAGCCGGAGTAGCCATCAACCCTCATACCAATATTGATTTATTAGAAGACGTTATCAATGATATTGATCTGGTTTGCATCATGAGTGTTAACCCTGGTTTTGGAGGACAATCTTTTATTGAAAATACTTATACAAAAGTAAAAAAGCTAAAAGAGCTGATTACCCGAAAAAATGCAGCAACACTTATCGAAATTGACGGTGGTGTAACCAATAAAAATGCAAAACAACTAGTAGAGGCCGGAGCCGATGTTTTGGTAGCAGGAAGCTTTGTTTTTAAAGCCGAAAACCCAACAGCAACTATTGCGGACCTAAAAGTCCTGACTGCTTTTTAAATTTTTCAAATTCGGAAAGAAATCAATTCCGGTCATTTTTTCGATCGTTTCAATCGGAACGACAAAATCGTAAAGTGATCGATCGCTATTTTCATTTGGAACTAAGAATGCAATGGCCTTGTGCTGAGTCCCTGATTTAGCCAGAATGATTTTATAAAAATATTTAGGAACAGCAACTTCTTCTGTTCCTATTTTTTTATCCGAATCTTTCAAAACACCTCCGGTAACCACATAAATATCGTTGTATTTTCCTGCCCAGTAGCGTGCTTTCTGTTCTATTCTGTTCCAGATTCCACTATTAAAATCATGTTTTTGAGGCGAAATATTAGAGGTATAAAAAGTATCGTTATAGGCATTTTTATCAAACTCCATATCACCGGCAGGACAAAGATGTCCTTTATCATAACCTGATTTTTTATAATTCCTCCAGTCGGCTGAACCTGTTATTACTTTGGGATCTTCAATAAAATAGGGACGTTTATAATCTCCATTTTTCAAATATTCTTTTTTGAGTTCATACGCCACCCACTCTGCCTGTTCGAACTTTTCATTATAAGACAGTGTGTAGTATTTATGTTTTACAATTTGTTTCGTTGTGGATGTGGGCAAATACGCAACAGTATATAACGAATCTGTACTGTTTTGATTGGAAACAAAAAGAGTTTTTTCTTCCTTTAATTCCTCTTTTACTACTGTTTCTTTTTTACACGAAAAAAACACCATACTTACCAAACTCAAAACAAGAAATCCTCTCATATCATTATACTTTTAATCCATAAAAAAACGCTCCGTAAATATAAACTTTCGGAGCGTTTTAATAACAAATTATTTTTCTTAAAAACTAAGACTTCACTAATTTATCTTTCTTCATTTTTGAAGAATTACTTTTCACCATATTACTTTTAGTTTGTAAATCATCTAAAACATTTAGTGCTTCTTCTACATAAACGTCTTTAGATAATGCTTGGTGCCAAGCTTCTCTTTTCTCTTTTAAAGTAGCATCACTTTTAATCTCAAGCTCTTCATAAGGCAAAGATTTAAATACCAGATTGTTTTTATAATCTGAAATTGGTTTATACTTTTTACCTTCGTTTTCAACCTGTTCCTGAGTCGCTTTAAAGTTTGTAATGTTCAAGCTGTACGTATTCTCTTTGCTCTTCACATCAATCCATTTTGCGTTGTCTTCAATTAAGTTGAATTGCGGATTTTGAGCAATTCTGTTTTTACTGTTCGCAATTGCTCTGGTAAAATTTTCGTTTGAAGTCCAGGTAACATAATCAGCCTGATCTATTTTATCCCAAGGCATTGCATTGTCAATATCACGCTCTCCCATTTTCAGATAGGCATAACGATCCGGCATCACCACATCACTATGAACCCCTTCTAATTGAGTTGAACCTCCGTTGATTCTATAGAATTTTTGTCCTGTAATTTTCAAAGCACCTAAGTCGCCATAATTTGCATTACGAACAAACTGATTCAAATCAAGTACATTTTGCACGGTTCCTTTTCCGTAAGTTTGCTTACTTCCAATGATAACTCCACGTTTGTAATCCTGAATTGCCGCAGCTAATATCTCTGATGCAGAAGCCGAGAAACTGTTTACCATAATTACTAATGGCCCGTCCCACTCGATTTTTTTATCTTTATCGTATAAAACTTCTTTCTTTTTACCTGCAGATTTCACCTGAACAATTGGCCCTTCTTCAATAAATAAACCGGCAATATCAACTACTGTAGATAAAGATCCACCACCATCATCACGAACATCCAATACAATTCCGTTGACATCTTCTTTTTTCAGTCTTTCTACTTCAAGAGCAATATCTTTTCCGGCATCGCGACCGTCTTTATTTTCAAAATCGATATAAAATTTAGGTAAATAAATTACACCATATTTCAATCCGTTCTTTTCAACAATACTTGATTTTGCATACGTTTCTTCAATTTCTACTACATCTCTGATTATCGAAATAACTTTGATGCTTCCATCTACTTTTTTAACGGTAAGTTTAACTTCAGTTCCTTTGTGTCCTTTAATTTTCTTTACAACATCATCCAAACGCATCCCTACAACATCTACAGGCTCTTCGTTTCCTTGTGCTACTTTCAAAATTAAATCCCCTGCTTCAAGTTGTTTTCCTTTCCAGGCAGGTCCACCAGAAATTAACTCGTCTATTTGAGTAAAATCATTTTTCTTGGTTAATCTTGCTCCAATACCTTCCAGTTTTCCACTGATATTAACATCAAAACGGTCTTTGTCTTCCGGAGCAAAATAACTTGTGTGTGGGTCAAAACGTGCCATAATAGAATTTACGTACACAGAAAACCAATCTTCTTTATTTAAATCTTTAATCAGACTGAAATTATCGTCTAATGATTTTAAAGAGCTGTCACGTGTTTCTTTTTCTAAAGCTTCGAAAGATTTTGCTTTGTAAGCAGGATCTGTTTTCTTTTTGTCTTCTTCTATTTTCTGTTTGGCAACAAGTGAAGAAAGGGTAGAAAGTTTAATTTGCTTTCTCCATCTTTCATTGATTTCAGTTGTGTTTTTTGCATAAGGCAAATGCTCGTAATCAGAATTAAAAGTTTCATCAACACTATAGTTGAATGGCTGCGCTAAGATAGTCTTATATCTCTTTTTGCTTTCCTCCATACGTTTCATCAATCTGGTATAAGTCAGGTTGAAAAAAGTAAGGTCTTTATTTAAAAACTGATCATCCAACATTAGCTCATATTGCTTAAACTCATCAATATCAGACTGTAAGAAGAATCTTTTTGAAGGATCCAGCGCCTCAATATAATCCTTAAAAATTCCCTTAGAGAACTCATCATTAATTTCTGCCGGACTATAATGTCCTTTTTCTATAACAAAAGCTAATAATTCTAAAAGTGTTTTATCTCTATTTGGGTCCGGATCAACTTTATTATCTGCATTTATTTTGAAAGCAAACAAGGTTACCGACAAACATAATACGGCTATAAGTATTTTATAATTTCTTTTCATAAATTTAATAATAGCATTCATCAATTTTTTAATCTAAGTTACGGTAAAAACTATGCCACTAAAGCCAAGTTCACTATAATTTTTTGTTAAAGGTATAAAAATGTTTGACTTGCCAAAGCCAACTTTTATTTAGTTGATAAATTTTATTTTATTTGTAACTATTCTACAAAAATCTGTCACTACATTTGCTTTTATAATCCTATTAATTACCTAATATTTCTAAAATGAAACACGAAAAACCACTTATATTAGTTACCAATGATGATGGAATTCTGGCACCGGGAATCAGAGCTTTGATAAGTGTTATGGAAACAATCGGAGACGTACTTGTTGTCGCTCCCGACAAACCTCAAAGTGCCATGGGACATGCCATTACGATTAACAACACGTTGTATTTGGATAAAATATCTAAAGAAAATGCGAAAACAATCGAATACAGCTGTTCCGGAACTCCTGTCGATTGTGTAAAACTGGCCGTAAATGAAATCTTAAAAAGAAAACCCGATTTATGTGTTTCTGGCATTAATCACGGATCAAATTCTTCTATAAATGTAATTTATTCCGGAACTATGAGTGCCGCTGTTGAAGCTGGAATTGAAGGAATTCCGGCGATTGGTTTTTCTTTGTTGGATTATGACTGGAATGCCGATTTTGAACCTATAAAATCATTCATAAAAAAAATAACCTTAGAAACACTTGCCAATAAATTACCGGAAGGTGTTGTTCTGAATGTTAATTTTCCAAAATTAAAAGAGAACGAAATTAAAGGAATAAAAGTTTGTCGTCAGGCCAAAGCGCTTTGGGTTGAAAAATTTGACAAACGACAAACTCCATTTGGAAAGGATTACTACTGGCTTTCGGGGAAATTTGTCAATGAAGACAAAGGAGAAGATACAGACGAATGGGCACTTGAAAATGGATACATCTCAATAGTTCCCGTACAATTTGATTTGACGGCGCACCATTCTATACAGCAACTTAACACCTGGGATTTAAATGAATAAAAAAGACATACTGGCAGGTTTTATTGCCGGGATTTTCACTTCTCTTTTAGGAAGTTACTTATTCATTACCTTTTTTACGCCATTTGACTTCTCAACAGGGATTCAAACTATTAAAGAATATGGTTATTTAGGGAAAATCATCACTTTGGGAACCCTCTTAGATCTTGCTGTTTTTGCTTTTTTCTTAAAACGAAACAAAGAATTTATGGCACGGGGCGTAATCCTGGCGGTGATTGTTTTGGCAATTTCTACTGTATTTATTTAAATCTTATCTTTGCCTTGCAAAAAAAATAGTTGTGTTGAAAAACAGAACACCTCTTCAAAAAAACGAACATGAAATATTACATAATAGCTGGTGAAGCCTCCGGAGACCTACATGGTTCTAATTTAATGAAAGCCTTATACGAGGAAGATCCTCAGGCCGAAATCAGATTCTGGGGTGGTGACTTAATGCAAAAAGTGGGCGGAACTTTGGTAAAACACTATCGCGAATTGGCTTTTATGGGTTTTGTGGAAGTTATTTTTAATCTAAAAACCATTTTAACCAATATTACTATTTGCAAAAAAGACATTGCTGCTTTTCAACCGGATGTTATTATTTTTATTGATTATCCGGGGTTTAATATGCGTATTGCAAAGTGGGCTAAAGCCTTGAATTACAAAACACACTATTATATTTCGCCACAAATCTGGGCCTGGAAAGAAAGCAGAATCAAAGCGATCAAACATGATATTGATAAAATGTTTGTCATTTTACCTTTTGAAAAAAGCTTTTATGAAGACAAACATCATTTTCCAGTAGCTTTTGTAGGGCATCCGCTGATTGATGCAATTCAGAATCAGCCAGCGTTTGATGAAGCTGTTTTTAGAAAAGAAAATCAATTAAGCGATCGACCAATTATTGCTGTTTTACCGGGAAGCCGTCAACAGGAAATCACCAAAATGCTAAGTGTAATGCTGAGTGTAGTAGACGATTTTCAAGACTATGAATTTGTAATCGCCGGTGCCCCAAGTCAGGATTTTGGGTTTTATCAGCAATTTATCACCAATAAAAATATCAAATTTATCTCGAATAAAACCTATGCCCTGCTTCGATCATCGACCGCGGCTTTGGTTACCTCGGGTACTGCAACTTTAGAAACAGCTTTGTTTAAAGTTCCTGAAGTCGTTTGTTATAAAGGGAGCAACATTTCGTATCAGATTGCAAAACGCATTATTACACTAAAATACATTTCTCTGGTCAATTTAATTATGGATCAGGAGGTCGTGACTGAGTTAATTCAGAGTGACTGCAATACGAAACGCATAAAAGAAGAGTTATATAAAATACTGGAACCTGCTTACCGTCAAAAATTGTTGCAAAACTATGATATTTTAGAGCAAAAATTAGGAGGTGTCGGAGCCAGTAAAAAAACAGCAAAACTTATTGTTGCTGATTTAAAACCGCTTTAAAAAATTTTATTTTGAAAAAACTACTCGTTTTACTCTTTTCCGCTCTGCTTTTTGCTTCTTGTAAATCAAGCTCCTCTGTAGTAGATAAAAAGGAATCAAAGCGGGAGAACAAATATGCAGTAAAACATTTAGTCGATGTAGCAACGGAGAATCTTGGTGTGCGATACAAAGCGGGAGGCACGACTAAAAGTGGTTTCGATTGCTCTGGATTGGTCTATACTGCCTTTCAAACCGAGAATATCTCAATGCCAAGAAGTTCTTATGAGCAATCTAAAATTGGGAAAGTTATCCAATTTAAGGATGCTCAAAAAGGTGATTTGATTTTCTTTAAGACCAACAGAAGCAAACAAATCAATCATGTTGGGCTAATTACGGAGGCTACTTCAAACGAAATAAAATTTGTACATTCTTCTACTTCAAAAGGGGTCATAATCTCCTCCACCAAAGAAGCTTATTATCAAAATTCTTTTGCCCAGATCAACAGAGTTCTCGAATAATCTTTTATAAATAAAATAACTTTTTTCTTACAAATTTTTAATACTTTTAAAACATGAAAGTATTAGATTTTCCGTTGACTAAAATTACGATTGCCTTTATAATTGGCCTATTGATTTCTTACTATTGGCTACTTGGCTTTTTAGCAACAGCTGTCTCTGTTGTAAGCATTACAATTCTTTTTTCAATCTTCTATTTTACATCAAAAAAGAATAAAAAACACCTTATTTTTTTTGGAATAAGCACCTACTTACTTTCCTTTTGGCTGGGTATCATCAGCTTACTACTGCACACAAACACACTTCAACAATCCCATTACAGTCATTACCAACAAGGATTCGAAAAGCCACATACTATGTCTTTTACTTTAGTTGAAAAGCTAAAGGGCAATGTTTACAATGATCGTTATGTTGCCGTTTTAAACCCTACTGAAAACAGCCCTTATAACGGAAAAATTATTGCAAATATCGAGAAAGACAGTACCGCAAATCGGTTAATTATTGGAAATACAATTCAAACAAAAGCCACTTTACAGCACCTGGGAACAGTAAAAAATCCCTATCAATTTGATTATGGAACTTATCTGGCCAACAAACAAATATATGTCCAGATTTTTATTTCTAAATCCGAAATCAGAATTAATAAAAAAGTCAACAAAACTATTTGGTTTTATGCCGCAAAGCTACACTCAAGGATCATTTACAACCTTACTAAAGCAGGTTTAAACAAAACTGAAATGAATGTAGCGATGGCCTTAATTTTAGGCCAGCAACAAGAAATTTCACCGGAAACCCTTAAAGATTATCAATATTCAGGAGCAACACATGTTTTGTCTGTTTCAGGACTGCACGTAGGCTACATTATGTTATTTATTCTCTTTCTTCTGAAACCGATACCCAACACGCGTAAGGGCTCTTTTATAAAGCTAATTACCATTTTGGTGGCACTAGGTCTTTTTGGTATTATCTCTGGCTTATCACCTCCTGTTTTGCGTTCTGTGGTCATGTTTTCCTTTCTGGCTATCGGGAATCATCTCAGAAGAGGCAGCAACATTTATCACACCTTACTGGTTTCTATTTTACTAATTTTGTTATTTGAACCTTATTTTTTATTTGATGCGGGATTTCAATTGAGTTATATTGCCTTATTCTCGATTCTTTGGATACAACCATTATTAAAAGAGATCTGGAAACCCACAACCAAAATCCTGACTTATCTCTGGGAAGCTTTAACAGTTTCCTTTGCCGCCCAAATTGGAACATTCCCAATTTGTTTGTATTACTTCCATCAATTTCCTTCTTTATTTTTCGTAACCAACATTCTTATTCTTCCGGTTTTATCTTTTACAATGATTGCCGGAATTGTTGTACTGCTCATTTCTGTCTTTACCAGCTGTCCGATAATCTTCATTCAGATTTTTGAAAAAAGCATTTATCTGTTAAATACAATCATACACTATATCGCCTCTTTTGAATTTTTTGTTATTCGCGACATTCGCTTTAATTTTTATTATTTACTTAGTTATTATCTACTGATCATTACGAGCGTTATCTGGTTCAAGAAACCAACTTACAGTAAATTAATCGCCACTATGGTTTCTATAGTTTTTGTTCAGCTGGCCTATATTAGCACCAAAAAAGAGGTCGAAAACAAATCGGAACTAATTGTATATCATATCAAGAAAAAAACCATTATCACTGAGCGAACTGGCCAAAACATTACCCTCTTTGCAAATGATACTCTTTTAGGAAAAGACTCCCTTCAAAAAAGTATAAATTCCTATCTGGTGGGGAGTTTTGGACTGCTGAAGTCGACCCGTACAATTAAAAACACCTTCTTTTTTAATTCTAAAAAAATCTTCCTGATTGACAGTAGCGGAGTCTATAATAAAACTATTTCCCCTGATGTTCTCCTTCTAATACAATCTCCCAAAATAAATCTGGATCGCGTTTTACTTGACTTAAACCCAAAAATAGTAGTATCGGATGGATCTAACTCTTATTCGATTCAAAAACGTTGGCAAATAAGCTGCTCCAAAAGAAAAATCCCTTTTCACTCTACCGGTGAAAAGGGATTCTATAAATTAAACTAGCAACTACCCTCTTTCATTCAGACGGATTCAAAATCGAATCACATTCTGATATCCAGCTTCTGGCTCCGCCGTTTCTATAAGATACTTTTCCGAGCATATCAAACGTTGTTTTGCCATTCCTAATTGCTCCATTGACAATACATACTTGTGGTAACTCAATAATTTCGAAAGCATTTTTTAACCTGACATTTTGCTCTTTGATCACACTAGAGGAAAAATCAGATAAATCGAGCTTTACTAATATCACATTCTTACGAGACCACTTTTCAAATTCAGGGGTTCCAAACACTTCCTCCTGCAGGTTATCGGATGCGCTCGCGGCCGTAAACAAAATTAACATCGGCCTTCTTTGTTCAGCGCTCAAAGCAATTGCATCGGTCACGTTTGTTGTCCAACCAGCATTTTGAGCGTTCATCAAAAATGTAACTAAAAAAAACAGCAATAAAAGTAGTTTTCTATTCATAAAATTGCATAAATTAAGTTAACAAAAAACCAATTTAGCAAAATTTATCTTAAAAAACAAAAATATAATCACTAGAACCAATTCAAAAGTGACATAAAATATATTTTACTGTCGAAGCTATAGGCAATACACGCCTTGGCATAAAAACAGAAATTTAAACGACACAAAACAATCCTTAAAGAATAAACCTATTTAAAAAAAAACATCCCTTTTTGCACGTTGGCAAAAAGGGACTCTACAAATTAAATTAAGTAACTTAATTTAAATTTTAGTTATTCACTTGGGTGCAAAATAGAATTCGATTCCGAAATCCAAGATTTTGCTCCTCCCGGTTTATAGGAAATTTTTCCCAGGGCACTAAAAGTTGTTTTATTCTTTCTGATAGAAGCACTAGCGTAGCATACTTGCGGAAAATCATTAACGCCGAAGGCATCTTTCAACTTCATGTTTTGCTCTTTATCAGTATCAGATACATTAACATCTGATAAATCCAATTTTACAAGAATAACATTGTCTCTTGACCACACAGCAAAGTCCGGAGTTCTAAAGATTTCATTTTGCAAATTATTCGGCGCATCGGCTGTCGTGAATAAAATTAACATTGGTTTTTTTTGTTCGTTACTTAATGCAATCGCATCCGTCATATTAGTTTTCCAAACTAAGTTTTGGGATTGCATCGAAAATGAACCTAAAAAAACAAGTAGGATAAGTAATTTTTTAGTCATATCAATAGGCTTGGTTAGATTAGATTGACGAAATTAACATAATATTTTAATTTTCCAATTTTATTAGCACAAAAAACAAACTATTTATTTTTCGCTTCTAAAATAAGTATCATTTTAATAATTAAACACCCGTTAATACGCCTATTCTAAACAAAAAAACTCCTTACAACGTACTGTAAGGAGTCTTTAGAAAGCTATTTTTAAAATATCTTTATGATTTTTTCGGATGAACAATTCCTTCGGCTACGGCCAACCAGGCAGTCGGACCTCCGGCAACATATCCGGTATGACCAAGGCCTTTAAAATTAACTTTACCGTCTTTAGATTCAGCGCTGGTAAAATAAATGGTTGGAAAACCTTGTATGCCAAATGCTTGTTGCAATTCGTTATTCTGATTTTTTAATTCGGGTGTCTGTGGTGTTCTTCTAGGGTAATCTAATTCAACTAAAACAACATTCTGACTTGCCCACTTTGAAAATTCAGCCGTTTTTAAAACTTCATTTTGCAGTCGGATACACCATCCACACCAATCGCTTCCTGTAAAAAACAGTAACATTGGTTTGTTTTCTTTATTACTTATTGCAATGGCTTCTTTTACATCTGTATGCCATTTCAACTCTTGAGCCTGGGCAACAAATGCTCCAACCAAAAAGAAAGCTATTAAAAATATTTTTTTCATGTTGTTTATTTTTAACAAATTTAAACAAAATTTGCAATGCAAAATGTCATCTACTTTACTTCTTGCATTAATTTCTTAATTAATGGTGTCGTAACGATTAAAACGATACCGGCAATTAAGGAATAGATTGCCAATTGGTAGTATCCGTCTGTATAAGCAATAAGTTTTGACATTAATGTCGTTCCTGTATTGGCATTTGACATTTCTGACCCCAGCTTTCCTGCAGCAAATTGACCAAATGCACTTGATAAAAACCATAAACCCATCATCATACCAAATAATCTTTTTGGTGACAATTTGGTGATTACCGACATTCCGATTGGTCCTATACACAATTCTCCTAGTGTATATACCAGATATCCTAAGGCAAATACGTCTAAAGAACTTAATCCATTTACATCTACAAAAAATCTTGCGCTATAAAAAACGAAGAATCCGGCAGCTAAAAGGATAAAGGAAAGTCCGAATTTAACAACTGTATTTGGTTCTATTTTTCTTTTGTAAAGAAAGATCCATAACAATCCCACTAAAGGACTAAAAATAATTACATATAATGAATTAATACTATTGTTAACCACATTGGGATCAATAGTAAAAAACAACAATTTATTGGTCAAATTATCTTTTGCAAATAAAGACAAAGAACCTCCGGATTGCTCAGAAATAGCCATGAACATAAAATATCCGAAGATAAAAACAAACGCAGCTAATAATTTATACTGTTGCTTTCTGTCTTTAATTCTTAGTAATTCGAATAAAAAATACGACAATGCCACCACACCAATAGTGTACATAAAGTATTCTGTAAAATCAGAATTAATTACCATTATATAAACCAATGGTATCACTAGTAATGAACCTACATATACAGCAATCTCATAAAGATTACGTTTTTTAGGTTCGTGATTCTCAAGAGGTGAATTTCCAATTGGTGCCAAATGTTTTTTGGTCAAAAGAAAAGTAATAACTCCAATAATCATTACAATAGCAGCAGACAGAAAGCACAAACTCCAAGAGTAATTTTTTCCCAAGTAAATCGGAATCGCTCCTCCTAACATTCCACCAATATTGATTCCGGCATAGAACATTCCGTATCCGGCGTCTCTTCTACCATCATTTTCATGATACAACTCTCCTACCATCGACGATACGTTTGGTTTAAAGAAACCGGTTCCGATAATCGAAAGTGTTATCCCATAATAGAAAAAATCATGGGGTGAAGCTGCAATAAGTAAATTACCTAAAATCATTACTATTCCTCCGAATAGTAATGATTTTTTAAATCCTAAAATTTTGTCGGCGAAAATTCCTCCGATAAAAGTGAAAGCATAAACAAAAGCCTGAATCGCTCCGTATTGCAGATTGGCTTTTCCTTCCAGTAAACCTAATTGGTCTACCATAAAGAATGCTAAAACTCCTCTCATTCCGTAGAAGCAGAAACGCTCCCACATTTCAACCAAAAACAAATACCATAATTGCTTTGGATACTTGCCTTTAAAATTCTGTATTTCTTCTAAAGTGATATTTTTTTCCATTTTATCTAACACCATGCATCATTTTTTTCAAAAATGGAGTCAGTGCAAACAATACAATTGCAGCGATACCTGTTAGCACAACAAATACCATGAAAAACTCGTATAAATTATGAATTTCAAATCCTGCAAAAAAGTGATTTGCTGCACTAATTTGATGTTTTTCTAAAAGGACTATTTGTTCTGCTGTAGGTGTTATCGTTTTATCTAAAACAGCCTGAAGATCTATACCTAATTCTTTTGCTTTGGCAAACTTATCACCCGTTGCAGGCAAAATAGAGCCTAAAGTTCCTCCTAAAGCGTAACCTGATGCATTAGACAAGAAAAACACACCATACAATAAAGAAGCAAATCGTTTTGGAGCCAATTTACCTACTAAAGATAAACCGATCGGAGACAAACATAATTCGGCACATGTATTTAAGAAATACAATAAGATCAACCATTTAACCAATAATAATCCTGAAGTTCCAATATAAGAAACCTGTGTCGCGATCATAAAGAAACTAATCGATATTATCACTAGACCTACCGCTAATTTTACAGGAGAGATTGGCTCTTTACTATTGGCTCTTAATGTATCCCATAATATACTGAACGGTACCGCCAATAAAACTACAAACATTCCGTTAAAAATCTGAACCATTGACGGAGGCATTTGCCAGCCAAAGAAATTTCTGTCGGTTTGATTATCTGCAATAAAAGTCAATGATGAACCCGCTTGTTCAAAAGCTGCCCAGAAGAAAATAATAAAAAAGGAAACAATATAAATTACAAATATCCTATCTCTTTCAATCTTAGTTAAAGAAGTATCCGAAATAATTAATCCTGCCAATGATAAACCACTCGAGTAAATCAAAGTATAAATCAGATTCTGACCTACCACATAGTGAAAAAAGAATCCTAAAGCAACAAAAGCAACTCCTGCAGTTGCAAGGGCTTTGTTAGAGAAATTAGCTTTTTGCGCTTCTCCTTCTTCAAAATCAGAGGCATCATTTTTAGAAGGTAAACCTCCTAGTGGTTTTCCTTCAGGAGAAACCACATATTTATTTTTTAAAAAGTAAAAAACTATAGTCCCAATAAACATGGCTGCAGAAGCTGCCAGGAAACCCCATCTGAAAGCATGAATATCTCTAATACCTCCAGCGTCTTTTACATCTCCTAATAAAGGACAAATAGACTGACCTAAAAAGGCTCCGATATTAATACCCATGTAGAAAATAGTAAAAGCACTATCTAATTTTGTTTTTTCTTGTTTTGGATACAAACTCCCCACCATACTTGAGATATTTGGTTTGAAGAATCCATTACCAAACACAATAACTCCTAATGCAGAGTACATAACTATTTTTGCAAGATCAATATGCTCCCCAAAAATACTTCCGCTGGTAAACAACAACAATTGTCCGATTGCCATTAATAATCCTCCTAATAGAATACAGTTTCTGTTCCCCAAAAAACGATCGGCAACGAAACCTCCTAACATTGGAGTTAAATAACAAAGTCCAAGAAAACCACCATAAATCAACGAGGCTTCTTCTTCCTTCATTAATAAAGAGTTAACAAGAAATAAAGTTAATAAAGCTCGCATTCCATAAAAATTGAACCGCTCCCACATCTCCGTTCCAAACAATACCCAAAGTCCTTTTGGATGCGCCGATTTTACTTGTTTCTCTCCCATATTATTTATTATTTTTTTTTAAGGTTATAAAGTTATTCTATAAATTTTCTTTGATAAAGTTAGTCATTTTAGTATAAAGATGAATTCTCGTTTCTGTACCCAGAATATGATGGTCTTTGTCCGGATAAATCTCAGAATCAAATTGTTTGTTAGCCTGAATTAATGCTTCCATCATTTGCATTGAATTTTGCAGATGCACATTATCATCACCTGATCCGTGTATCAACAGAAACTTCCCTTTTAATTTATCAACATAATTTATTGGAGAATTCTGATCATACCCACTTTCATTTTCCTGAGGAGTCTGCAGGTATCTTTCTGTATAAACGCTGTCGTAAAAACGCCAGTTGGTTACCGGAGCAACAGCAATTGCCATTTTGAAAACGTCGTTCCCTTGAAAAATACAATTTGAAGCCATAAATCCACCATAACTCCATCCGAACATTCCGATTCTTGAAGCATCAACATAAGGATACGTTCCAAGTACTTTCGCAGCATCAATCTGATCTTCTACTTCGTATTTCCCTAATTCTTTTTGCGTTACTTTTTTGAAATCAGCACCTTTAAAACCAGTTCCTCTACCATCAACACAAACTACAATATAGCCTTGTTGTGTAAGGGATATAAACCAATAATCATCTTTATTGTTCCAATCATTATTTACTTGTTGAGAACCCGGACCAGAATACTGGTACATAAAAACAGGGTATTTCTTGGAAGGATCAAAATCTTTTGGCTTTAATATCCAAGTATTTAATTCAATTCCTTTTGCAGTTTTTAAAACAAAGAATTCCTTCACCGGCAAATTATAAGCTACCAATTTATCAGAAAGCGCCTTATTGTTCTCAATCACCTGAATTTCTTTACCCGTTTTTGCTTCGTTTAAAGTATACGTAGTTGGCTGAGCAGCACTAGAGAACGTATTGATAAAGTATTGGAAGTTTGGACTAAAAGTCGCTGCGTTTGTTCCTGTAGTTTTAGCCAGCGCAATTTTGTTTTTTCCGTCTAATGAGATGCGGTAAATTGCTCTGTTAATAGAACCATTTTCAGTAGATTGGTAGAAAATAGTTTTTGTTTTTTCATCGAAACCGTAGTATGAAGTTACTTCCCAGTTTCCTTTTGTAATCTGATTTTTTAATTTTCCGGTTTTGTCATATAAATAGATATGATTGAATCCGTCTTTTTCGCTTGTCCAGATAAAGCTGTTGTCTTTTAAAAAAGTCAAATTATCTGTAATGTCAACGTATGCTTTGTCTTTCTCATTCAAAACCACTTTTGCAACGGCGGTTGTCCCATCAACAAATAACAAATCCAGATTGTCCTGATGACGGTTTAAGACCTGTGCAGAGAGTACATTACTATCATTGGTCCATTTTAACCTTGGAATATAAAAATCATTGTAATTTCCAAGATCTACTTTTTTGGTTGCATTTGCGGCAGCATCATAAATATGTAAGGAAACTGCTGAATTCTTCTCTCCTGCTTTCGGATATTTGAAGGTTTCAATTTTCGGATACAGGTCTTTATGATACATTGCCATTGAGAACTCAGGAACTGCACTTTCATCAAAGCGAATGTATGCTACTTTTTTGCTGTCTTGACTCCAGTCGAATGCTCTTACAAAAGCAAATTCTTCTTCATAAACCCAGTCCGTAATACCATTAATGACTGCATTCTTCTTACCATCTGTCGTTACTGCTGTTATTTTTTTTGAAGTAACATCGTACACATATAAATTATTTTCCTTGGCATAGGCAATTTTAGTTCCATCAGGAGAGAACGTTGGTTCCTGAACCTGAAAATCGAAAAGCTTTGTTAAGGATTTTGAAGTAATATCGTACAAAAAATAATCTGCGATAAAGGAGTGTCGGAAAATCTGTTTGGAGTTGCACGCAATCAAAATCTTTTTTTCAGAAGAATCGAAAGTGTAACTGTCTATTTTACCAGCTAGCGCTGCGTGATTTTTTGTGTCAATTAAATTGGATACTTTTTTAAGCGTAGCAAAATCATATAAATCGATCTCCATGCTCCCACTTGCCTCATCAGCATTCAATACGGTATACTGGTTTGTGTTTTTCAAGGATTGTAATTTGTCCATTCCTTTGGCCTGAAAAACGCCATGATAAATATTTTCAACAGTGACTTTTTGCTGACCAAAAACAGTCGTAACCAGTAACAATAGTATGACCGTAATTCTACTTGTATTCATTCGTATTATTTTAAAATATAAAAAAGAGCCCAATTTTAGTAAAAAAAATAAACATAATGCCCATTATAAGTGTTAAATGTTAAAAAAAATAACGATTGCGTACTTTCGGATTTTCATTTATAGATTGCAAACAAACCTCTTAAATTGGTATATTTGCCGCAATATTACTATTTAATCTACTGAGAATGAACAACGCCGTTGCCGGATTTTCAAAATTATCCAAAAATGAAAAAATAAACTGGATTGCAAACACCTATTTTTCGACTCCCGACGAGGCTCTTAAAATAATAAGAAATTACTGGAATTCAGACCACAAGCTCCAACAACTGCACGATGAATTCATAGAAAACACCATCACTAATTTATATATTCCGCTTGGAGTTGCTCCTAACTTTTTAATCAACGGGACGTACAAAACAATCCCAATGGCTATTGAAGAAAGTTCTGTGGTAGCCGCCGCTTCAAAAGCTGCCAAATTCTGGGCCACTCGTGGTGGATTTAAGGCAACCGTAATGAATACTGAAAAAATTGGACAGGTTCATTTTACATTTAACGGAGATGCTGAAAAACTACAGTTGTTCTTCGATCAAATCAAACCTAAATTTTTCTCAGACACGCAAAGCATTACCAAAAATATGCAACAGCGCGGAGGAGGAATTCTCGATATTCAATTAAGAGACAAAAGAAATTTACTTGACAATTATTTCCAACTGCATGCTACTTTTGAAACCAAAGACAGTATGGGGGCCAATTTCATTAATTCTTGTCTGGAACAATTTGCGACAACTTTAAAAGAAGAAGCTCAGAATTGCCATTTATTTGCCGAAAATGAAACTCTTCAGGTTGTCATGAGTATTTTATCTAATTATGTCCCAAACTGTGTTGTCAGAGCCGAAGTTTCTTGCCCGGTTGAAGACTTAACTGAAAAACACATTACAAATCCACAGGAATTTGCAGAACGTTTTGTACAAGCTGTTCAAATTGCAGAAGTGGAGCCATTTAGAGCCGTAACCCATAATAAAGGTATTATGAATGGTGTTGATGCGGTAATTCTGGCAACAGGAAATGACTTTAGAGCAGTAGAAGCCGGCATTCATGCTTATGCCTCCAGAAATGGTCAGTATTCGAGTTTATCACATGCCAAAATCGAAAATGGAATATTTACTTTTTGGCTTGAAATTCCACTTGCACTGGGTACCGTTGGCGGACTGACCTCCTTGCATCCGTTAGTAAAATTGTGCTTAGAGGTGCTTCAAAAACCTACTGCAAGAGAACTAATGGAAGTAGTTGCCGTTGCCGGTCTGGCTCAAAATTTTGCCGCATTACGCTCGCTAACGACAAACGGAATTCAGGCAGGCCATATGAAAATGCACCTAAATAATATTATCAACCAATTTGAAGCCACCGAAGAAGAGCGTCATTTGATTAAAACACACTTTAAGACCAATGCAATTTCTCACAGTGCTGTGGTTGAATTTATAGAAAACTTACGAAAATAATCAGAAGTTACTCTAGTGTTTGTTGTCCTTTTTTACTCCTCAAATTTTTTGAGGAATATAAAAAAAACATTGCACCGGAGTCAAAAGAGACAGAATGAAAACAACCTTTTACAGTAACGGCAAACTCTTAATTACGGGTGAATATCTGGTTCTAGATGGCGCTAAAGCTTTTGCCTTGCCAACAAAATTTGGACAAAATTTAGTCGTAGAAGACGGAACAAACAAGGAAATTAAATGGAAAAGTTACGATTTTGACCATCAGATTTGGTTTGAAGATTGTATCTCTTTTTCGGATATTATAAACAATCCAATTGCACAAATTGAGACTGTAAAAACGACCTTAATTACGATTTTGCATGAGGCTTATCTCTTAAATTCTGATTTTATTAATCAAGCTCAGGGTTACCTTGTCACAACGGAACTTACATTTCCAAAAAACTGGGGATTAGGCACTTCCTCTACCTTATTGAACAATATTGCTCAATGGGCCAAAATAGATGCCTTTACGCTACTTAAAAACAGTTTTGGAGGTAGTGGTTACGATATTGCCTGTGCACAACACAATACTCCGATTATTTATCGTCTGGAACAAAATGTACCTGTAGTAGAGTCTGTAACTTTTAATCCGGATTTTACTCAAAATTTATTCTTTGTTTACCTTAATAAAAAACAAAGTAGTAAAACGGCCATAAATGCTTATTACAATAATAAAAATCAAAATTTAGCCAACAGCATTACCGAGAATAACAAAATCACGGAGGCGGCCTTAAAGGCAAAAACCTTAACCGAATTTGCTTACGCCTTAGAAAAACATGAAACACACTTAAGTAATATCTTAGAATTGGAAACGATAAAAGAAATTGCTTTTCCTGATTTTAATGGTGTTGTAAAAAGCCTTGGTGCATGGGGTGGCGATTTTGTGTTGGTGATTTCAAAAGAAAACCCAAAGGAGTATTTTGCTTCAAAAGGATATGAAACCATTCTTACTTATGCGGAAATGATATTGTAAAAAGACACAATACTACGCAACAATTTAAAACTCATTTGATTATAACATACCAAAAGGAAGCAATCTCAAACAGCGAGATTGCTTCCTTTTTATTTACAAACACTTTTAAAAAGTTAAATCCAGAAGTACCTTCTTTACAGTAACTTCCTAATTGATTCAGCGAGTTTATATCAAAATCTTCGCTCCCTTGGTAATTTCTTACTTAAAAAATGTGTTTTTCTTCGAAGTGTAACCAGTTGCATTAGCGAAGCATCAATCCTTATTTCTTGCAATTCTGTCCTCACAACTAAGGAAAATAATAGGCAAAAAAAAAGCCATCTCTAATTTTAGCAGAGATGGCTTTTTTAATTATTTTGATAGACCTAGTAGTTAAACTGTAATCTGTTGTCTTCGATTTTAGCATTGTTTTTTAACGCTGGTAAAATTCTGCTTGCATCAGATGCGCTTTGTGCTTTTACCTTTTCAATGTAAGGAGCATGACTTGCAATCGCCGGAGCTTTTACAGTACTAACATTCTTCACTACATAAACTCCTGTATTTCCTTCAATTGGAGCAGAAATTTTATTTGCAGCTAAAGCAAATGCATTACCAACAACTTTTGGCTCTTGTCCAACTCCACCAGGTAAAACCGGATTATCCATAGTTACGTTAGCAGCTTGTTGAACAGCAACACCAGCACTTTTAGCAACTGCTTCAAGACTAGATCCTGTCATTTTAGCTTTTAGCATTTCTGCTTTTTTCTTGTTTTTCAAGATTGGCTCTACATAAGGTCTTGCCGCAACTACAGATACCAAACCTGATTTGTTTTCGCTTTTATATTGAGCAATAACGTGACCAATATTAGCGATTTCAAAACGCTTAACATCATTTTTATCTGTTTCTTTATCAAATGCCCATCTTATAATGTTACGTTGATTTCCTAATGAACCAAATGCTTCGTCCATTGCTTTTGCAGTTACAGGAGGAGCTACTTTTAATCCTAATTCTTTTGCTGTTGCATTAAAATCATTCTTAGCAGCATCCATTTCAAATTTAGTTGCCAAAGTAAATACTTTATCAGAAGTTACCTCAGAAGGCTCGATTTTTTGAGCTATTGTAGCTAAACGAATTCCGTCTTGTTTGTCTGTGATTTTGATAATATGAAATCCAAAAGGAGTTTCTACTAAACCAACTTTTCCAATTCCGTTACTGAATACAAAATCATTGAAAGGTTTTACCATTTGGTTTGGACCAAAATATCCTAAATCACCACCTTGTTGTGCAGATGAATCATCAGAACTTGTAAAAGCTAACATCATGAAACTATCCGGATTAGCCTGAACCTGAGCTAGAATTTCTTCTGCTTTAGCTTTTGCTTCTTCTTTCGTTCTTTTCTCTTTTGTATTTGGCGTTTGAGAACCTGTATATCCAATTAAAATATGGCTTGCTTTTGCATTAACTCCTGCTTTAAATCCAAGAGATTTAGAAATACAGTAGTATTTACCAAAAACGTAAGGTCCGTAGATTTGACCCGGAGCTAAAGAAAACAATTTATCTGCATCAACTGCAGGCAAGTTATTTTTAGCAACATAAGTAGAATCGTAAGGAACATCAGAATTTGAATTTACAAATTCAGCAATGTTAGTTGCATTTCTGAAACCTGGCAAAGTATCGTTTTTACCTGTTTTTGCATTGTAAACAACACTTCCTGATAACAAAGCAGTAATCTTAGCTTTAATTTCAGCTTCGTCTTCTTTTGAAGCTTTATCTTCAACTAAAACATATTGAATTTCACGAGTATCATCCGCTTTGAATTTTTTCTCGTTTTTCTTCATGTAGTCCACAATTTCTGAATCAGAAATTTTCACTTCACTATCTTTAATAGAAGAATACAATCCGGCAACATAAGCAAAATTTACTTTGTTCGCTTCCATTTCGTATTTCAACTTTCCTTCACTAGCAGTTGTGTAAAGTCCTGATTTTACTAATGTATTGTAGATTTGAAATTTTGCATTTAATGTAGCATCTTTCTCTTTATCTGCAATATATTGTTTTGCTTCAGGATTTGATTTAAAGTACTCTTTGAATTTAACGATATCAAACATACCAGCTGCATTTAAGAACATTGGGTTTTTACCAATATTCGGATCAGCTTTCAGAACTTCAATTAAGTGTTTTTCACCTACTCTCAATCCTAATTTTTCAAACTGAGTTGATAATAATGCGATTGAAACCTCTTGGTCCCAAACTCTGTTAGCAGCTTCGGTAGAAGAAATTCCCTGACCACTTTTTTCAACATTACTAACTTTAACTCTAAAGTCTTCAAATGAAATGTCTTTTCCATCGATACTTCCTACATCTTTCGAACTTTGACCGAAAGTCCCTCTGGTGAATAGATCTTGTATTATAAATGCAAATAATGCAAGTGCAATAACTCCTATTAATAAAGCGGAACGCTGTCTAATTTTTGCTAAAACTGCCATTTTTATTATCGTTAATTTTATATTCAGTTTGCGAAAATACAATTATCTAGTTAATAACAATACAACTAGGGTTTTATTTTACACATTTTTTTTCAATTACTAAAAAAATCACTCTTTTATAGTCATTTTTACTAATTCGATTTTCTTATTTGTTGCCTCTTCTATCACGAAATGATAGTTATCAATCACTATTTCTTCTCCTTTTTGAGGAATTTCTTTTGTTGAATTTACTATAAAACCTCCTAAAGTACCGTATGAATCCTCTTCGGGAATACCCAATTTATAGGCTTCATTCAAATATTCCACATCTAAACGAGTCGAAAACAAATACTTACCCTGACCCAGCTCCTGCTCTATCAATTCCTCATCCAGATCATGCTCGTCTTCGATCTCACCAAAAAGCTCTTCTACAATATCTTCTATAGTAATTATCCCTGCTGTTCCTCCATGTTCATCTAAAACAACGGCGACATTCTTTCTTTTTTTGATCAACAGATTTAACGCGTCTTTTATCGAAATAGTTTCCGGAACAAACTCTACTGTCATCAAAACCGATTTGATTGTTTTTGGCTTCTTAAACAGATCAAAAGAATGCACATAACCCACAATATCATCTAATGAGTTTTGACTCACTACAATTTTAGAATATCCGGTTTCTATAAAAACTTCTTTAAGTTCTTCAACACTGTCAAATAAATCCACCGCAACAATTTCTGTACGTGGTGTCATAATATCGCGCGCTTTTACACCCGAAAATTCTAACGCATTTTGAAAAATCTGAATTTCTGAATCGACTTCTTCATTATCCTCAACAGAACTCATTTGTTCGTTAATATAATTTCCGAGCTCTACTTTACTAAAATACAGCTGTACCTGATCTCCCTCTGTTTTAAAAAATTTCTTTAAAACAAAATCTGAAACCCAGATAAAGAAAGTCGAAATATAGTAAAATAGTCTATAAAACAGATAGGCCGGAATTGCAAAAAATTTAATTAAGGAATTGGCATAAATCTGAAAGAAAACCTTAGGAAGAAACTCAGCTGTAATCAAAACTATGAAAGTAGAAATTACGGTCTGAATCAACAAACCAGCAACCTCAGAAAACCGATAGCCCAATTGAGTTAGCTGCATCAGGATCAGATCACCCATAAAAAAACCATAAACCACCAGCGCCACATTGTTACCAATGAGCATTGCAGCAATAAATTTAGAGGGATTACCGGTAAGTTTGGTAAGAATTTGAGAGAGAAAATTATCCTGTTTTTTTTCTATTTCAAGATAAATTTTATTCGAGGAAATAAAAGCAATTTCCATTCCTGAAAAAAAGGCTGACAGTATTAAACATAGTATTATAATACCAATCTCCATTTTTTATTGTTTTTTGTTACGATCGTCAAATTTCCTGGCAAATTTTCTCCTGAAGAAAAACATAAAAACGGCTAAACCTGCAATTATAAAACTCATCGTAGAGCCCTCAATTCCTTCGTTTAGCTTTACAACGCCATCATAAATAAAGAAAACTGCAAATAATATGTAAACGTATTGTGTGTATTTTAAATAACCCATAATATAATTTATTCTTCGGCTTCTAATTCGCCTGTTATTCGTTGTGAATTTATCACTTTAAAATCCTTACTAAAATCAATTCCCTGTCCGTAAGAAACCCCTTTTGCATCTGTAAGCTTAAATTTTCTTTCGGTATAAAACCATTCGTTCTTCTGATCAAAATACAACTGCTCTGTCTCCAGCATCTGACCGGTTTCTGATGTGATTTTCACTTTTCCCTGCAAATCAATAATTCCGGTTGGCTTATAGGAAATAGCGTAATTTGATCTTATAAAGGTACGCTTTAGATTTTTATCATATAAAGTAACATCAATTCCCTTTGGAAACTCTGTAAACGGAAAATCGAGATTCGAATAATCCAACATTTTAGAACTAACCAAAACTCCGGTTATACGTCCTGAATCCGTATATTTTATATTTACGGTATCGGCATCACTACCGGGAACAAACTCTGAAAAGTTACTTTTCTGAACTTCTTTAAAATTACTTTCGCATCCAAAAAACATTGTCACAGCAAGAACTGTGACAATTGTTAGTATATATTTCTTTGGTAAATTCATTTGCCAAATGTAGTAAATTGTACTGAGCTTAAAAAAACATAAAGTTATGTTTAGTTGAATCTGCTTTTCACAAACCATCTATCGTTAAAAGAGAAACTCATGCTAAAATTCATGTAATTTTCTTTAACTAAACCTGATGAAGTAGTTCCCTTTTTACCAAATTCAATTCCAAAATTTACATTTGAAAAAGTCCCTGTAATTGGAAAACCGGCACCCAATGTCATACCAACATCATTAATTGATTCATTATTGATAATCAAACCTACTTTTTCATATTTAAGACCTGCTCTATAGGTAACTCTGCTTAAGTAACTTGAGAAAGAAGTATAGTTAGGAATGTAATAACCCCCAACAGCATATTTTGAAGATTTTTCGTAACGTACATTACTAGCTGTATTGTAATAATTAGCAAGTGAACCTGCATCACCTTGAAAAGCCATTGTAGTACCTACTAACCATTTTCTCGCTTCTCCAATACCTGCACCAAATGTAAATTTACCAGGAATCTTTAACTTAACCGAATTTTCAGGATAGGTAAACGTGTTCGGATCTCCGTCAACTTCAGTAATTCTGCCATTGTCTGAATTTAAATTACCCGAGAAGGTATAACTCAAACTCGTATACAAGTTCAATTTTTTATCAATCTTCGTCTGATACATTGTACCAATATTAAAGTTCACCCCTGATAACTCAGAAGTATTTGTTTCTCTGGTAGCATTTTGAACATCAGTTTTCATCTCTACGCTTGTAGTCGTGATTTTACCAAAATTATATTGTACATCAGCACCAATATTCCATTTAGGTGTAATTTTGTAACCAAGTCCGAAAAACACTTTATTAACTCCACCCTTTCCTTCTAACTGACTGCTTATTGCGTCCGGAATAGTAGTTTTGTCATTTGAAATTCTATACCCAACTGAAGTTAAAGGAACCAAACCAATAGCAGCACCAAACTTACCCATCGGAATACCTAAAGCCAAATAATCAAAAGTTGATCTTTGTGCTTTTGAAGTCTCTTTATCCGTTTTTATTTTAGTTGTTCCAAAAGTACCTCCAACACTAAAAGTGGTTTGTCCCAAACTGGCATAACTTGCGGGATTTTCAATATTCAAATGTATCGAATCCTGCTCTACTGCAACTCCCCCCATAGACCTGTATTCAAGAGTTCCTTTGAATCTTGCATCACCAATTCCGTAAAAAGAATAAGGCGATGAAGTACCTTGCTGTGCAAATGAAACGAACGATATAAGTAAACAAGTACTTATTATAATTTTTTTAATCATTGTCGATTTTATATTGAAATGTTTGGTTCAAACTTTCTAAAAGGAAATTTGAATTGGCAAATATGGTATTTTTTAATCGTTTAGCCAAAAAATCTGCATCGCCACCCGTTAAAATTATTATAAAATTTGAAAAATTTGCCCGATACTCCTCGATAAAACCATCAACCTCATAGACAAACCCGTTGACAACACCAGAATGAATGGCCTCTTTTGTAGAATCACCTATATAGTGTTCCGGCACTTCTAAAGTTAGCAAAGGCAACTTGGCCGTAAAATTATGCAGTGCTTCATAACGCAATCTGAGTCCGGGAGAGATTGCACCACCTAAATACTGATCTTTTTCGTCTATAAAATCATAAGTAATACAAGTCCCGGCATCTATCACCAATCTATTTTGTTTTGGAAACTGCAAAGTGGCTCCGGCTGCCAAAACCATCCGGTCTATTCCTAACGTTTTTGGAGTTGCATATTTGTTTATGAAAGGAAAAACGTCTTCATGTGTCAAAAAATGAATCGTAAGCTGCTTTTCGAAAGTCAAAAAAGCTTGTTTTTCGATATTTCCGACCGACGCAACGACCAAATCGGTGCAATTTTGAAATTTTTTTAAAATATTTTCAATTTTATTCTCGAACTCACTTTTCTCAAAAACGAAGCTCTCCAAAATACTACCTCCCTCAAAGACAGCCGCTTTAATTCTAGTATTTCCAACGTCAACTGTTAAAACCATATTTATTTTTTTACCTGTGCGAAGATACGAATTGATTTTTTTAAACAAATGTTTTGGATAAACCAAAAATGGTTCTATCTTTGCACCCGCAATCAGCACGGTGCCTTAGCTCAGATGGTAGAGCAATGGACTGAAAATCCATGTGTCCCTGGTTCGATCCCTGGAGGCACCACCAAAACCCGAATAGCAATATTCGGGTTTTTTGTTTTTATACCTTTTCTAAAAAACAAAGACTACTTGTTCTTGATCCCAGATCTGATGTTTATTAAATTCCAAATTTTGAAATTCCAAATTCCAATCTCGAAGAAGCGGAACGGATGTAGAAATTGTCTTTCTTGTTTTTAAATTAAACCTAACAGGTTTTAAAAACCTGTTAGGTTTGGTTTTTGAGGTATTTTTTCACGCAGATTTAGCAGATTTTTTTAGCATTGCTTCTGCCGAAATCTGCTAAATCTGCGTGAAACTTTATTTTGCCCCCAACTTATTCTTGATCCCAGATCTCATGATTTTGAAATTCCAAATTTTGAAATTCCAAATTCCAATCTCGAAGAAGCGGAACGGATGCAGAAATTGTCTTTCTTGTTTTTAAATTAAACCTAACAGGTTTCAAAAATCTGTTAGGTTTGGTTTTTGAGGTATTTTTTCACGCAGATTTTGCAGATTCTAGCAGATTTTTTCAGCATTGCTTCTGTCGAAATCTGCTAAATCTGCGTGAAACTTTATTTTGTCCCCAACTTATTCTTGATCCCAGATCTGATGTTTATTAAATTCCAAATTTTGAAATTCCAAATTCCAATCTCGAAGAAGCGGAACGGGTGTAGAAATTGTCTTTCTTGTTTTTAAATTAAAGCTGACAGGTTTTCAAAACCTGTTAGGTTTGGTTTTTGAGGTATTTTTTCACGCAGATTTTGCAGATTCTAGCAGATTTTTTTAGCATTGCTTCTGCCGAAATCTGCTAAATCTGCGTGAAACTTTATTTTGTCCCCAAAACTCACATGTCATTCTACAAAAATCAACAGCTCTTTGTTAAAGTACCAAGCGCATTTTCTTACAATATAAAGTAAGACCAAAATAAACCTCAAATTAAACCGGTTTGTTATTTTTACTCCCCAATCTTCTCACTCCCTACAAAGAGAACTCAGGAGTTTACTCAAAATGAGCACACTAGTTTCCTAAGAAACTTTACAAATTTTGAACTTACTATCTTAAAAATTGCTTCAAAATTTCAAACTTTAAAACCTTAGATTTAATTTTTTAAAACAATCGTGTAAAATGTTTTGGATAAACCAAAAATCCTCCTATATTTGCACCCGCAATAAGCATGGTGCCTTAGCTCAGATGGTAGAGCAATGGACTGAAAATCCATGTGTCCCTGGTTCGATCCCTGGAGGCACCACCAAAACCCGAATAGCAATATTCGGGTTTTTTGTTTTTATACTTTATCCTTATTATGGACCAAGTCCAAAAGTTATGGATTCTTACTAGAATCCTTCTTCTGAGTCCGAGAATCTCTCTCGCAAAGTCGCAGAGTCGCTAAGTTTTTTTCTGCTTTTTTTGACCTTTACACCTTTGTTATTCTCGAAAAAAGAAATCCCTACTTCTACAAACCCTTTTTAATTTATAAAATTTAAGGCTCTTTTATTTATTCTGCCACAGATTTAAAGGATTAAAATGATTAATAATTTGTGACGCAGAAAAAATAGACACGAATTGCACCAATTACACAAATTAATTCGCGGCAATTGGTGTAATTCGTGGCAAACGATTAAAAAAATGCCACAGATTAAAAGATTAAAATGATTAAACAATCCGTGCGAATCCCTTTAATCTGTGGCAAAAAATAATTCGCGACAATTAGTGTAATTCATGGCAAACGATTAAAAAGAAAGCCACAGATTAAAAGATTAAAATGATTAAACAATCCGTGCGAATCCCTTTAATCTGTGCCGAAAAATAATTCGCGACAATTAGTGTAATTCATTGCAAACGATTAAAAAAAATGCCACAGACTAAAAGATTAAAATGATTAAACAATCCGTGCGAATCCCTTTAATCTGTGGCAAAAAATAATTCGCGACAATTAGTGTAATTCGTGGCAAACGATTAAAAAACACAGAACACAAGTTTATCTTATTCTACAAATCCGTAAATTAACTCCTCTTTACCATTCGTTAATACCAAAACATTCCAATTTAAATTTTAACGCACTACTCTTGCTAATTGCTTTTCGCAACGAAATAGCAGTAAAAATTTACAATAAATAAAAAAGAATGATTGCAACTTTTCAAAGACCTAAAGTACTTTCCTTACAGCAAAACCGAAAAAACCGTTGCTAATAATATAAATTAATATTTCACAAAAAAAGTAGCGAATAAATAAAAAATTATCCTTTATATTCGTAAAAAATTTACATAATGTTTTATTTAGTGTCAAAATCACGTTTTTAATTAATGAGTAAGACTTCTGCAAAAGGAATTTGGAAAGTAATTTCCGCCTCATCCATGGGAACCATGATAGAATGGTACGATTTCTATATTTTCGGAAGTTTGGCCGTTGTCTTATCGACCAAATTTTTCCCGGGCGATAATCCGACTGCTGCTTTTTTATCGACTTTGGCCACTTTTGCAGCCGGGTTTGTGGTGCGCCCGTTTGGTGCTTTATTTTTTGGAAGACTTGGTGACATCATTGGTCGTAAATATACTTTTATGGCTACTTTATTATTAATGGGTGGCTCCACTTTCTTAATTGGATGTATTCCGAGTTATGAAACAATCGGCTTTTTAGCTCCTGTATTGGTACTGATTCTTCGTTTACTACAAGGACTTGCTCTTGGTGGTGAATATGGCGGAGCTGCTACTTATGTCGCTGAACATGCTCCTGAAGGACAGAAGGGATATTGGACCTCCTGGATTCAAACCACAGCTACTGTGGGGTTGTTTATCTCTTTGATGGTGATTTTGGTGACTAAAAATACGCTTTCGGCAGCTGCTTTTGATTCTTGGGGATGGCGTGTACCGTTTTGGATTTCTATTGTTATGGTTGGTGTCTCTTATTTGATACGAAAAAATATGGATGAATCTCCGGTTTTCGCAAAAGCAAAAAAAGAAGGAACTACCAGCAAAAATCCGCTTAAAGAAAGTTTCGGAAATCGCTATAACTTAAAATTTGTTTTGTTGGCCTTATTTGGTGCTACAATGGGACAAGGTGTTGTTTGGTACACGGGGCAGTTTTATGCGATGAGTTTTATGAAAACGGTGATGAATATTAATTCTTCACAAGTTGATAGTTTGTTGGGAATTGCGCTATTACTGGGAACTCCTTTTTTCATCTTCTTTGGATGGCTGAGCGACAAAATAGGACGTAAATATATCATGATGTCGGGTATGCTTCTGGCAATTTTGTTCTACAGACCTATTTACAGAACAATGTACACCACAACTGATGTGGAACACAAAACGGAAATCACAGCAAAAACGACACAAACGGTCGAGAATTCAAATAACGGAAGTTCTGTAACTACAACGACAAAAAATTACACGGATGGCACATCCGCGGTCGAGAAAACAACATATGTATCAAAAAAAGAAACACAAAAAAATATTTCAATTACAATAAACCCAAGTGATAAATGGACTTTAGTTTTTCTGGTCTTTATTCAGGTGTTATTTGTTACCATGGTGTACGGGCCGATTGCGGCATTTTTAGTAGAAATGTTTCCAACTAAAATCAGATACACTTCGATGTCTCTGCCGTATCATGTAGGGAATGGAATTTTTGGAGGTTTACTTCCTGCTATTTCAACCTATTTTGTAACACATGCCAAAGAAGCCGGAAAACCTGACTTTTATCTTGACGGATTATGGTATCCGATCATCATTGCTTCGGTATGTTTTGTAATTGGAATGATTTATATCGATACTAAAAACCAAACCACTCACCTTTAAAATTTTAAAACATGAATGCGATTAAACAAATTTTGGGTGTTTTATGGGTTATCCTCGCGGCGGCGGCGGCTTATTTCTGCGTCTTTGAATTTGGTTTACCAAAACTACTTTCGGACAAACAGGATGATCTAGTTTTTGGCGTTATTATCCTTTTTATCCTTACGCCATTGATTGTCTTAGGTCTGGGTACTTTTGGCTATTTTTCTGTAATTGGAGAGTATAGCAAAAAGTAATAAATTATACTCCGTTGGGTGTAATTCGGAGGAATATGATTTAACATATAGGGATTTAGGATTGACAATTTAAAACGCTTCAAAAAAAAATCGTATTTTTTATACAGAATCTTTTTAAGCAAAAACATCTTTCAGGCTTTGTTAACTATAGCTCTATGTGTTAAAAAAATACAGTCTGCCGGTAAATGAAAACGAAAAAGGCTGTCTCTTATCAGACAGCCCTTTTACCATACTAAAACTAACAAATCATTATTTTTTGATGAATTTCATCACTTGCACTTTGTTATTCTCATCACTTGCTTTAACCAAATACAATCCTGTTTTCAGATCACTTACTGTAAATTGAAAATCTGATTTTCCATTGGTAGCAAAACTTTTCACCAACTGGCCGGAAATCGAGTAGATCTGAACTTTAGTTGTGGTTACATTTAAAGTAAAATAATCTGAAACCGGATTTGGGTACAGACTTACTGTGTTTCCTTTTTCAAAATCTTCGATTGCCAAACTTGCTTGTTTATTACCGTAAATTCGGTATTCTCCCGCCGGTAAGCTGATTGGAGCAGCAGCATCCGTAACATTAATCGTTGTGTTGTCCATCAAATTATACCAAGTTCCTGTATATTGAAAACCGGTTGCAACGTTTTGTGTGGTAACGTCAAAATTGGCAATAATTAAAATGTCTTTTAATTGTGTTGAAGCCAAACTGCCATTGGTGATTTTTATATTTACACTTAACGAATTTCCGTCTGCAATTGTAGGTGTTCCCAGAAAAACAGGTTCCGTTGTTTTAAGCGTAATCATCTTAGCCCAATCGTTGTAAATTTTATCTCTGTTTGAATTCCCTAACCAGTTCTCTACCCACTGAGGTTGCGGTTTCGTATCTAATTTACAATCTCCCGGTATAGTTGGTGAGGAATCATTTACAGTACCGGTGTTACACGTAAAAATTGATTCGTCCCAGCCTAGTTCCCCAAAATGCCAAATCATTTTTGGCCCCGGAACTAATAAAGAAACTGCTCCAATGGCTGACATTCTTGACAAAGCGGTATTCAATGTTTTTACATTATAAGTTCCACTTGAATTTCCGTATTGGATATTTTTATACATCAAACGTTCCTCATCGTGACTTTCTGCGTATCCCATCAGGCGATTTGCCTGAAAACCGCGACTTGCACTTGTCATTCTCGATATATTACTGGTATATCCCATAGACAGTTCGTTGTATGGATCTGTCATTTTACCCCACATCATAATTCCTTTACTTGGTGTTTCGGCAATTCTGTAGTTCGCCCACTCTTTCTCTTCAGCATCTGTTCCCAAATGTTCAAAAATGGTATAATGTGTTGGATCAAGACTCCACGAATAATCTGCATATTTTTTCAATACATCAACCCGATCCTGCTGGAACGCATTGGTACAAGATTCATCTGAAGCAGTACAGGCTTGTGTAAATCCTTTGGTTAAATCCCAACGGAAGCCGTCAATTTTATATTCTTCGATCCATTGTTTGATCACACGATCCACATAATATTGCGTTTTTAACGACTGATGGTTAAAATCCTCTCCTACATTGTAACTGTGTCTGGCAACGGTATTAAAATAAGGATTCTCGGTAGTAGGAGATCCAAAACCATCTCCATCGGGATCGTTCATCCACATTCTCACCATTGGATTTCTGCCGAATGCATGGTTTAAAGCGACATCCAGAATAACCGCAATTCCGTTTTGATGACAGAGGTCTATGAGCTCTTTTAATTTATCTGAAGTCCCATAGAATTTATCTAAAGCCATATGAAAAGAGGTATTGTACCCCCAACTCTCATTGCCTTCAAACTCCATTACAGGCATCAATTCAATGGCATTTATTTTAAGATTTTTGAAATAATCTATTTTATCTATTAAATTCTGATAGTTTTTGTTGGCGTCAAAATCACGAACCAAAACTTCATACACAACCAACTTCTCTTTTTCAGGTTTTGTAAAATTCGTTACCTGCCAAGGATAAGCCGTTTGCCCTGTTTTAAGTACGGTAACTTCAAATTGTTGTCCGGCAGGATAAACCGGCATATTTGGATAAGAAGCAGCAGGAATGTACGGATCATCAAAAGGAGACAATACTAAAGTAGAATAAGGGTCTGCTGTTTTTACCAATGAAGGTGAATTGGCCAGTGGTGTTGCATCTACCACCCAGTATTGATAGGTGTTGTTTACTCCCGATACCAAACCTGTTAACTCTAACCAGAATTTACCCGAAGTCGGGTCTTTTTTCATGGCATAAGCTGCTGTTGGCTGCCAGTTATTAAAACTTCCGGCAACGTAAACAAAGTCTTTTAAAGGAGCATCCAAAACCAAGGTTGCTTTAGTAGCATCAGCCGTATTATAATTAATTCCATCAATCAAGCCTGCCGGCATTGCCTGCGAGACTGTATTAGGATTTACCACTGCTGAAAACTTTTTTACAATTGTAGTCGTTCCCTGAGTGACACTTAATTCATAACTCTGATTGTTTGTAATCCCAACATGAGAATACGAGTAAGTTGCAGTACTTGCATTTGTATTGATAATTGCTCCGTTTGCTTTTAAGGTATAACTTGCGGCACCGTTTGTATTTGTGGCAGTAATATTGAAGTTCGCTCCCGAGGTAATAATGGTCGTGCTGTTTTCAATTGGCGCGGTTAGATTGGCCTGAAAAGAGCCAACTTCGACCACAATATCCTGCGATTGTTTGTTACCACTTCCGTCTTTTGCTTTAACTAGAAATCCTATTCTGCCGATTCCTTTTCTGCCAAAATATACAGATGGTGTAAATGTTTTTGTATATGTATCTGCTCCGGGATTATAGGTAAACTTACTCGCTTCGTTTGATGCGGTCCAGGACCCGTTAGACGGAGAATCCATTTGACTGGTATCGTTTACATCATAAGACCATGACCAAAGATATAGCGCATTTCCGGTTACCGACCATGTTGCTTCGTTGATACTGGTTCCGTTAATCGTAATGGTAATTGGTGTAGTATCCTCAAAGGTTTGCGGATTTATTGAGTAGGTAACGGTTTGATTTTGAGCAAAAGCAGTTACTGCAATCAATAAAAATATTGATAGTAAAGTTTTTTTCATAATAATTGTGGTTATTCGGTTAGTTAGTCAGATTAAAAAAGGGCTATCTAGCAGATAGCCCCTTTTAATATTTGGGAAAGTTTTATCCCTGATTAGGAATCATCAAATAGCTTCCGTCTAAATCATTGAAATAAATTACATATTTAGATTTTGCTACTGGTATATTATCACCTGAACCTCCTCCTGAGAATGGAGTTGATCCTCCCCATGAAACATCCCAGTTATTTTCTGCTCTAAATTTAAGACCTCCGTCATTTAAAGAAGTGATGCCTAAAGTCCAGATATGATCATTGAAAGAAGATTTTATCATAGGAGTTGAGTTATCCCAGCCTTTTGGCGTACTGTCTCCAATAATACCAACTGTTGAGTATGTTTTCGCTGCAGAAGCATCGTAAGCAACCAAGGTATATTTTAAAGTTTTCACATTCATAGTGAAAGTATAATACCCATCTGCTGCAATTGCAATACTGGCAGGATCTGCATCACCATCTGTTCCTCTGTACACAAGAGTACCATTAGCTCCACCGTACATTGGTGCCCAGTTTCCTAAGTTTTTAATTGTTTTGAAATAACCTGCTTTAAAAAATCCTGTGAATTTATATTCATCAGCATTTTTAGGATTTCTGAATAAAATCTGATTTCCTTTATTGTTATCCCAACCTGATACCGTGGCATCCCCTACTAAATACCAATCGGTAAATTTATAGTCTACTTTTCCAACGTAAGGAGTTACACTAATTGTAATTAAACCTTTAGACACCTGAACAAATCCACCAGCCACATTTGATGCAATTTTTACATCATACATTGCAGTAACCTCCGGTTTTCCACCCAAGTCAATTGCAGCCTGATTTAAATCCTTAACCAGTACTGAAGCCTCCTTAATACCATTAATGGTAGAGGCAAGTATTTTAGCTCCTTTAAAATCACCCCCTTTTTTGTCTATTAACAAAGTATATTTTACTGCTACCGCAGTAGAATATTCTGCCGCTGACCATGTAAATTTAGCAGCTTCTGCAGATGCTTTATCAACATCCAGGGCAAAATCCTGTCCTGTTGCCGGCGCGGTAATTTCCGGTGCCGTAACAGTATAAAGAACTTCTCTTTCGTCAACAGCATCAGCATTACATGACACTGCTAATACACCAATAAATGCGATTAAAATTTTATATATATTTTTCATTTTAAAATTTTATAAGATGTTAGTATCCTGGATTTTGCTTCAATGTTGGATTAGCCTGAATATTTCTTGCAGGAATCGGCATTAAGTCTCTGTACGATTCGGTAGATTGTCCACTCATAGAACCACCTTTCCATTGCCAGGTTTTAGATCCGCCGCTAAATTTTCCAAAACGAATCAAATCAGTTCTTCTGTGACATTCCCAGAACAATTCTCTTCCTCTTTCATCCAAAATAAAATCAAGGGTTAAGTTCTGAGCAGAAATTGTCTGAGCATTTGCTCTTGTTCTTATTTTGTTGATATAACCTAAAGCAGTAGTAATGTTTCCGGTACTAGCTCCTCTAAGAGTTGCTTCCGCATACATTAAATAAGCATCTGTTAATCTGAACATTGGAAAATCAATATCCGGGATATCATTTCTTTGTGCTGCAGAACCGTCTGCTTTTTTATTGATGTATTTGGTTACCGCATAACCATCCGTAAAAGTTCCAACATTAGCAATGTCTTTTGATTGACCATCTGTATAAAATGTACCTCTGTTGTCTCCCGTTGCAGTTTCGTCCGGGAAAAGATTTACAAACTCTCTACGAGTTCTGATTCCCTGCCATCCACCGTCCATTCCTCTGGAAGCAGCGTTCATACTACCTCCGATAGAAGCGTGCATAATGAAACTCATTCCTCCACCAGTCGCTCTAATCGCATTACCATCACCAATAATTGGGAAGATAAACTCAGCTTGAGCACCATTTGTATTATTATCTGCAGAGAACAAGTAACGATAAGGAACATCTGCAAAAGTATATGCTGAATTAATAACCTCACTACATAATGTCGCTGCTTCACTATTTCTGTCTACACCTGTATATACTTTAGAATTCAAATAAATCTGTGCCAATAAAAATTTAGCTGCAGTTTTATCTACTCTTCCATATTCATTTTGTTTTGAAGCTACTAAGCTATTATCTAAGTCTTTTAATTCAGACTCTACAAAAGCAAAAACTTCTGCTCTTGATTTTTGTACCGGATAAAAGAAACCAACAGGATCGTTTTCTGTAGTAATTGGCACATTTCCGAACAAATCCATTAAATTGTAATAAGAAAAAGCTCTTAAGAAACGGGCCTCAGCTCTAAATTTAGCGATATCTGCTTTTAAATTTGCATCAACACCTCTTGCTGTTAATTTATCATCTGTAGTTTGTCTTAGAAACTCATTAGCAACACTAATATGATAAAAAGCTCTTGAGAATGTTCCTTCCAAGAATTCATTGGCCGGAGACCAGGTTTGAGAATTCAGTGTTGGCAAAGTACCATCTGCCCAAGCAATAATTGCCTCATCTGTAGGAAACTCTTGTGTTACAAAAAGTAAACGTAAGTAACTACTAAAATCACCACCAAGCCCTGCAATATCAGGGTTTTTTCCAGGTATCGCTGCATCACCATCACCATCATTTCCTCCAACGTACAAACCTGCGTATAATTTAGCCAATACTTCTTTGTATGATTTGGGATCTTGAAAAAAGGTCTCAGATAGAAATTCATCATCATCCTTTGGCGTCACGTTTAAGTCGTCCGTACACGAGGTAAGTGTCATACTTATTCCTAAAACGAATAGGAAAAAATAAGATATATATTTAAATGATATTTTCATTTTGTTTGTTTTTAAATTTTTGATTTTCAATCTGCTATTAGAAATTGGCATTTACTCCAAATAAGAAAGTTCTTGCTCTCGGGTAAACATTATTATCAATTCCATTGAATTTCTCAGGATCTAAACCGTTGTATTTCGTAAGAATGAAAACATTTTGTACTCCCGCTGTAAATCTTAAAGAAGCTGCTTTGATTATTGTTTTATCAAAAGTATACCCAACCGTAACGTTATCCAATTTGATAAAAGAAGCATCTTTCAGGTAATAATCAGACAGGTAACGTGATGTTCCGTTATCTTCAAAAGTAAAACCAGTATTATAGTAATCTGAACTAACGTTAGACAAATCACTCTGTCTTCTTAATCCGGCATCAGAATAACCTAAATTAGAATTTACGTTATCAAAAATATGGTTTCCTAAACTTGCTCTCCAGTTCATTGTAAAATCAAACTTTTTGTAGTTTAAAGTAGAGAACAAACCAAAAGTATAATCCGGAGCTGCTTTACCAGCTCTGTAGCGGTCATTTACATCAATTTTCCCATCTCCGTTTCTGTCAGCATAAGCTCCTGCAATTGGTCTTTTGTTGTTGTCGTACAATTGTTGGTATAGAAAGAATGAATTTGGTGAAGACCCTACTGAATTAATCAAAATTTTATTTCCATTTCCACCCGCTATATTGTCTCCAATTAAATACCCTTGGAAACCAGGAACTGTAATTCCTAAATCAGAAATTTTCTGATCAATATAAGTCGTATTAAAAGCTACATTCCAAGTTAAATTATCATTCTTAATGATATCTGACTCAATGCTAAACTCAACCCCTTTTGTTCTTACGCTACCAATGTTAAAGAATCCTTGGTTTCTTAAGTTTGCACCATCAGGAACTGCAATTTCTGCTAATAAATCACTTGATTTTTTGTCAAAATAGTTGATCGTTCCCGTAATTCTGTTGTTTAAGAATCCATAATCAACACCAACGTTAGCCTCTGCTAATTCTTCCCATTTTATATTTTCGTTATATCCTTCCGGTCTTGCCGTTGCATAAATCGTATTACCGAAAATATATTGTGAGTTAATTGTTCCAAGTGTTACCCTGCGTAAATAATCATATTGCGCTGAGATATCTTGCTGACCTGTAGTACCATATCCAACTCTTAATTTTAAAGTAGAAAGAGTTGCATTATCTTTTAAGAAAGCTTCTTCAGATACATTCCATGCAAAAGCAGCTCCACCAAAATTACCCCATCTGTTGTCTTCAGAAAAACGGGAAGTTCCGTCTCTTCTGTAGTTTAACGTTAGTAAATATCTACTGTCATAACCTAAATTCAAACGACCAAAGTAAGACTGTAAGTTAACATCCGGGTCAGTAGCAACATCCGAATTAGGATTTGGTTGTCTAACTTCTCCTGAAGAATACTTTTCTTTTTGAAACAATTGGTAGTTATAACCTGCTGTCGCATCAATTTTAATTTTTCCTAAATCTTTAGTATAATTAAAATAAGCATTTAAGTTTTTGTTCTGAAGTGCATCTGTGTAGTGACTATAGTTTCCTAAATTCACATAAGCCGGATCAGTAAAAGGTTTTGGTTGATATCCCAAGACACTTTGAGTACTTACCTCCGTATATCCACTGCTGTCAAATTTATCAATACCTGCTTCTACCACAGCTCTTAAATCTTCAAAGAAATGGAATTTATAATCTAATCTGATGTTACCCCATTTTCTTGTTGAAGTTGCTCTTCTGTTATCCTGATTCAATCTTGCAACAGGATTTCTTGCCGGTAATAAAGGTAAGTTTCCATCAGCATCTAACCATTCAAAATAACCTCCGTAACGAGAACCCGCTTCATAAACCGATTGTGTTGGATCAAATCCGATCGCGCTACCAATTACTCCACCTTCATCCTGAAATTGATTTTTACCGAATGATACATTTCCGCTAATATCAATTTTCAAGTGATTATCGAACAAAACCGGATTTAACGATATCGATGTCGTAGTTCTTTCAAAAGAAGTGTTTCTTAGGATTCCGGGATTATCAACATTTCCAACAGATAAACGTACCGGTAATTTATTAAATAAAGCACCACTTACAGAGATATTGTTGTTTGTTGTTAAAGCTGTATGAAAAATTTCTTTCTGCCAGTCTGTATTGGCAGTACCTAATAAAGCTTGTTGCTGCACAGAACCCTTTGTCATTACCAATTCACGGTACTGGTCTGCATTCATTACATCTACTGTATTTGCTACAGTATTGACACCAACCTGAGAACTGAAATTAACTTTCACCTTCCCTTTTGATCCTTTTTTAGTGGTGATTACGATTACACCATTTGCTGCTCTTGATCCGTAGATCGCAGCTGCAGAAGCATCTTTTAAAACGGTAAAAGACTCAATATCATTAGGATCTATAGTAGATAAAATACTTGTAGAACCACTTGGAACAGCATTACTTAAAGGCAATCCGTCTAATACAATTAATGGCTCGTTAGAAGCACTTAAAGAAGACCCTCCACGAATACGGATATCCGCTTTTGCGCCTGGTGCTCCTCCTCCGGTAACATTTACACCCGAGATACGACCGCTAATCAGACTTTCCGGAGTTACGTTGATTCCTTTGTTAAATTCTTTAGAAGAGATTTGTGATACAGAACCCGTCGCATCCTTTTTCTTAACAGTTCCGTAACCTACTTGTACCACAACTTCCTTAAGTTGATTGGTATCTTCTTCAAGAGAAACTGTTAATGTTTTTTGTCCGTTAAAGGCTATCGTTGACGTCTTATATCCAATAAATGAAACCAGAATTTTGTCGCCGTTTTTCACATTAGACAGCTGAAATTTACCATCAAAATCTGTTGCTGCTCCGCCCGGAGCACCTTGTACATTTACGTTTACTCCCGGAATCGGCTGTCCTGTAGCCAGATCCTTTACAACGCCATTTAATGTGTTCTGAGCCAACACACTAAAAGGTAGTAAAAGGAATAAAAATAACAACTTTTTATAAATTGTTTTCATACTTTTTGTTTAAATTAGTTTTGAGTTTTTGATTGTTAGTTAAGTTTTTAATTTTACTTCGAATCTCAAAATTAGGAATTAATTAACATGCTCAACGAGTTACGATTTTCAGACCGCTACGAAAACGTGGTAGTGTTGAAAACTTTCTATTTTTTGTAATCTTTTAGGTCAAAAATTATCAATTATAAAAATATTAGATACCTTTATTAACAATTAGATTTTTCTCAAATTAACATATGAAACGCAAAATAACCCTGAAACAAATCGCAAAAGAACTCGATGTCTCCATCTCAACTGTTTCGAAATCACTGCGAAACAGTCTTGAAATTGGCGAAGAAACACGATCGAAAGTCCAGGCTTTTGCCAAGTTTTACAACTATAAACCCAACAATATTGCCCTTAGTTTAAAAAATCGGAAAACCAAAAGTATCGGTATTATCATTCCGGAAATTGTACATTATTTTTTCTCTACCGTGATTAATGGAATTGAACAGGTAGCCAACGAAAATGGCTATAGTGTAGTCATCTGTTTATCGGATGATTCGTTTGATAAAGAGGTCTTAAACATGGAAATGCTGGCCAACGGAAGTATCGACGGTTTTATCATGTCACTTTCTAAAGAAACCCAGTTTAAAGGCGACTTTCACCACATTACCGAAGTCATCAATCAAGGTATGCCTGTTGTAATGTTTGACCGCGTTACCAACGACATTTTATGTGACAAAGTAATCATTGACGACAAGGCTGCCGCATACGAAGCAGTACAAAGTCTGATTGACAACGGTCGTAAAAAAATAGCCTTGGTTACTACTGTCGACTATGTGAGTGTTGGGAAATTAAGAACGGATGGCTACGAAAAAGCATTGTTAGACAACGGATTGCCTTTTAATGAAGATTTAATCATTAAAATTGAAGATGTAGATACTTGCGAAATCACCATTAGTCAACTTCTGCACGACAGAGCTTTTGATGCTGTTTTTGCCGTAAATGAACTTTTTGCCGTAACAATTATCAAAACCGCTCATAAGATGGGACTTAAAGTTCCCGAAGATCTTGCCGTAATTGCTTTTACTGACGGAATTATCTCCAAATATTCAACTCCAAGTATTACGACCGTAAGTCAAAGTGGTGAAAAAATGGGAAACAAAGCCGCTAAAATGCTTATAGAAAGACTGGAAGCCGAACATGATGATGACGAAGAAGAAGATGAAAACTACACTACAGAAGTCATCGAAACCCATCTTATAAAAAGAGAATCTACGGACTAAATTTCTTAAAATCAACCCTTTCCAAAGTCATAAAAAATATTTATGACTTTTTTATTAGCATATATCTAAAAATAATTAATACTTTTACCTCCGCTCAAAGCTTTTACTTTTACTTCGAAAAAATAAGTAAGTTTTGATAAGCAAAGCGCTTATCGTCTAATTAATTCTTTAATTACGATAATGGAAAAGCGTAAATTAAGTTTCTGGGAAATTTGGAACATGAGTTTCGGTTTCTTAGGAATACAGTTTGGTTTTGCACTGCAAAACGCAAATACTTCTAGAATTTTTGAAACCCTTGGTGCTAAAATTGACGAAATTCCAATCTTATGGATTGCCGCTCCTGTTTCCGGTCTGATCATTCAACCTGTAATTGGATATTTTAGCGACAGAACATGGACCAAATTAGGCAGACGCCGTCCCTATTTTTTAATTGGTGCGATTCTATCCTCTGTGGCTTTATTCATTATGCCCAACTCTCCGACTTTATGGATTGCTGCCGGAACTTTGTGGATAATGGATGCCTCGATCAACGTTTCTATGGAACCTTTTCGTGCCTTTGTTGGTGATAATTTACCGGAAAAACAACGCACTTTAGGTTTTGCGATGCAGAGTTTCTTTATCGGTACCGGAGCTGTTGTAGGTTCTGTTTTGCCTTATCTTTTTACCAATGTTTTTGGCGTGAGCAATACCGCTGCGGAAGGGATTATTCCTGATTCTGTCAAATGGTCGTTTTACATCGGTGGAATCGTTTTTTTGCTTTCTGTTTTATGGACGGTTTTCAAAACAACAGAATACACTCCCGAAGAACTTCATGCTTTTGAAGAACAAGCTAAAAAAGACAAAGAAGAAATCATCAATCCGAGAACCGACTCTGATGATAACATAAAAAAACAGCTTACTTTGGGCGTACTGTTAGCGGTAGTTGGTACACTGACCTCTTTCCTGATCTTCGAAAATTCTTTAGCCAAAGAACTATACATTCTTTTTATCGGATTAATTTTCATGGGTGTTTTATTTATGATAGCCTCCCGATTAAGAACTTCGAAAGTCAACAATGGTTTTACGATTATAATGACCGATTTACTGAACATGCCTGCTACAATGAAAAAATTAGCATGGGTACAGTTTTTCTCTTGGTTTGCCCTTTTCTCCATGTGGATCTATACCACACAAGCCGTTACACAACATATTTTTGGCACAACAGACACTACTTCAAAAGTATACAACGATGCTGCCGATTGGGTTTCTGTACTGTTTACTGTTTATAACGGAATCGCCGCCGCAGTTGCTTTCCTATTACCGGTTATTGCCAAAAAAGTAGGGATCAGAGCAACACATTTACTGGCATTATGCGCGGGAGGTGTTGGTTTAATTTCAATTTATTTCATAGGCGATAAACAACTTCTTATACTGCCGATGTTGGGTATTGGAATAGCGTGGGCTAGTATTTTATCCATGCCTTATGCCATGTTATCCGGTGCTTTACCGGCAGCAAAAATGGGGTATTACATGGGAGTATTCAACTTCTTTGTGGTAATTCCGCAAATTGTAGCGGCTACGATATTAGGATTTGTAATCAAACAATTCTTCCACAATGAACCTATTTACGCTTTAATCATCGGCGGAGTATCCATGATTTTTGCTGGCTTGCTAACGCTAAGGGTAAATAACAGAACTAAAATTGAAATTCATGAATAACAAAAAAGCATTCGTATTCGACCTTGATGGCGTGATCGTCGACACGGCCAAATATCATTTTTTAGCCTGGCAGAAAATCGCTCAGGCATTACATATAAATTTTACACACGAAGACAACGAGTTGCTAAAAGGCGTAAGTCGTGTTCGTTCTCTAGATATCATACTTGAATTAGGAAATGTTCAGGCTTCACAGGAAGACAAAGACAAATGGTTAATTCAAAAAAATGAAGATTACTTATCTTATTTAGTTGACATGGATGCCAGCGAAATTCTTCCGGGAGTTTTTAAAACATTACAACTTTTAAAAGATAAAAACCAAGGAATTGCTTTGGGTTCAGCCAGTAAAAATGCAAGACCAATTTTAGAAAAAACAGGGATCCTCTCTTACTTCGATGTTATTGTTGACGGAAACGACGTTACCAATGCAAAACCCGATCCGGAAGTTTTCTTAAAAGCGGCGCAACTATTAAACATTGACCCAAAAAATGCCATTGTATTCGAAGATTCTGTTGCCGGAATTCAAGCCGCAAACAGAGCCGAAATGGTAAGTGTTGGAATTGGTGAGAAAACAGTTTTACACGAAGCCGATTATATTTTTAAAGATTTCACCGAAATCGACCAGAGCTTTATTGAGAAACTAATTAGTCAATGAGAGAATTGATCAATTAGATAATGAGGAAATTAGATATTTTTTTAGAAACTCGAATTATCAAATTGGCAAATTGACACATTATCTAATTATCAAATTATCAAATTGGCACATTATCAAATTAAAAAAAACGTACAACAACCGCAATTCAAAGGATAACAAATTAGAAAAGTTAATTATCTCAATTGACACATTATCGAATTATCTCATTTTCTAATTGACGCATTATCGAATTGCCAAATTATCAAATTATCAAAATGAATCAAGATTATATAAAACCAGACAATTGGTCCATCATAGAAGAAGGATTTGATGCCGGCAGCGTAAAATCCTCAGAAAGCCTTTTTAGTATCGGAAACGGTGCTATGGGACAGCGTGCCAATTTTGAAGAAACCTATTCCGGTGAAACTTTTCAGGGAAGTTATATCGCAGGAATTTATTATCCGGACAAAACCAAAGTGGGTTGGTGGAAAAATGGATATCCAAAATATTTTGCAAAAGTATTAAATGCACCCAATTGGATCGGAATCGACATTGAAATCAACGAAGAAAACCTGGACTTACACCATTGTACGGAGGTAAGAAACTTTCGCAGAGAACTGAATATGAAAGAAGGATGGTACAACCGTTCTTTTGAAGCGGTTCTGAAAAACGGAACTGAAATCGCTGTAAACGTTCGTCGTTTTCTTTCTTTAGATTTGGACGAAGCAGGTGTTATCAAATACGATATTACACCGCTGAATAAAGATGCCAAAATCGTTTACAAACCTTATATCGATGCCGGAGTAACTAATGAAGATGCGAACTGGGATGAAAAATTCTGGGAACCATTGGAGGTAAAAAAAGGCACCAATGAAGCTTTTGTAACGGCACAGACTTTTAAAACGCATTTTAAAGTTACGACTTTCATGCACAATACGATTTTTGCAAATGGTGAAAATGTAAATATTTCGCCTTCAATAATCGACTCAACTGCAGATAAAGTGCAGTATACCTATGGGACTATTATTGCAAAAGGACAAACTTCCTCTATTCAGAAAATTGGAGGGTATACGGTTTCTTTAAATCATGAAAACACTTTAACGGCTGCCGAAAAATGTATCAAAGCCGCTTTAAGTTTAGGATACAATACCTTGCTTCAAAATCAGAAGGAGGCTTGGAGTAAAATCTGGGAAATGTCAGATATTACGATCGATGGCGATGTCAAAGCACAGCAAGGAATTCGTTTTAATATCTTTCAATTAAACCAAACTTATTTAGGAAAAGACAGTCGATTAAACATTGGACCAAAAGGTTTCACGGGCGAAAAATACGGTGGATCTACCTATTGGGATACCGAGGCATATTGCATTCCGTTTTACATGGCGACCAAAGACCAACAGGTGGCCCGTAATTTATTGACCTATCGTTTCAATCAATTAGACAAAGCGATTGAAAATGCAAAAGACAATTTAGGCTTCAAAAATGGCGCTGCTCTTTACCCGATGGTGACTATGAATGGCGAAGAATGTCATAACGAATGGGAGATCACACACGAAGAAATTCACAGAAATGGTGCGATCGCTTTTGCTATTTTCAACTACTATCGTTACACCGGAGATTACTCTTATATTCCCGAAAAAGGATTAGAGGTTTTAATCGGAATTGCGCGTTTTTGGCACCAGAGAGCTTCTTTCTCTAAAGACAAAAACCAATATGTAATTTTGGGTGTTACAGGTCCAAATGAGTACGAAAACAACATCAACAATAATTTCTATACCAATTATATTGCAAAATGGTGTATTGATTATGCTGAAGAACAAATCAAAAAAGTAGCTGTTGAATATCCTGCTGATCACAAACGTATCCTTGAAAAAGTAACGCTTTCTGCTGCCGAAATTCAGGAGTGGAAAAAAGTAGCGGACAATATGTACTTCCCGATTTCAGAAGAACTAGGGGTTTATTTACAGCAAGACGGCTTTTTGGACAAAGATTTAGTTCCTGTAAAAGATTTGGATCGTTCGCAAAGACCGATCAATCAAAAATGGTCTTGGGATCGTGTTTTACGTTCGCCTTACATTAAACAGGCAGATGTTTTACAGTGTTTCTACTTCTTTGAAAATCATTTCTCTAAAGAAGAATTAAAACGTAATTTTGAGTTTTACGAATCGTTTACCGTTCATGAAAGTTCGCTTTCTCCATGTGTGCACTCGATTCAGGCAGCTGCTTTAGATAAAATGGATATGGCTTATACTTTTTATTTAAGAACTTCCCGTTTAGATTTGGACGATTATAACAAAGAAGTGGAAGAAGGTTGTCATATTACCTCAATGGCCGGAACGTGGATGAGTATTGTAGAAGGTTTTGGTGGCATGCGTGTGATCAAAGACCAACTTCATTTTTCACCCAAAATCCCAAAAGAATGGGACGGTTATTCCTTTAAAATAAACTTTAGAAATCGAATTGTGAAAGTCGCTGTAAATCATATTGAAACTATATTTACGGTAGATAGCGATCAGGATTTAACTATTATAGTGAATGACAAACCACTAACGATAAGCAAAATGGCTCAAATCAATTAAAGTCGAAAATTTTAAACTTAAAATCATGAAGAAATTATTTCTTGCAAGTTTCCTGCTGTTTGCATTTAGCACAGTAGCCCAAGCGCAACAATTAAAATCACCTGAAGGAAAATTTGTAATGGAATTTTCGCTTCAAAATGACGGAACGCCAACTTATAACTTAAAGTACAAAAATAAAGAAGTTGTAAAAACCAGTAAACTTGGACTTGAACTGAAAGGGGATCAAAAATCTTTGTTGAACGATTTTACAATTGCGGATTCCAAAGCAACCACTTTTGACGAAAATTGGAAACCGGTTTGGGGAGAAGTAGATCAGATTAGAAATCATTACAATGAATTGGCTGTTACTTTAAATCAAAAAGGAACAGACCGTCAAATCGTGATTCGTTTCCGTTTATTTGATGATGGTTTAGGATTCCGTTATGAATTCCCAACGCAAAAAAACCTTACTTACTTTATCATTAAAGAAGAGAGAACTCAATTTGCAATGGCGGGCGACCACACTGCTTTTTGGATTCCGGGAGATTACGATACTCAGGAATACGATTACACCAAATCGAAATTATCTGAAATCAGAGGTCTGTCTGAAAAAGCCTATACCGTAAATGTTTCGCAAAAATCATTTTCGCCAACTGGTGTACAAACTTCATTGATGCTAAAAACAAATGATGGAATCTACATCAATTTACACGAAGCGGCTTTGATTAATTATTCCTGTATGCATTTGAATCTGGATGATAAAAACATGATTTTCGAATCTTGGTTAACCCCGGATGCAAAGGGCGATAAAGGTTATATGCAAGCACCAAGTCATTCGCCATGGAGAACGATTATGGTAAGCGATGATGCGAGAGAAATCTTAGCTTCAAAAATGACTTTGAACCTAAATGATCCTTCCAAAATTGATGATACTTCTTGGATTAAACCCGTAAAATATATCGGAGTTTGGTGGGAAATGATTACAGGTAAAAGTTCTTGGTCGTACACCAACGACTTCCCAACAGTACAATTGGGTGTTTCTGATTTTTCAAAAGCAAAACCAAACGGTACACATGGAGCTACCAATGCCAACGTAAAAAAATACATTGATTTTGCTGCTAAAAATGGTTTCGATGCTGTTTTGGTTGAAGGTTGGAATGAAGGCTGGGAAGACTGGTTTGGTCATTCTAAAGATTATGTTTTTGACTTTGTAACGCCTTACCCGGATTTTGATGTGAAAGGTTTACACGAATATGCCAAATCTAAAGGGGTGAAAATTATCATGCACCATGAGACTTCAGGTTCTGTTCGTAACTATGAGCGCCATATGGACAAAGCGTATCAATTCATGAAAGACAACGGTTACGATGCTGTAAAAAGTGGTTACGTTGGAGATATTTTACCTCGTGGCGAAAACCATTACGATCAATGGATTGTCAACCACTATCAATATGCTATCGAAAAAGCAGCTGATTATAAAATTATGGTCAATGCGCACGAAGCAGTTCGTCCAACCGGAATTTGCAGAACTTACCCGAACTTAATTGGAAACGAAGCCGCAAGAGGAACAGAATACCAAGCTTTTGGAGGTTCTAAACCCAATCACGTTACTGTTTTACCTTTTACACGTTTAATTGGTGGTCCAATGGATTACACGCCGGGAATCTTCGAAATGGATATCAGCAAAATGAATCCGGACAACAAATCTCATGTAAACAGCACCATCGCCAATCAATTGGCTTTGTATGTTACCATGTACAGCCCGTTGCAAATGGCAGCGGATACTCCGGAAAACTATGATCGTTTCCCGGACGCTTTCCAATTCATCAAAGATGTTGCTGTAGATTGGTCTGAAAGTAAATATATTGAGGCTGAACCGGGAGATTTTATTACCGTTGCCCGTAAAGCAAAAGGAACAAACAACTGGTTCGTTGGAAATGTAAACGGTGAAACGTCTCGTACATCCAACATTGATTTCAGCTTCCTTGAAAAAGGTAAAAAATATACCGCTACAATTTATGCTGATGCAAAAGACGCACATTACAAAACAAACCCGCAAGCTTACACGATCAAAAAAATTAGTGTAACAAGCAAATCAAAATTATCGCAGTTGTCTGCTCCCGGTGGAGGTTATGCCATTAGCATTATCGAAACTAAATAATTTCTAAAGACAAGTGATTTCCCCCAGAATTACTTGTCTTTTTTTTTTAGAATCCCTTTTCTGTCACATCTAATTTTGTCACATCGAGCGAAGTCGAGATGCAGTAATAGTTCTCGATTTCGCTCGAATGGACAAAACAAAAAAATTTATAAATTATGAGCATTAAAAAAATAAACCAATCGATCCATAGAATAACGCTACTTGTTCTCTTATTCTCTGCTTCCGCGAAAGCACAGATTCAGAAAGTAGAACCGCCTTTTTGGTACGCAGGAATGAAAAATCCGGAACTACAAATTATGTTCTACGGCAAAAATATTGCACAATACGAAGCTTCCGTTTCAAACAATGTTGTCATTAAAAATGTAGAAAAAACAGAAAATCCGAACTACGTTTTCCTTACCATTGACACACAAAATCTCAAAGCTTCTGAATTGATTTTTTCTTTTAAAATGAAAAACAAAGTCGCTTTTACCCAAAAATATTCCCTTAAAGAAAGAAGAGCCAATTCAGCCGACAGAAAAAGCTACGATGCCTCTGACATGATCTACCTAATCATGCCAGATCGTTTTGCCAACGGGAATCCTAAAAACGACAGCAATGCTGCTTTAACGGATAAAGAAAACCGCAAAGATCCAAGTGGACGCCATGGTGGAGATATCGAAGGAATAATCAAAAACTTAGATTACATCGCTGCTCTGGGGGCAACTACAATCTGGAATACCCCTTTAAACGAAGACAATGACAAACAACATTCGTATCATACCTACGCCCAATCTGATGTTTATAAAATAGATCCGCGTTACGGAACCAATGAAGATTACGTTCGTTTAGCTGTCGAAATGCATAAAAGAAATATGAAACTGGTGATGGACTATGTAACCAATCACTGGGGAATCACCCACTGGATGATGCAGGATTTACCAACAAAATCATGGTTCAACAGAATCGATAATTATGCACAAACACACCACCGTCGTGAAGTAATCACCGACATTCATGCTTCAAAAACAGACAAAGAAATCTGCCTTGACGGATGGTTTGTTCCTTCTATGCCGGATTTGAATTTAAGAAATCCATTAGTAGCAAAATACCTGACTCAAAATGCCATCTGGTGGATTGAATACGCCAATCTGGACGGATTCAGAGTAGACACTTACAATTATTCTGATCCAACGGCTATGGCAAATTGGGCAAAATCAGTTACCGATGAGTATCCAAACTTTAATATTGTGGGCGAAATCTGGATGCACAATCAGGCGCAATTGGCCTATTGGCAAAAAGACAGTAAAATTGGGGCTATTCAAAACTACAATTCGAATTTACCAAGTGTAATGGATTTTACGTTACAGGATCAGATTGGTTCGGCTTTTAATGAAGATGAAGCAACCTGGGACAATGGAATGATCAAATTCTACAACAATTTTGCTTTAGATTACCTGTACCCAAACCCGAATAATATTTTGGTTTTCGCCGAAAACCACGACACCAACCGTATCAATGATGGTTACAAATATGATGTGGCAAAATACAAACTGGTCATGACACTACTGGCTACCGTTCGTGGAATTCCACAATTGTATTACGGCTCAGAAATCGGAATGGGTGGTGATAAAAGCAAGGGTGACGGTGGCATTCGTCAAGATTTCCCGGGTGGATGGATTGGTGACAAAAACAATGCTTTTACCAAAGAAGGAAGAACAGAACTGCAGGCACAATATTTCGATTTCACCTCTAAATTATTCAACTGGAGAAAATCGAATGAGGCAGTTCATTTCGGAAAAATGACCCATTATATTCCGGAGAATAATATCTATGTTTACTTTAGATATACAGATTCTAAAACGGTGATGGTTGTTTTTAATAACAATGCGAAACCACAGACTATTAAAACCGATCGTTTTAGAGAAAACATCAAAAACTATAAGTCCGGAAAAGATGTTATTACCGAAAAAACATTTGATTTAACTACTGAAATTACTTTAGAGCCTAAATCGGCTGTTGTTTTAGAGTTGAACTAGGAAAAATTAACTGCAAGGGGCGCAAAGAAAAAAAACTTTGCGCCCCTTGTCTTTACTTTGCGATTAAAAAATTAGACATAAGGTTCGCAAAGATTTTCTTTTGCATACAGATTTAGCAGATTAGGCTGATCTTATTTACTCTTTATAAAAAATCTGCGCAATCTGCTAAATCTGCGTGCAAAAAAATTAGGTATAAAATCAAAAGAGAACCGTCGTAATGCTATAATTAAACTTTGCGAACCTTGCGGTTAATTTTTTACTTTACACAAAGATTACGAACTCAAAAAACACGAACTTTGCGGTTAAACTAAAAAAGATGCTAAAAATAGCCCATCGCGGTGCCAAAGGCTACGAACCCGAAAACACTTTAAAAGCATTTCAGAAAGCATTAGACCTAAAGGCAGACGGAATTGAACTCGACGTTCACCTCAGCCTTGATGGCCATTTAATAGTCATGCATGACGAAACCATCGACAAAATGACCAACGGGAAAGGTTTTGTAAACACCCTATCTTTATCCGAATTAAAGTCTTTTTTAATCGCTGACCAATACGAAATTCCAACCTTAAATGAGGTTTTTGATCTGATCGACAAAAAATGTCTGATCAATATCGAATTAAAAAATGCGGATACATCGGCTAAAGTGGTCGCTTTAATTCACCAATACATTTCTGAAAAAAGCTGGAATTACGAACACTTTATTGTTTCAAGTTTTGATTGGAATGCCTTGCAGGAAGTGTATCATTTAGATTCAAAAATCCTTATCGGAGTTCTAACCGAAACTGCTCTTGATACCGCTTTGACTTTCGCCGAATCCATAAAAGCATGCGCCATTCATCCGGATTACCAGCTGCTAAATCAGGAAAACACAAGACAAATACAAGAAAAAGGTTTTTGGGTTTTACCGTGGACAGTCAATGAGGCAAATGACATTCAAAAAATAAAAAGTTACCATGTAGACGGAATCATCAGCGATTTCCCGGATAAAATATAATGCTTTAATTTTGCCACAGATTAAAAGGATTCGAAGGATTTCAAAATCTGTGTTAATCCTTTTAATCTGTGGCAAAAAAAAGAACCCACAAAATCAAAAATTCGTGCTAATTCGAGCAATTCGTGGCAAAAAAAATAATATGATCAAAAATTTCGACATAATAATCGTTGGCGGAGGTGCAGCAGGATTTTTTACCGCTATTAATATCGCAGAGAAAAACCCAAAACTAAAAATTGCTATTTTAGAAAGAGGAAAAGAAGTACTCTCTAAAGTTCGCGTTTCCGGTGGCGGAAGATGCAATGTGACGCACGCTTGTTTTGAACCGAATGAATTAGTTAAATTTTACCCGCGTGGTGAAAAAGAGCTACGTGGCCCTTTTCATCAATTTTGCTCGGGAGATACCATTGAATGGTTCGAAAAACATGGCGTAGAATTAAAAATTGAAGACGATGGCAGGATGTTTCCCGTTTCAAATTCTTCGCAAACTATTATCGATTGTTTCTTAAAAGCAACCGAAAAATTAGGCATAAAAGTATTAATTGGTCAGAGCGTACAATCCATCTTTAAAAGTGAAAAGCATTGGAAAATTGATACACAGAATGAAAATTACGCAGCAGAAAAATTAATTCTTGCCACCGGTAGCAATCCAAAAATATGGGAAATGTTGCAAACACAAGGTCACGCGATCGTGAGTCCGGTACCTTCCCTGTTTACTTTTAACATTAAAGATTCCCGTATCAAAGAATTACCCGGAGTGGCAGCTCAGGTAACCGTAACGGTAAAAGATACCAAACTCGAATCAACAGGTCCTTTGTTAATTACCCATTGGGGAATGAGCGGCCCTGCAATCCTTAAACTTTCCGCTTGGGGAGCAAGAACTTTGTTCGATAAAAATTATCAGTTCACCATTTTTGTCAATTGGCTTAATGACGTGGACACTGAAGATGCGGAAAAAATACTAAAAGACTTAAAACAAGAGCACGCTAAAAAAGCCGTTTCTAAAAAATCACCCTTTGATTTTCCAAATCGTTTATGGGAAAGTTTCGTCTTAGCCTCAGCAATTGACGCGGAAACCAAATGGGCGGATTTATCTAAAATTCAATTGCAAAATTTGGCTTCACAACTTACCAAAGCAAAATTTCAAGTCAACGGAAAAAGTACTTTTAAAGAAGAGTTTGTAACCGCGGGCGGAATTGACTTAAAAGAAATCAACTTTAAAACTATGGAAAGTAAGTTACATCAGAATCTTTATTTTGCCGGAGAGATCGTAAATATCGATGCCATTACGGGTGGATTTAACTTTCAGAATGCCTGGACGAGCGGGTTTATTTTAGCCAATAGTATTTAGTTTTAGAGCTATGGAATCTTCCTTAAAAGAACAAATTCTTTCGATTGCCTCCTTTACAGAAAAGGAAATAGAAAAGATTCTTTCTTGTTTTGAATATGAAAAATTTGATGCTAAAACGTATCTCTCTTCTATTGGAAAAATCAGCAACAGAATTTTCTTCATTAGTAACGGATTAGCCCGTACCTATTATTTAAAAGACGGAAAAGAGATCACTACGTATTTAAGCTGCGATAATGGTTTTATTTCTTCTTACTCCAGTTTCATCAACCAGACTCCGTCTTACGAGAATATTCATTGCCTTGAAGAATGTGAAGTTCTTTCTATAAATTATGAAAAAATGCAGTATTTATATGCTGTAATTCCAAATTGGGAACGTGTCGGCAGAATTCTCGCTGAGCAAAACTATCTCTGTATGGCAGATCGAATACTAAAACTTCAAATGATTCCTGCAAAAGAAAAATACCTGACTTTTCTTGAAACGGCTCACCCCAAAATCATTCAAAGAACGCCTTTGATTCATGTGGCTTCTTTTTTAGGAATCACGGCGGAATCTTTAAGCCGGATCAGACAAAGCATTTCTTAACATTTGTCAAGAGAATTTAAGGGCTGAATTCAAATCTTTGCTTACATAAAATTTGAAAAGATGAAGACTATAGCCAAAGACGTTTACCAGATTCCCCTATTTCCACGAAATGCGATTAACTGTTATCTGATAGAAGATGTTCTTGTTGATGCCGGAATTAAAAGCTCTGCCGGAATTATTTTAAATGCTTTAAAAAACCACACGGTAACCAAACATGTACTGACGCATGCCCATGCAGATCATCAGGGAAGCAGTAAAACGATTTGTGAAACGTTAAGCATTCCGCTTTGGTGCAGTGAATTAGAAAAAACAGCCGCAGAAAACGGAAATGTTACTTTTGAATATCCAAATCCCACACATTTGATTCCAAAATTTCAACAAAAATTCTGGGCGGGAGAAGGGCATTCCATATCGCAAACCTTAAAAGAAGGAGATGTTATAGCCGGATTTACAGTAATTGAAACTCCGGGGCATTCTAGCGGACATCTTTCTTTTTTCAGAGAAAAAGATGGTCTGCTCATTGTTGGTGATGTTTTAACGAATATGAATTTATTAACCACAATAGTTGGGTTACATGAGCCTCTCGGTTTATTTACGACTGATCAAGAACTAAACAGAAAGTCAATTCTAAAATTAGCCGCTTTAAAACCTAAAACACTCTGTTTTGGTCATGGACCGGTTTTAATAAATAACGGAGAACTAGAAAAGTTTACAGAAAAAATATTCCTATAAATTTATGAAACCGGAAAAGGAGGTTACTTTTGATTTCCAGATCAATTAACAAGACTTTACATCTTCCATAAGTTTTCATTAAGACAATTCTAATAATTTTACTTTCATCAAACTAACCTTTTATGAAAGTAAAATTACTTACCACAATTTCTTTTTTCACCTATCAACTTTCCATTTCTCAATCTGATAAGTTACTTCATGGAAAAGTTCTTTCCAACAATAAACCCCTCGGAAAAGTAGAAGTCATTAATAAAACGGCGAAGACCAGCACAACGACAAATGATTTGGGAGAGTTTTCTATTGCTGTAAAAGTGAGAGATAGTTTATTGTTTTTTTCCAGTGCTTACTTTTTTACAAGACTAAAGATAACTAAGGCAACTATTGCTGAAAACAATCTTCTTGTCAATATGGTTGTCAAACCGGAAGAGTTAAACGAAATAGTCATCACCAACATAAAGTTTGATAAAATCAAATACGATCCGGATGCTATCAACAAAATAGATATTTTTAAAAGAGCCAACGATCTAACCCGAACCATTCCCGGTTATAAAGACGGAACAATAGCCAACGGAATGTCGCTGGCAATTCCGTTTGGAAATGGAAAACCAAAAAAAGACAATCAGAATCAAAATGATTTTAAGAAACTAATTGCCAAAACCTGCCCTCCTGATTTTTTCACTAAAGAGCTGAAACTAAATGCCGAAGAAGTTCCTTTATATCTCGAGTTTTGTGATGCTGACCCAAAGTCTAAAACCCTTTTAGAACACAGCAATATTTTAACCACAATGGATTTTTTGTATGCTAAAAACAATGAATTTAAGAAACTGAAGTCAGAGGTTAAAAATTAATAAAACAACTTGGTGGGTATAATTTAGCTAAATGTTTTTTAACACATAGAGACATAGATTTTTATTTTACAATTGGAGAAATTTCAAGAAAATCATAAATTTTTTGCCTATTAATTTAAAAGCTGAATTCGATTTTTAAGTTACTGATTGATGCATTGCTCTTTTCTTGTAAGGCCTTTTCCAAGCTTTGTTGGCTATGTCTCTAGGTGTTAAAATGAATTGCATCAAATAGATTAAAACACAAATTCGATATACAAAACCTTTTAACCAGAAGGCTCTGCATACCGAATTTGCTAAACATGAAAATATACGTTTAATACCCTGGATTTTGCTTTAAATTCAAATTAAACAAAGCGTCTGACGGGAGACAATACAACAAATATTTCTCTGAAGACGTATTCTTTTTCAATTCTCTGACACCTAGAAAAGTTCCAAAACGAATCATATCATTTCTTCTCCATCCTTCCCACCATAATTCTCTGCCTCTTTCAAAATAGACATTTTGGAGTGTTGCTGTTGGAGCTGGAACTCCTGTACGAACGGCAAGCTTATCCAAAATATCCTGAGCAGAGCCATTGCCTGATACCGAACCTCCTCTAAGAACGGCTTCGGCTTCCATCAACAAAGCATCGGCATAACGCATTAAGATAAAGTCGTTTTCAGGATTGTCTAAATTATTTACATCGGGCTGGTATTTTTGAGTTCTGATTCCGGCAGTTTCAATCGTTGGTCCTGAGAGAATTAGTTGTACTTCTTTGGTAAAAAACAAAAGGTTTCCGTTTCTGTCTTTTAAAGGAATTGTTCCTCCCGGTGTAATTACTCCCGTCACCTCATCGGTTGTCTCAGGAGCATACATTTGTCCAAATTGAAATCCGATTGGGTTCCCGAAATGCGCGATAATTTCAGGAGTCGAATGCTGGCGACGTTCGTCTGCGGCATTAAAACGATCGTAATATTCTCCTACTGTACAAAAGCCGTTGTAGCCGTCCGGTGTTTGATTGTAATGCATCCCGTATCGCCAGTAATCACCAAGCGCTCCTCCATCGCCCAATACATTTTTTGAAGAGAATAAAATCTCAGGCGAAGTGTTATTTTCCGGAACAAAATTATCCCAATACGAAGCGGCTAAACTACTTTTTATGGCTTCTACATGAGCAATAACCTTATTCATATTTGCGGCTTCAAAAATATATGGACCAGCTGGATTTGCTGCTTTGAAAACCCCAATATTCAAATAAATTTTAGCCAATAAAAAATGACCTGCATCACTATTGACTATACTTGCATCTCCCGCAACACGTTCCGGTAAATCATTCAAAATAGACTCTAATTCGGTAATTACAAAATCGGTTGCCTGTGCTCTGGTCCATACTTTAGGGTCATTTGTTAGTGGAGATCCCGGTTCTCTGTACGGAGTTTGTCCGTATAAATCCAAAACATTGTAATAAAAGAAGGCTCTTAAAAAACGCGCCTGAACAATTTCGGAAGGATTCTTAGACTTTTCGATTATCGTATTACAATCGTACACACTTGCCAACAAACTGTTCCAGGCATTTCTGATTTCAACGTTATCGGGCGTCCACGTAAGTGCATGAAATTGTCTCCAAGTACCATTATCATCCCAGTCTCCTCCTCTTGTGGGACCGACTAAGGCATCAGTAGACATTTCGTTAAGAGTATGCATTTGCTCTTGTACCTGAAAATTTCTTAATCCCTGATAAGCGGTTCGCAACAAAGCGGCGGTATTAACAGGAGTATTATCTCCTCCGGTGAGGGTTCCGTCTAAAACTTCTTCATTCAAATTCGTACAGCTAACACCTAAAAACAATGTACTGGCGAAAAAGATACTTTTTATAATATTTTTAGTTTTCATAATTTTTAAAATTAAAATGTTACGTTAAGTCCAAAAGCGATGCCTTTTGATCTTGGGTAGGCCAGATAATCCATACCAGCAGAAGGAACTCCGTTAACTTGTTTATTGATATCTACTTCGGGATCAAATCCTGTGTAATTGGTAAACAATAATAAGTTAGAACCGTTTGCATAAATGCGTACATTTTTACATTTCATTCGTTCAATTAAAGCTCCGGTAAAAGTGTATCCAAATGTTAATTCACCCATTCTCAAAAAATCTCCTTTTTGCAAAAATTTCGTCGAAGGGGAGTTTGGATCTCCTTGCGCTTGCTCCGAATAAGCGGCTTTCTCGGTAACATTTCGACCTCCTAAAAAGGCGCCTTTAAAGAAATAAGCATTTTGTGTATTGTCGTAAATATAATTTCCTGCTACTCCGTAAAAGGAAACTACGGCATCAAATCCTTTGTATCTGAAGGTAGAAGAAAAACCATAATTTAATTTTGGCAATGGTTGCTTGTCTAACAATTGTTTGGAGGCCTCTCCAAGTCCGACTGGCTGTCCTGCGGCATTGGTATAAATAGAATTGCCCGTAGCATCATATCCTTTAAAATCGTACAGATAATAGGAATAAAGCGGTTTATTATTGGTGATTACTTGTGTATAAGCGCCGTCTAATCCCTGACCATTTAAACCACCGGTTCCTACAGTGCCTCTGAAGTTTTTCATTTCGTTTTTCAGGAATGAAGCATTGGCTGAAATTTCCCAAGAGATATTTTCCGTCTCAATTATTTTGTAATCCAGACTAATTTCAACTCCTTGATTGATTAGATTTCCGGGTAAATTTTTGTTACGTGGTGTATTGGGTCCCGGTTGTGTTGAGGCTTGCGGAACAGGAAAAATTAAATCTTTAGTATCTCTGTAAAAGTAATCCAGACTACCTGTTAATCTGTTTTTTAACAACGTAAAATCAGTTCCGATACCCCATGATTCTGTCGTTTCCCATTTTAGATCATCGTTGGCATTCGAATCGATATTTAAATTTCCGTTATTCCCGTAACTTGCTCTTCCGATTGCTGAATTGGGAGCAAACTCCTGATTTCCTGTGATTCCCCAGTTGGCTCTTATTTTTAAATTATTAAGCAGTCCTTCTTTATTTTCGAATAAATTATCGGCAAAACCAATCGACGGAAATGTTCCGTATTTGTTGTTGGCACCCAATTTGGTAGAACCGTCTGTACGAACTGTGGCAGTAAGCACATATTGCTTAAAGAAAGTAGCATCAGCTCTGGCATAAAAAGATTGTAACTCCGAAACATTTTTAAAAGAACTCGATCTAAACTCATTCTGTAGTCCGCCTTCAATATTATCTATTAAATTGGTTTGAGCCAAATCATATCCTTTCCCGGAAGTTACAAAACCACTGGCGAGGTAATAATAATACGAATAACCGACTAAGGCATTCACATTAAAATTGTCACTAAATTTATTGGTATAATTTAAGTTGTTTTCAAAAGTTTTATTGAAATTGGTGATTCCCTGAATCGAGGCTGTACCGTATTTCGTAATAACAGGATCTGATCCCGGAACGGTTCCGAAGAATGCATCTCCCTGAATTTGCATGGTTGGCAAAATTTGACTTTTTCTGGTAGAGCCCGAAGTTTCAACCCCGAATAGGAAATTGTATTTAAAGTGACTTCCTAATCGAAGTACCGCATTAATGCTTCCTAATAATTTATTGGTGTTTGTATAATCTTTATAAGAGTCTAATAATTGTACCGGATTCAGGTAGGTTTCACTTACCACATTATAATGTCCATCGGCATTGTAAATTGGTCGCGTCGGATTCCAATATAAAGCTGCTCCAATAACGTTCCCGATGTAACTCGCGTTGTTTGTTATTAAAGTCGTTTCGTCGTTTATGCTCGCATAAAGCAATTTTGTATCTACTTTTAGTATTTTATCGAAAAAATTATTGGAGTTGAAAAACGAAACGGTGTACTTGTCCAAACCGGTGTTTTTTACAATTCCTTTATTATTGCTTGTAGAGAAAGAAACTCTCGTACTCGAATTTTCGCTTGCCGAATTGAAAGATAAAGTATTGTTTATTGCTATTCCTTTCTGCAATACAGCGTCTTGCCAATTGTAATTTCTTCCTCCAAAATCCTGGTTATTAATTTGTGGAGTCCCTGTCACAGGATCTGCCGGTATAGAAGGTACTCCGGCTGCTTTACTGGCTGCCACAAACTGATTCGCATTCATGACACCAAAATTTCCGGCTTTTGTACTGAACTGAGTTGAGGTACTAAAGTTGAATTCAGGAACATTAGATTTTCCCTTTTTAGTCGTAATTACAATCACACCATTTGCGCCACGAGCACCGTATATGGCGGTAGACGAAGCATCTTTTAACACCGAAATAGACTCGATATCTGCTTCATTTATAAAATTTAAAGGATTTTTCGCCGAAGAGGTTCCCAGTAAATCAGCCCCTTCTGCCGATACGTCTCCACCGCTTAACGGAACACCGTCTACCACAATCAAAGGCCCGTTGCCCGAACGTACAGAAGAAGAACCTCGCACCCGAATGGTTACGGCAGAACCCGGCTCTCCGCTGGTTTGTGTAACTTGTACGCCCGCTACTTTACCTCTTAACAATAAAGCCGGTGAAGTATTCGAAACTCCATCAAAATCTTTAGACGAAAGCACGTCCACCGCCCCTGTTAAATCTTTCTTTTTTGCGGTTCCGTAACCCACTACCACCACTTCATTTAACTCGCTGCGGTCTTGCGCCATCGTTACATTTATCTTGGTTTTGTCCCCTATGTTTACTTCTTGGTTTTTAAGACCTATGTAACTAAAGATTAAGACTGCGCCTTTCCCTACGTTTTTAATTGTAAATCTTCCATCAAAATCGGTTTGAGCTTCATTTTTGCTTCCTTTTACTATAATCGAAACACCAGGAAGCGGCCCATTTGAATCCGAAACCAGCCCTGACACTTCCTGCGAATACATCAAGCTAGTACATAGCATGGTTAAAATAACCATTAAGCCTTTTTGTAGACTATTTTTCATTGTAATACTGTTTTAGTTAATAATTTTGGTCTTTGTTTGTTAGTTGTATTCAAATGGTTTTCAACTGTTTTTGTGCAGTCCTTATGCTGTTACACTATTAAAATTGTAAACCAGTGCAGCAGCCCCTAAAACGGCGCTGTTTTTAAGTTGTGATTTTTCTATTTTGAGTTTCTTTAATTCAACAGGAAACATAAAATCCTCAAGTCCCTGCCAAACGGCATCAATAAAAAACTCATATGAATTACTTATGGATCCACCCAGAATTATGGTTTCAGGATCGTAGGCGTATAAAACTATTTTGACAACCTCAGCCAGGTTTTTTCCGTAATCCTTAAAAACTTCCAATGCTTTCTGATCGCCATTTTTGGCTTCCAAATAGAGTTTTTCTCCATCTAATCCGCGGGAAGTAAAAAACCCGCTGGCGCAATATTGCTCGATAATTCCATCCTTATAAGAGATGCTTCCTATTTCTCCGGCTCCGGTGTTTACGCCCTGATACAGTTTGTTTTCGATGATGATTCCACTGCCAAGCCCCGTTCCGATAGTCACTCCGACAAAGTTTGTAGCGTTCCTTCCTTTTCCGAAGAAATTTTCACCTAAGGCAAAACAATTCGAATCATTGTTGACGTACACCGGAATTTTAAAATGATTCTCGAGTATTTTTTTCAAGTGAACTTCTTTCCAGGATGGTATTGCAACTACATCGTATACAATTCCTTCTTTCCAGTCTACTACACTTGGCACTCCAATACCAATGCCTTCACAATCGGGCTGATAAACTTTTTCTATGGCTTCTATTAATCGGTCTAAAACTATTTGTTCAGATTCTTTGGCGGGTGTATTTAACAGACATTCGGAAATTATTTCATTCCCTAAAATAAGGCTGGTGTGAATTTTTGTTCCTCCCATGTCAACGCCTATAATTTTTCTTTCCGACATTTTTACAACTTTATATAATTATTGATTTTCTTTTGTTTTCTTTACATTTATTATGGCATTATTTACCAATGGTTTAGCCCAAAAACCAATGCTGAAGATATATCCCAGCGTACCATACAAAACCGTCATGGCATAACGCAACCCAATTATATCGCCCAGTTTCCCGATTAGTAACGACATAACTGCTCCGCCTACAATACCGGTACATAAAATACCCGAGAAGGCTCCATGATTATTTTTAAGAGAATTTAATGCCAATGAAAAAACGACTGACCACATTACCGAAAGGGCAAAACCGGAGAGTGGAAATGCGTAAAGCGAAACCTCTGCGGTACCAAACAGCGCAAGAGTCAGACTTATAATAGCGCCTGTGGCAAACAAAATAAGCACTTTACGACTGTCTAAGAATTTAAGCAAAAGCAATCCCAGAAGACAGCCTGCCGTTAAAAGTCCCCAGAAATAAGCCACCGCTTCGGCACCAATCGTCTGAGGGGAATATTGATGATAATCGCTTAGAAATTTTGACATCCAATTGGCGATTCCCTGCTCTGTGCCTACGTAAGCAAAAGTTCCAAAGAAGAATAAAAGCACCGTTTTGTTTTTAAGCAAATCTTTGTAAACGCTCCAGGTTCCTGCTTTTTCGTCTTCCACTAACTCAACTTTCGGGAATTTAAAAAGCAAAATAATAACAGCCATTGTGAGTGCTGTTATAGCAAAAATCCAGTATAAGGAAACCCAATTCAGAGTATTAGGAACCAGTTTTGAGAGGATTTCCAGAAACTCGTTTGCATTTGTTCGGTCGTGTTTGATGTTGGTCACCAGATAACTATAAACCAGCGGACTTAAAAAAGAAGCCAATCCAAAAAACAATTGCGCCATTACCGAATTGAAAGCAAAATGTTCTTCACCTCCCGAGACTCTTAACAAGGGATTAATGGCTACTTGCAAAGCGGCCATCCCGATTCCTATTAAAAACAGCGAAACCAAAGCCATAGCATAATAAGGAAACAATCCGAACAAGAGTGAACCTACTGCGGCTATCAAAAAGGAAAACGTCATTACTTTTTTCTCTCTGTATTTCTCAAGCAAAACACCTGCTGAGGTTGACATTACACCATAAGCCGCAAAAAACGAAAACGGAAGAAAACCAACCATACCCAATGATAAATGGTAACTATTGATAATATCCGGAATCAATGGCCCCATAATGTTAGTCAGAAAAGAAATAACAAAAAAGGTCAAAAACACCAATCCCACTGTTAACTTACTCGTTTTCATCTGTTTGTTTATTAATTAAAAAGTTAGATTTAGGCATGCGTTTTCCCTTTGAATAAAAAAGTCTTATTTTGGATTTCTTATTCGCTTTATTTTAAATAGTTGTACTTCACTATTTACAGAAATGATCTTGCTGTTATTAGTCTACATTCCAGCCTTTGTATCTAAAAACGGGTTTTTCGCCTTTTAAAGCAGCCACCGGAAAAGTGACTTTTATTGTCCTGCTTTCTTTTGGTACTAATGAGATATAGTTATCTTCCCACAAAACCGGAACTATTGATTTCCCTGAAAGGTCTCCAACGATATTTAACTCAATTAAAAACGCGATAGCGGCTGATGGGTTTTTGAGTTCCACCGTAACCTCATAGTTCTCTTTTTCCTTTTTTATGGTATGCTGAGCGGCTATTTTTACTTTAGGCAATTTATCCAAATCTTTAAAGTCAGCATATTCCATTAAGGGCGTGTGTATCCAGTCTGATTTTTTAAAATCGAATACATCTTTTTTAGTCGACAACCAATAAAAATTATCCGCAATTGATTTTCCATTCTCATCTGATAAATTCATTTTCAGAAAATAGATTTTTGAATATGCTTTATCATTCGGTAAAGCGATCGTTTTGTACGAAGCATTTCCATTAACCGAAACCGTTTCTTCCTTTTCGAAAATTACTTTTCCGTCAAAATCAAATACCTTGACCCGAGCTTTCAATTTTTTAGTTTTCTGCGGATTTAAATTGCTTACATAAACCGCGTTATCACCATAATTGTAAGCGATATTTACCTGACGCGCGCCTAATCTTGCTCCATAAAAAGCGGCATTTGGCAAGAGATTGTAATCCCAAAACTGCCAGATTAGTTTGGGCCACGGCGAGTTAAACATCCATTGTACGATTCCTGTCGTATTGCTTCTGTTTATTGCAAAAGCTTCGTACATCGAACGCATCGATTCTAAATTTGAGGCCTGACTTTTAAAAGTAAAATCCTCAACATTATTCTGAATTCCGTATCTGTTGTTGAAAGCCGTTGTGAAACGCTCAAGGGTTTGAAATTCATTTCTTCCACAATGAAAATCCCAAGTTGTATTTATAGGCCATAATTTATCTTCGGGAATCATGCTTTTTACAACTTCAAGTGAAGGAACCTGAGGCCCCGGGCCTGTTTCAGTGTTAAAACCAAAAGCACCACCGTTCTCTGTGTCCACAAACCAATAATTGGGCGCTACATATTCATAAGGACCATTCATTTTTACTCCAGTTTTTCCTGAAATCGTACTTTCCATTCCTTTGCAAGACATTAAAAGAGGTCTCGAAGTATCAATTTCTTTAAACAAAATATTGTATTTTTCTTCCAATTCCGGACGAGGTAATTTATCACTCCCCATTACCCAGACAAAAATACTCGGATGGTTTCGTAGCCAATTCACGTGATCGCGGGTATAGTTGATAATGAGATTCATGTCTTCGGGAGTTTTGATCGACATAAAATCATCTTCCGGTTTGTCCAGGTACCCTTTCCATTCCCATTGACAGCTCCAACCCACCATCAGCAAAAGTCCCATTTCATCGGCCATTTCGTAAATTCTTTCGCTATTTCCCCAAAAACCTTCCATCCTAACCGTGTTCATGTTAGTCTGTTTTACATATTCTAATTGGGCTTTTACTTTTTCTTCGGTATCGTTTAAGAACATTCCATCGACCCAGCCGCCGCCTTTAATCAGAACTTCAACACCATTTAATTTATAACCTCTGTACCCTTTTGCAGTGATATAATCTTCGACTTCACGTATTCCGAAAGAAGTAGCTTTTGAATAGGAGACTTTTTTATTGGTTTCAATAGACAGGGTTAACGTGTACAAGTTTGGTTTTCCTAATTCGTACGTCCACCACAAACGAGGATTTTTAATATTCAACTGTTTAAATTCTGAAGATTTAAAAACAATGATTCGCTTCTCAAAAGGCTGAAGTGTTACTTTCTTTTCGAAAGTGATGTTTTCAATTTTTCCTTTTAAAAGTGCTTCTACCGCTTCGTTGGTATGGTTTACAGCCTCAGCCGAAATTTCCAATGTTGCATTCTTGTATTCTTTTTTATCAATTTTTGAGGTCACAAAAATGTTATTCAGACTAGTTTTATCTGAAATTTTAAGCTTTACAGGTCTCCAAAGTCCCAATTCGCGATCCGGTGCCATAGGTGCCCAATCGACAAAACCAATTGAAGGCTCATCCGGCTTTTGATGAAAAACTTCAACAGCAAGCACATTTTTTCCCTTTTTTATATGTTTTGAAATGTTTAAAGTAAATATTCTGAAACCTCCGAACAAACTGTCTGCAGCAGCAATCTTACTGCCATTCAGCCAAACATTGGCCCGATAATTAATCCCTTCAAACTGCAATTCTGTATTTTTTGAGGTGTCTTCGATAACAAATTCATTTCTATACCACCAAGGCACTCTAAATCGTGTCGTATCTACTTTACTGATGTTTTCCCCCATAAAAATATCAGCGTATTCTTTATTGGCAATTAAAGAAGCCATCACCGTTGACGGAACTGTGGTTGTATACCATTTTGAAACATCAAAACCGGCTACAGAAATCTTATCTCCCGAATTGTTTATTTGGGCAGATGATGCTATAGTCCAGCCTTCTTTTAATTGTTGTTCGAATTTTACATTTTGAGCATTTACAGCCATCATGCTGCTCATTACCCAAAAAAGAAATGAAATTAAAGTAGCATTAGTATAATTTATATTCTTCATAATTTTTCTTTTAATCTAATTAGGGAGATTACTATTGGTTAAAATTTAGGGTTTGAAACATTTTGGTCTTCTGACTTAGTCATTTAAATTCATCATTTTTTTACTACAAAATAAAAAAGGATATATTTCACTAAAACAAATTAAATGCTTCTAAAAAAGGTTAAAAAAACTAATAATTAAAACATTTTTAAGCATTTCATTAAAAACCACAAAACAAAAGTAGTCTTGTAATTGAATTGATAATGGTATATTTGCGATAATTAATCTTCATTTTGCGAATATTTACAATTCCAAAATCCGAAGCAAACTAGTAGTTATTTTCAGATTTCATTTTAATGTAAAGCACTGTATCCCAATTAACATCTAATAAAAATGACACCCAAAGTATTATTGTTAGTTAACTTTTCTGAAGAATATGGCCGAGGGCTTTTAAACGGAATTGCGAAATATTCCAGACTATTTGGTCCACTTAACTTTTGCCGGATTCCAATTGTAAGCGGAAATAAAAAGGATTTAAAAAATGCCATTGCATGGGCCAGAACCTGGGGCGCCAATGGCATTATAGCGCAAATTGAAAATGAACAGGTATTTGAAAAATTGCTTTCGTTAAACATTCCAATCATTGCGCAGGATACTAACGAACGTTTTGCCGGCATTCCAAACATTACCGGGCTTTATAAAGAAACGGGACACATGGCCGCTTCTTATTTTATCGAAAAAGGCTTTAAGAATTTTGCTTTTTATGGCTTTGACAATATTGTCTGGTCACGTGAACGATGTGAAGGGTTTTGCGAAAAAGTGAAAGAAGTCAATTGTAACGTTCACATCTACCAACATCAAAAAGAAGAAACTCCGCCATTATGGAGCTACAAGGAATCACAACTTGCCGATTGGCTTAAAGCTTTACCAAAACCAATCGCCATAATGACCTGCGACGATAATCAGGGGCAACATGTCACTGAAGCCTGTAAAGCAGTTGGCATCAACGTTCCCGAACAAGTCTCTGTGCTTGGAGTCGATAATGACCTGAGTATTTGCAATCTGTCTGATCCTCCTTTGTCGAGCATTTCTTTAAATACTGAAAAAGCCGGTTTCGAAACGGCACAGCTTCTTAGCAAAATGATGCAAAATAAAGAAGGGATTTACAACGATATTCAGGTAGAACATTTACAAATAATTACGCGCAGATCAACCGATTTTCTGGCGGTAAACGATAAAGAAATAAGCAAAGCGCTCCATTTTATCTATTACAATTATAAAGAAAGAATTGCCGTAGATGATGTTGTGAAAGCTACCGCATTGTCGAGAAGAGTTTTAGAAAAAAGGTTTCAATTGGTTTTAAAGCGAAGTATACTGGACGAAATCAACACTCTAAGAATCAAACAGGTCAAACAACTTTTGATCGAAACAGATCTGTCTGTCACAGAGATTTCAGATGTTTGTGGTTACACGGATATTAAAAATCTTTCGAGATATTTTAGCCGACACGAAGGGGTTAATCCTTTAGAATTTCGAAAATTGAAGCAATTGAAATAATTAATAAAGTGTCTTCTAAACCTTAATAGTATAAAGTTTAAGAACCTAAAACATCTTTTTTCAAACGCTTCCATTTTATAAAAAATACAATCGAGCAAATCAATAAAAGCAAAGACACTATTGAAACACTAATCAAGGGAACAATAAATTAAACCTCAAACTTGAAACAAAAAAAACAGGAACCAAAAAACAACATCAATTCAACCACCAAATACTGGCATTCAGAATTGCAGCAAAAGCAACCCAAACCATATACGGAATTAGTAAATACCCTGCTGTTTTGTTGATTTTAATAAATTTCAAATACGTTTCATAAATCATCAATTCTAAAACTGCAATCTCAATCAGAGCCAACATTGGGTTTTTCAATCCAAAGAAAAGATACGACCAAATCGCATTTAAAGTCAATTGAATCAAAAAGAAACCTAAAGCCGTTTTTACCTCTTGATTTTGTTCTTTTATTTTATCCCAAACCAATCCTGCTGCTACCGCCATTAAAACATAAAGAAACGTCCAAACCGGCATAAAAATCCAATTGGGCGGATTAAAAGCTGGTTTTACAAGCGTAACATACCAAGTCTCAATACTGGGTCTTGTAACCGTACTGGCAGAATAACCCACTAACAAACAAACCATTAAAGCAATTACAATTCGGACTATTTTATTCATTGTATTAAATTTTAAGCCAAAAATAGACAAAAAATGGACTTTTAAACCATATAAGTGATGTAAGTTCAGGAAAGTCTATGCGCTACTTCACACTGTCTCACATCACTTATATCGTTTAAATTTGCCACTTTTAGCATCAAACAAATAAAAAATGAGCTTTGTATAAACCAAACAAGCAAAGTAAAATCCAAGCGCTGCCTTATATTTTCTTACATCACTTATATGGTTTAAATATTCCCTTTTTAGCATCAAACAAATAAAAAATGAGCTTTGAACCCTATAAACCAAACATGCAAAGTAAAATCCAAGCGCTGCCTTATATTTTCTCACATCACTTATATGGTTTAAATATTCCCCTTTTAGCGCCAAATAAATAAGAAAAAGTATCTTTGTCAAAATTTTATATTTCATGTTTACAGCAACTGATTTTATTCCAAATAAATATACTTCGGATATCGAAAAAGATAATTTTGAGTGGAGCGCTCCCAGTAATATTGCATTAGTAAAATACTGGGGCAAAAAAGACAATCAGATTCCGGCGAATCCATCTGTGAGTTTTACACTTAACAATTGTAAAACGATCACTAAACTGGCTTTTGAGAAGAAACACACTTCGGCTTCGCTCAGTGTGACGGCGAATGATTTTTCTTTTGATTTGCTTTTTGAAGGAAAGCCAAAAGAAGATTTTAAACCCAAAATTCAGAAGTTTTTAGAAAGAATCGAAGTATATCTTCCTTTTTTGAAACACTATCATTTTACGATTGACACTCAGAACACCTTTCCGCACAGTTCAGGAATTGCCTCTTCGGCATCTGGAATGGCGGCTTTGGCAATGAACTTTATGAGTCTCGAAAAAGCACTGAATCCTGAAATGACCGACGATTATTTCTTTCAAAAAGCTTCATTTCTAGCACGTTTAGGTTCGGGAAGCGCCTGCAGAAGTGTAAAAGGAAAAGTGGTTGTTTGGGGAAATCAAGCCAATATTGAAGGTAGTTCTGACTTATTTGGAGTTGAATTTCCGTACGCCATACATGACAATTTCAAGAATTATCAAGACATCATTCTATTAGTCGATAAAGGCGAAAAACAGGTTTCCAGTACCGTTGGACATGATTTAATGCACAACCATCCGTATGCCGAAAGACGTTTTGCTCAGGCACATGAAAACCTGGATCAGTTAATTGCTATTTTCGAAAGCGGTAATCTGGACGAATTCATAAAAGTAGTAGAAAGTGAAGCCTTGACTTTACATGCTATGATGATGACTTCTATGCCCTACTATATTTTGATGAAACCGAACACTTTGCAGATCATCAATGCGATTTGGAAATTCAGAAAGGAAACTCAGATTCCGGTTTGTTTTACGCTTGATGCTGGGGCAAATGTTCACGTTCTGTATCCCGAAAACGTTAGCGAAAAAGTGTTACAATTTATTCAGGACGAATTAGTTGTATTTTGTCAGAATGGTCAGTACATTTGCGACAAAATTGGAGATGGTGCAATTGCATTATAATTTTTGTATCTTTAATTAAAAATTCAGATTATGGACATTCAATTAGAAAAACTCGAGTTGATCAAAATGTTAGCAGATACAGAAGATCCCGCTATCATTCAGTCCATCCGCAAAATTTTTAAGAAAGAAAAAAAAGATTGGTGGGAGGAGTTGACGGAGAATCAGAAAGCAGACATCGCTCAAAGTGAATTGGAATTTGAAAGAGGTGAATTTACAAGTTACGAAGAGGTGATGAAAAAATACAGCTGATGGATCTTAAAATAAATTTTTCCAAAACAGCTGAGAAAAATTTAGATACTGTTTTAAATTTTATTGAAACAAGATGGTCTAAAAAGTCGAAAGATATGTTTCTTGTGAAATTCCGAAAAGCAATTTCTATCATAGTTACGAATCCCGAGATTTTTCCGAAATCATCCGTAAATAAAAAATATCGTAAATGTGTGGTTACAAAACAGTCGAGCCTATTATACAGTTTTAGCGTGAATGAAATTAGGATTCACACTATTTTTGACACCAGACAAGACCCAAATAAAATAAAGAAAGACATTAAATAAATTATGAAAGGACCATTATTTTACTCGAAAATATTACTTTTTGGAGAATACGGAATTATCCGTGATTCCAAAGGACTTTCTATTCCTTATAACTTTTACAATGGTGCTTTAAAGAAAACCGAAGAACCTTCGGCGGAAGCTATTGCATCAAACGCAAGCCTGAAACGTTTCGTAGACTATCTTGAAACCTTACAAACAGAACAACCGGAATTGGTTACTTTTGATTTGACTACTTTAAAAAATGATGTTGAAACAGGTATGTATTTCGATTCCAGCATTCCACAAGGATACGGAGTTGGAAGCAGCGGTGCTCTTGTAGCGGCGATCTACGATAAATATGCTACAAATAAAATTACCGTTTTAGAAAATCTAACTCGCGAAAAACTGTTACAGCTTAAAAATATATTTTCTCAAATGGAGAGTTTTTTCCACGGAAAAAGCTCCGGTTTAGATCCTTTAAACAGTTATCTAAGCATTCCAATCTTAATCAATTCTAAAGACAATATTGAAGCAACCGGTATTCCGACTCAAAGTTTTGACGGAAAAGGCGCTGTGTTCTTATTAGACTCCGGAATTGTAGGCGAAACGGCTCCAATGGTAAATATTTTTATGGAAAACCTAAAAGACAAAGGTTTCCGTACCATGCTTAAAAACCAGTTTGTAAAATATACCGATGCCTGCGTAGAAAACTTTTTACATGGCGACATGAAATCGTTATTCACCAACACCAAGAAACTTTCTAAAGTTGTTTTGAACAACTTCAAACCAATGATTCCGGAACAATTTCACGGGATCTGGCAACACGGAATTGACACAAATGATTATTACTTAAAACTTTGTGGTTCTGGCGGTGGCGGTTATATTCTGGGTTTTACTGAAGATTTAGAACGCGCTAAAGTTTCGTTAAAGGACTATAAATTAGAAGTTGTTTATCAATTCTAATTTATAATTTCTCCAAAATTTTACCGTTCCAATAAGTAGAATTCAATTCTATTTGCCTTTTTGATTTTGTTACTTTGTCTGATTTTTTTATAAAAATTTAAACTAAACATGTCAATATGAAAAGTATCTTAAGAATTATAAGGACTACTCTTGTTGGAGGAATTCTTTTTTTGGTTCCGCTTGCCATATTTTTTATTCTCCTTGAGAAAGCCTATCATATTGTACAAAAAATAACACTTCCTTTATCGAGTCATTTGCCTAAAGTAAAAATATTAGGATTGGCGCTACAGGAAATAATCGGATTAGTAATTATCATCGTTATCTGTTTTTTAGCAGGTATAGTTGCCAAAACAAAAACGGCAAAAAATCTGGTTACTAAACTTGAAGATAAAATTTTAAGCCTGATTCCGGGATATTCGTTCATGAAAGGCATAAATGAAAACATATTCGGAACTAACGATGAAGAGAATTTAAAGGTAATTTTGGCTCGTGTAGATGATGGTTGGCAATTTGCTTTTTTGATCGAACAAATTAATGAAGATCATTTTACCGTTTTTATTCCGGATGCACCAAATCCAATGGGTGGAGGCGTTTATTTTATGGAAAAAGAACGAATTAAAGAAGTACCGGTTTCACAAAGAGAAGCGCTGCAATGCATAAGAAAACTTGGATTTGGTTCTGCAGCTCTATTAAAAGATGTACTTTAGCATTTAAATCCGTTAATGCTAATTAAAAAACAATAACCTCTAACAAAAAAATGTTAAGCAGAAAGAATAAAATTTTGGCGATGAAAGTTATTAGTTTGTTCTCTGTAGTGAGAGGTTACAACATTCCGATCATTGTTTTAGCACAGTATTTATCTGCCATTTTTATTCTGGCTCCCGAAAAAAGGGCTTTAGATATCTTACTTGATTTTCGCTTATTTTTAATCGTTTTTGCTTCTGCTATTACCATTGCTTCAGGTTATATTATCAATAATTTTTACGACAGTCAGAAAGATTTAATCAACAGACCCAATAAATCGATGTTGGACAGACTGGTGAGTCAGAAGACTAAATTATCGGTTTATTTTACTTTGAATTTTATTGCTGCATTAATGGCTCTAATTGTTTCCTGGAGAGCTTTTTTCTTCTTTTCCGGTTACATTTTCCTCATTTGGTTTTACTCCCATAAAATAAAAAAATACCCTATTGTCGGGAATTTAACTGCCGCTTTACTGGCTGTTATTCCTTTTTTTGCCATCTTACTCTATTTCTACAACGCCATATCATTTGAAGAGATTGAAAACCACATGAGTCACTTTGCGGTAATTTCTGCCCACGCCATGTTTCTGTTTTTATTGTTATTGATTCGCGAAATGATAAAAGATTTAGAAAATCTGAAAGGAGATCTGGCCAACAATTACAAAACTATTCCAATCATATACAATGAAAAGGTTTCAAAACAAATCATAACGGCCCTGACGTTTTTGACTATACTACCCGTTTATATTTTAATCAACATTTACGATGTGGGTTACATGGACATTTACTTCTATGTCTGTTACATCTTTTTGCTTTTTTTCCTGCTTTATCTCTGGAAATCAAATACAAAAGAGCAATTTTTACTGCTTCACAACACGCTAAAATTCTTAATTGTATCAGGGGTTTTCTGCATTGTTTTGATAAACCCAAGCGTTTTATGGCATGGAAAGAGTTTACTGCTTAAGATTTGATTTTTTATAATGAAGATGTAAAATATGAAATGTCACGTGTAAGATCTAAGATGAAACTGTAAACGTAGATCTAGACTGAAAACTAAATCACAACACTCGGTAAATCAACAAAAAAACAAGGCTATCAATCTAAGAACATTGAACTTAGGATTATTTAGCAAGAATAAACTATCTTTGCACAAATTACAGAATTTATGAACAATAAGGAAGGCAATAATAAAAGAGGTGGTTCTAGACCAAATAGCTCCAGATCAAACTCTAACAAGCCAAAACCTGCCATGCAAAAGCGTGCTCAAGGGCCGAAAAAAGTAAAACCTGCCGTGAAAGCAGCGGAGGAAGAAGCGGCACAAAAACTTAAAAAACAAAATCAGGCACCTAAAAGACAAAAAGCTGCTGACGAAATCCGTTTGAATAAATATATTTCGAATTCAGGAGTTTGCTCACGTCGTGATGCCGACATATACATTCAGTCTGGAAACGTAAAAGTAAATGGCGTTCCGGTTACTGAAATGGGATATTTAGTAAAATTAAATGATGTTGTAAACTTTGACGGTGTTACGCTTACTCCTGAGAAGAAAGAATACATCTTGTTGAATAAACCTAAAAACTTTACCACTGCTCTTGACGAAGGTCAGGAATACCGTAATGTTTTAGAATTAGTTCGTGGTTCTACTACAGCTAAAATTGCTCCAATTGGAAGAATGGACAAAAACACAACTGGTTTGTTGTTGTTTACAAATGATACTGATATGATTCGTAAATTTACTTTACCAAGTCAGAAATCATCTAAAATCTATCAGGTATCTTTAGATAAAAACCTGAAATATGAAGATTTAGAAAAAATCAGTAAAGGTTTAGTTCTTGACGGACACCGCGTTTTTGTAGAAGAAGTGAGTTATATTGACAATGAGCCTAAAAGCGAAATTGGACTTAAATTACGCTCTTCAAATGTAAAAGTGGTTCGTGCCGTTTTTGAACATTTTGATTATGACGTTTTACGTATCGATCGTGTTTCATTTGCAGGTCTTACCAAAAAGAATTTACCAAGAGGTAACTGGCGTTTCCTGACGGATCAAGAAATCATTAATTTGAAAAACGTTTAATTAGCTTCTCAAATAAAAATACAAATCCTATTTTGCTTCTGTAAAATGGGATTTTTTATTTTATAACAATTCTGACTAAGGGAAATATTAAAAGAAGTTATGTCCGAAAAGGGTAAAAATGGACCTTCCTAAGCTTGCTTGGTTTTTATCGTCTACCGTTTCGTAACAGGAGAATCCAAGTATTATTTTGATTCCGGGGTGAATACTGTTTAAGATATCTCTTTTCTGCTCTTCCAGCAATAATTTTAAACTATCTAAAAGCTGAACATTATTCTTAAGATACGAAACGACCAGTAGTGCTGAAAAATTAAGAATTTCTCTGGCGGTTTCACTTTTGATTCCGACTTCATTAGAAATCATTTCAGAGATCCGTCCTTTTTTGTTAGCGAAAATTTCTTTCAATAAACCATTTCCTTCTAAACGATAACAATCGTCAACTGATAAAATTCTACCAGAGGCAAAATCAACCTCTCCGTAAAATGTTGAATCCTCCTCTATCGATGACACTATTTGCTTATAGAAACCCGAATCCTCCGCTTTATTATACAATCCCATCAGAACTGTACCTATTGAAACATCAATTCCCTTTATTAAAAGAGCATCATTTTCAAAATAAAACTTATTCAACTTTGAGACAACATTAGAAGATATGAAACGTCTAAGTTCAATTTGTAGGTTCGGAGTCATACTATTTATTATTTTTAGAATTATTTAAATCCATTCAAAATAATCGACAAAGTGGGGCTTTTAATCGTTTATCTGGATAAAAATATAAAATATTTTAACATTTTCAAAAAATATGTTTAAAATTCACTAAAGGATTTACTGCTTATTTAACATCGAAAGCAAAAAGCCTCAATAAACATAACCCTTTCGTTATCAAAACAAAGGAAAAAAAGAAGGAAAGAAAATTAAAATATTTTTTGAGGAAATCAAAAAAATAAGAAAAAGCTTAAATCCTGAATGAAGATTTAAAACAATAAACTTCGATTCTGCCATACTATACTTATGAAAATCCCTGTAAAAATGATGCAAAACAAGAAGTTAATAAATCCCGAAGCAAGGAATCCCAACAAGGATCCTGTTGCCGCTTTTAAGGCGCGACGATGGTTTTTGGAATCATAAATAAGCTCCCCGATTAAAGCACCAAAAAAGGGCCCTAAAATTACTCCAAAAGGAATTGGAGAGAGAATCCCGACTATTAATCCAATATTAGTACCCCAAATTCCATAGGAGCTTCCGCCAAACTTCTTTGTTCCCTTGGCAGGAATAACATAATCCAAAATGGTAATAATTACGGTTATCAAAAGTGTAATTCCCAACAGCCAATAATTATTTTCGACAGCCTTGGTTAAGTACAACAACAACAAACCCACCCAACAACTGGATAATCCGGGTAAAACCGGTAAAAAACTACCAAAAATTCCAACTATTACACATACAAAACCAAGTAACACCAATATTAAATCCATATTTTTTTTGTAAATTCGTTCTTACAAGCAATTTAATCAACTATAACAATGTCAAGACTTTTGCCCTTATCTTTATTTTGTTTTTTGATCTTTATGAGCAATGTAAATATACACGCACAGGCCAAAAAACTTTCAATCGATGACCAATTAATTCAAGACAGTATTTATAAAAGTAATAAGAAAAAAGTATTAAATTTTTCTATGAAAGATTTTAATGCGCTTTTCCTCGAGTATTTTAATCGCAGGAGTGATCCAAATATTGTATTAAGCAAAACAGAATTTTATAACTATACCGTTCAGATTGCTACTTTTTCAGATCGCCTTTCGGCTTTATATCCTGAACAGAAAGAAGTTGCAGCGCAAAACAAAGAAGAATGGCTTTCAAAAAGCTATGAAGAATATCTCCAATACAAAGCATCCCAAAAAAAATAATCGTATTTTTACAACCGAATCAAATCAGTTTCATTCAACATCAAAATCTTGAGACAACTTCTTCTTTTTATAGTCGTTTTACTTTTCAATTCTTGTCAATATTTTGAGAAGCAGGTTCCGTCTGAAAAAGAATTGCTGCAAAAAGAACTAAAATCGATTAACTGGAAAGAAGTTGATGAATTCCCCTCTGTAGTAGATTGCGAAAAAATAGCGGATAAAAAACTGCGTCAACAATGTTTCTTCGAAAAAATGGCACAGCTTATTCAGGAAAAATTAGATATCGATTCCCTTTCTATTCTTTATCCCGAACTTGATACGATTGAAGTAAAAGTGACCGTTTTTCCTAATGCTACAATGCAATTTGAGCCTCAATTCCCAAAAGATTCTGTTGCTTACGACACAATCAAAATTGACAGTATCCTGCACGCGCGTTTAGTCGATTTCCCTAAAGTAAATCCTGCCATCAAACGCGGAATTCCGGTAAAAACCCAGTTTATCCTACCTGTAATTATTAAAGCAAAAGATGCTAAGTAAATTGGTTTAAACCATATAAGTTATGTAAGAAAATATAAGATTGTCTTTAATGAACCTATATCACTTACATGGCTCAAATCAGACTCTGTTTGTTTTAAAGACGATATTCTAACCATATAAGTAATTTAAGAAAATATAAATTTGCTTTAAAATGAACTTATATTACTTACGTGGTTCAAATTACACACAGCTTGATTTAAGATTTAAATGTTTGTACTTTAAATGCTACACTTTAAACCGTCTCTCTTTCCATTCGTAAGAACCGAATAAACTGTACAAAGCTACCGTCGAGCTAAAAAAGGGATATAAGATACTGCTCAGAATAAGGTTTTTTATTCTGGTCTTTCTTAAAAACTGATTTGTGCTATAAAGCAATACAAAATCAATTATGAACTTTGAAAAGACAAACAAGACAAAAAGCTTCCACGACCAGATTCCAAAGACAAAAAGTACAGTTCCGATTACAAAACTCAGATTTCCGAAGAAAACAATCAATCCCAGCGCCTTTCCAAAAACACTCTGATACGAACTTGTTTTGGCTGCCCAGCGTACTCTCTGATAAAACAATGATTTCCAGTCCTGCGTTGGTTGCGTGTGTACAATTGCAGCTTCCGCTTTTAAATAATGAATTTTTTTTTGACATAATTCTACTCCTTTTTGAAGTAAAAAAACATCATCGCCACTCGCAATTTTATTATTACCATCAAAACCATTTAATTTTTCAAACAAAACTTTTGTGTATGCAAAATTAGCACCGTTACACATAAAGGCTCTTTCTAGTCCAAAACTTCCAATGGTTGCTCCTTGTAAACTGGTAAGATCCAACTGCTGAAAATGGTGCAAAAATGAATCCTCACAATCGTAGGTAACCGCGCCCGCTAACATCGAAACCCTATTCTCCTGAATATAATTATCAAAAGTCAGCAACCAGTTTTCCGAAACGATACAATCTGCATCGGTAGTAATAACCCAATCAGTTTTTACATGTTGCATTGCCGTAGAAATAGCGTCCTTTTTAGGAGATTCCGAAACCCTGATCGTGTCGATCACCGAAACCTGAAACCTGAAACTTGAAACCTCAAAATGATCACTAGACTGATCATCCACCAAAATAACCTCAAACAAATCAGTCGGGTAATTGAGCTTTGAAAAGCTTGCTAAAAGATGCGGCAAATTATCTGCTTCGTTTCTAAAAGGTACTATAATTGTAAAACCCGTTTGAGGCTTTAAATTATTCTCTTTGTACTTCTTTACTTTGGTATAACCATAAATAAGCCACCCAATTGTTAGCACATAAATTGCTAATATGACCAACAAAGCCAGGCTCATTTTGCGGTTTTAGTTTTAAAATTCAATACATAATAGCTGCCTAAAATGACCGGCAAAACCACATTTAAAAACCACATTAAGGTCGAGATAAAAACAACAATCCATTCGTTTACGCCTAAAATTCCGAAGAAATAAATGGCAACACTTCCTTTTACCGCGAAATCCAAAAACTGAAAAGTGGGTAAAGAAGAAGCTAAAAAGTAAACCACTGCAATGGTTGCAATGAGTGTGAAATAAGGCAATTCAACATCAAAAGCCAGAAATAAAAAATAATACTGATGCGAGAAAACCAAATAACGACAAATCCCTAAAAGTATATTTTTTTGGTGAACGGACTTCGGAAGCTCGTTAATCTTATGAAGCAATTTCTCGATGGAGTATCCTTTGATTTTTATTTTCTTCAACGAAAACAAAACAATAAAAAATAAAAAGAAAACCGCAAACAGTATTGCCACCGTTTTGGTGGTAATTACATTGTATTTGGCATTGAAATACAACAATCCGAAAATCCCAAAAATCACGGTCAGAACCATTTGAATTCCATTACAGATCAGATTCAGAAAAACCACTTTTTTGGCTTCCGATTTCGAGTAAAACAAGGCTTTTCCGGCATATTCCCCTACCCCGTTTGGCGTAAAAATTCCGGCGGTTAAGGCCGCCAAAACTTCTTTGGTAGCTTGTCCTACCGAAATTTCATGCAATACTTTAGCCAGATTCTGCCATTTTAGAATCTCAAAATAACGATTCAGAACACTCAAAAGCAAAATAAAAGCTATTCCTAAAACGGATTGGTTTTTACGAAATAAAGTAATAAACTTCTGCCAATCGAGTTTATCGTTGTGCGCCAACTGATCGTAAATAAAATAAAATGCACCGCCTACAATCAAAAGTTTGGCTAGAAGAACAAGGAATTGTTTAGCTTTGTGGGGAATTGAAATCATAGCGCAAAAGTAAGCAATTAGAGAATGTGACCATTTGAAAATTAGAAAATGTGTCAATTTGAAAATGAGACAATGAGGAAATATGTCCTTATCCGTTTTCAACTTGAAACTTGAAACGTGACATGAGACTGGAAGCCGAATGGCGAAACAAACAAAAAACTTGAAACAAAAACTCTCTTGACAAAAGAACGCATCATATTAGGCATCGACCCCGGAACAACGATTATGGGTTTTGGATTGATTAAAGTCATTAATAAAAAAATGGAATTCCTGCAGCTTAACGAATTGCAACTTTCCAAATATGACAATCATTACCAGAAACTTAAAATCATTTTTGAGCGTACCATAGAATTAATCGAAACACATAATCCGGACGAAATTGCGATCGAAGCACCTTTCTTTGGCAAAAACGTACAATCGATGCTAAAATTAGGTCGTGCGCAAGGCGTTGCAATGGCGGCGGGACTTTCAAGGGATATTCCGATTACAGAATACGAACCCAAAAAGATAAAAATGGCAATTACCGGAAACGGAAATGCCAGCAAAGAACAAGTTGCCAAAATGCTCCAACAGCTTTTAGGCTTGAAAGAACTTCCAAAAAACCTCGATTCAACTGATGGTTTGGCGGCTGCGGTCTGTCATTTTTTCAATTCCGGAAAAATTGTTGCCGGACAAAGCTATTCGGGTTGGGATGCTTTTGTGAAACAGAATGAGGAACGAGTTAAGAAATAATTTTCAGTCTCAGTTTTCAGTCTCAGAACTGAAAACTGAGACTGGGACTGCAAACTAAAAAAATGAGCGGCATCTACATCCACATACCTTTCTGCAAACAGGCTTGCCATTATTGCGATTTTCATTTTTCGACTTCGATGAAGAAGAAAGAGGAAATGGTTTTGGCTATTGCCAAAGAAATCCGGATGCGTAAAAATGAGTTCGACAACCAAATTGAAACTATTTATTTTGGTGGCGGAACTCCATCTGTCTTAGAGAATTCAGAATTACAACTTTTGATTGACACCGTTTACGAGAATTATAAAGTTGCTGAAAATCCGGAAATCACACTCGAAGCCAATCCGGATGACTTGTCTAAAGAGCGAATTTTTGAGTTATCTAAAAGTCCTATAAACCGCCTTAGCATTGGTATTCAGTCTTTTTTTGAAGAGGATTTAAAACTGATGAATCGCGCTCATAATTCGGCGGAAGCCAAAAATTGTTTAGCCGAGGCAACTAAATATTTCGATAACATTTCGCTCGATTTAATTTATGGCATTCCGGGAATGACAGATGAAATGTGGAAACAGAATATTGAAACTGCCTTAAGTTTCGGCATTCCGCACATTTCAAGTTATGCTCTTACGGTTGAACCCAAAACTGCCTTGAAGAAACTTATCGATACCGGAAAAATTGCTGAACCCCAGGATGAAGTCGCTTCCAATCACTTTATGATTTTGGTAGAAATGCTTCAGAAAAACAATTTCATTCATTACGAATTATCCAACTTTGGTAAAGAAAACTACTTCTCCAAAAACAATTCGGCTTATTGGCTGGGTAAAAAATATATTGGCGTCGGACCTTCGGCACATAGTTATGATGGTGAAAAAAGAGGCTGGAATGTGGCGAATAATGCACTGTATATCAAATCCATTCAAGATAACACTCTACCGATAGAAACTGAAATTCTTTCAAAATCAGATCGCTACAACGAATACATCATGACGGGATTACGAACCATTTGGGGCGTTTCTCTCGAAAGAATTAAAGATGAATTTGGCACTGAATATTTAGATTATCTGAAGCAACAAGCACAAAAATTCTTAAATGACGAATTGCTTTATATTGCTGACAACATTTTAAGACCAACCCCAAAAGGAAAATTTTTGACGGATGGGATAGCATCGGATCTATTTTTCTTAAATTTGAAATGAGAAAATTAGCCACGAAGACACAAAGGCGCAAAGTAAATTGTAATTTCATTTTGCGCCTTTGTGCCTTTGCGGCATAAAAAAACAACTGTGTTAGCTAAAATAAACAACTTCGAAATTGACTTATCTAAACCTATAGACATCTCAATCCCATTAACAAATACCGATGAAAACCCGATTGCCTGGTACATTGAAAAACCAACTATTGAACCCGTAGTTTTTGGAGACTGGATCGGCAAAGTTTCGGAAGGAAAATCATCAACTAATTTCAATAATATTTTCTTCAACCCACACGGACACGGTACACACACCGAATGTTTGGGGCATATTACGACTGATTTTTACAGCATCAATCAATCCCTGACCCAATTTTTCTTTTCGGCAAAATTGATCACTATTGCACCTGAAACAATTGGAGAAGATTTGGTAATTACGAAGGAGCAAGTCCAAAAAGCAATGAACCTTTCGACTTCACACAATTTGACCACGGAGGCTTTAATTATCAGAACTCTACCCAATCAAAAGGATAAAAAATCAAGAAAATATTCGAATACCAATCCGCCTTATTTAGCTGAAGACGCTGCTGTTTTTATTCGTGAAAGCGAAATCCAGCATTTATTAATCGATTTACCAAGTGTTGACCGAGAACATGACGAAGGAAAATTGTTAGCCCATAAAGCCTTTTGGAATGTAAAAGACACGCTTCATTTAAATCCTGATGCCCGACTAAAAGCTACCATTACAGAAATGATTTATGTTCCCGATGAAATTAAAGACGGAGATTATATACTAAATTTACAAATCGCTTCGTTTGAGAATGATGCGAGTCCGTCTAAACCAATTTTATTTCAGATTTCAGATTTTAGACTTTAGATTGCTAATTTCAAATCTGAAGTCTAAAATCTAAAATCAACAATTAATTATGATTACAGTTTCAACCGATAAAAGCAAACTTGACGTTCCGTTTATTCAGCACTTTTTAAAAGACATTTATTGGGCTGCGGGGCGCACAATCGAGGAAGTACAACGAACTATTGATGCTTCTGTTTGTTTTGGAATTTATCTTGACGACAAACAAATTGGTTTTGCACGTGTGATAACCGATTACGTGGTTTTTGCTTATGTCATGGATGTTTTTATTACTGAAGAACATCAGGGAAAAGGTTATTCGTCTATTTTAATTAAGAAAATGATGAATGAACCGCAACTGAACGAAATTAAAATCTGGAGATTGGCCACAACCGATGCCCATTTTTTATACGAGAAATTTGGATTTAAAGCATTAGACCATCCGGAAAAAATGATGGAAAAAGTGATCAAATGAAAACAGTTATCAAATTAGAAGAATTAGGTTTATTTATCCTTGGCCTCTATCTATTCAGCCTTCTGAGTTATGAATGGTGGTGGTTTTTAGTACTGATTTTAGCACCCGACGTATCCATGTTGGGTTATACTGTTAATGCTAAAACAGGAGCTTTTTTATACAATTTATTTCATCATCGTGGAATTGCTGTTTTGTTTTATATTTCAGGTTGTCATCTAAAGATTGAAGTGGCCCAGCTAATCGGAGTAATTCTATTTTCTCACGCTGCAATGGATCGCTTTTTTGGTTATGGTTTAAAGTACGAGACCGGTTTTAAAAACACTCATTTAGGAGAAATTGGTAAAAACTAAACTTTAAAAACCTATTAACTTTCTTCTATCGAATTGTCTTTTGGTAATAAAATACTATATTTAGACTGTTCTTTAATACATCATTTTTCCGAAATGAGAATAGCTGAAAAATTAAATACTAAAATTAATCCTTTAAGTTTATTCCAATCTTACGGCAGTCTGTTATTTATTTTTTTCCACTTCAACTTCGGGTTTGCACAAAATAATTCTAAAAAGGACACTACAAATTTCATTTATTATCCTGACAAAATAATGGTCCGTGCCAATTTGAGTACGCAAACCGATACGTATTTTTATACCGCCAAAGAAAGTCCGAATCTTAAAATTGTTCCTAATAATGACTACAAATTATTCCTTACTGTCGATTATAAGTTTATTGGTTTCAGTTATGGATTTTTCCCGAAGTTTTTCGGAGTAAATAATGACAATAGTCTAAAAGGCAAATCTTCCTTTTCTGATTACAACTTCCGTCTGTTTCTAGGACATTGGCTGCAAAATTTTCAATACAGTAAAGTCCGTGGGTACTATGTAGAGAATACAGCCGACTTCGTGCCGGATTGGACAGAAGGAAAAGATCCGTATCTGCAATTTCCAAATCTCAAAAATGAAACTTTTGGCATGTCAACTTCTTATGTTTTTAATCCGAAGTTTTCACTCAAAAGCATTACTTCCTTTACGGAATGGCAAAAGCAAAGCGCCGGAAGTTTTATTCCTACTTTAACATACGATTACAACCGTTTTTCATTCGATCAAAACGGAAATAAAAGCAAAGAAGACAACTATAATATAAGACTGGGATTGAGTTATTTTTATAATTTTATAGTTCATGAGAAGTTTTATATTGCGCCCAATTTAACTCCTTCAGTCGGAGTTCGGTTTTCAAAAAATAAATCTGCCGATACAGATGGAAATACAATTGAGAAAGAGACGTATTTTACACAGTTCCTTGAAGGTGGCATAAAAATGGGCTATAATTCGAACCATATTCTTTTTGGAGCCAGTTTTAATTTTAATGTTAACTGGTACAAAGAAGATCGAAAAAATAGCATTGAGAACAACAAAATATTTGGTCTGTTGTATTTTGGATATCGTTTTGACGCTCCCAATTTTATAGCAAAACCGGCAAAAAAGATTGAAGAAAAAATAAAACTATAAAAATATGAACCTGGAAACTTATTATGAATATTGTCTTTCTAAAAAAGGAGCAACAGAACATTTCCCTTTTGATGAAGATACTTTAGTCTTTAAAGTAGGTGATAAAGTATTTGCTTTAACCTCTTTACAACGATGGGAAAAAAACGAACCAGCTGCAAATTTAAAATGTGATCCTGAGCGCGCACAGGAGCTAAGAGCGGAATATGACGAGATAAATCCCGGGTTTCACATGAATAAAGTGCATTGGAATACGGTTACCTTAAACGGGAATTTACCAACGGGTTTTGTTAAAGAATTAATAGATCATTCCTATGAATTGGTTTTCAAAAGTTTGACCAAGAAAATTCAAAACGAAATTACTGAATTAGAAAATTAGGCATTACATTTGCAGCGTAAGAAAAAAAACTTAGCAACTCAGTTACTTTGTAACTTAGCAACTTATAACACATGAAAGAACAATTTAAAAAGTTTTTAAACGAAGAACAAGACCCTAAAGCGATTGAAAAAATCACTTCTAAGCTTAACGATCTAATGATGAGAGGCGAAGAAGTAGGTTATATTGCTGTTCAGAAAAAACCGGCAATTACTGTTTTTCCTGATAGTATTGTATTAACAAACAAGAGAATCATTATCTGTAAACCTAAAAACTTAGGTCTTTCTATGGATTTTACAGATTATACCTGGGATGATATTGTTGGGACTTTTGTAAAAGAAAATATTCTGGGTTCAGAGTTTTCTTTTTCTACCAAAACAGATATTCAGGTTTCGATCGATTATATTCCTAAAATTCAGGCTCGAAAAATCTTCACTTACGCTAAAGAGCAATTGGACCTGCTAAAAAATCCGGTTGTTGCAACTCCGGTAGCGGAAACTATTCAAACAGAAGAAGTTGAAGCAGAGGAAGAAATCGAAGAAATTGAAACAGAAGAAGTAACTAGTTTTGCAGAAATTATGCCTGCTACTACTCCCTCTTTTACAGAAACTTTTGAGCCAATTCAGCCTCAGGCACCGGCAGGAGATCGTAAATTAAGTGAATTGTCTAAGGAAGAACTTTTCGATAAATTACAGAATTATAAAAAATTATTAGACAACGGATTAATCATGCAAGGGGAATACGATACGTTTAAGAAAGAAATTTTGAGTTATATGTAGCATTTGCTTAACCGCAAGGTTCGCAAAGATTTACGCAAGGCTCGCAAAAGGTTAAAAAAAGGGAAAGCCCAACATTATATTATGTTGGGCTTTTTATTTTTCATTTATACCGTATTAATGTGAGATCAATACTCAAAAAAAATGGCCACAGATTACAGGATTAAAATGATTTTTTTAATCTGTGTTAATCCTCTAATCTGTGGCAAAAAATTGTAGCTAGTTTTTTTAAAAGCTCATAGTAACAAAGATCATAGTTCTTAGTTTAACAGATTTGAATAAACCTTTGCGAGCCTTGCGTAAATCTTCGCGAACCTTGCGGTTAAACCACGCTAAAGAGTTGCCTTCTGCTTCTCAACAAAATTATGTGCTTGCAGTTCTAACAATTCTGTGGCTTTTTTTCTTTGCAGGTCGTAAAGTTGTTTGTCTTCTGCAATGTCTGCATATACCTTATCGTGCATTTGAGCACTGGTTTTAACCAATAAATCGCGTTGGTATTTGTTCTGTGATAAAGTGGCTTTGATCGCTGTTTCGGCTTCTTCTTGTTTAAAATCAAATTCTCCTTTTGGAGATAATAATTTAGCTATAATCGGTGAAGTTTCGATCGCCAGGAACAACAACATTATAAAAAATGACGGTAGCCAAGGTAATTTATTCAAAGCGTTGATACGCGCCATTAAACCATCAAACCCTTCGATGATTGGCTGCGTTTGTGAAACCTTTTTATCTAAATCTGCCTGAAGTTGTTTTCCGGCTTTTTCTTTCTCCGCAATCTTAGCTTCGTTAGCTGTTTTTAGGTCTGCAAATTCTTTTAAAGAAGCATCGTGTTTCTCTCGTTTTTCTTTATAAACCGGACCTTTACCTAATTTCTTGGTTCCTGTAGTTCCTTCGGCCTCGGTAATGTAGGTTGAATATAAAGCGTTTACTTCCTTCTCTTTCTTTACAATATCTGCTTTTAAAGCTGCAATCTCTGCTTTATTTTTATCTAAATCTGATTTGAAATAAGTTCCAATTTGTTTTTTATTGGCTAATTCCATTTCATTTTTTTCTTTCAATAAAACCGTATTGATTTCTTTTTCGAAAATTTTAATCTCCAATGGTTTCGAAATTACAATTGCAATAATAACCGCCAACATAATTCGAGGTGTCGCCTGTAGAAATTCGTCTAAAAAACGATCTCTCTTTTTGATGGTCGAAACAATAAAACGGTCTAAATTGAAAATTAGTAAACTCCAGACAAATCCAAAAATTAAGGCCGGATAAATAGAGTCAAAAACGGTGAAAAGTGCATAAGCACTGGCCAGAAAAGCCATAACTGCAGTAAAAAAAACGGTAGCTCCAATACCTACATATTTGGTTTGTTCACCTTCTGAACAACCGTCCAGAAGGTCTCGGTCGACTCCTGAACAAAGGATAAAAAATTGCTTTAACATGATTGATGATTTTTGATTGTGATTGATACGGCAAATTTAGCGCCAATTTTTTGATTCTCATGTAAATAGTCCATTTGTTTTTGTCTGATTCGCTTCTAAATCCTACAAATGAAATGTTATTTTAACTTTAATAGGTTTTTCCTTTTTACTGGAAATCATAACACTATGTTAATTTTTTTCCGTGTGTTTAATAATACTAAGGTTTTAGTTTCGCAACTAAAATCAAACCAAAAAAAACACAATGAAAAACTTCTATTTAGTAGTAACACTCTTTCTATTAACCCTAGCAGGTTATGCTCAGAAAGCGATAATATCCGGAAAGGTATTAGATGCTGATGACAAACTTCCCTTGCCCGGAGCAATGATTCAAATTGTAGGCGAAAACAAATACACCGTTTCTGATTACAATGGTCGTTTTGAATTACTTAATATAAATGCAGGTACTTATCAGGTTTTAGTAAAATACATTGGATATACTTCCATTACTCATGAAATTACAGTACAACAAGGAAAAAACAATGTACTTGATTTCACCCTTAAAACTTCGGGAACAGAATTGAATGAAGTGGTTGTGGGAGACATTTTAAAAGGTCAGGCCAAAGCCTTAAATCAGCAAAAAAACAACAAAAATATAGGAAACGTAATCTCCTCAGATCAAATGGGTCGTTTTCCCGATGCCAACGTAGGAGACGCTTTAAAACGTGTTCCCGGTATCACCATGCAAAATGATCAGGGAGAAGCCCGTAATATTATCATTAGAGGTTTAGCTCCATCACTGAACTCGGTAACATTAAACGGTGACCGAATTCCATCAGCTGAAGGAGACAACAGAAACGTACAAATGGATTTGATTCCATCTGATATGATTTCGACGATTGAAGTCAACAAAACACTAACTTCTGATATGGATGCAGATGCTATCGGAGGTTCGGTAAATTTAATTACAAGAGCCACTCCAAACGGTGAAAGAATCTCTGCAACACTTGCCGGCGGCTATCTACCAATACGCGAGCACGCAAGTTATACAGCAGGTTTAGTATACGGAAACAGACTTTTCGATAATAAACTTGGTCTCGTTTTTAGTGGTTCTTATAATAATGTAGATTATGGTTCTGACAATATCGAAAACGAATGGGTAAAAGATGATTTCGGAAATCAATATTTACAGGCATCTGAAATTAGAAAGTACGATGTACAACGTATTCGTCGCAGCGGATCTGTTGCTTTAGATTACAAATTTGATGAAAACAACACCATTTTTGCCAATGCCATTTACAACTGGAGAGACGATCGTGAAAACCGTTTCAGAACTACTTACGATGATATTGAACCTATTTACAATGGAGAACAAATTACTGGTTTTGAAGGCCGTGTAAAACGTCAGACAAAAGGCGGAGTTGACAACAACAGAAACAAAAACAGACGATTAGAAGACCAACGCGTACAGAATTATTCTATTCGCGGAGAGCATTTAATCAATTCTAAATTAGATTTGGATTGGTCTGCCAATTATGCCAAAGCGAGAGAATATCGTCCGGGTGAACGTTATATCGAATACCGCCAGAAAGGTCTTGAAATGACCGAAGATTTATCGGATTTGAGATTTCCTTTAATCACAACAAGCGGAGAAGCGCTAGATAAATTCAAATTTGATTCGGTTACAGAAAACACAGACGATACCAGCGAAAGTGAGTTTGGTGCCAAAGTAAACATCCGTTTTCCTTTTACAATTATTCCTTCACAAAAAGGAAGACTTAGAACCGGACTTCGACTACGTTTAAAAGAGAAAAAGAGAGATAATATTTTCTTCTCCTACGAACCTACAGGTGACGGAATGGAATTACTATCCGGAATCCCGACAAGTTCTTTTGATGGTAAGAACTTCAATCCGGGGAGCAAATATGTTCCGGGAACTTTTGCATCGGCAAACTTTTTAGGAAGTCTTGATTTAAACAATCCATCTTTATTCGACAAAGAAGCTGACGCCGCAGAATATCTGGCAGTTAACTATAATGCTAAAGAAAATATTTATGCCGCTTACGTAAGATGGGATCAGGATTTTAATGATAAATTATCAATGGTTTTAGGTTTCCGTGTAGAGAATACGCACATCGATTATACCGGAAATCGTGTTCTTGATGAAGAAGAATTAGAAAGTAAAATCAACACTACCAATTCCTACACAAACGTATTGCCAAGTATTTCTTTCCAATACAATGCCACTAAAGATTTGGTTTTAAGAGCAGCTGCTACAACGGCTTTGGCAAGACCTAATTATTATGCCTTAGCTCCTTATGTGAACAATATTGCGGCGGACAAAGCAATTACAGCCGGAAACCCGGATCTTGATGTTACTTACTCCTACAACTATGATTTCATGGCAGAGAATTATTTCAAATCTGTGGGATTAATTTCAGGTGGTGTTTTCTACAAAAAGCTAAATGATTTCATTTACAACTACAGCGACAATCAATATACAGCTGCAAAATTCGCAAATGATTTCCCGAATCAAATAAACCCAATTCCGGTTGGCGAAAACTGGTCGTTTGTACAATCCCGAAACGGAGACAATGTGGATGTTTATGGTTTTGAAGTTGCTTTTCAACGTCAGTTAGATTTCTTGCCTGGGAAATTCCTTAAAGGTTTTGGTATCTATTTGAACTATACCTACACCAAATCTAAAGCAAAAGGAATTGCTGACGAAGATGGAAACGAAAGAAACAACATTAGCCTTCCGGGAACAACTCCACATATGTTTAACGGGTCATTATCTTGGGAAAACAAACGTTTTTCTGCCAGAGTTTCCACCAACTTTACCTCCGATTATTTAGACGAACTGGGTTCAGAATCGTACAAAGACAGTTATTATGACAAGCAACTTTTTGTTGATGCTAATGCCTCTTTCAAAATTACACCTAAACTGCGTCTTTTTGCCGAAGCCAACAATTTAACTAACCAACCATTGCGCTATTATCAAGGAATTGAAGCGCATACCAAACAAGTAGAGTACTATCAGGCCAGATATAATTTTGGTTTGAAGTTAGACTTGTAATAATCCATATATATAATTCTTAAATTAGACAGAGTTTAACCGCTCTGTCTAATTGCATTTAAAAAAACAAACAAAATGAAAAATATATCAGCACTGACTTTTTTACTTTTTACGCTTTTATGCATCGCTTGCAAAGACGACAAATTAGCGCCTGTCGCTAAAAATGCAGTAAAACCAACCGTTACGACAGAAGCTTTACCACATGACACTGATGATCCTTCTATTTGGATTCACCCCACAGATTCTTCAAAAAGTATTATTATAGGAACAGATAAAGATACTGACGGCGCTTTGTATGCTTTTGATTTGAATGGAAAAATTCTAAAAAAATCAATTCCTTTAAAAAGACCAAACAATGTTGATATCGCTTACGGTTTATTAATTGATGGTAAAAAAATAGATATTGCCGTTACTACAGAACGTGAAAGTAACAAAATAAGAATCTTTAGTTTACCAAATTTAGAGCCAATTGATAATGGTGGAATCCCTATTTTTGAAGGCGAAACTTTAAGAGATCCAATGGGAGTTGCGTTATACACGCGTCCAAGCGACAAGAAGATTTTTGCTGTTGTAGGAAGAAAATCAGGACCATCAGGAAGTTATTTATGGCAATATGAACTTTCTGCTTCCGGAAAAACGGCAACTGCTAAAGTAGTTCGAAAATTTGGAGCCTACAGTGGAAAAAAAGAAATTGAAGCCATCGCAATTGACAACGAATTAGGAACTATTCTATACTGTGATGAACAATTCGGAATTAGAAAATACAAAGCAGATCCCGCCCTAAAGGACAACAAAGAACTGGCTCTTTTTGGGAAAACCGGATTCAAAGCAGATAATGAAGGAATCGCAATTTATAAAAAAACAGACTCGACAGGTTACATTTTAGTATCCAACCAACAAGCAAATACTTTTATGGTTTATCCGAGAGAAGGTGCCAACGGAAATCCAAACGATTATCCTTTATTAGCGGAAATCCCAACCTCAACAATTGAATGCGACGGAGCAGATGCCACCAGTGCAAACTTAGGCGGAAAATTCAAAAACGGCCTCCTGGTAGCCATGAGCAACGGAATGACCTTTCATTACTATACTTGGGATTTGATGCAACAACGTATTGATAAAGCCAGGAAATAGTTTTCAGTCGCAGTCGCAGTTTTCAGTTTTTACCCGGAACTGAAAACTAAAAAGTGTCAGGCTGAGCGAAGTCGAAGCCCTTAATAACGTAAAACCCTTCGACTTCGCTCAGGGTGACATCGCAAATCAAAACTGAGACAAAAACAAAAAAGCTGTTCATAACGAACAGCTTTTTTTAAATTTGAATTAGTAATTTTCCTTATTCTGTAATCGGTGCACCAGCCAAAATTTCAGCATTGGCAAATTCTTCAAATTTGGCAAAATTAGCTTTGAATTTCTGAGCTAATTCAATTGCTTTTTTATCGTATAAATCTTTGTCTTCCCAAGTGTTTCTAGGGTTAAGGATTTCATTTGGAACATTTGGACAAGTTTGCGGTTTTGCAATTCCAAAAATCTCATGATTTTCAAACGCTACATTGTCTAATTCACCGTTTAATGCTGCAGTGATCATTGCACGAGTGTATTTTAATTTCATACGGCTTCCTGTTCCGTATGCTCCACCTGTCCAACCTGTATTGATCAACCAAACTTTTACGTCTGCGTCTTTCATTTTTTTAGTTAGCATTTCTGCGTAACGTGTTGGGTGTAACGGCATAAATGGCGCTCCAAAACAAGCTGAGAAATTAGGTTGTGGCTCTGTAACTCCTGCTTCAGTTCCGGCAACTTTAGCCGTATATCCTGAAATAAAGTGGTAAGCAGCCTGACCTGGAGTTAATTTTGAGATTGGAGGCAAAATTCCGAAAGAATCTGCCGTCAAAAAGAATATATTTTTAGGATTATGTCCTATAGATCCCAGTTGAATGTTATCGATGTGTGTGATTGGATAACTTACACGTGTATTTTGTGTAATTGAAACATCATCAAAATCCACTTCATTTGTTCCCGCTTTGAAAACTACATTTTCTAAAAGCGCTCCTTTTTTAATTGCTCTAAAGATATCCGGTTCGTTTTCTTCGGTTAAATTAATAACTTTAGCATAACAACCTCCTTCAAAGTTAAAAACAGAATTTTCGCCAGTCCAACCGTGCTCATCATCTCCGATTAACTTACGTTGCGGATCTGCTGATAAAGTTGTTTTTCCTGTTCCGGACAATCCGAAGAAAATTGCTGTATCTCCTGCTTCACCAACATTGGCGCTACAGTGCATTGGTAATGTATTCTTGAAAACCGGTAAAATGAAATTTAAAGCAGAGAAAATTCCCTTTTTCATTTCTCCTGTGTATCCTGTACCACCAATAAGTGCTATTTTTTTAGTAAAATCTAAGATAGCAAAATTAGACTGACGTGTTCCGTCTACAGCAGGATCTGCCATAAAACTTGGCGCACAAACTACAGTCCATTCCGGGCTAAAGTTAGCTAATTCTGACTCTTCCGGTCTTAAAAACATATTGTAACAAAACAAGTTAGACCAAGCCGTTTCTGTTACTACACGAACATTTAATCTATAATTTGCATCAGAACAAACATAAGAGTCTCTAACAAAAACTTCTTTATTAGATAAAAACTGTGTTACTTTATTATATAGTTTTTCGAAAGCTTCAGAAGAAAACGGGATATTTACTTTTCCCCACCATACCTGATCTTCGGTAATACTGTCCTTTACGATAAAACGATCCTGAGGAGATCGACCTGTGAACTCGCCTGTATTAATTGCCAATGCTCCAGTAGAGCTCTCAACACCTTGGCCTGACTGCAAAGTAATCGCATGCAATTCATCAGCTGATAATTGATAGCGAACTTTTGCATTTTCAATTCCTAGTTCCTTTAACGAAATCGATTGCGTGTAAAGTGTGTTAGCGTCCATAAATTTTGTTGTTGTGTATGTTTCTTTTTTTAGTGAACAAACATAATTTTTACTTTGATTCTTAAGCAGTTATACTTTTGAAATCCGAATTGTTATATTTTTTACCAATACAGATAAAAACCAATAAAAATTCACATAAGTAATATCATATGTTATTTATGAGACAAAATTAAAGATTAATTTTTAGATAGAATTTTTTATTCTGAATTTTATGATTTTTTCTTCAAAATAGTAGCAAATAACACCAGCCAGGCTAGAATTAATAAAAATCCTCCCAAAGGTGTTGCGAATACTATAATTTTCGAGTCAAAAACAGTGTAGTCTTTTGTAACTAATAAATAGATAGACCCACTAAACAGTAGGACACCAGCGACAGTAAGGTTGTAGATTGTTTTTAAAGTCTTCTCGGCAATCTCTTTTCTGGTTGAAAGAAAAAACAGAAAAAAAGCATGATACATTTGATAACGAACTCCAACTTCAAACGTATTTAATTGATCAACCGATAACCATTTTTTTAACAGATGAGCTCCAAAAGCACCCAAAATAATAGCCACCATCCCTAAAAAAGCACCTGTCAAAACAATTTTTCTTTTCATTTTTTCTATGTTTTTTAATATTCAAACAAAAATACTGCAAACAATCTGAAAAGCTTTTCACTTTTTAAAAATCTTTTTCAATAAAAGGAATTCGGCTGTTTTACTCTTAAAATTAAAAATAAATGATTTTTTTCAACTCTTTATATTGTTATATTTATAACATTTTAATATATTTGTGTTATAAATATAAATTATGAGAAGCATTTTAATTATTGGAGCCGGTCGATCTGCCTCTTCCCTGATCCGTTATTTACTGGCAAAATCTGAAAGCGAAAAGTTACATCTTATTGTAGCCGATTTATCTTTGGCTTTGGCCGAAAAGAAGACACAGAAACACCCGAACGCCACTCCAATGGCTTTAGATATATTTAATACTGCAGAAAGAAAAGCGGCAATAGAAAAGGCATCTATTGTAATATCGATGTTGCCGGCTCATTTGCATATTGAGATCGCAAAAGATTGTCTTCAATTTAAAAAACATCTTGTTACTGCTTCTTATATCAGCGATGCCATGCAGGCTTTGGACGAAGAAGCAAAAAAGAACAATTTAATTTTCATGAACGAAATTGGTCTTGATCCGGGAGTCGACCATATGAGCGCCATGAAAGTAATTGATGAAATCAGATTGAAAGGCGGCAATATGTTGCTTTTTGAATCTTTTTGTGGCGGATTAGTAGCTCCCGAATCAGACAATAATTTATGGAATTACAAATTTACCTGGGCACCAAGAAATGTAGTTTTAGCTGGTCAGGGTGGCGCTGCCAAATTTGTACAAGAAGGCACTTATAAATATATTCCGTATTGTAATTTATTTAGAAGAACTGAATTTCTTGAAGTGGAGGAATATGGAAAATTTGAAGCTTACTCCAACCGTGATTCACTAAAATACCGCTCTATTTACGGTTTAGACGATATCCTGACTTTGTACAGAGGAACCATCAGAAGAGTTGGTTTTTCTAAAGCGTGGAATATGTTTGTACAACTGGGCATGACGGATGACAGTTATGTGATGGAAGATTCCGAAAACATGAGTTACCGTCAGTTTGTGAATTCTTTCTTGCCGTATCACCCAACCGATTCTGTTGAAATCAAAACACGACTGATCTTAAAAATTGATCAGGACGATATCATGTGGGACAAACTTTTGGAATTGGATTTATTCAATCCGAACAAAAAAATAAACCTGCCCAATGCTACTCCTGCGCAAATCTTAGAAAAAATACTTTCTGATAGTTGGACTTTAGAGCCTGACGATAAAGATATGATTGTAATGTATCATAAATTTGGATACGAACTTAATGGAGAGAAAAAACAAATTGACTCTAAAATGGTTTGTATTGGAGACGATCAGACTTATACGGCTATGGCAAAAACAGTTGGCCTGCCGGTAGCTATGGCCACCTTGTTGATTTTGAATGGAAAAATCACAACACCGGGCGTACAACTTCCTATAAACAAAGAAGTTTATTTACCGATTTTAAAAGAATTAGAAGAGTATGGTGTCGTTTTTAACGAGCAAACCATGCCTTATTTTGGATATAACCCGGACCTATTCTAGTTTCTGGTTTATTTTTTTTTCGAGATTTTTTTTTTTTAGTTTTTAATTTTATCCGCTTCTCTTTTTCAAGAAGCGGATTTTTTTATTCTTACTCTGCCGACTGAACGGTAATTGGCAAACTGTACATGACTGCCACCGGCTCCCCATTAACTTTTCCGGGTATCCATTTCGGGCATAATTTAAGCACTCTTATTGCTTCTTCTCCACTTCCGTACCCAACATCTCTCAGCAATTTAAAATCAGCCAAAGTCCCGTCTTTTTCTACCACAAAAGTGACATAAACCCTGCCCTTCAATTTTACATCTGCCGGCGTTGTTGGCATTTTATAATTCTGACCTACAAATTTATAAAATGCCACCACCCCGTCAGGATGAACAGGATTCTCTGTTAAATCAGACGTTTTATAAACAGTCCCTTCTTCTTTTTTTACTTTTTGATTCTTTGAGTCGTACAAATCAATTTCAACAGATTCCGGCCCTCCTTTTTCTAGCTTTTCTTCCAATTCCTCATTATTGGGCGGGAATTTCGATCCTTCAAACACATTTGGAACCACCTTTTTCTCTGCGGGAGTAAGTTCTTTGTATTTTTTCTCTGCTACCACAGTTCCTTTGTCATCTTTAATTTTAAAAGTTGTATTATCGTAATAAGTAGCAAAAAGACTTGCCTTTTTAGCGGTTTCTTTGCCTGAAGCTGTTTTTTCTTTTACTTCCTGCGCTACTGTTTTGGTACACAAAAAATACACGAGCCCGGTTAGCAATGGCAAAAGAAGTGTCTTTTTAAACAATCCTCTTGAAACTGACGTTGTAGTTGTCATCATAATTAATCTTTTTTTGGTTATTGAATAGTTCAAATTACTGGCCAGGTAATATATCGGACTTTGGTTCGCTTTAGACAGTAATAAATACTGATAAAACGAAACATTGTTATGTGATTTGACAACTTTACTATCAGCAAGAAATTCGTGATTGAGTTGTATTGCTTTTTTGTAGAAGATAAAAATAGGGTTGAACCAAAAAACAGTTTTAATTAATTCAATCAACAAAACATCCACAGAATGTTTTTGATTTACATGAATCAGTTCATGGGTAAACAATTCGCTTTCTATTTTTTTGTTTTGATAGTCTTCTTCATTCACAAAAATTGTATTCAAAAAAGTATAAGGCAGTGTTTGTTCTTTCAACAAAACCAATCTTACATTTTGATATTTTAATACCGAAACTGCATTTGTCTTTTGAATTAACTTATACAAGTTTTTTATAAATCGAAAAAACAAAGCTGCTGTAATTATTCCATACAAAAGCCAACCTATAATCTCGTAAACAGGCGTTTTCTCTTCTACTATTTCTGCTGTCAGTTGTCCGGAAACTGCAACACTATTGGTCGCGACATTCGAAACTTCTCCTATTATCTCGATAGTTACAAACGGAATAACAAACGAAATCAAAAGACTCCCCAACAAGAAAAACCTGTTAAACTGATTAAATTTCTCTTTTTCCAAAAGCAAATAATATACGCCCAGAAGCACACATAATGCGATCGTCGATTTTATAAGAAAGGCTGTCATTTTTTCTTCTTTTGAATTTGTGAATCGATTATTTTCTTAAGCTCCTCCAATTCCGAAGTCGATAAATCGGTTTCTGTCGTAAAAAACGAAGCAAATTGCGAAGCCGAATTATTAAAGAAATTACTAATCAGACCGTTGACATGTTTCGAGAAATAAGCCGTTTTTTTAACCAACGGGTAGTACTCTCTCGAATTTCCAAATTCATTATAAGCGATGAATTTTTTATCAATCATTCGCTTCAGCAAAGTTGCTACTGTTGTAGTGGCCGGTTTTGGTTCCGGATAAGCTTCCAACAAATCTTTCATGAAAGCTTTTTCGAGCTTCCAAAGATGCTCCATTAATTGTTCTTCTGAGTTTGATAGTTGCATAATTATTTAAGATTTTCTAGTTTTTCCAATTCAGGTAATTCTTTTTTATAAGCTTCTAAATTCCAAACGAGACCGACTTTTGGTGCATATTCCGCCATAGTTCCAAGCCCGACTTCGGCACGTCTCTTATCTACATTATCCGGATCAATCATTGGCGAAATATGAGGCTTTCTCGTTGTCCTGTCCATTGAAGTCTGACTTCCGTAAATTTGTTTCCTTCCTTCTCTTAATGCCACACGATCTTCAAGCAAAGCCAATGAGCCGGCTTTTGCATCTCCTTTTTTAACCGCATCCCGCATCATCGGAAGGTATTTTTGCTGGGTTTTCAAAGGTGCGTGCTGAATAACCAAAAACAAGGTTTGATTCGCTTGTTCACCAACCGTGTTCTTCCCTACCCATCCTCTTTCGTCCAGAATCTTTGTTACTTTAATCAAATTCAGACTGTCTTTATAAATCATTATCGTACCAATACTGTCTATCTTTTTCTTGTCAGACTTTTTATCTTTATAAACAGCCATAAAGTCTTTTCGAATATCCTGATCTTCATCATAGATCGCAAGCAGCTCTTTCTGTAACGTTTTGTCATAATTCGCCTCAATACCATCCATTTTCTTTTGAAACTTCTCAATTAGCTCCTTCCATTCTTTTTGTGAATGCAATACCGTTAAATCTCTGTCTTTTTTTAAATGACCTAAATTCTCATAACCATTATCGATTGCCAGATTCAACCATTTAAAGGCACTTTTTGACTCATTTGCTAATGCGGCAGAACAGGCTCCGTTATACAAATGAGCAGACTTTACAGCTTCTTTTTTGAATGCTTTTTCATAAAACCCTACCGAAATTTTATATGCTCCACCAGCATAGCACGAATCGCCTTTACGAACAAAATCGCTATAAGTTTGCGCTTGAAGCAAAATACTATTGAATACAACTAAAATAAAAACAAACCTTTTTTTCATAACCTGAATACTTACTTATTAATTTTTTGTTCTGATACTAATTCTCCGTTTTCGTACTTTTTAATCCCTTTTAATTTTCCTTTATCCGAATAGAATTTCCAATCTCCAAAATAAAACCAATGTGATTGCAAAGCCGTTATTTCTAATTTTGTATTTCCTTTGGACTCTAGTTTTCCGTTTTCATAATAGTTTTTCACTACACAGATTCCGTTTTTGTATTTCTCCGTTTTATAAATTTTTCCATCTATATAGGTCTTCCACTTTTTTACAGGCTCATCATGCTTGTAATATTCTATAGACTTATATTCAACATTATCCTGAACATAAACATCCATCCACTTCCCTTCCTTCTTTTTATCGATTTTCTGATTAATTGGTGCGGTTTTGCATCCGAGAAATGCAAACAGGAATAATATAAAAAGTGTTTTCTTGTTCATTTTTGCTCTACATTTATAGATGTTACTCTACAAATGTAGAAATAAAATTTAATTACGCAAGTTTTCTTTTGAAAAAGATACTGAGGCGCTAAGTTTCTGAGACACTAAGATCTAAGTAAGACCCTAAAAATTCTTGCTGCGGCAAGCCATCGAAATGAAATTCCAAAACTCAAATTCCAAATTCCAAAACTGAGATAGAGTAGACAAAAAAAAAAATCCGCTCATTTCTGAACGGATTCTATTGAATTTATCTTTATCTAAGTTTGACAAAGAGTAGAAATCTAAAATTACTTAGACAGCTCTACAAAATACTTATAAAACAATGGAATAGTTTCGATTCCTTTCAAGTAATTGAAAATTCCAAAATGTTCGTTTGGCGAGTGAATTGCGTCACTATCCAATCCGAATCCCATTAAGATGGTTTTGCTTTTTAGTTCTTTTTCAAACAAAGCTACAATTGGAATACTTCCTCCTGAGCGAACCGGAATTGCAGGAACTCCGAAAGTTTCTGTGTAAGCCATATTTGCTGCTTTATAACCAATACTATCGATTGGCGTAACATATCCTTGACCACCGTGATGCGGAGATACTTTTACGGTAACACCAGCCGGAGCAATGTTCGTAAAATGTTTAGCAAAAAGTTCTGTGATTTCTTCCCAATCCTGGTTTGGAACTAAACGCATTGAGATTTTTGCGAAAGCTTTGCTTGCAATAACCGTTTTTGCTCCTTCACCTTGGTAACCACCCCAGATTCCGTTTACGTCTAAAGTCGGACGAATCGAATTGCGTTCATTCGTTACATATCCTTTTTCTCCGTAAACATCATTTAGGTCTAAAGCTTTTTTATAATTTTCTAAACTGAAAGGCGCTTTTGCCATTTCGGCTCTTTCTTCAAGAGATAACTCTTCTACTTTATCATAGAATCCCGGAATGGTAATATGATTGTTCTCATCATGAAGTGAAGCAATCATTTTTGCCAAAACGTTAATTGGGTTTGCTACTGCTCCACCATACAATCCTGAGTGTAAATCACGGTTTGGTCCCGTAACTTCAACCTCTACATAACTCAAACCACGTAAACCTGTAGTAATAGATGGTTGTTGGTTAGAAATCATTCCTGTGTCCGAAATCAGAATCACATCGTTTTTTAATTTTTCCTGATTGCGTTCTACGAACCAACCTAAACTCTTAGATCCTACTTCTTCTTCACCTTCGATCATGAATTTTACGTTACAAGGCAAGGTATTGGTTTGTACCATATATTCAAGCGCTTTTACGTGCATGTACATCTGACCTTTGTCATCACAAGCTCCACGTGCGAAAATTGCTCCCTCAGGGTGAATTTCGGTAGTTTTAATAACCGGTTCGAAAGGAGGAGACGTCCATAAATCGATTGGATCCGGTGGTTGAACATCATAATGTCCGTACACTAAAACAGTAGGCAGATTAGGATCGATTATTTTCTCCCCATAAATGATTGGATAACCCGGAGTGTCGCAAATTTCGACTAAATCACAGCCTGCTTTTGTTAAACTTTCCTTAACAGCTTCCGCCGTATCGATAACATCTTGCGAATATGCAGTGTCGGCACTTACCGACGGAATTTTCAATAATTCGATCAACTCATTGATAAAGCGATCCTTATGTTGTTGAACGTAAGCCTTAATATTTTCCATTTAAATGATTTTTATAGAAATTCAAAAGTAGCAAAAAAAAAAGATTATTTTTTTTTGAAAAAAGGCTTTGAATATTCGAAGTTATGTCTATCTTTGCACCCACAATTGAGCGGATATGGTGAAATTGGTAGACATGCCAGACTTAGGATCTGGTGCCGCAAGGCGTGTAGGTTCGAGTCCTATTATCCGCACTGAAAAAGCTTCTGAGAAATCAGAAGCTTTTTTGATTTATGGAGGTTTTGGTTTTTCGCCAACTTACAATACTCTTAAATACTCTAAAAATAAATCTGACAGGTTTCAAAAACCTGTCAGATTTACTTCTGGAAAACCGAGGAAATGATTTTATATAAGGAATAAGAAATCACGTCCGCAACTCGACAAAGATTGGCGACTTACTATACGGAATTCCTTGTGTGATTTCTCCTTCGTCGAAATGACACGGTGTGCAAAACCTCTGTTACTTTACTCAATCTCCAAATAAGGATCTAAAACTTCTGTCAATTCATTAAGCCAAAAAACTATATTCAAAACCGACTGCTTCTATTTGTTAAAAATGTAAGAATTTAAAATAAATTAACAAGTAAAAAATGTTTTTAAAAACAGAACTATCTATCTTTATGCCATTATATCAAACTCATTTTAAAAGGTTTAAACACTTTGAATACTCTTCCAATATATGCCACTGAACGAACTGAAGCTGAAATAAAAATTAGATATTTATTTGCCAGTGTTGGCGAAAAAACCATTGTTAAAGCAATTGAATACTCGCCCGTAACTATTATAGACTCAAAAACTGTTTATAATCTGGGATTCGGAGATTATGATGAAGACAAGGGTACAATTATTGACAATATTAATAGCAATAATGGAGATATCTATATTGTATTTAATACGGTCTTAAGTACTATTCCAAGTTTTTTCGAAACTAATCCTGACGCAGTAATTATAGTAAGTGGTAGTGACAGTCATGAGAATTTTATAAATGATTGTCTTCCGAAGTGCACAAAAAAATGTACAGATAAATGCAAAAACCATCAAAGAAGAATAAAAACATATCGATACTATGTAGACAAAAATTTCGATGAACTCTCTGAAAGTTTTACTTTTTTTGGACGTAACAAAACCAAAGAAAACCTATTTGTACAATATATTCCAAACCAAGATTACGACGACATTTTGGTTTATAAGAAAAAATAATCTAATTTTACCTGTAGTTAAAGTGCTCTTTTTTAACCAAATACTAATAACTAAACAATCATGAAAACAATTAAAACAACCTTAAAAGCTTCTAAAGTTATTGTTGCATCTGCCACAACTAAAGAAAAAATTGCTGAAGCTGCCAACACTCTTAAAGGAAAAGAATTGTTTACAGATAAAATAGAATTAGCAAAGAAAAACTTAAGCGATTTAAAGTCGCTACCTATTTAATACAAACAATCAAAGTGAAATAGAAAAAAGTCGATTTAGCTCTCTAAATCGACTTTTTTATGTTTTACCATAGACAATTATCCGCACTGAAAAAGCTTCTGAGAAATCAGAAGCTTTTTTGTTTTATGCAGGTTTTGGTTTTTCGTAAACTTCCAATACTCCTAAATACTCTAAAAATAAATCTGACAGGTTTTTGAAACCTGTCAGATTTACTTCAGGAAAACGGAGAAAATGATTTTATATGAGGAACGAGAAATCACGTTCACAACTCGACAAAGATTAGCGACTTACTATACGGAATTCCTTGTGTGATTTCTCCTTCGTCGAAATGACACGGTGCGCAAAACCTCTGTTACTTTACTCAATCTCCAAATAAGGATCTAAAACTTCTGCCAATTCATTAAGCCAATAAAAATCGTCTTTGAGGCTGGTTTTTTCAAATGGAAAGACTTCACGTTCCTCCATTACAATCAAAACAATTAAATACTTAAATCGTCGTATGGTTTTTGCCATATCTTTCGGATCTATTTTGTTTGCAAAAAAATCTGTTAGTCTGGTCTCGACTTCTGAAAGGTTACTTGTAATCATAATTTTAAATTTTAGTTTGAATAATATCTAGACGCCAAAATTCACAAGATTTATTTTTCAATTGGGTACATATATGTGTCTAACTCTATTTTATTTTTTCTTATAAAAAATAAAATTTCAAAAGCGCACTATTCAGCAGAACAACATTCATCACTTTGAGAAACAAAAAAGCCCCAAGCTAAAACTAGAGGCAATTCATTTATATTTTTGGAATTTGGAATTTCAAAAAATTGGAATTTCCAATCTACCCGATCCAAACCTTACTCTTAACCAAATTCACGGTCTGCTTTAGATGCTGATTAAAAGCAATCAAAACGATCAAAACCAACAGACCATACCCCACAATTGTATAAATTTCCATATCTGCCAACAAAGTCGATTGTTTGGCTACAGTACCAAAAATCTTTTTTAAGGCTAATGTATTGGCGTTTTCTGCCGTATATCCTTTTGCTATAAAACTTTGCGTTGTTTTGGCAATTACCTCCTGTGTTTCGGCGCTATTATCGTTTACAAACTGACTTAATTTCAAGAAGTGTTTTTTGTTTAAAAATACTATTGCATTCTGCATAATACAAAAACCAATAGTGCTGCCCCAGAAACGTCCTGAAACTCCAATAATTCCTGATGACGCAGCCATTTTAGGCGGTACTGATGATGTGGTGAACAAAATCAAAGGCACAAATAAAAGTCCCACTCCGATTCCCTGCAAAACGTACGGAATTATAATATCACTCAAAGCAACGTCGGGCACAAAAAGAAACGTAAACCAAAAATGAAACAAGGCTATAAGCGAAAAACCAATCAGAAAAATATACTTTGTGGATATTGATTTTATCAAAAAGAAAGCCGCCAGAATTAATCCGATCACATTTCCCAGTCCGTTAATGTATTGCACTCCGGCCACGCGGGACGGATCCCAATTCCAAATCTGGAACATAGCAGCATGACAAAGACTAAGCGTTGCTCTGCTGATATAAAAAAGGAAAAACAACAAAAATCCGATTCGAAGATTGGCATATTTAAAAACTTCGAAATTAAAACTCGGTCGTTTTACCGAAAGCTCTTTGAAAACAAACAAACCCGCCGTAATCAAAGCAATCATCAACATAAGAATCATTTGAGACGATTCAAACCAGTATTTTTTTTCGGCATACACAAAAAAATAAGCTCCTGTGAGAATTGCTGTCAACACCAAAACATAACTTATCCAATCGATCTGATATAACGGAATTTTCTTTGTAATCCGATGACCTTTAAACGTAATCCAAATCAAAAAGACATTCAAAACCTGCAGCATTCCCGAAACGTACAACATGTATTTCCAGTCGTAATGATCCAGAAACCAAACGGCAATATTCATAATAAACGGCGTTGACAATAATAACGCTCCATAATAAAAGGAGAATCCAATTACAATTGCATTTTTAGAATTAAAACGTCCAATCAACAATTGTCTAATGGTAATTACCGGTAGCGCCATTAGAATTCCTTCGAAGACTCTGAGCAGCAAAAAAACAGTAAAATTAGTAACGTATGCTGACGAAACTATCGTAATTCCAACCAAGGAATAAACCGCCATAAGGTAGTTTTTGGTCGGAAAAAAACTGGAAAATCGGGCTTCAATCAAAATTGTCGCCAGCAAGGTTCCGTAGGTCACACACATCGCGAACTGCAAATCTTCGGGTTCAATATCCAGAAAACTTGCCGCATAGGTTACGTTTGAAGTATACACTCCAAGCAAAATCATAGAATGCAGTAAACAAACAAACAGAATAATTACAATTGCCCAATTGGGAACCCAGGATTTAAAAATGTCTTGGTCATTCATTTTAATCGTGTTGAGCAATAACGGTTGTATTCATTCCGGCTCTTAGAAAATCTGTCTGCGCATCGTTCTCCTGAAGTTTTATTTTTACCGGAATTCTTTGTTCAATTTTTACAAAATTTCCGGTAGCATTATCCGGTGGCAATAATGAAAATCGCGCGCCACTTGCAGGTGACAACGAGGTAATCACGCCAACAAAATCTCTTCCTTTTACTGCATCTGCTTTAACAGTGACTTGCTGCCCTACTTTTAAGTATTGCAGTTGTGTTTCTTTAAAATTTGCTGTCACCCATTTTTCTTTACTCACAATAGCAACCAACGATTGCCCTTCTTTAATCAGTTGCCCGGGCTGAATTGTTCTTTTTCCAACCCAACCGTCATAGGGCGCCGTAACAACCGTATAAGACAAATACAAAGCCGCATTGTCTGCGATCGCTTGCTTCGAATGAATTACAGTTGTCGCAGTAGGAACATTTGCCGCTGCCTGAGAAGTACTTAAACTTGCCAATTGAATTCGGTTTTTGATCTCCTGACAATGCGCCTGAGCCAATTCGTAATCTGCTTTCACTTTTTCTAATTGTTGTTGCGTTGCCGCTTCTTCTTTTACCAAAGCTCTGTAGCGATCGTACTCTGATTTTGCCTTCCACAAATCGGTTTTCGCAGCCAATAATTGCGATTCACTAATCGCCGAAGTCCCAGATGTTGTTTTTACATTTTTTTCAGCAACAACACTATTTTGTTTCGCATTTTGAACATCGGCCAAAGCCACCTCTAACTTTGATTTATATTCTCTGTTATCTACCACAACCAGCGTATCGCCTTTATGTACCAACTGATTTTCTTCGTAACGAACTTCCTGAACATAACCTGTAATTCGGGACATAATCGGGGTAACATATTGCTCTATTTGCGCATCGTTGGTTTCTTCGTGGTTTTTAGTAAAAACGTAAAACCAGATTCCCAAACTAATTCCGCTCACAATAAGCACAATTGCTACTAATTTTACAAAAACATGAAAAAACGCACCGGTCTTTTTTCCTTTATTTGCCATAAATTCTATTCCTAATTTTTATTGAATTTTAAACTCTTCTTTTAGCATTCCTGCCGTGCGCAACAATTCGTAATGTTTCATTGCCGCGTCAATACGGGTTGAAATTTTATTGAATTTAGCTTGTAATAAAGCATTATCTGCATCGACCATTTCGGTCACCAAAACCAACTGATTGAAGTATTTCAATTTTACAATGCGGTAATTCTCATCAGCCAGTTCCAAAGCCTTATCGACCACTTTAAATCTTTCGAGAATTTCCTGATACTGGGTATGGTTTCTATACAATTCGTCTTTTACCTTGTCTTTTACAATTTCGGATTGCAGGACCTGCCACTGAATTTTGGTGTTCGCGATCTCTACTTTGGTTCTGTTTTTATACAGACCCGAAAGATCAAAACTGGCCGCAATACCAACCTGTCCCAATGAATACAAATACGGATCTGGCGGGAAGAACTTATAATTCGGATAGTTTAAACTGTAATTTCCAAAGAAATGAATACTTGGGTAATAATTCCCTTTTACCAAATTCAATTCTGTTTTTTTGACTGCAAGTTCCTGACTGGAAATTCTCATTTCTTCGTTTTGCAAAGCATGAGTCATATAAGAGTCATACGGATCAATACTATTCATTTCATCAATATCTGCCGTTGTATCAATAGCTATCTCTTGCTCTTCGGATACTTGAAGCAGCGTTTTGAAATCATGAAGTGCAATTTTGATATTTTTAGAATTGGTCAGCGCATTCAATTCCCGATCCGAGAGTTGCAACTCAGCACGAATCACTTCGTTTTTAGTTACCGTACCGTGCTTTTGCAGCGATTGAACTTCTTTGAGTCGGTTGTATTCTTCTTTGATATTCTCTTCAATGATTTTCTGAAGTTGCATCATTTTGTAAATCCCCAAATAGGTTCCAATGACTTCTAATTGAATATCATTTTCTGATTTCTCCTTTTTTATAAGGGCGATTTTACTTTCCTGATTGGCAATCTTAATGGCATTGTTGATTTTATTCCCAACATAAATTGGCATTTTAACAGCAGTACCAACCTGATAGATTTCAGGAATTGTATTGGTAACTTCTTTGTCTTTCAGGAATCCTCCTTTGAATTCTGTCAAATTGGTGATTCGCGAATACATTCCGTTCAATTCAACTTCAGGCAAACGAAGTTCTTTGTTTTCTTTAATATTTTCTTTTGAAAGCGTAACTTCAAGATTGGATTTGAGAATATTTCTGTTGTGCTCTCTGGCTATTTTAATTGCTTCTTTTAATGAAATCGTAGCAACCTGCTGAGCGTATGAAGTGGTAAATCCTATAAAAAAAAGAAACAAAGTCAATCTTTTAAGGAATTTTTCCGGTGTGGAAATCGGTTTTATAAGGAACATGAATACATAAAATAAATTATGATGCAAAGTTCCTGCATTTTTTTAATGACTGATACTTCTAAAAAGTCAATAACATATTCATTTCGGACATTTCTAAAAATTCTTATTTTAAGCGAAACCGTTTTAAACTATTGAAAAATAATGCGCTAAATTCTCACGCAGATTTAGCAGATTAAGCAGATCCTTTTAATCTTACTAAAAGCGGAACTTTGCGGCGTGAGATGTTAGTAACCAACCAGGATTCTTCCTCTTCCAAATATTGGATGCGATTTCTCCTTCGTCGAAACAATAAAAATCCGCCCAATCTGCTAAATCCGCATGAAACATTCCCTACCTAGTTCGTACCAAAATCTCCTCACCCCCCAGATAATCAGACGGGCGTTGTCCTAAAATCTTAAAAAAAGTATTGCTAAACGTGGGAACACTATTATAGCCCACTTCCTGAGCCACTTCTTTTACAGAAAGTTTTCTTTCTAATAATAGCTCAATTGCTTTTAAGATTCTCCTGATGGTATAATATTGAATGAATGACATCTTAAGATCCTTTTGAAACAAGCGATACAAAGAGCGTTCGCTATAGCCGAATTCATGCGCAACTTCAGCAAACAAAATCGTTTCTCCCAGATTGTTTTCTATGTGTCGCAGAATTTTACCCAATCTCGGGTCTTTCGGCAAAGGCAATTCTAAAGGTAAATTGATCAGACAGATTTGAGGAAGAATCGCTTTTATCGCTTTGGCAATTACAAAATTCGGACTTCCATCCTTAAGATCACCGTTCCATTGATTCGTAAAAAGCATCATTTGAAGCAGCAGATTATTTACGGGATAGATTCCTTCGTTTTCATAGAAATCATTTTCGTTCCTTTCAACGGGGAAATATAAATTTCGCATCATCACATTTTCAGATTTTGGATGAATGCTGTGCTCTACTCCACCCGGAATCCATATAAAATGTCGTGCTGGTAAAAAATAGGTTTTGGTTTCGGTAGTAACAAACACGACATCGCCTTCGGCATAAAGCAACTGTGCTTTGTCATGTTTATGCGTCGGAACAAATAATTCGCCCATTACATCATGATGACAGTAAATGCTTTTTTGATCGGCATCTACTTTTTTTATGTAATACTTATCTACTTTATGATTTGTTTGTTCCATCGAAAAATAAAGATTTCAACCGCAAGGAATGCAAAAGGAAAATCGCAAGGTTTACAAAATACAACCATTACAACTTTACAAACTTGCTTAAATCCAAACGCTTTTTGCAGTTTAATTTATTACCTACTAAATATAAGGAAGAAAATGAGACGATCGAAAGTACTAAAAATAAAAAAGCCTTTCCGTTAAGAAAGGCTTCTTCCAATATTGCGGTCTGGACGGGACTCGAACCCGCGACCCCATGCGTGACAGGCATGTATTCTAACCAACTGAACTACCAAACCAACTGCGTTATTGTGGGTGCAAAACTACGACAGAAGTTCTGATTTCACAAGCTTTTTCACGTTTTTTAAACAAATAAAAATGTTAATTTTTCGAACATCCTGATAATTAGATTCGTTGAAATTAAAATTCCAATCTTTTAAAATTCCAAATTCCAATTTTGGGGATGAAAAGTCTTCTTTTTTATGCTGTAAATGTTTTTTTTCACCATATAAGTGATGTAAGTTTATTTGAAAAATTTTCTTGTTTGCGTGCTTTGCGCAATCTTTGCGGAACTGGCGGTTAAAATTTCGGCACAATTTTGGGTTTTGGAATTTTAAAAGATTGTGATTTATAGAAACAAATAATTCTCTTCACCATATAAGTGATGTAAGTTCATTTAATCCAAATTACGCAATAGAAACTTGAAAGGAATAAATCTGCGTTTGCTGAGCTTGTTTTTGCGGAGTTTCTTGCGGAGATTTCTCCTTCGTCGAAAGGACAAACCGTGTGTGTGTGTGTGTGTGTGTGTGTCTTTTTTAGATAAACTTAAATCTGCGTGCAAAAAATTAGTCATAAAATTAAAAGGATTCATATTGCTACAATTAAACTTTGCGAATCTAGCGGTTAAAATTTCGACACAATTCTGGAATTTGGAATTTTAAAAGACTGGAATTTATAGAAACAAATAATTCTCCTCACCATATAAGTGATGTAAGTTCATTTAATCCAAATTACGCAATAGAAACTTGAAAGGAATAAATCTGCGTTTGCTGAGCTTGTTTTTACGGAGTTTCTTGCGGAGATTTCTCCTTCGTCGAAAGGACAAACCGTGTGTGTGTCTTTTTTAGATAAACTAAATCTGAGTGCAAAAATTAGTCATAAAATTAAAAGAATTCATATTGCTACAATTAAACTTTGCGAACCTAGCGGTTAAAATTTCGACACAATTTTGGAATTTGGAATTTTAAAAGATTGGAATTTATAGAAGCAAATAATTCTCTTCACCATATAAGTGATGTAAGTTCATTTAACCCAAATTACGCAATAGAAACTTCAAAGGAATAAATCTGCGTTTGCTGAGCTTGTTTTTGCGGAGTTTCTTGCGGAGATTTCTCCTTCGTCGAAAGGACAAACCGTGTGTGTGTCTTTTTTAGATAAACTAAATCTGCGTGCAAAAAAAAAATTAGGCATAAATTAAAAAGGATTCGTAATTCTATAATTAAACTTTGTGAACCTTGCAAAATCTTTACGAACCTAGTATAAAAAGAAATTCACTTTAATCTTAAAAATCTGTGGCAAAAAAATAATTCGTGCAAATTGGCGCAATTCGTGGCAAAAGATTAAAAAATAGAAAACATAAACGACTTAATGACACTATTCCCTTTATAATGATTTGTAATTTTCTATGCGGAATTTCTAGTGTGATTTCTCCTTCGTCGAAAGGACAAACAAAACGCACAACTATTTAAAATTAAAAACTCAGTGAAGTTTTTATTCCCCCACAACTTTATAGACTTGACCCCACAATTTTGGAATTTGGGATTTCAAAAGATTGGAATTTACAAAAAACACTAATTGGTATAAATCAAAAAAGCCATCCACAAAAGTGGAAAGCTTTTCATTGGTCTAACTACTAAACCAGCTACGAGTTACAAATTCGTAGCAAAACAACACAACTAATCTTAGATACCGTATTTGGGCAAAAAAGCCTTTCCGTTAAGAAAGGCTTTCCCCAATATTGCGGTCTGGACGGGACTCGAACCCGCGACCCCATGCGTGACAGGCATGTATTCTAACCAACTGAACTACCAAACCTCTGCGTTATTGCGGTTGCAAAGATAGTATAGAATTTCGTTTCTGCAAGCGTTTTTGTAAAAAAAATAAAATAAATTTTCAAAATATTAGCCAAAGTTTTGTTTTTCAACTAAATATGTCGTGAGTATTTTTTCAAAATTATCGCCAACATTTACCGGAACGTACTTAATTTGGTTCTTTGCACAGGTCAAAGACAATTTTTTAAAGTACTCCTCTGCCCTTTTTTCATATTCTTCTTTTACATTATCGGCAAAAATAGACACTTCTTCCCCTGTCTCTACATCTATAAACTTGCGAGGGGTGTTGTCAAAGTCAAATTTAAGCTCTGTTTTATCATCGATCACATGAAACAAAACCACTTTGTGTTTATTATGCTTCAAATGCTGCAGTGCATTAAACAATTTTTCATCTTCTTCTGTCTGCAACATATCTGTAAACAGGATAATCATCGAGCGGCGGTGTATTTTTTCAGCGATCTGATGTAAATAAGTAATCGTATCGGTGCTTTTTTTGATTTTTGGTTGCTCTAACAATTGCTCTAATTTGTTGAGCAGCATTCTATGATGGCGGTCACTTCCTTTTTCGGGAGCGTAATATTCATAGGTATCGGAGAAAACACTCAAACCAACGGCATCACGCTGTTTCTTAAGGATGTTCATCAAAACCGCTGAGGCCAAAACCGAAAAACCAATCTTCTTTTCATAAAAAGGTTGATTTGATTTTAGTTCCGGATAATGCATTGACGACGAATTATCGACAATAATATGACAACGCAAATTGGTTTCTTCTTCAAATCGTTTGGTATACAAACGGTCTGTTTTGGCAAATAATTTCCAATCGATGTGTTTGGTACTTTCTCCCGCATTATACACCTTATGTTCGGCAAATTCAGCCGAAAATCCATGAAACGGACTTTTATGCATTCCGGATATAAAACCTTCTACCACCTGATTGGCCAGCATTTCGAGATGCTGAAAACTTGAAACTTTCTCTATTTCCGATTCGATTTTCATTCGGTTTCTTTTTTAATTTTTTGAGCACGATATAAACCGTCTGTTGCCTGCAATACTTTTCTTTTAAGAATTGGACTAAACTCCGGATTCTCTTTTAAAAATCGCTGTACTTCGTCAAAAGCATACTTTGAAGAATATTTACCAATGGTATTATTCAACCAGTCCTTTGGAAAGAAAATATCTCCTGTACGCTGAATTTCGTCTGTCAAATCTAATGAAAATCTAATATACTTTTGCGCACTTTCCTGACGTAACGGATGATGTATATTAGCCAAACCAACAGAAACCCACGATTCTTTCTCTCTGTTTTTATCGTCTTTTAAAGACTCTACAAAAGTATTTCGAACGGATTCTTCTTCAGATAAAGAGGGAAGCAGAAACTCAAAACGTTTTTGCTTGTCCGGATTTGAAATTGTTGTTCTGGTTTTCTCTAAAATCTCAACGGCTTTTTCATGTTTAAATATAGCCAAATTCATAGCGATATTGGTATAATCGTCCTCGTTTAATTTCAAACCTGAGACAACCCTTTCTTTAGTCCAGATCTTATATAACTTTTCTTTCCCTGAATCTGAATAGGCAATTGAACTAAACAAATTAAACAACGTCTTTTTGATATTTCCCGGTAAATTAGCCTGCAAACGTTCGTAAACGATATCTTCCAATTGTTTTTGCTTTGCGTTTTGTTGTTTTTCGGTAAGGAATTTCCAAAAAACCGAACTGGTCTGATTGGCGATTATTTTTAGCACCAATTCATTTTGTTCGCTTTGAATTCCTTTCACAAAACAATCAAACGCTTTAACGGGTAAAACAGTTCCCGTTAAGGTATTTTCATACATATTGCTGTAGGTTGAAGCTCTTGCAACCTCATCTTTTAAAGTCAAAACAGTTTCCAGATTCTTCCCGTCAAGCGGAAAAACACCATATCCAAAACCGTTGTAATTGTAAACCACACTAATCGGTTTCGGGAGTCCGGTTAACTCTTTTAAAAGAAGGCTTTTACCTTTTAGATTAACACTTACCACTTGTACCTTATCGGCATAAACCAAACCAATTTCAAAGATCTGAGGCCATACATTTGCCGATTTATCTTCTGCCTCTTGTAAAATTTCAAACTTCGAGATTCGGTTTTGGGCATCGTATTCTATTTTGTCTTTCAATAAGGGCCTTCCTGATTTATTCACCCATACCGTACTCCATTTTTGCATATCGAGTGGTGTTTCTGCATCTAGAATTTCAACCAGATTATTCCAATCCGCATTATCATTGGCGTATTTTTTAATGTATTTTTCAATTCCTTTCTGAAAAGCTACTTTCCCCATCGAAGCTTCTAATTGACGCATCATTATAGGTGCTTTGTTGTAAATAATACTTCCATAAAGAGAACCTGCATCTTTTAGATTTGCTAAGTTTTGTCTTATCGGGTGTGTTCCTAATGATCGGTCTTCGGCGTAAGCACTAGCATAGTGGGCTGTAAAAAACTGCAGATTGTGATTGACCTTCGGAAAAATCGGATTCATAATTTTATCTGCCATAAAATTTGCAAATACCTCTTTCATCCAGACATCATTGAACCATTTCATCGTCACCAAATCTCCAAACCACATGTGTGATGTTTCGTGAGCGATTAATTTAGCACGGTCCAGTTTCTCACTATCGGTTGCTGTATTGTCTAAAAACAAAGTCGATTCTTTGTATTGAATGGCGCCAACATGCTCCATGCCGCCATATTGAAAAACAGGAATCGAAGCGTAATCCAGCTTTTGAAATGGAAATTTACAATTCGTATATTTTTCTAAGAAATCCAACGATTGTTGGTGCAATTTAAAAATAGTATCGGTACTGGTTTGCAGTTTTTCGGGATTATTTTCCCGATACAACATCGTCATCTGTCTATTACCCGGCTTCTGAGTAACGCTTTTAAATTTTCCGGCAACAAATGAAAACAAGTAGGTACTCATCTTATCCGATTCCCCAAAAGTATATTTCACAAAATCACCTTGTTCTTGTTTGTCCTTTACAAAGCCACCTGCCAAAACTGACCATTCTTTTGGAACGGTAAGATTCAATTTATAAGTCGCTTTAATATCAGGCTGATCAAAACACGGAAATAAAGTACTCGCTCGATCCGGAACTAATAAAGTATACAGAAAATCATCGTTGCGGTTTAAGGATAAATTCCCGGCAATAAAGGAAATTACAACTGTATTTTTACCTAAAATTAAATTTTCAGTCGGAATAACGACATGCCCTTTCTCCTGCAAAATGGCACTGCTTTTTCCGTTTATTTCGATTGTTTTTAGGTTCTGCGCTTTCTCTTTAAAGTCTAAATACAAAGGCTCTTTTAAAGTAGACAAGGTAAGATTCAAAACCAGATTGGAGTTGATATCCTGCTCTTTTTGATTTGGAATCTCAAATGACAATCCGTAAGACACCTCTGAAATTTGTTGTTTTCGAAAACGTGCCAATTGCTCCGAGACACCGTTGTCTAAAACAAGAGTTCCTTTTTGTTTCGTTTGTGAGCACCCAATTGCTGCGATTGTAAAACAGAGAAGAAAGCTGTAGAAAATTTTCATTTTTAAGGATATTAAGATTTGCTAAAATTAAAGAAGACTTCCTTAGCTTTTACTATAGATCCTGACTTTTTATTCGATTTAACCAAATAGAAATAGGTTGCTGTTAAAATATAACAACAACCTATTGGTAAACTTAATTTCTTATTGGAATTAAATTATTCCTTAATATTCAAAGACTCACACACTTCCGAATAGGACATTTTTGAATAATCCGGCAGCACTTTCTTTGCTGCTTTTACACCTCCCGGAATAATAATATAACGATATTCTAAACTCTGAGGCAAAGTTAACATCACAGGCTGACCCGGAAAAGCCTCTGCTACGGCTGCTGTAAATCGACAAGAATCAAACGTATGTCTGTATATCAAGATCTTGTTTAAATTGTAAATAGAACTTATTTGATTGGTAGCTCCTCCTGCATCACTGATATAGGGAAGATTGTAAGGACCAAGAGAACCAATACGAAAATACGTCAGGATTACACCACTTTTTAAAATGTCAGCACTAAGCTCCGGTACATTTAAATGTCTTACTCTCAAACAAGTTCCGTCAACCGTTGTATCACGGCTTACATAAGGGGAGGTTTTCCAATCGCTATAAATAACATTTGCAGAACCGGTTGCTCCGTTGGTACCATTGGTTCCGTTAGTTCCATCCTTTCCATCTGCTCCATCCGCTCCGTCATCTGGTTTAGAACAAGAAGACAACATGGTTAAGATCATAATTCCCAGCATTAAAAAATTCTTTTTCATTTTTTCTGTTTTTTAAATTATTAATAATCAAACTTGTGATGTCTTTTTCAAATAAAAACAACACCAATAGGCCAACGACTTCCTTAATAGACGTCCTTGCATTCTAAAATATTCTGAATCAAAATTTTCAAAAAAAGAATTATTCCGTTTGTTGAAAATCGAAACTTAAATCGCCAATGAGCTCTTTTGTTGAAGTATCAGGAAAAGTCTGCGCTGCTCCTTTCGTCCACCTGAATTCATTAAATGTGATATTGGCTGCAACAATTGGGTATTTAACCACAGAAAACAAGCCTCCGTACTGATAAAAATCCTTGTTGTTCATACTTATCAAGTACTTTTTGTCTTTTATCAGGTTTAGATCTTCTATTTTTTTCCAGACCTGAATATTTGCCTCTTTTACATTTATTATTTCGGTACGCAGAACGGCTCTTGAATCAAAATCCCAAATCGTTACCCGCAGCCCCGGACTTGCGCCAGGCAATTTTACCGTAATTGCTTTGATGTTTCCTTTTACAGTAGGGGTAAAAACCAATCCCAACTCTTCTGATGGGTTATTCATATAATCGTACCTCTTTAATCCGATTTGAGCAACAACTGAGTTTAACGGGTTCTCCACTTCATAATTTGTGACAGTCTCTTTATCATTGTCGCTGCTGCAGGAGACACTAAAGAGAGCAGCCAATAAAACGGTGAAAAATATTTTTATAGTTTTCATAGTCATTTTAGTTTTAAATCTTAGTAAATAGCTCTTATTTAATTCAATAGCCTTAATTTTGTAAAAGTCAAAACGGGACAAACAACAGTTCCTTTTTCTAATGAATTAATTCCAAAACAAATTTGCACGATTAAAACCGACGCAAAAACAGCTAATAGACGAACAACATTTTAAATAGACAGACGACTGTTTTTTTAGTTGTTCTTATCGTTTTTTGCATTTATTAAATTCTGTTTTATGATAAAAAAATACACCTGCATTATTATCGACGATGACGAAATAGACAGACTAACTGTTCTTTCTTATGCGAAGAAGTTCCCTGTGCTGGATATTTTAGGTGTTTTTGAATCGGCAGAAAAGGCGCTTCCTTTTATAGAAAAAGAAAAAGTTGACATCTTATTTCTGGACATCGATATGCCGGGGTTAAACGGAATCGATTTTAGAAAACAAGCTTTGGCTATTCCGGTTTGTATTTTTATAACGGCACATCCCGAGCATGCCGTAGAGAGTTTTCAGATCGAAACATTAGATTTCATCGTAAAACCTTTAAAACAGGAACGTTTCACACAAACGATAAATCGTATCGAAGAGTTTATGGAAATCAAACTCAAAGCCTCCCTTTTTGAAGCAAGTATTGGCGGCGACACCATTTATATCAAAGAAGGCCATGAGCAAACCAAGGTTAAACTCCATGAAATCCTATACCTCGAAGCTCTTAAAGATTACACACTGCTGATCACAAACAAAAAAAGGCATTGTGTTTTATCGAGTATCGGAAATTTATTAAAAGAAGATCATTTTCAATCTTTTATCCGAATTCACAGAAGTTTTGCCGTTCAGAAACAATTTATTCAAAAAATAAATGCGACCGAAATTGTACTAAACAACAACATCGCTATTCCTGTTGGAAGAAGTTACAAAGAAAATCTAAATCTGTTCTCATGAGAAAAATAGGTTTTTTGTTTTTTATCTTATTTGCGATTGCTGCTTATCCGCAACAAAAGCCCGATTTAACCCCATACAAGACTACAGAACAAAAACTTAAAGTCTGGCTAAAATATGCCAATACTGCTTTAGATTCAGAAAATTATCCCAAACTGTTATTAATTACAGAGAAAGGAATTGATCTCGCCAAAAACCATCCTGCTTATCTTGGTCGCTTTTACCTTTATCGTGGGATTAGTTATGAATTCAGCAACAATCAATATCAAAAAGCTTTAACAAATTACGAACTCGCGTTACAGTATGCCAAAAGCAGCAAACAAATTAAAACCGAAACATCGGCTTTAATGCGCCTCAATTATACGTATTATGCACTTAATGAAACAGCCAAAAACAAAGAGCTGATTCTTTACATCAAAAAAATACTGGATACCACAAAAAGCAATTATATGAAGGCCGTTCTTTACGGAAGTCTTGGAGAATATTATCTGAATTATTCGGAGTATGAGCCTTTCATTCAGTATCAGTTAAAAGCAATCAATTATAAAAAACTTCTTGAAAAAAGCGTCGCTAATACCGAGAACATTGGGGTTTCTTATAGCCAGATTGCCAGTGCGTATGTAAAAATGAAACAGTACCATAAAGCCATTGAATACTTAAACGATGCCAAACCTTATATCAAAACTTCTCCCTACATAAGTGCTTTCTCCTGCAACTACTATATGCAATCTTTTGTTGCATTAAATAACCTTGACAGCATTAAAAAATACTACAATTTAATCCATACCTACCCATCGGTAAACGATTCCTTATTTCTTAATTTAAGTTTTGCCAACCGAAGTATGTCTGAATATTACATCGGGAATCATCAGTCAAACACCGCTTATAAATACGCTCAAAAAGCCGTTTTATTCGGGCAAAAATCAAATGATGATGAAATTCTCATGGAAGCCAACACCATAATGGGAAAAGTATGGTATGAAAAAGGCAATTATAAAAAAGCAATCGAAACACTGACCCTGGCCTCTAAAAGCGCCCTTACTTACGACAAAGAGTCCTTTGTAACCATCAATAAAAAACTTTCTGAAAGTTATGCTGCTCTGGGGAATTGGAAAGAAGCCTACCGATACAATAAAATCTACAGCAAATACAATGACGAAATGCTGCAGGAATCAGCCAAACAAAGTATTGCCAACGCCGAAGCCCATTATCAAAACAAAACCAAAGGGCAAAAAATAAAGAATCTTTCAATTGAAAATACCATAAAAAACATTCAGATTAAAGAGTCGGAAAAACAACGTCTGTTTTTAATTGGCGGACTTAGTCTGGTTGCCATTATTGGATTGTTGTTGTTTAATCAGAGTCGGAATCGCAAAAAAACGAATCAAAAACTGCAGCTTTTAAACAAAGAACTCGACGAAGCCAATAAAATAAAAGCACGCTTTTTTGGCATTCTAAACCATGACTTAAGAAGTCCGATTTCGAATTTAATCCACTTTTTACACCTACAAAAAGAGAGTCCGGAGCTACTCGATGAAGCCACAGCTTTGCGCATGCAAAACAAAATTATTACCGGAGCTGAGAATTTATTATCGTCTATGGAGGATATATTATTGTGGAGTAAGGGACAAATGGAAAACTTTAAACCGCTGCAAAAGAAGGTTACTGTAGCGCTTTTATTCGAAGAAACACAGAAACATTTTTCGAGTGTAGAAAATGTAACATTTGTATTTGAAAATCCCGAAAATATCATCCTTGAAACCGATGAAAATTACCTCAAAACAATCATTCGGAATCTGACCGGAAATGCTATTCAGGCGCTTAATCAAACTTCGGACGGGGTAATAACCTGGAAAGCCCACCAAGAAAACAACAGCTATTTTCTTTCTATAACCGACAATGGTTCAGGCGGAACTCGAGAAGAATTTAAAGCCTTATACGATCATTCTGAAGTAATCGGAATTAAAAATGGTTTAGGATTGCATTTGATCCGCGATCTGGCAAACGCCATTAATTGCAAAATCGAAGTGGTGACAGCCCTTGGTTCCGGAACAACTTTCACTATTCTATTTCAATAAAAAAAGGTTTGACTTTCGCCAAACCTTTGAGTATAAATTATAATCTTACGATTACAACAAAGCGTCTAAACTATCTGCATAGGTTTGTTTCGGAGCAACTCCTACTTGTTTCCCTACTACTTCACCGTTATGAAAAACCAAAACAGTTGGTATGTTACGCACACCATATTTTGCAGCAAATTCCTGGTTTGCATCTACATCTACTTTCCCAACAACTACTTTTCCTGCGTATTCGTCACTTAATTGGTCAATGATTGGACCAACCATACGACAAGGACCGCACCATGCTGCCCAAAAATCTACCATTACCGGTTTATCTGATTTCAAAACTACTTCATCAAAAGTAGCATCTGTGATTGCTAATGCCATAATAATTTCATTTAAAGTTCATCCCTTTGATAATTCTCCGGGAACATTTTCTAATTAGTTCTTTAACTTGGGTACAAATTTAGAAATTTAAAACCAATCAAGCGCCATTCGTAAATTAGTTTTCATTATAAATGCATTGTCATAAATTATACCAATAGTAAATTCTTTATTCCCACACCCTGAATTACAAGTCATTAAAAGACATCTTTTTAAAAATACTTTCCTTTTTTAATGTATCTTTAATAATTCGGAAAATTCGTTCAGATGAAAGCAACTTTACTTCAAATAAAAGATTTTTTGCAATCAGTGCATTTTAAAAAATATGCGAAACGCTTTGGCCTTTTTGTCTTAGGATGTATAACGCTCCTTTTTATTACTTCGGGCGCTTTGTCTTTTTATTTCAATCGGAATAAACCGGAAATTATAGCCAAAATCAATGCTAAAATCAACGAAAATATCAATGGAGAATTTCATATTGGCGATTTTCAATACAAGTTTTTAACTGGTTTTCCGAACTTTACGCTGGCCTTAAAAGAAGTCGAACTCAAAGACAAACAATGGAAAACGCACCACCATACCCTATTAAAAGCAAAAGAAATTGAAGTCCGTTTGAATGTCTGGAGTTTGCTGCAACACGAAATCAACATTCGTAAAATCCTGATCAACGAAGCCGACATTTATCTCTACAAAGCCGCAAACGGTTATTCTAATTCTGATATTTTTAAATCTAAAAAGAAAAAATCACCGGAAAACAAATCTGAAACAGAAACCACAATTGGTCAAATCAACCTCAACAACGTTCATTTTATTCTGGACAATCGTGTTGGTCATAAACTTTTTGATTTTGATGTTGCGAGTTTAAAATCAAAGGTAGATTACGATGGTGACGACTGGCAAACGGATTTGTTTTTAAAGACTACTGTTAAAAGTTTAGCGTTCAATACCGTTCATGGGAGTTTTGCCAAGCAAAAAATACTTCAAGGTACTTTTGACATTTCGTACTCGTCTGAAAACCAAAAAATAAGCGTAGACACCCAAGGCTTACAAATCGGAACGGATTCTTTTGACATCATTGCTTTTTTTACGGTTGGCAAAACAAATTCACCTTTCGGAATCAATATCGGAACTACCATTTTATGGCAAAATGCGTCGAACTTATTATCGGATAACATCAGTTCTAAGCTTAACCGATTTAATTTAAAAAAAGAAATCAAAGTCAATTGCGACATCAAAGGGGATTTTAATGATCAGGGCGACCCCAGAATTGTCGTTCAGGCCGAAGTCGCCAATAATGAACTCACTATTCCCGACGGACTTTTTACCGATTGTAATTTCAAGGGGATTTTTACCAATAATTTCAAGCCAAAAGAAGGCTTCAATGATGCCAATTCAGCTATTGTTCTGAGTCATTTCTTTGGGAAATATCAAAAAATGCCCATTAAAATTCCGCAAGTTGTCATCAATAATTTAGAAAATCCCATTGCTACAGGAAACATGAGTTCCGATTTTGACATTCAGAATATCAACGAAATGTGCAGTGACAAATGGATCAATTTTACAAGTGGTCATGCGCATGCGGGTTTGAAATTTCAATTTAATATTGTCGATTTGTACATCACCAAACCCCGATTTACCGGTGATGTCAATATCAGCAACGCTTCTTTTGATTATATTCCTAAAAAGATTCATGCTAAAGAAACCAACATTCAGCTCAACTTTACTCAAGAAGCACTACTCATCAAACAAATTACCTACAAACATAAAAACAACAGTTTTCGCATAGACGGAAAAATCGATAATTTCCTGAATCTCTATTACGATGCTCCCGAAAAAATGGTGATCAACTGGAACATCTATTGCCCGAATATCGACGTCAAACAATTTCTGGGAATTCTAAAAAACTCCCAATCCAAAAAAGTAGCGCAAAAACCGGTTAAAAATGTCAATTTTTCGAATCAAATGCGCTCCGTAATCGAGAAATGTGCCGTTGTTATTAACCTCAAAGCCGACAAAATCAATTACGGAAAACTAACCGCTACCAATACCTCAGCGACAATCCAGATGATTAATTCGAAGCTATCTTTAAAAAACGGTTCGTTACAAACTTCCGGCGGATCGATTGCTTTTAGCGGGTCGATTGAGCCACGAGGGAACAATTATACCTTTCAATCTAACGCACAGGTTAATCGGGTTGATATTGCAAGTTTTCTGCGTTCGTTCAACAATTTCGGAATCCGTTCTTTTAGTCCAAAAGACATCAAAGGAAAACTCAGTTCCCATGCCAATGTTACCGGTTTAATCAACGACAAAGGCGAACTCATCACCAATTCTATGACCGGAAATCTGGGCTTTACTGTCAATCAGGGTGCCTTACTGGACTTTGAACCCATTGTAAGGATTGGCAAGTTTGCGTTTCCATTTCGCGATGTCAAAAACATTACTTTCAGCGATTTGTCGGGTAATGTAAATCTACGCGGAGAAAGAATCGACGTTCATAATTTAACCATCAGTTCGAGTGTTTTAAACTTCGACGTCGAAGGGATTTATTCCTTTGGCCGTGGTACCAATCTGGCCCTCACCATTCCTTTACGAAATTCCAAAAACGATGTAAAACTCGCCAGCAAAGCTGAGCGTGATGCGGTTCGGGAACGTGGGATTGTGCTGCATTTGATTGCGCTGGATGATGAGGGGAAGATGAAGATTAAGTGGGGGAAGAGGGGGAAGTAAATTTTTCCTTCTAAAACATCAGAATTTTCAACAAAAACATTGTTTTATATCTTTTATTAAATAAATTTGGAGAAAAAAGAAAAACTTTAAAAAAAGTCCCAATTTTGATTATCAAAAATCTCTTGAAAACATTTACAACTATTATCTCTGTTTCAAAAACCGGGAATAAATAATTCATATTTCAAGATTATTTAATTATGAAAAAAAAATCCAATCTTAAAGCTGTCGATTTCTTTTGCTCAGGTGGTGGAATGAGCCACGGAATGCAAAAAGCAGGAGTTAAAATTCTTGCCGGTATTGATTACGACAATACGTGTCAAGAAACTTATGAAGCAAATATTAAAGGAGCAAAATTTATACATGCAGATGTTTTTGAATATCAACCTAAAGAACTTGAAGACCATCTTAACTTGAAAAAAGATGATGATAATTTAATTCTAATAGGTTGCAGCCCATGCCAATTCTGGAGTGTTATAAATACAAAAAAACAAAAATCTGAAAAATCAAAAGATCTATTAAAAGAATTCAGGCGTTTTGTAGAATACTTTATGCCTGGTTATGTAGTAGTTGAAAATGTACCGGGTGTTTTCAGAAAAAAAGAAGAAAGTGGACTACAGGATTTTATCGATTGGTTAAAAGAAGGAAACAAATACAAAGTACATTGTAAAATTCATGAAGTAAGTAATTACGGTGTACCACAATATCGCAAACGATTTACACTTATAGCAAACCGAATTACAGAAGATGAATTAGCTCCGGTTCGTGCTCTTGGTGAAAAAATAACAGTAAAAGATGTCATAGGAGAACATAATGGGTTTCCAAAAATAAACCCTGGAAATAAAGATTCCAGTGATTTTATGCATACAACATCCGGTTTATCCGAAATTAACCTAAAGAGACTCGCCCTCACGCAAAAAAACGGAGGAACTCGAATGGCTTATGTTTTTAACAAAGAATTAGCCCCTAAGTGTCATTATGGCAATACAAAAGGATTCAAAGATATTTATGGTAGAATGTGGTGGGAACGACCATCACCAACTATTACAACTAAATTTTTCAGCTTTTCAAACGGTAGATTTGGTCATCCTGATGAAGATCGTGCCATTTCTTTAAGAGAAGGGGCTGTCTTACAATCCTTCCCAAAAGATTATGCATTTAAAACTAAGACCATTGCAAATACAGCGCGTATGATTGGAAATGCTGTACCACCTAAATATGCCGAAGCAATTGCTAAGGCAATAATAATAAATCATCAAAATGCAATTTAGAACCAAAGCAAGAGCAGTCGATTTATTAGGGAAAGGACAAATTGCCGATTTACCTACAGCCATAAGTGAATTGTGGAAAAATGGCTATGACGCTTACGCTAATCAATTAAAAGCGATTCTCTATACAAAAGGCTACGAAGATGTAGAAAAACCTTTTTTTGTTCTCTCAGATAACGGAAAAGGAATGTCTCATGATGAACTAGAAAACAAATGGTTAATTTTAGGAACTGACTCTAAAAGTAGAAACAAACCTCCTGAAAAAGGAATTGATACACTATGGAAAGAGCCACGACCAATAATGGGAGAAAAAGGAATAGGAAGGCTATCTGTTTCATATTTAGGCTCACCAATGTTAATGCTTACTAAAAAAATTGGACATCCATTACAAGCTCTTTATTTTGATTGGAGAGTTTTAGAAAACTATAATCTTTTTTTAGACAATGTTAATATTCCTATAATTTCAATTAAGAATGAAATTGATTTTTTTCAATGCTTAGAAACTTTAAAGAAAGATTTTTTAGCAAATTTCTACTCTAATAATCCCAATATCGAAAGCGCAAAAAAAGAAACAGAAAAGAATTTCGCTCATTGGGCTGATCAAAAAGAATTACTCGATAAAATTATCAAAAGCACTCAAGAATTAACTTTACCATCTTTCTTTACTGATGAATTAATTAATGATTTCATAGGAGATACAGATGAAATACATGGAACAAAGTTTGTAATTTTTGAACCAGATGAACAATTTCTACTATTAAAAAAATGGGCAAATCAACAAAACAACTCAGACGATGAGGATATCGAAACCGTTGAAGATATTAGAACCGGCCTAGTTGGTTTTTTTAATGAATTTAAATATGATAATGATAACACGTTTCTTGATACAAGTTTTATAATTAAAGATAATACAGGAGAAAGAGATTTTATAAGCAATAATTCATTCTTTACATTAGATGATTTTAATAATTCAGATCATCTAATTGATGGAGAGTTTGATGAATTCGGAACATTTAGAGGTACGATAAGAATCTATAATGAAATTGTTACTGACTATATTTATCGTCCCAATAAACCTATTAATCAAAAATCTTCCTACGGAACATTTAAATTAAAACTGGGTTATGTTCCTGGTATTACAGAAACATCACTTGATGAAAACATTTTTAGATATATTGATGCAAAATTAAAAGCTTTTGGAGGATTATATATTTATCGTGATGATTTAAGAGTTTTACCTTATGGTCGACCTCACTCGGATTTTTTAGAATTTGAAGAGAGAAGAACTAGAAGGGCTGGATCTTATTTTTTTAGTTATAGAAGAATGTTTGGTTATATTGACTTAAAAAGAGAAAATAACCGTCCATTAAATGATAAAGCAGGAAGGGAAGGATTCATAAAAAACAAAGCATACCGAGAATTCAAAATGGATCTCATAGGTCTATTCTTGAATCTTGCAAAGGAATATTTCGGAACTGATGCGAAACAAGATATAAAGAAAAAACAGTTAGAAGAATTTAAAGATGCTAAAGCTTCAGAAATTGAAGAACAAAAACTTGAAAAAGAAGAAAAAAACAAATTTAAAAGTTATCTAAAAGCTTTCCCTAATGAATTAGCAAATTTTAATTCTAAATATCTTATTCTTAAAACTGAACTAAAAGACAAGCTACACGATTCAAATGTTATCTATCAAGATATACAACAATTACTCAGACAAATCGACAAATTAAAGGCTGATTTTGAAAACTTAGAGCCCAAAAAACCAAAGAGATTTTCAATGGATTCTAGAGATCGTGAAAGATTCGAAGAAGTCAACGAAATCTATAATACTTCTAAATTAGAGTTTGACTCTATTAATAAAATTAGAAAGGAAGCACACGATAAGATAGCAGAAGAACAGCTATTAAAAGAATATGAAAACAAATTTCGTAATTACAATGCATTATTAAATGAAATTACATCTAAAAGTAAATTAGATTTAAAAAAAGCATTCGAAAACATAGATATTGAATTTGAAAAAACTGAAATTACTTTTAAAAGTAACTTAGATAGAATATACAAAGACAACGTCCCTTTTCCTGCTTCAAGAGAAAATCTGGAAAGAAGTCTGCAAAATTTAGAATTTGAATTTTCTGATTTACGTTTAAAATATCAAACCGTTCTTGATGCAAAGTCAGATCATCTTTTAAGAATTAATTTTGAAATAGATGATGATGCATTAGTTGGTTACTATAAGAATAGGTATGAAAAAGCGTTAAAAGAACTTGGTGATTTTAAAAATTTAGCTCAATTAGGTATTTCAGTGGAAATTATAAATCATGAATTAAATACAATGTATAGCCAGCTTAGTACATCAATTAATGAAATTCAAAAATATTTAAAAGATAGTAACGAGGCTAATAAACACTTCAAATATCTTAAAAATGCCTTTGAGCATTTAGACACAAAATATCAATCTCTAAATCCTCTTTACAGAAAATCAAAAAGAACAAAGAAATACATTAAAGGATTTGAGATAAAAGAGTACTTAAAAAACTTTTTTGAAGAAACGTTCAAAGACGAAAAAATCAATTTTCATTCCAGTAAATTATTTGATAATTCTGAGACATACTCATTTGAATCTGTTTTATTTCCTGTCTTTGTGAATGTCATAAATAATGCTATTTATTGGGTTAGATCTTCAAATAATCCAGAAATCTTACTTGATTATATAGAAGAATCAAAAACGATGATAATTTGCAATAATGGAATTCAAATTAAAGACGCAAGACTGGAAGAGATTTTTGATTTATTTTATACAAGAAGAGAAAAAGGTCGTGGAATAGGTTTATACCTCTCAAAAGATAGCCTAAATACTGTTGGATTTGACATTAAAGCTACAAACGATAAGAAGTTCAACATTTTAAATGGTGCTTCATTCATAATAAGCCCAATTAAATAGAATTTAAAAATATGAGTATACCACTTACATTTAACGACGTTGCTAAAAATATCATTAAGGAAACTATAAATTCAGCTATTTTTATTGATGATCACGCATTGGAAAATTTTAAATCTAAAAATTCAAAATATAAAGATGACAATAATAGAACAATAACCCTTTTTAATGATTTTAAAAAAAATAGATGTTTGCTGCACTCTTTTAAATTCACAAAAAAAGGTTGGAAAGAAAACAAAAAATTTTACTTAAAGAACAAAGATTTATTAATCTTGGATTGGCAACTTGTTAAAGAAGATCATTCTGAGGCATTAAAAATATTAGACGAAGCTGTATCAGAAAAAAGTCTTCATTTCATATGCATATATACTAAGGAGGCACTAGATGCTGTAAAAAACGAAATTAATAGATTCTTTTTAGGAAATATTAATGAAGTTGTGAAAAATGAAATAAGAGACTCCCTAAATGACACAAATCTAAATGAGTATTGGGATTTTGATTATCATGAAGAAGAGTGGGAACAACTAGATACATCAATAAACAATATAATCAATGCTAAAGAAAATGACATTGAAAGCCAAATTGAAGAGTTTAGAATTTACTATAATTTAGAACCTGAAATTATTAAATCTATTATAGATTTAGATTCACTGAATCTTATGTCCGCATTTGCAAGATTAAGAACTGCATTATCAAAAGAAAACCTAATTTTCTCAAAACATTCTAATCATAATTTTTTTAAAAAATCTTTAGATGATGATAATACATTCTATATCGGGCATACAATTATAAAAATCTTTAAAAAAGATGTAGTGACTGGAGATCAACTTTACACCTCTTTCTTATCCTCATTTCTTAAAGAAAAAAATATATTTCTTTCTTTAATGGGATTAGAAATGCGAAACAGATTTCGAGAGAATTCAGCATTCATTGGAAAGGATTTTGATGACTTAAGTGAAAATGCATTTTTTTATCACAAAAACAACAATGGAGAACATCCATATATATTCTTTGATTTTTTAAGAGAAATATTAAAGGATCAAGTAGCAACTTTTATGTATGAAAAAAATCTTGACTTATTTGACGTATTAGAAGAATATTTCATCTCGATAGACGGACGAGCAAAACTTGCGGGTTTTGAAGCTGGTGGAAACATTCAAACTTTTAAAAAAGAAGTTTTTAAATTAAATTACTTTTATAATAGAATAAATATTAATCATCGATTAACAAATGATTTTTTAAGATTTGGTGACGTTTTTAAAACAAATATTCCTAGTTTTGATAAAGACCAAAAGCCAATTTTATTGGAACGTTTTTTTATATGTATTACCCCACATTGCGATTGTTTAAGACCTAAAGAAAAAATTAAAAATCAATTTTGGTTTGTTGAAGGGAAAAAAGAAGAATCACAAGAAAGTGTTTTAAAGAAAACCGATGGTAAATTCATATCGTTTGTAAAAGAAGACAACTCTACCGAAATTATTGCCATTAATTGGATAATGAAAGAATTTTGCCAACCGTTCACAATGTTGGTCCCTAATAATAAATTTACCGATAAAATTAATGCAAACTATTATGGCACCAACTTGGAATTCAAATTTATTGATAGCATAAAAGAAAATTATACCCAGCGTATAGCAAATGAAGCTTTCGGATACCCCATGAGAGTTGGAATTGATTATGTTAAAAAATAAAAATTGGAGTCTTTTGAAAAATCACTAGAAAAAGAGCTTAATTACCTAAACTCATTTTTAGATAATCAAATAAGTATTGGACTACTTGTTCATTTTATTAGAACTTTAGATTATCTTTTTATTGGCAATTACGACCAAAAAGAAAAGTGGGACTTATATATGGATTACGGGTTTTCACAAATTTTAAATAGAGTTTATCAAAAGCTTGATATAAACTATGATTTTCTGAGTAAGTTTCAGACAAATCAATCTGATTTTGATTACTGTTTCAATAACTTAAAAAGTTACGGCCAATATAGAATGGTTGAAAGGTTTTCAGAAATGAATTTCCAAAATTTAGCAACTATTAAAATTAAAAAACCAGAAGAGTATATCGTAGAAGTCGATTCAAATTTAGTAGCAACCGATAAATATGAAATGACACAATTCGAATCGTATTTTCAAGAAAAACAAAATTTATACGATAATAGTAGCGAAAAAGCAGAATACTGGAACAAAAAAATAAAAGATAAATTCAAGAAAAAAGTATTTATTGGCAAGTTTAATTACATCGGTTACGACTCAACACCTGAAATTGACGATCATTATAATATCAAAGGCAATATTCATTTAAATACTTCACAACTTTTTGATGACTTTGATGAAAATTTTGAATTTGGAGGCATACCATACAAACAACATGTCACTGTAGTACAAAGCTTAATGGGTGTAGCTCTAAAACACGTAGATGCGTGTTCCATCCTAAATGAAAGTAAAGATATAAATGTAATTGATCTTTTGCCTACCTGTGATATTCAAGAAACTATAATTGACCAATATTCAGACTACTTGCAAATTCCCATAAATAATATTCGTGAAATTTTTAATCTTTTAACTGTAACTCCGGAAAACATACATCACTATTTAAAAGCAGATAAATCATTCTCTCCTCCTTTTATTAAAATAAGCAATTTATATACATTAAGATCTATAAAGGGGTGTCTTTACCATCCAATAACATTTCTGCAAAAATCTCTCAGCATTAAATATTCAGCTGATTATTCAAGAGGTTTAAACATGAGAGAAGATATATTCAGAAATGAATTATATTCATTGTTTGAAGAAGAAAGGATTATAAAAATTAATAGAAGTGTCAAGATCAAAATAAAGAATGAAGGCATAGACACCGATATTGACGCCGCCCTTTTTGATCCAAAAAGTAAGCATTTGGCATTAATACAATTAAAATGGCAAGATAAATATTCTACAAATTTAAAAGAACGAAACTCAAGATCCAAAAATTTATGTAGTATGGCCAATGAATGGGTAAACAAAATTGTTCGATGGAAAGATATAACTAACCAAAAAGAAATTTTAAATGCATTAGGAATTTATGAATACAAAAACTTCAATAATTGTAGTATCTTCGTAATTGGAAGATATAATACTCATTTTTCAGATAAAGAAATAAATGAGAATGCAACTTGGGGTTCATGGTATCATATTTTAGCTTTAAACAAACTAAAATTAACTCTTGACGATCCAATTATGGAACTAAAATTAAAACTTGAAACAGATTCCCCAAGAAGTAAAAATATAAACATTGCGGAGGAAGAAATAAGCCTTCATACTTTTAAAGTTGAGTGTAAAACTAAACCATAATTATAAATTATTGTTTTTTGAAAATTTTTCCCATCTCAAGTTTAATGCTTCTTTACTCGGTCTTTTATGTTTAAGTATTAATTGCAAAGATTTATTTTCCAAAACTTGGTAACCGTCTTTTTTAATAGTTTTACTCAAATATACTTTTAACTCAGTAGGTTCAATTCCAATCAAATCTAAATCAAAAAGAGTATGAATATCAGCTCTAAGCAGCAAACCATTTGTAGCATGATTATCTTTTTCTCCTTTGTAAGGATTAATGTGAGCTGCTTCTAATATATCCAGTATTTCACAACCGGTAATAACACATTTATTGTCATACATTTCCCTTACTTCATCTCTGAATTTCTTTTGCCCTCTTCGTTGTATAATAGACTTATATACTTTTACTCTTTCATCATTTTCCCTTGGAAAATAATCATCAGATAAAATTTCACTTAAATAATTCTCGGAATCCTCTGCATTCGGATAACTTAATTCTGTTTTTAGTTGTTCAATTTCAGTCTTAAAATAATCCTCAAAAAAAGATTCCGACAAGCTTTGCATGGACATATTTCTATTGTATTTTTTATCAAAATATGGTCTTAGTTTACTTACTTGAACTTTTTCTTTCGGAATAATGAAAGTACTACCATAAAAAGCTTGATATCTTACAACGTTAACAATTTCAGAAATAGGCTCTTCGAATTCATGTCCCTGATTGCATCTAAATTTCGGCAGCTTAGTTTTTCTCTCTTCATAATTTGTATTCCCACAAATTGGACATCTTCTCCTATCTTTAGTAGAATCATTTAAAATAATCCTTGAGATTTTGGCCAGACCTAAAACTTCTTTTTTATTTACAATTGCGACAATATCACCAGTTTTAATTTGTTTATGATTTGGAACCGAATTGTCATAAACATATTTAATTTTAAATTCATCTGCATAACCGTCATTACTTTTGTATGACTGTTCTTCATCCGAAACCGATTTTAAAGCCCAATACGATGTGGTATTTTCTAACTTAGGCATTTGTTTAATTTTATCTAAAAATAAGTTTTTATTTTTAGATACGTTAATTATCTTTAAAATATGGACAAATTAACTCCAGAACAGCGCTCCAAAAACATGCAAGCTGTCCGTAGCACAAATACCAAACAAGAAGTTTGTTTGGCAAAAGCATTATGGAATTTAGGATACAGATATCGAAAAAATAATAAGAGTGTCTTCGGCAAACCCGATCTAACCTTCAAGAAGCTAAAAATAGCCATTTTTGTAGATTCAGAATTCTTTCATGGGAAAGATTGGGAAACCAGAAAGAAACCACAAACCAATGCTGAATTCTGGATCAAAAAAATCGAAAGAAACATACAGCGGGATATTGAAGTAAATGCATTTTTAGAATCTCAAAACTGGAAAGTTCTGCGCTTCTGGAGCGACAATATAAAGAAAAACCTCAATTCTTGCATCTTGGAAATTCAGCAAACAATAATCGAAAGACAACCCTCAAAATAAAAAAAGCCACTTTCTCAGTGGCTTTTTTACATTGAATCATTCAACATCCAAATAAGGATCCAGAACCTCAGCTAATTTATTCAGCCAGTAGAAACTGTCGTCGAGATTTAATTGATCCGACTGTAAGGATTCATTTTCTCGCATAACATTTAAGGCAAGCAGATAATTTACTTGACGAATTGTTTTAGCCATACTTTTAAGATCAATTGATTCATTAAAGAAATCAATTAATCTTAATTCTGTTTCTTTCGAAAGGGTGTTTGTACTCATAATCTGAAAGTTTAGGAAATATAAAACCCGCATAGATTAGCTGTCCTACGCCTTTCAGAGCGTTGCGGTTGTTTCCAATACCACCAGCATACCATGCGGGAAAATCTTTTAAAATCATAATCTGAAAGTTTAGGACTGCAAACATACAAAACTTAAAAAAATGTAAGCAATTTCCTTAATTCATGACTTCTGCTATTTTATAACTGTTCATTAGAATCCCTTCTTTCGTTTTTTGGATACAAAATAAAACCAATAAAGAAGACAAACCACAAAATATAAAACCCGTATAGCTTAGCTGTCCTACGCTGTTAAGTTGGCGTTGCAGTTGTTTCCAATACCACCAGCATACTATACAGGTAGAAGTTTTTCGAATTCAGATCCTTAAAATTTAAGACTGCTAATATACCCAAAAAAAATTACGCTACTTACATGGGTTTCTTACAATTTAGTCTCATTACTGCTGCGGAACTTCGCATGTAATTCCTCTTGCGCCGAAATTGACAAACGAGGCGTAAAATCTCAAAAAAAAATCTTAATGTTTTATTAACTCAATTGTTTTTTAATTGATAAAATAATAGCTTTGAGAAACAAGATTTAAACCAATCAAGTATTAAACATATAAACAATAAGTAATATGAAAATTCAAATTAACACCGACAAAAACATTGAGGGACACGAAAGATTAGAGGCTTATTTTTCTGGTGAATTAGAAAAAACACTGGCTCGTTTTGAAGACAAAATTACACGCATAGAAGTACATTTCGGAGACGAAAATGGGGAGAAATTCAGTCTGCACGACAAGAAATGTGTTATTGAAGTTCGTACCGCAAAATTGCAACCGGTTACAGTTACAGAACATGCCGAGAGTATCGAAAAAGCCTTTCAGGGTGCCTCTGCTAAAATTAAAAAATCACTTACTACTACTTTCGAAAAAATGAAAGCGTATTAATTCATATACTAACAACTAAAAAATGGCATTGTCTTACGGGATAATGCCATTTTTTAGTTTTCAGCTGTTTTTCCTGCTCTCAAAATTTATCAATCAATTAAGATAATAATAACGGTTTTCGGTATTGCATGAAGTAAATTTGCAGCCCCTAAAGAGAGTCTTTTTTACCTTACATGAATTGATTACTGTTTTAGGTTTTTCAATAACAAATCATTTAAAATACATCCATGAAAAAGCAACTACTCGTATTACTAACAGCAATTTTTATTGGCTTTGGTGTAAATGCGCAAGTAAAAACAACCGAAACAACGGTACTGGTTCTGATTCATTCTCAAAACGGAGGAACCTATAAAATGGCAAAAGCAATCGCCGAAGGAATTCAGGATTATCCGAACTCAAAAGCAATACTTAAAAGAGTTCCCTCGATAAATTCAAAAGAAAAATTAAACGCTGATGTAGAAAAATTACCTGTTGCAACGATAGAAGAATTAGTCAATTATGATGGAATCGCTTTTGGAAGCCCCGTTCATTTTGCTAACATCAGTGCAGAGATGAATTCTTTTTTCAGTCAGAGTATCCCACTTTGGACTTCAAGAGCTTTAGAAGGAAAACCGGCAACCGTATTCATGTCCGCAGGATCGGGAGCAGGAAAAGAAGCCGCCATTTTATCTTTTTGGAATATCCTTGCCTCACACGGGATGATTATTGTGCCAACAGGGATTATGGGAACTGCAACTTTAGACAAAACCGTTCCACAGGGAAATACGCCTTTCGGCGCTACTTCATTGGCAGGATCAACGGGAACAAGACCTTCACCAAGCGAATTGAATCTAGCGAAGGAACAAGGAAAAGCTTTGGCCAGAGCTGCTTCAGGATTGAAAAATACCGAAAGCGCTAAAATTCTAAAAACAACTTCGGTAGAATCTAAAGTTGGTTTTGACATCAATAAAACGTTAAAAGACAATAACATTACACTTCCGGAGGCTCCAAAACCGGTTGGGAATTATGTGCCGTTTACCATTTCTGATCATAAAGTTTACATCAATCAAGTGGCTTTAAAAGATGGTAAAATTCTAAATCCCGGTAAAATTGGCGCAACCGTTACAGATGAACAAGCCAAGGAAGCTACTTATCAAACGATGCTAAATGTAATTGCGGTGCTAAAAGAAGCTTGCGGTGGTGATTTAAACAAAGTAAAACAATGTGTGCAACTAACGGGTTATTTTAACACTACTCCTGAATATACGCAACATGCGGCGATCATGAATTCGGCTTCGAATCTTACTGCTTTGGTTTTTGGAGAGAAAGGCAAACATGCCAGAGCTACAATTGGTGCTTTTTCTTTGCCAATCAATTCGGCTGTGGAGATTCAGGCGGTTTTTGAAATCGAGTAAGGGGTTGGAAATTCCAATTTTTTTAAATTCCAAATTCCAAACTTTTGGAGATGCAGAGGTGTAAAGGTGCAGAGGAACAAAGGTTAAAAAACTGACAACTCCTTTGTGTTAAAACCAGTTTTAAAAAATACGAATCCTCTTCCTGATAAAATTTCTATTTTATACTATTGTCACCCTGAGCGAAGTCGAAGGCTCGTTAAGTTAAAAAGGGGCTTCGACTTCGCTCAGCCTGACATTTGGAGGGGGAGAGAGGGAACTTTGCGATTTTGCTAGAACCCAAAAGCAAGAAGGCTTAAAAACCTATGACAAAATAAAAAACCCGAATACAAACTTCTGTATTCGGGTTTCTATTTATATGAAATAATGTTTTACGATTTTGGTAAAGGTGCACCAACGGCAACATCACAACGATGTCCTGGTTGACCGTGTGCGGGATTCATTCCTTCGGCTACTTTTGTTTCGGTTTCAGTACTTAATAAGGCTGGAACTGCATTGTTTGCAGCTGGTGGTGTTACGGTAAATTTCTGTGTAGAAGTTCCGCTTTGTGAAGGGGTTCCTGCTTGTGAAGTCGCCACTGGTTTAGCACCTGCCGGAGAGTTCAATGGTGATCCGACCGGAATATCACATCTGTGTCCGGGTTGTCCGTGTGAAGGATTCATTCCTTTAGCAACTTTTACAGGAGCTGCGGCCGTTGTTGTCGTTGTAACTACAGGCTGATTCGGTTTTACTTGTACCGGTTGCCCTGCAGTTGTTTGCTGCGTTTGCTGTGCTTGTGTCGGAGCTGAATTTAAAGGCGCTCCAACGGCAATATCGCAACGATGTCCGGGTTTTCCGTGAGCCGGATTTATCCCTCCTGTTGCATTCATAACCGTATTTTGATTGGCAACGGGTGCCTGAACTACCGGATTGACTTTCGTCGTATCTTTCATCAATCCTAATTTTATCAATTCTGATGTTGGAGTATTCTCCTGTGGTTCCAGTTCTTTTTTACAAGACACTAAAACTAGAGAAGAGATAACCAGGGAACTTATAAAGATTTTCGGGTTCATAACAGTAGTATTTTAAAGTAATCAAATATACTGGTTTTTGATTGATTTCTAATTTGTATTTTATTAAAAAAAATTGAAACCATATAAGTGATGTAAGTTCATATTAATAGTATGCTAAACTTTAATGGGTTTGAAATCTTTGTCTTGATTTAACCGCAAGGTGCGCAAAGGTCTACGCAAGGTGCGCAAAGTTTTTTTCACAAAGCTTTGCGGACTTAGCGTTTAAATAAACACAGCAATAAAAATTCTTTGCGCACCTTGCGGTTAACCCTCACACAGAACCACAAAGTTTATATGAACTTATATCACTTATAGGATTTAAAAAACTTTTACTATATTTCTTAACTCTAAAACCAAATAATCTCACTTATGAAAAAAGCACTGTTACTCCTACTCTTCATCACCACTTTTACGAATGCCCAAAATGTCGAAAAAGACAAAATCAATCAAACCCTTAACAGTTGGCACAAGGCTGCTGCCGATGTAAAGTTCGATGCTTATTTTGATTTAATGGCCGAAGATGCCATTTTCATTGGTACAGACGCCACCGAAAATTGGGTAAAACCGGACTTTAAAACATGGGCAAAACCTTTCTTCGACAAAGGAACAACTTGGAATTTCACCACCTTAGAACGTCATATCTTTTTTGATAAATCCGGAAAAACAGCTTGGTTTGATGAATTACTGAATACACAAATGAAAATCTGCCGCGGATCAGGTGTTTTGGTAAAAGTTGGGAAAGAATGGAAAATTCAACATTACGTTTTATCCATGACTGTTCCGAATGACGAAGTTGATGCCGCCATTAAAATAAAAACTCCAATTGAAGACGTATTAATCGCAAAACTTCAGAAAAAATAAACATTTCTCCGTTTTCTTATTACAATTATAACTTTTCGAACCTCTTATAGAAGTAATCTCTCATATACTTGTAACACATTTATCAATTAGGGCTCTTTTTTTGATAGTCAAAATAGAATACTATCAAAAAAATGAGCCTTGTTTTGAAAAATTAACTAAAATTAGACAATAACCCCTGTTTTTCAAGCCATTAAATCCTTAATATTTATTTTTTCATAACTTTAACCCTAAAAAAAATAGGGTTCACACAAAGTATTTGAAAAATGAAAATAGAAAAACGCTGGATCATTTCCTTTATTATTATCAGTATTGTTTGTATTACGGGAGCCTTTTGGCCAACTGTTACAGAAAACAATTATGTATTGTCTGAATTTGGCACCACCGATCATATCGTTCCTGCCGATGTAGCCTGGATGTTGACATCCTGTTGCCTGGTTTTGATTATGACTCCGGGATTGTCTTTCTTTTATGGCGGAATGGTTGGCAAGAAAAACGTTATTTCGACTATGTTACAGAGTTTTATCTGTTTGGGGGTTGTAACACTTTTATGGGTAACAGTTGGTTTCAGTCTGGCTTTTGGTGATCCTGTCGGTTTTGGCTCAGGAGACCATTTTTACAGTTTCTTTGGCAATCCGACCACTTTTGCTTTTATGGATTATGTGGGCGTTCTTCCACATAAAAAACTGGCCAGTACGATTCCGTTTATGTTATTTGCTTTGTTTCAAATGAAGTTTGCCATAATTGCTCCGGCGATTATTACGGGTTCATTTGCAGAACGCGTTCGTTTTATTTCCTATTTAATTTTTATCAGCTTATTTACTATTTTCATCTACGCCCCTTTATGCCACGTGGTTTGGTATCCGACCGGTATTTTGGGAAGTTATTTTGGCGTGAAAGATTTCGCCGGAGGAACTGTAGTACACATGAGTTCGGGTTTTGCAGCACTGGCCGGAGTTTTGGTTTTGGGAAAAAGAAAAAACAGTTTACATATCCCCACCAATATTCCTTTTGTATTGTTAGGAACGGGTATGTTGTGGTTTGGCTGGTTCGGATTCAACGCCGGTTCTGCTCTTGCTGCCAACGGAACGGCTGCAATGGCATTTGCGACTACCACTACTGCATCGGCAGCAGCAATGTTGACCTGGGTTTTCTTTGACAGAATGAACGGCAGAAAAGTTTCGGCTTTGGGAGCTTGTATCGGAGCTGTTGTCGGATTGGTTTCTATAACGCCTGCTGCGGGTTATGTTTCGGTTCCTGAGAGTATGTTTTTTGGATTTATTACGGCTTTAGTCTCCAATTCTGTAGTCAATTGTAGTCTTTCCAGAAGATTTGATGATACGCTAGATGTTTTTGCCTGTCACGGTGTTGGTGGTATTATGGGAATGATTCTGACTGCTATCTTTGCTCATGGCGAAAATGCCAGTTTATTACATGGTGGTTGGAGTGTATTTGGGCATCATATGATGGCATTGGTTTTGGTTTCGATCTTTACTTTCTTCGGAGCATATTTCCTGTTCAAAGTAACCAATTTCATTATTCCGTTGCGTGTTTCTGAAGAAAACGAACATATTGGTTTGGATTTATCACAACATGACGAAACACTCGATCCAAAATTATTAGCGGTCGCGGAAGTAGAATATCATTAAAAAAAACTAACACGAATTACATTGATTTTCACTAATTTTTTATGCTCTAACACTTAAAAAAATCCGTTTTTATCAGTGCTTTGCTCCAGCAAATCCGTATAATCAGCGTCTAATTCTGCGCAAGCTTTGCACGCGGATCAAACCGATTCGCTTTCGCGAAGACGCGGATTGAACACGGATCTTCTATTAGATTTTAAAACTGAGAATAATCTTGAAATTTGCCGCAAAAAAATAGAATTAGGCTCTGTAGAAGTAGAATATCATTAAAAAAGGCTAACACGAATTACACTGATTTTCACTAATTTTTTATGCTCTAACATTTAAAAAAATCCGTTTTTATCAGTGCTTTGCTCCAGCAAATCCGTATAATCAGCGTCTAATTCTGCGCAAGCTTTGCACGCGGATCAAACCGATTCGCTTTCGCGAAGACGCGGATTGAACACGGAT
>NZ_JBIPCS010000010.1:0-184015 GCF_044005985.1 Flavobacterium sp. FlaQc-49 | reverse complement strand
ATTTCTTGAACAATTTGTAATTTAAAAGACATACTGTAGTCTTTTTGGGTACGCTTTACATAGCGTAATTCCTGATGGTTTTCCATAATGACACTTTTTGTGTATCGCTATTTCAGGACAAGACATTAGTTTATAAAGAAAACGCATCCGCCTTGGCAGATGCGTTTTTTTATGCGCTTATTCGTAATACAATTGCGAGCTGTTTATTTCCTGTTTTTCTTTTCCTTCTTGTTGTATAAAACAGTTTAAAGTGGTTCCTCCAACCTGATCAAAATAGCTGATATTGAGTTTGTGGAATCCTTTTTCGAGTTGTACGGCACCATAAGCTTCATTTAGCCAATGAATTCCGTCATTGTTAACGACTAGTTCATCGTCTATAAAAAGCTTCGATCCGTCATCTGAAAGCGTCGAAATGGTATAGTTTGCGGTTTCAGGCACATAGATGTACCCGTCGAATTTTAAGCCGATATAACGCTCTGTTTTGGTTTTCCATTTTTCACTGCTAATAGCACCTTCAAAAATACCTGAGTTTAGAGGTTTTGCTAATTCTAAATCCTGAACTTGTTGAAAAAGAGTTCCGGTATAATAGTCGTATTTTAAACCATGTTTGGTTGGTTTTATAGCCAAGGCCGGTTTTAAATCAGGATTACGAACCACTATTTTATTAATAGAACTTTTTCTTCCACCAGAACTAATCTGAACTGTTTTGATGATTCGATATTCTCCTTTTGGGATATTTATGGTAACCGGTTTTTCATAAAGTACCGCAGTCTCGTCCGGATTGTAACCGTCTATAGTATAGAAAATTTGCCCGTTTTTGATTGTTGGCACTAGATTTAAAGTGTATTTTGATGCAATTAGTGCTGTTTCCTTGGAACCAAAAGGCGTTGGGACTTTGTACAATCTTTTTTGAATTTCCAGTTTTTCCAAGTGATGTGGCATTCGTTTTAAAACAAAACTGTTGTAATTTTTGTTTTGAGGTTGTGTCCAGGCAATTTCTGCCAAAGCAAAAACTCTTGGATAAAGCTGGTAATTTAATTTCGCCGGGTTGGTTAAGTATTCTGACCAAAGATTAGACTGTACACCAATAATGTATTTTTGCTCTTCAACAGTTAAGCTGTCCACAGGAGTTGGATTGTAATTGTATATTTTGTCAACCGTAATTAATCGTCCTACTGTCAAAGGTTCTTGTGGTGAATACCCTTGATTGTAATCCAAATAAAGAACTTGTTCGGGATTCATAATTACAAAATGCTTCTGTTTTGCGGCCGCAATTCCTCCGGATTCCCCGCGCCAGGACATTACCGCTGCATTGGGAGCAAGTCCGCCTTCAAGCATTTCATCCCAACCCAGAATTTGTCTTCCGTTTGCATTCAGAAATTTTTCTATTCGCGTAGTCAGGTAAGTTTGTAGTTCATGTTCGTTTTTTAGTCCTAAATCTTTAATCTTTTTTTGGCAATTCGGACAAACTTCCCATCGTGCTTTTGGGCATTCATCTCCTCCAATATGAATGTATTTGCTTGGGAATAATGCAATAACTTCAGTAAGAACATCTTCTAAAAAAGTAAAAGTTTCTTCTTTTCCGGCGCAAAAAATATCTTCGAAAACACCCCAGGATTCCACAACTTTGTAAGTGCGATCCGGAAAACAGGATAAATTGGGGTAGGCGGCTAATGCTGCTGTTGCGTGTCCCGGCATTTCAATTTCGGGAATGATATTCACATAATGGGCTTCAGCAAATTTAACGACATCTTTGATTTCTTCTTGCGTGTAAAAACCACCATAAGGATTGCCGTCAAAGAAACGTGGGAATCTTTCAAACTTATTTCCAACCAGCGTTTGTGCTCTTTTAGATCCAATATCGGTTAGTTTCGGGTATTTTTTTATTTCAATTCTCCATCCCTGATCGTCGGTTAAATGCCAGTGAAAATTATTCAATTTATAGTACGACATCTGACGGATGAAATCTTTTATAACGTCTGCCGAAAAAAAGTGACGACATACATCCAAGTGCAATCCGCGGTAAGCGTACCTTGGTTCGTCTTCGATGGTGAGACAAGGGAGCTTTATTTCTTTTTTATCAGACTGTTTGTTCGGTAAGAGTTGCAGCAAACTCTGAACGGCATAGAATAATCCTTCTTCTGAGCCGGTTACGCTGATCTTTTTTGAGGTAATACTAATTTTGTAAGCTTCTTTGTTTAGGGTAGCTGAAGGATTTTTGGTGCTGAATTGAACTTCGATCGTACTCTTTTTTGAAGGAAGGTTTCCGTTAATGACTGTTTCAAAAAGTTGTGCTGTTTTAAGTTCTTTTGGGCTGAATTTATTGTTTTCAAAAACAACTTTGATTTGTCCGTTTAAACGAACACTGTCACCTGTTGCTTTATAGAAGTTTGGTGCCGGAATTATAGTATTGTTTTCAGAAGTGGCTTGTGCATTTCCGAAGGAATAACAAAACAGCAAAAAAAATAGAAGGCTTTTTTTCATGGTTTATTTTGGGTTAGTTATAAACAAATATATTGTTTAGGAATCTATTTGCAAAAAATATGCAAAACTTAACATTGCTTAAATGTCTTTGAAATAGCGGAATTAACTTTTTTATTGCGTCATGTTGTATTTTGTTTCGCAATAATCTTGCATTAATTGTTTACATTTGTTTAATAAAATGTATTTTCATGAACAATGATAATGAGATAGTAAATTATACTAAGGAAGAACGTAAAAGTCATATTTTAAAAGAAATTAATTTGCACACTCGTGTGAGTTTTGAAACGCTTTCTGTTAAACTATGTGTTTCAGAAGATACCGTTAGACGCGATATTAATGAACTCGAATCGGAATCCTTATTGATTAAAGTAAAAGGGGGTGCGATGACCAAAGCCTATCACCACTCTTCATCAAATCAAACCTATGCGGGCGAGTCGAAACAAATTATTGCGCAAAAAACAATAGGACTTCTTCATGATGGTATGGTTTTATTAATTGGTGGCGGAACGACCATTAGAGAATTTATTCGTTTGATTCCAAATGATTTGAGTCTGACCATTTTTACGGTTACTGTTTTGTCTGCTGTTGAACTTCTGGATAAACCTAATGTTAAAATTATCATGATCGGTGGTAGCATTTCGTCTTACAGCCAAATGTGTGTGAGCGGTGATGTATACAATCAATTGGCTAATATTAAAGTCGATTTATTGATTTTGGGAACCAATGCTTTAGATATTGAAGGCGGTTTCTCAGATTCTGATTGGGAAACGGTTCAGGTAAAAAAAGCAATGATTCAGGCTTCACAAAAAACAGCCATTTTGACTATTTCCGAAAAATTGGATACCGTTCTAAAAATGAAAATTGCCAACTTATCCGAGGTAGATTATGTAGTGACCGAAGTAGAGCCTGATCACGAAAAATTACAATCCTATAAGAAGGCAGTTCCAAGTTTAGTGTTTGTTTAATGCCAGTTTTTCATTAAAAAATTAATCCAGTTCTGGTGAAAGATGCTTTTTAGATCTTCATCAGTATAGCCATTGTTTTTAAAAATCAATACCAGTTTCTGCAAATCGGCAATCGTGTCTAAATCATAAGGGCCTTGTTCGGTTCCAAAAGCGCCATCGAGATCTGAACCTACACCAATGTGGTTGGCATTTCCCGCCAATTGGCAAATGTGATCCATGTGTCTGAAGACCGTTTCCAGATTGCATTGTGTGCCTAAAGGGGTTGAAACGCCTCTTTCCCAATTTGGGACTAACATCCAGGCATCTAAAGCACCACCAATAACTGCTCCTCTTGAGATTAATGCTTTAATCATTTCGTCGCTGTATTGTCTGTTATGATCCACAAGACTTCGACAGTTGTTGTGACTTGCCCAAACCGGACCGTTGTAATGATCCAAAGCTTGCCAGAAAGCATCATCACATAAATGAGTGGCATCTAAAATAATATTCAGACGTTCCATTTCTTTTAATAAATCAATTCCGTTTTGATTCATTTTTCCGGTTGCATCCGTTCCGTTCGCGTAACGACCAGGGCCATAATGAGCGGGTCCAATGGCTCTTAATCCATAATTGTAGGCTTTCTCTAAATAGGAAATGTCTACAATCGAATCGGCTCCTTCTAAACTCAGGATATAACCAATAGGTTTTTTATCATTTGGTGTACCGTCATTCCATAGATCAATTTGCTTTTGAAGCGATTTTTTATCAGTAATGGCAACCATTTCACCGGCTTCCTCCATGCATTTGTACCAGTTTAATTGTCCTTGTGTTTGCGCCCAGGCTTGCTCGGGAGAATTCCAACCCGGAATGCTGCTGCCCGGTTTTACAAAACGTGCGATTTGTGTGGCGACTACAATGCCAATATTACCTTTTCGCAGATCAGGAAACGAAACTGTTGCCCGTTCACGATCCGGTTTGTCGGTCATTCCTTTTTCTAAATGGCGTAATGTTTTTACATCATTCCTTAAATCTCGGTTCCATTCCATTGCATTCATGCTCAGGTCTAAATGGGCATCTATTATAAACATAGTGGGGATCTTAAATTTTAAATACTAATTTTTCTGTTGCGCGCCTCGACAACCCATTGGTCACAGATTTGATGTGCTGCATTGACAATCTGAACGGTCTCGTAAAGAGCGCAGGTAGGGCAGACGTGGTACGGAATGGCATAAATAATATCGCCAATTTTATACTTGTTTTTGCCTCGGTTTTCTATAATTAAATGTTCTTCTGAATGGGCCGTTGGGACCAAGTTTTCATCATTCAAAATCACTAATCTTTTGTCTATCGGATTTTCTGAAGCAACTGCTTTATAACCAATATCAATGCAGAATGTTGAAGAACTTGGTGTGGAAATAATGGTTCCGACAAGAACTGCCGCCGGTTTAAAGTGTTGTTCGGGTAAATTTAGACTGTAATTAATATCCCAAAAAACAAAAGTGCCCGGACTGCATTCTACGTTTTCTTGTTCGGAATAAAAAGGAAATGTATTAGAACCTCCCGCAACAATTTTCAGTTCGTAATTTACTTGTTGCTGTAATGTTTCTATTTTTTGATTGATGATTGAAAAAGAATGGGAAGCGTCTAGTTTTCGTTGTTCAACACTACCTTTTAGATGACCGTCGTAAATGTGAATTCCGGCAAAATGAATGTTCTCCAGTTGCATTATTTCTTTTGCTAAAGCAATCCAATCTTCAGAAACCGAAAATCCTGTTCGGTTCATTCCGGTATTTAGATCCAGATAAACGGTAAGTTGTACTTGCTTCTTTTTTGCACTTTCATTTAATTCTTTCGCTGATTCTATATTGTCGACGATAGTTGAAAATTCTGAAAGAGGATATTTCTGAACTAAAGAAATCCATCTTTCCCCACGTAATCCAACAGGCTGATAGGCTAATAAAATATCCGAAATTTGGTGAATTGCACAAAGTTCTGCTTCAGCAATTGTGGCGCATTTGACTTTGTTTATGCCATACACTTTAAACAAATCAAGAATTTCTCCGGTTTTGTGTGTTTTAATGTGAGGACGTAACTTCTGCACATCACCTTTTACCGTCGCAATCAAATGTTCGATATTGTGTTGTAAACGGTCTTCATAAACGGCCAAAAAAGGAGTGTCGATAAGTGTTTCGGAATTAATTTTCCACCAATTTTCTTCCATGATTTAGGTTCTTGTTTTTTCGATAACTTCAATTAAATTTTGAAAGGCTTCAACTGATTTTTCATAAGTCAATTGAGCTAATAGTTCTTTAGAAAACAAATTAGATCCGATACCGACACAGACAACGCCAACTTTAAACCAGGATTTTAAGTTGGTTTCTTCTAAAGTCACGCCACCGGTAGGCATTAGCTTTAAGTTCGGAAAAGGAGCTTTTATTGCTTTTACATAGCCGGGTCCGCCAATTTTATCGGCAGGAAATAATTTGACTATTTCTGCTCCTAAATTATTAGCATGCAGTATTTCGTTTAAGGTAGCGGCTCCGGGAATCCAATACACCTTGTTTTTAAGGCAATAAGCGCCAATTTCCAAATCGGTGTGCGGACAAACGATACAATCTGCTCCCAATTGATGGTAGGTTTGTGCATCCTGTAGGGTCAAAATAGAGCCAACGGCTATTTTTAGGTCTAATTTATGGGCATTTCTAAACGCAATCATTTGGCTGAAAACCTCCTTTGCATCATTTGAACGTGCTGCAAATTCGATAATTTTAATACCGGTTGCTGCAGCTGATTTCAATAAGATCTCGGCAGTTTGAATGTTGATTTGAGTTACTAACGGAAGTACACCTTGAGCTTTTAAAATGCTGTACATATCTGGGGAAATTTATCTGTTAATTCTATTACTTGAGCCATTTTTAATAAAATGACTGATCTCGGTTGGGGTGCTGATGGCAAAATCTCCCGGTATGCTTTGTTTAATTACGCCACAGGCCGTTGCCCAATCTATAATTTCCTGACCGGAAAAGGCTTTGTTGAGTCCGTAAAGCAAACCTGCTGTAAAGGCATCTCCCGAACCAATTTGGTCGGTTACCAATTGTATTTTGTGTTCTGTGGTTTCGTAAAAATGATCTTCATGTGCCAACAACCCTTTATACAAATGTGCCGGCCCGTCTGATTTTCTAAAACTCATCGCAAGCGTTTTTAGAAAAGGCATTTTTGCTTTTAATAACTCGAATGTTTTCTGAAAACGATTGGCATCGGATTCTTTGGTGTCGGTTTTTATTCCGAAATAAATTTCGATTGCGTCTAAATCGGCAATAGTGATGGTGCTGTAATGAAGCAGTTCGGGCATAACCTCAGCCGGTTTTTTGCCGTATTGCCATAACTTCGATCTGAAATTAAAGTCAGAAGAAATCGGTAATCCTTTTTGATGTGCAGCAAGAATGGCCTCTTTGCAAACCAATGCAGCTTCATAAGAAACACCGGGACTAATTCCCGACCAGTGAAAATGTGTGGCATCGTTCAAAACAAGATTCCAGTTAATTTGCTTTTCTTTAATGGTAGCGAAAGAAGAGTTGCTTCGGTCATAGATCACCTGCGATTGTCTGATTTGATTTCCGGCTTCAACAAAATACAGTCCCAGACGCTCTCCGCCATAAATGCAATTCGAAGTGTTTACTTTGTATTTCTGAAGTTCGTTTAAGGCTAATTGTGCCAAATCATTTTGAGGCAATCGTGTGATATAATCGGTGTGGATTCCTAATTGAGAAAGTAAAACACAAACATTGGCTTCGGCTCCGCCAACATGAATGCGCATTTCGTTGGCTTGCGTAAATCGATATCCATTCGCGACATTCATTCGGAGTAATAATTCTCCAAAAGTTGTAATTTTTGTTTGTGAGGTATTTGTATTCATGTTTATAATTTTTGTACAGATTAATAGCGTAAAGATTTTGTTAAGCCACGAATTTTATCAATTATAGCAAATCACTGCGTATAATTAATCCGGGGGAGTTTGATCAATTCGTGGCAAACAATTTTAATCTGTTGAATATTTCTTTAGCCACGAATTACACAAATTTACACAAATCATTGCGTGTAATTAATTTGGGGAATTCGAGCAATTCGTGGCAAACAATTTTAATCCTTTGAATCAGTGAAATCTGTGGCATTATTTGAACACGAATTACACTAATTTACACAAATCGTTGCGTTAAATTAATTTGTGAAAATTCGAGTAATCCGTGGCATTTTTGACTTGTGTTTTAGAATAATTCAAAAACAGCTTCTACTTCTACAGGGATATTATCAGGTAAAGAGCCCATTCCTACAGCGCTTCGTACTCCAATTCCGTTTTCCTGACCCCATACCTCAGCAAACAGTTCACTGCAGCCATTAATTACATAAGGATGTCTTAAAAAATCTTCCGTACAATTTACCATACCAAGGACTTTTACGACTCTTTTTACTTTGTTCAGGCTTCCGAAATTGGTCACAATTGTAGAAAGCATCGTCAGACCAACTTGTCTTGCGGCCAGTTTTCCTTCTTCAATGTCCATATCGTCGCCAATTCTTCCGATAATTAAGGATTTGTCGTCGCGAACCGGACCGTGTCCTGACAGGTATAAATATTTACCATCAACTAAATAAGGTTTGTAAATACCAAGCGGCTGTGGTGCCGGAGGTAAGGATAAGCCTAATGTTTCAAATTTTTCTTGTGGTAATAAATTCATGATATTAATGTATAATTGAGTTTAAAATAAAAACGAAAATGATTCCTAAAACCGATACTAAAGATTCCATGACGGTCCATGATTTGAACGTATCTTTCAGGCTGATATTAAAATATTCCTTAAACATCCAAAAACTTGGATCGTTTACATGGGAGCACATTAAGCTTCCGGCTCCTACCGCTAATACGAGTAGATTGGGGTCTAGGTTATTGGCTTGTAATAAAGGTAGTAAAACGCTGGCAGTCATTAGGCCGGCAGCCGTTGCAGAGCCAACACAAATACGAATTATTGCAGCCATCATCCAGGCCAATATATAGGGATGAATGCTTGTTTGTGTTAGCAAATCAACAATGGTGTTGTTAACGCCGCTGACGATCATGACTTCTTTTAAGCTTCCTGCACCACCAACAATTAAAACGATTAAGGCAACATCTTTAATAGCAGTTGCGTAATCATCCATTACGGATTTTAAGCTTCTGTTCATTCGTGTACCTAAAGTGTAAGTGCAGATCAATAGTGAGATTAACATTATAATGCTAGGTTCACCAAGTGTTTTACCTATGTTAAGAGCTGTTTCGTTATTAGTCAAAAAGGGTAATAACGAGGTTAAGGTTAATCCAAAAACAGGAAATAGCGCAGAGAATATACTAACGGAAAAACTCGGAAGTTTGCCTTCGTTTGCAATTTCTTCTACATTTAAAATTTCTTGATTAGATTGTGTTTTAATGTTTTTAAGCAAATTTGAAAATAACAAACCCGCAATGAAAATAGTTGGTATGGCGATTATAATTCCATACACCAAAACAAGGCCAATGTCTGCATTTAAAATACTACTCAATGCCATTGGTGACGGATGGGGAGGCAAAAAACCGTGCGCTACTGAAAGTGACGCAAGCATAGGAATTCCTAAATATACTTTTGATAGTTTAAATTGATGGGCTACTGAGAAGATTAATGGAACTAACAAAACAAACCCCACACTATAAAATAGAGGTATCCCTACAATAAATCCGGTAATCATTAGGCCTAAGCGGACGTATTTTTTACCTGTCCATCCCATAACAGTTTTAGCAATAACATTGGCTGCTCCGGACGAAACAGTGAGTTTTCCAATGCAAGTTCCAAATACGATGATCAGCGTTATGGAGCCTAACATTTCGCCCAGACCTTTTTGCACCGTCTGTGATAAAGTGTCTATCGGCAGGCCTAAAGTAAGACCTGCTAATAAAGCTGTGATAATAAATGCGATAAAAGGATTGATTTTAAACCAGGCAATTTGCAGGATTAAAAAGGCAATACAGGCAGTAAGAATTAAAATGCTCATTTATTTCTATTATATTATTTATCCCACCATGTTCTTGTTGTGAATGTGTCTGCTCCCTGGCGTTTGATGGCTTCAGCTAAGTTAGCTGAATTCACCGAATATTCGCTTACAGGGTATCTCAAACGTCTTGGTATTGTTCCGTTTGTGACATTGCCGGGAAAGTTTACCGGTACCAGAGCAGGATAGCCTGTTCTTCTCCAGTTCGAATAAATTTCCTGCTCATCTACAAACAAAGCGACCCAAATCTGAGAGTGTATTTGATTCATTTTTTGCTCAAAAGTTCCTGCCGCGTTAAAAGGATTGGCTGTTAAATAAGGTGTTGCATCCGTGATGGCATAAGTTGCACCATAAATTCCCATATTGAGGAACGATGCTTTAACTCCTTTTTCATATAAATCTTTATCCGTTTCGGCAGTGTACCAACCTCTCGCTGCAGCTTCTGCTAAATAAAGATTAGTTTCGGCATTGCCTAAGATTACAAGAGGGGCGTCATATCTAAAAACAGTACCCTGATTTGGCTCAGAAAAAGTGGCTTGTTCTATTGCCGTTGGAGGTGTTTTAAGTCCGTTTGGAAAACCTTTTTGAACGTCGGCCGCAGTGTTTTGCGTTGTTCCTTGCCAAACACCAGAATAAACACTGATCCTTGGGTCAGCTGTAGCTTTTAGTACATCTATAAACGTTTTGGCCAGTTTTCCGCCTTCTACATTCTTTTGACCAAAGGAGTCTTTTGTGAAATCAATACTTCTTGAATCAATACCGGCTGGGTTTCTGTTGAAATCGTTTGGACCATCTGTATATTTCATAAGCGCATTGTCGGTTCCGTTTACAATTACACCACCGGCGATGGCTTTTGTAACCCAGGTTTTGGCCAATGCCGGATCAACTTTTGTTAATCTTAACCCTAAACGAAGCATTAAAGAATATGAAAACTTCTTCCATTTTGGGATATTACCGTCATATATAAGATCGGCTTTGCCAAAACTTGTTTTTGCAGGGTCTAATGCGGTCGCAGCTTCATCAAGTTCTTTCAATAAATCTTTGTAGATGAATTCCTGACTGTCGTATTTAGGAAGAAAATGTTCATTCGAATAAGCCTTCGCAGCTTCCGTATATGGAACGTCTCCGTACAAATCGGTCATGCGGTGGTAGACGTAAACTTTCCAGATCCTTGCAATGTTAAGTCTGTTGCTGTCAAGAGGATTATTCTGTAGTAAATTAATCACTGTTTGAATTTCATTTACTGCAGTTGGATAACCTCGATTGAAATACGCAGAATAGTATACCTCGTTGCTCAGGTATTTATCTCCAACACCGGATGCTTCTTTGTAAGTGGCATAATGTTGCAACATACCCCCACATTCTAAAACGTTGGTGAAGAAATAATTGTTATTTAAGCCGTCCAGTTGCGATTGACTGAATATGAAATTTGGATTGGCTACTTCAACAGAATTAGGGTTCGTGTTTATTTCTTCAAAATCTTTAGTACAGGCTGTCATGCTTCCTAAAAGTATACCTGCTATATATAAAATAGATGTCTTTTTCATTTCTTTGTACTTTAAAATTTAACATTTAAACTTAAACCAAAACTTCTTGTTCTTGGCACTCCAAATTGTTCTACACCTTGAGCATTTCCGGCACTAAATACCGATTCCGGATCTACGTTTGGTGTTTTCTTGTAAAGGATGAATAAGTTTCTCGCGATAAAGGAAACAGAAACACCTTGAAGTCTGGAAAGGCTTTTGATCTTTTCGATTGGTAACTGATATCCGATGATTACTTGTCTTAATTTTACAAAACTGGCATCGTAAACAAAATAAGAAGAGATGTTTCTTAATCCGTCATAGTAAGTTCTTAAGTTTTCCGGTGAAATAACCATGTTAACCGGATTTCCACTAGGATCTACGCCCGAAATTGGCAATCCATTTTCACGACCTTCTAAAGTCATTTTGGTTAATCCCATACGAGTTCCGTACAAATCTGTACCGGAATATAAGTCTCCTCCAAATTTACCATCAATTAAAAAGCTGAATGATACTGATTTGTATTTGAATTCATTACTAATACCTGCTGCCCAAGGGTGAACTCCCTGACCTAATTCTTCCAGAGGACCTTGTGCTACTGTTGCAGTACCGGCACTAACATTGTATACTGTATTGCCGTTGGCATCTTTTAAAGGTTTGTATCCTTTTATAATACTGTAAGGACGACCAACATCACTTGCTATGGTAACGTATCCGTTTACAGAAGTTGCCATTGTGATGGAATTTAAGTGATCTGCAAGTGCTTCAACAGTATTTTTGTTGTAAGATCCATTGATACTGGCATCCCACGAGAAGTTTTCTGAGTTAATGATTTTTCCGCTTAATAAAACTTCAACTCCCTCATTTCTCATTTTTCCAAGATTCAATAAGGCAGTTCTGGCTCCTGATGCATTAGAGATGGTAGTTTCAACGATATCATTAGTGGTTACACGGTTGTACCAGGCTAAATCAAGATTCAAACGATTGTTGAAAAAACCGATATCTGTTCCTACTTCAAACGTTGTGGAAGTCAATGGACTCAAAGTAGAATTTGGAACTCTTGAACCCGTTGTGCCTTGTAATTGTTGACCGTTATGTCCTCCCTGAATGATAGAATACGACTGATTTAAGGCGTAAGGATCCGGAGTAGCGCCACCAACTTGTGCCCAGGAAGCTCTTAGTTTAGAGAACGAAATCCATTCCGGCATTTTTACAAGATCAGATAGGATAACACTGGTTCCAATTGAAGGGTAAAAGATCGTGTTGTTTTCTGATGAAAGAGTCGAGAACCAATCCTGACGTCCTGTAAAGTTTAAGAAAACGACATTTTTATAATCTAAATCGGCAGCTGCATAAACCGAGTTTGTTTTGGTTTTTCCATAAGGATAGCTGTAAGTTATAGTAGCTAAGTTTGTTAGTGAGTAGAAATTATCCAATACAAAGTTGGATCCGTCTATTCTGATTTCGTCTCTCAAAGAAGTACGGGAATTGACACCAATTAAAGCGTTTAAAGAAAAATCATTGTAAATGTTTTTCTTGGTATAATTAAGGATTGCTTCAGAATTGACATTAGACAACTTTACTTTTGAACCTTGTCCGTATCCAACCGGGTTGTTTAAACTTGTTTTTGGAATATAACCATAGAAATCATAATTGGTAAAATCTTGCCCGATACGCCCTTGAAGGAATAAGTTAGGGGTAAAATTTACTTTTACATTTAACATTCCGATGAAACGGTTTTTGGTATCGCTGTTTTTAATTTGATTTACTGCGAAGTAAGGATTGGTGGCCACGGCAACAGGGTTCCAAGGTGTTTCAATGCCATTTGGGCCATATCCCGGAGAAAGATTTCTGATATCTACGGTGTTGGCAATCATATAAGTTCCCCAGTTTGGGTTTGCCTCGGCATCAGAAACGGTTGTTCTGTTGTCTGTTTTGTCAATATTGTATTGCGCTACAACATCAAATTTTAGCCAATCTGTTAAATTCACATTCGTCGAAATGTTAACGCTTTTACGATTAAAGCTCGAATTGGGAACAATACCTTCATTGTCCATATTCATTAGTGAAAGACGTCCCGTTGCTTTTTCACTTCCTCCCGATAAAGCGATAGAGTTGATGAAGGTCGTTCCGGTTTTGTAGAAGTTTTTAATGTTGTCTTTTTGAGGGGAGTAAGGTCTTTTTACACCATCAAACTGAATAACATCTGATCCGTCCATTTTTGCTCCCCAGGACCAACGTCCGAATTCTATAGCTTCGGCTTTTGTTGTGGGTTTTTTGCCCAAAGCACCGGATCCGTATTCGTATTGCCAGTCCGGTTTAATAGACGGAGTTTCAAAAGTAAAAGAGCTATTGTATTCTACACCGATTCCTTTTTGTGCTGTTCCTCTTTTGGTTTGGATTAAAATAACACCATTTGCGGCATTTGCACCGTACAAAGCAGCAGCTGTTCCTCCTTTTAACACGGTAATACTTTTGATGTCATCCGGATTTATAACAGATGTTCCGTCTCCTCGGTCTACGTTAATTCTTGGAGATCCCGCTCCGTTACCGATTCCGGGCAAGTTCAGTTGGGTGTTGTCTATAGGTAAATCATTGACAACATACATTGGTTGGTTGTTTCCGTTTAAGGAACCATTTCCACGAATTACAACTCTCGTTGATCCCGTCGGGCCCGTGGCAGTGGCACTAACGTTTACACCGGCAATTTTTCCGGCCAAAGCATTCGTGATATTAGTTTCTTTTGCTTTCGTAAATTCGGTTCCCTTAAGTTCGGTTACCGCATAAGATATGGCTTTGCTACTTTTTTTAACTCCTAATGCAGTTACTAAAACTTGTTCCAGAACGTTTTCAGCTGGTTTTAGGCTTATAGTAATATTTGTAGTACGTTCCAGATTGTATTCGGTCGTTTCATAGCCCATGTATGAGATGATAATTGCGGTCTCATTTTCCGGAACATTTAGTTTAAAATTCCCGGATTCATCCGTGATGGTTACTATTTTGTTATTGCTTTTTGCCACGATGGTGGCTCCTGCAATTGGCATTCCGTCATCTTGGCCTTTTATCTGACCCGTAATTTCAATCTGACTGCTTTTTTGTTCAATAAGGTGCTTTTTAATTGCAACCTCGTTTGCATTTGCTGAGAGGATCATTCCTCCAACAAACACTAATGAAATTAGCTTTGTTTTCATAATACTTTGGTTTTCATGTTTTTTTTTGGTTTAGTCGGCAATCAAATATAGAAATTAATTTTACAAATTTGCATTTTTTTTGCACAAAATGCATTTTTTTTGCAGATTTTTTTTCTGAAGTATTTTTTTATTCCAAAAGAAGTGTTGTTTTTAGTGGTATTTTGAGAAATTTTTGCACAGAATGGTTTTCTGCGAAAAAAGTAATTTTGGCTGAAAAATCGTATTTTTTGATCGAAAGGGGTTCGATAGACGTTGGTTGAAACCAATGGTAATTCAAAAAAAGTACCACCCATAATTCGGTGTGAATTTCGAGTGGTACTAATAAAAAAAAAGGAAGTATGTGATTTTTATAAAGGCTTGTAAATTAATCTACATCCCACCAAACTTTGGCTAACCAACTATTGTTGTTGTATTTTGCACTTGCAGCTAAATAGTTGTCTCTGTTGCTTGTGGATTCTTCTATTGGGTATGGCATTCTTGTTGGCATAATTCCGTTGGTTCCGGAGGCTGGACGCGTAATTTTAATCAAAACTGGAAAGTCAGTTCGTCTGTAATTGGTATAGGCTTCTATTCCGTTTAAAAAGAATGTTAACCATTGTTGCGTCGCAATTTCTTCCAGTTCTTTTCCGGGGGTAAGATTTTTGGTTGCCAGAAAAGTGTTAATTGCCGCATTATCAATTATACTTTCGTCTTTAAATATAGACCATTGTCTGATTCCTGCTTCAATTCCTTTTTTGTAATAGTCTTTGGCGTCTCCGGTATACAGTCCTTTAAAAGAAGCTTCGGCTAGAAGAAGCATTACTTCAGAATAAGTAAAATGAAGGTACGGAGCGCTATTTTCATATAAATAAGGTTGAAGTTCTGACAGGTTGTTGCTCGATGGTTCGTGATCCCATCTGTATTGGTTCGGATTGATTCCTTCGTAAATCCCGTTAGGATTTAGTCGAAACCATATTTTTTTTCGGGGATCATTACCTAATAGGTTCAGGATGGTAGTGGTTGGGTGATCGTATACAGGACCGCTGCCTTTTAGTCCCTGTGATACTCCGTTACCGTTGTTCAAAGCACCTGCCGTTTCCGGAAGTGTTGCGTCATGTTTCATGTAGCAATTGTCGGCGTTGCTTGTAAACAGGCCATTTGCAACGGCTTTTAAGATTTGTTCTTTTGCCAAAGCGGGGTCTACTTTTGAGATTCTCATAGCACAACGAAGCCTTAATGCACTAATCATTTTCTTCCATTTGGCTGCATCGCCGGCATAAAACAGATCTCCTTTAGTAGGTACAGCTTGGGGTTGCATTTGATTTTGGGCTTCATCCAAAACTTTAAAAAAATCAGTATAAATGTCTTTTTGACTGTCGTATTTTGGATAGAAAATTTTCTTGTAATAACCTAAACCTGCTTCAGAATACGGAATGTCTCCATACAAATCGGTTAAGCGCTGAAAGGTCATGACTTTTAATACTTTTGCCATTCCGTTTAGATTGTTGAACTCTGGTTTTTCATTGGTTTTTTCCAGAACATCAACAAGGTTACGTACAAGTCCACCTCCATAATTTGAAATCCAAAGCGCTTCTTGGTATTCTCTGGATGCAATAAAAAAAGAACCATAATTGGCAACAGGCCAAGATCCGCCAAGATGTTGGATAAATCCTTCTCCGTAGATAAGATTTGCTCTCCATTGTTCAAACCAGCCACCCGACATTGCGGCTTGAATTCCGGTTAATTGTGTTGAAGGATCTACCGATACGAAAGTTTCCGGATTGGTATTGGTTTCTCTGAAAAGATCGTCGTCAGCACAATTAGTTGTGGTAAGTACCAGAATCATTCCCAGTACATATTTTGTTAACTGTTGTATATATTTTTTCATTTGGATCAAATTAGTGGATTAGAATGATAATTGTAAGTTAAAGCCATAAGATCTTCTGTAAGGAAGAGAACCATATTCAAAACCTTGACCGTTTCCGTTTGTATAAGTAGATTCCGGATCGATGTTTGGAACTTTAGAATAAACGGTCCATAGGTTTCTTCCAATTACTGAAAATTTAAATCGGTCAAATCCGGTTCCTTTTAGCCATTTTTTAGGAAGGTCATAACTAATAGAAGCTTCTCTCAGTTTAACATAGGATGCGTCATAGATGAAGGGTTCCGGGGTGGTATCATCTCCGTACAGATTTCTCCAATACGTTTGAGGATTCACCGGTGTAGTATTGTTTTGGTATCCGGTTACATTGCCGTTGATGTCTTTAATTTCGGTTACCCCGTTTACAATAAGTCCTGCGCCGGGAGCTAGTTGCCCGATTTCTGTTGGCGTTTTTCCTGCTGCAATTTGTTGGGCAACCCATGCATTGAATTCTTCTCTTCCTTCGATAGTTACATCAGATAGTCCTGTAGAAGCAGCAAGAGCATTGGTCATGGAATACATTTTGCCTCCAAATTTCATGTCAAAATTGGCTCTAAGACTTATTCCTTTATAAGAGAATTCATTAATAACCCCTCCAATCCAGTCGGGTGCAGTTTTTCCTAAGTTTTCAAGGGTTTGCGTTAATATAGGATTACCCTTGTCGTCTATCAGGATTTGACCGTCAGGTGATCTTTGAAATTTTTTCCCATAAATCTGCGTAGAGCTTTCTCCTACTTTTGCAACAATTTGTGCGCCTGCCCATCTTGCATTAGAGATTACTTGCAGATCTGTTTTGTCTGTTAATTCCAGTAATTTGTTTTCGTTTTTCGCAAAGTTAAGCGTGATATCCCAGTTGAATCCGTTTGGATCTCTGAAAATACCGGCCGTTACCAAGGCTTCAAAACCTTTGTTTTCAACCGTACCCGCATTCGCATTTGCTCCTACGAAACCGGATGTTTGTGAAGTGTTTAATACAATTAATTGATTTTTTGTTTTGGTGTAATAGTAGGATAGATCTAGTTGCAAACGGTTTTTAAAGAATCCTAAATCGATTCCCGCTTCATAACTGGTGGTGAATTCCGGTTTTAGAGCATTGTTTGGGACAATGTTGTTTACTACTGAGCCGATTGGGTTTCCTAATAAAGGTTTTGCTTGTATGTTATAGTTGAGGGCAGTTGAATAAGGTGCTTCCAGTGCTTTTGCAGTTCCTGCCCAAGAGGCTCTTATTTTTCCAAAGGTCAATACTTCGCTGGTAATGTTTAAACCATCAGTAAAAATAAAACTGGAAGATACAGACGGATAAAAGTACGAATAGTTATTGTTGCCGGAGGAGCTTACTGCTGAGGCAAGCGTTGAATTCCAGTCATTACGGCCTGTGAAATCTAAGAATAAATAGTTTTTGTAATTGGTTCTTAAGTAGGTGTATACGGAGCGCACCAGTATTTCATCATTGATTTTTGAGCTGGGAATGCCGGAAAGAAAATTCGATTGTTTGTTTATACCATTAGTAATCATATTTGTGAATACATTTCCTGTAATGACTCTTTGGGTATTTCGTTGATTGGCACCGGCACCTAAATTGATATTAAAATCACCGAATGATTTCTGAGCATTTAATAAAACCTCTGTGTTGTATTCCTGAAAGGTAGTGTTACTATTGGCCAGGTATCCTGATTGCCTTTGGGACCAGGTGGTTCCGGCATTAACAAAATCGGAGCTTTCAAATGTAAAACGGTCAATTCCTGCTCTTCCTGTAGCGTTTAGCCAGCTGTTAAGAGCATAAGTAGCGCTGAAATTACCCAGTATTCTGTTTTTCTGTGTTTCGTTTTTATTTTCATTTAAAACAAAATATGGGTTTAGTCGGTTTGGATCTGCATTCCATGGATAATAGGTACCGTTTTCATCCTCATAGTTTTTTAGCCAGGACTGGTCAATGTTCGGTGCTATAGCGGCTACTGATAATCCAAGGTTACCGGCATCGTCTGATAGGGAAGGTCTGTTGTCTGTGTTTTCTGTAATGTAGGTAAATTTGGCGTCTAGTGTAAGTTTGTCGATCTGCGAATTAAAACCTAATGTAAAAGTGTTTCTTTTTAAAGCACTTTTAGGGATTACATCAGTAGCATCAAGATTAGAGTAGTTCAATCTAAAGGCGGTGTTGTCTCCTCCTCCTGATAGACTAAAGCTATTGATTGCAGTTACTCCTGTTCTGAAGAAGTCTTTGATATTGTTGTTTACGTTTTGATAAGGTTTGTAGGATCCGTCAAAGATTCTTACTGTATTGTTGCCGGCTGATCCGAATTTTGGTCCCCAGGCACTGGTGGTGGCATTTCGTCCGTTTGCAATATCGTTGGTATTTGGAAGCAGACCGTTTGATCCTGTACCGTAGTCTCTTTGAAAATCTTTGTAGTTGGTGCTGATTTTGTCAAAAGTAGTAGTGCTGTTCCATTCTGCTTTTAAAGAGTTTCTTTTTCCTTTTTTGGTAGTAATAACAATGACTCCATTGGCGCCACGTTCTCCATAAAGCGCACTGGCAGCTCCTCCTTTTAGCACAGAAATATTTTCAATGTCATCCACGTTTAAGCTCGATAATCCATCTCCGTTATCAGCTCCTTCGGCATATCTTGCGGATTTAGAATCTGTTATTGAGGCTAATCCGGTATTCCCTAAAGTAACACCATCGACAACATAAAGTGGCTGGTTGTCTCCGCTAATCGATCGGTTTCCTCTTATGACGATGCGGGAACTGGCTCCGATACCTCCTGTGGTTTGAGAGATGTTTACCCCTGCTACTTTTCCGTATAGAGATTGTGCGACACTTATTGTCGGGTTGTCAGCCAGATCTTTTCCTTTTACATCCTGAAAGGAATAACCCAGTTCTTTTCTTTCTCTTTTTATGCCAAGTGCAGTAACTACAACTCCTGAAAGAACTGTTGCAGGAGCTTCTTTTAGTTGTACGTTAATGATAGCAGCGTTATCGATAAGAATAGCTGCGGTTTCCAGTCCTAAGAACGAAACGATAAGGGTTTGCCCTTTTTCTGCCTCAATAGAGAATTTACCGTCGAAGTCGGTGGTAACACCTTTTTTCTCATTTTTCAGGAGCACAGTGGCTCCGGGTAGTGTTATGCCATTAGAATCGGTAACAGTTCCTTTGACAGTTTTTACCTGTCCTGTTGCGATTTGCATAGTAAAAAATAGTATAAATATTGAAATAGTTTGTTTCATTATCTTGGTTTTAGTTAGTGGTGGGTTGTTGATTGATGTGTTTTGGTGTTAAAGCGTTTTTAATTCGTTTGATTTCGAGATTTTCTTACAAACAAAATGTAGTGTTTTCTCTATTGGTTTAATGCGGCCTGTGCTTTAATAGTACAGCACTCAAGACAGCAGTTCTACCTGTTAAATTTTTGTTTTATGCTTTTTTATTGCATAATATTTTGCAATTTTTCGTAAATGATTTTACGGGTGTATTGCCTGATAAACGGGGTGTTTTTTCTCATAATTGAATGTTTTTTAAGGGGTTACTTTTTTTATTCGCGGTCAAATATATATAATTTATATCCATTATAAGCGATATTTTTGCAAAAATAATGCAATATTTTTGCAATATTATTTTTGTTAATGTTGTTTTTCTCTTAAAAATCCGATGTTTACTGGGTTTGTTTCCTTTTGGGTTGGGGTTTTGTAAAACGGGAAGCAGGATTGGTTTTTTTATGCTTTAAAAAAAGGTATTTTTGTAAGATGAAAATTGTACTTATTCAATCAGACCTATATTGGGAACAGCCTGATAAAAATCGAAATCATTTTGAGCAAAAAATCAATGGAATTGCGCAAGCAGTTGACCTGATTGTACTTCCCGAAATGTTTTCGACAGGATTTACTATGAATGCGAAAGCAATCGCCGAAACGATGCAAGGCGAAACGGTGCACTGGATGCAAGCCTTAGCAAAGCAAAATAAATGTGCTATTACAGGAAGTTTGATTATTGAAGAAAATGGGCAGTACTATAATAGAATGTTGTTTGTTTTTCCGGATGGAGAAATGCAGCAATATGATAAACGCCATTTGTTTTCGCTGGCCGGAGAAAACAAATTTTATACCGGCGGAACCCAGAAAGTAATCGTAGAATATTTAGACTGGAAAATCTGTCTTCAGATTTGTTATGATTTGAGGTTTCCGGTTTTTGCTAGAAATGTAGAGAATTACGACCTGCTTTTATATGTTGCCAATTGGCCGAAAGTTCGTATAAATGCATGGGATGCTTTGCTGAAAGCGCGTGCAATCGAAAACTTAAGTTATGTAGTAGCGGTAAACAGAGTAGGGCTGGATGCTAATAAGTACGAGCATGTCGGACACTCCCAAGTGATAGATTTTCTCGGGAATCCTGTTTTAGATCCTCAGGAAAACGAAGGTGTTTTTGTGGTTGAAATCGATAAAAATACAATGCTGGAAACCCGTAAAAAACTCGATTTTTTAAGTGACAGAGATAATTTTACAGTTACGATTTAATGAAATAAAAATTTTAAGAATTAGTCCAAAACTTTGATTTCTTTCTTTGAATTTTTAATGCGAACTACAATTTTTGTGTATGCCCATCCTGTTCCTTTTTTGAAGGCTGTGATATCCAGTTTTCCTTTGGTTTTGGTGCCCTGTATTCTAACAGAAGAATGAACAGCATTATAGCCTGTAGAATACGAGGTGTTTCCTTCTAAAATGGCCAATTGGTCAAGAGGTGTTATAGTGCCAATAATTTTTAAAACTTCCTGATTCGAGTTGGCTTTTTGTATGGCGCCTTCAAAGAGAGAATTATCGGAATAGGCCTGAATAATATCAGTTGTACTCCCTGCAACATTTGACGATAGAATAAATCCAAAGCTTAGGATCGATAGTAGGGTTAGTGGTAAAAACCATTTCCAGTTTCTACTCCACCAGCTTTTTCTTAGAACTAATTCATTCTCGGTTTTTTCCATTTTTTAGTTTGTTGTTGAATTTAGTTTAAAATTAGTGAAGTTTTAAGTTGAAGAAGGAATAAAAACACCTTCAATAGGAAATGATATTGAGAGATTCTCTTCGAAAGATCCGGTTGATTCTAACGCAATTGCGATTTCTCTATAAAATAAAATAAGCTCTCGAAATCTTTATTTTGAGAGCTTATTTTATTTTGATCGAATACTTTTATTGAACTAAAACTTAGAAGGCGGTCTTTTTCTTTTTTGCTTCTTCTTTTTTCTTTTTATCGTCGACTTTTTTCTCCAGTTCAGGATTGTACTGAATGCTTAAGTCAAAATCCTGTGACCAATCCCAGTTGCTTCTCACGTCAAAAGCTTCCTGTAGATAATTGATTTCTTCAGGGTATTGTTTTTCCAGATAGTTTCCGGTGTCGTATATTTTATTTTTATTGTCATCATATATTACACGAATAGTAAATGAATCGGGCTCTATGTGATTAAACTCAAAATTGGTTTTGCTTTCAGAATATTCCGTCGCGATGATCTTATCTCCTTTTTTGTTTATCAATTCTACAATAATCGGAAAACGCTTTACATTTTGTAAATTCAATTTAAGATTGGCGTAATCTTCGTATTCTTTTGTGGTTAATTTATACGATAAAGTATCGTTCGTTTTTTCGTAAAAATCGGTCAAAGCTCCCGGGAAAAAGGTAAAATTGTACTTTTCCAGGGGTTCTCTCTTGAAATCTACATAGAGTTTCTGATCGAATTCATCGTATTCCGTAGTAAAATCAACTGCGACAGAATCCTTGTTGATTAATTTGATTTTAGATTTGTCAAATTTTACCAAGGGAGTTTCTGTTTCTAAGATAAATCGCTCTATGAAGTTGATTGTTCCGCTTTGTACCGCCTTTATGTTTAAGGTGTCTTTTTTCTGGTCTTTGATTTTAAAAGTGAATTTCTTCTTGTAATTTTCTCTTTCAATCTCCATCGATAAGGAGTCGGTTTTTATGGGTTTGTACCACACCTGTAAAGAATCCTTTTTAGGAAACTGTGTTACAATCGTCTCCAGAATTTCGGACTTGTTTTTAAGTACAATTTTTGGCTTTTTGTTTTTGAAATTCTGTTTTCCGTCGTAAGGGAGGTACAGTCTGTTTCCGGAAGCCTGTATCGGTTTTAAGGCTTTTAACGGAACGGTTTCTTTGAATAATTCCAGTTCAAAAACAGTATCGTTTGGTATTGTAATGTAATTTTTCAGAAACCCGATTTTATCTTCTTTAGGGTTGAATTTGTTGTTGTTCCCCTTGTCTTTTAAGGCTACCAAAAGATATTTTCCGGCTTTTAGATTTTCTAATTTAAAAGTTCTTAAACTGTCCAGTGTGTTCGTGATGTATCTCGGATTTTGCTTGTAAATTACAGAGTCTTTAAAAGTATCGTTGACTTCGTAAAGCATGACAGAAACAAAATTGTCAACGTTTTTCTCGTAGGCATCTTTGATTGTTCCGTTAATAGAAAGCGAATCGATATAACTGCCCGTAGAAAAAACGTACTTCAGCTGGTTGTATGGATTTCCTTCGTTATTGTCTGTTATACTCTGTCCGAAATTTAAACTGTACGTGGTATTAGGTTGTAAAGTGTCTCTAAATTTTATGTTTATAAATTTACTGGCATTAGAGGGTGTGATTATCGGCTCTTGTTTCATTGGTGGCGAGATAATCAGCTGTTTGTTGACGTTTTTAAGTTTTATGTATTCGTCAAAAGTCAGGGTGATTTCCTTTCCTGTAAAATTAGTCGTGAAATTTTTCGGTGAGCTGTATTTTAAAACGGGAGCCAGGGTGTCTTTTAATCCGCCCGTTATACTGCCTCTTTTGGCGCAACTCAACATTAAAAAGACTAATAAAAGTGAAATATATCTGAAGTTGTTTTTCAACATAACGTTTTTAAATTTGATTGCACAAAATAACGATTATATTTGCTTTAATTGAAATTTTTTATCCATTTATTAGGATTTCAGGCTTTTGTTTCCGCTGCTTTTTTATGCTTTCAAATAATGGATTTGATATAATTTCTTATTTTTGACATTAAATGTAATTTTTCCAAGTTTTGATAAAAAAAGTTTTTTGGGGTATGTTGGTTTTTTTACTCTTCTCCTGCAGTAAAAATGATAAGCCGGCAATTGCCTTTTATTATTGGAAAACAATCTTCAAATTGTCTGAAACCGAAAAAGAGATTCTGGAAGAAAATAAGGTAACGAAGCTTTATATCCGCTATTTTGATATTGGTTTACAACCTCAGACAAAGGAGCCAATTCCGATTAGTCCGATACGGTTTCAGGAAAATGTTTCTAATTTTAATGTTGTTCCGGTGATTTTTATTCAAAATAAAGTCATGTTGCAATCTAATTTAGATGTTGAAAACCTGGCTAAAAAAGCAGTTCAATTAGTAGAGGAGATCAGTGCTGTAAATAAAATTGCCTTCCGGGAAGTCCAAATTGACTGTGATTGGTCCCTAAACAGCAAGGATAATTATTTGAAATTTGTGGAGCGTTTTAAAAAGCTTTCACAGAAAAAACTTTCGGCAACGATTCGCTTGCATCAGGTTAAGTACTTCAAAAAGACCAAAATTCCAAATGTCGATTCCGGTGTTTTGATGTATTACAATATGGGATCCATTGCGCCCGATTCGTTAAATTCTATTTACGATCAGAAAATTGCAGCGCGATATCTTAAGAGTTTGAAAAAATATCCGTTGCATCTCGATTTTGCTTTACCTATATATTCGTGGGGAGTTCATATTAGAAATCAAAAAGTGATTGGTTTGCGTTCTAAATTGAGTTTTAGTGAACTTCAAAAGGATGAGAATTTTGTGCAAACAAGCGCCTTTTTTTTCAAAGTAAAACAATCAAACTATAAAAATGGAGTTTTTTATGAAGAAAATGACCTGCTGAAAATCGAGGCCATTACTCCCGAAGATTTGAAACAAATGGCGAAGGAGTTGGGTGAAAGTACGGCACAAGCGCCAAAAGAAATTATATTTTACGATTTAGACGAATTCAATTTAAAAAACTATGAAAAGAATATTTTTGAGCAAGTTGTTTCTTGTTTCTAGTGCCTCTTTGCTTTTTGCATACGGAATAATTTATGCCTGTGGAGGCGGAGACGATTGGGATTATTTTGGTTATAATTCGAATTTTACACCGGAGACGTTTGCAGATAAGTCCTATGCGCCGCTTTTTTTGTCGGGAGATTTCTTTTATGGAATCGGTTCTGATACCGAGCACAATTCGAGGTTTAATGACAATATTAAACTCGATTGGGAGAATTTTTTAAAGGGAAAGGCGGATGCTGCGACAGTGCGTTATTTTCTGATAGGTCCTGATGAAGAAAGGGCATATGAAGATCGAAATAAACCGTTAAAGAATAAAGTTGAAATTGAGCAGCTTCATGTTTTTTATAAAACAAAAAAAGAGAATAAGACTTCGCTGAAATGGGGAAAAGTAGTAAGTCTGAAAGAGGTTAAAATCAAAAGTTTTATTGAATTTTTGTATTTGGCACAAAAGATCGAAACGGTTTCTATCGGCGAGGATTATTGGAGTTATGACCCTGTTGTGGCTAAAACATTCAATGACAAGAAGATGATTCAGTCAATTGAAAATGTTTACAATATGACTTCAGATCCGTTTCTGAAAAACAGGTATTGGTTTCTTACTGTGAAAGCACGATTTTATAGTAATGACAAGCAAAAAGCAATTCAGTTTTTTAATAAAACTGAAGCTTCAGTTTCTAAAAATACCTTGTATTATAGGGCTCTTTCGTATGTTGCGGGAATAAATTATCAGCAAAAAAAATATGCGGTTTCAAATTATCTGTATGCGCAGGTTTTTGATAAATGTCCGGAGTTGCGAGTGGTTACGGCTTATTGTTTTCATCCGCAGAATGTTGCTGATTGGAATAAATCTTTAGCGATGGCTAAAAATAACAAAGAAAAAGCGGCACTTTGGGCAATTCACGGCTATTATAAAGATGAAAAACAGGCTATTGAAAAGATTTACGCATTAGATTCAAAAAGCGAACATCTGAATTATTTACTGACACGATTGATTAATATAGAGGAGGGAAAAATAAATTATTCGTTTCAACAAAATATAGGGGATAATGTTCCGGCCAAATTGCAAACGGTTGCAGAGAACAGGGTAGAGAATTATGCTAAAATGGATCAAACTGCTTTTGATTTAACAGCAAAGATTGCAGCGGCAGGGAATACGGAGAAGCCTTATTTGTGGGATATTGCGCTGGGCTATTTGCAAACTTTAAAAGGAGATTTTGCCGGTGCGGATAAGAATTTTGACAAAGCGGCAAAAACACTTCCGAAGACAGAACTGGCAGGATATCAGTTGAGGTTGTTGCGTTTTGTGAATGCGCTGAGTAAAATTGATAAATTGACAGATCAAAATGAGAGAACGATTCTGGCTGATTTGAATTGGTTGTATCAGGAGCTTCCAAAAACATACAAGGGACAAGAGTTCCGTTATGAGAATGCAGTGTTATGGAGTAAAAATTATTTGGCAGCGCTTTACAAAGCAAAAGCAAATCCTGTAATGGCGGAACTTTTCGGTACTTCTTCTTACGGTTATTGGAATTCGGGTAATGCTTTTTATGATAACGAAAAAGAGATGTTGGATATGAAGGCATTTTTGTCTAAATCCAATAAAACGGAAATAGAGAAAATTGGGGCTGGGATTTATGGCTTTAAATTAAAAGATATTAATAATTTTCAGGCTGTTCAGGCCACTTTTAAGAATAAAATTCCGGAGGCAATTGCTTTTATGCAACAAACGGACTCGGTGCAGTATCGTACCTTTTCAGGAAATCCGTTTAATGGAAACATAAAAGATTGTCATGATTGTGATCATGTGGCTTATCAAAAGAAGAAATATTCTCAGCTTGAATTCCTGAATACCATAAAAACCATGCAGGATAAACTGGCTCAGAAAGAAGATGTTTATACCAATAGTTTGTTACTTGGGAATGCTTTTTACAATATCACTCATTTTGGGAACGGAAGGAGTTTTTACGAAATCAATATTGTAGGCTACGGCTCGAGTCCTTATTCTTTTAGAAGTGCAATGAAAGGAATGATCACGGATTGTACTGTTTCGAAAATGTATTACCAAAAAGCCTTTGAAGCCGCGACAACAAAAGAACAAAAAGCAAAATGTGTCTATTTAATCTCCAAGTGTGAACGAAACGAATATTACAACAACAAATACAATAAGGTAAACAGTTGGTGGGAAGTGGAGGACGATAAGATTAATTTTATTGCCTGGAATGGATTTAAAACACTGAAGAAAGAGTATTCGGATACGAAGTATTATCAGGATGTGATTGCAGAATGTGGTTATTTTAATACGTATGTGAATCAATAATAAGGAGCAGGTTTAAATAATAGTAAAAGAAATGGTAAATAAAATAGAACATATCGGAATTGCAGTAAAAAACATGGAGGATGCTAATGTATTGTTCGAGAAATTACTGGGCGTTCCGTCATACAAAATGGAATCGGTAGAGAGTGAAGGGGTTTTGACTTCTTTTTTTCAAACAGGAGTTAATAAAATTGAGCTTTTGACGGCCACAAATCCCGAAAGTCCAATTGCGAAGTTCTTAGAAAAAAAGGGAGAAGGGATTCATCACATCGCTTTTGATGTAGAAGACATTCACGCAGAAATAACACGACTGAAAGACGAAGGTTTTGTGTTGATTAATGAGGTACCGAAAAGAGGAGCGGATAATAAATTAGTAGTTTTTCTGCATCCAAAAAACACAAATGGGGTTTTGGTGGAGCTTTGTCAGGAAATAAGATAAAAAAATGTGTTTTTTTTATTCCTGAATAAGCCATTGAAAATCAATTGTGTTCCGTGAAATAAGGGTGGCAGTTGCAAATTAAATAGAAAACATCTCTTAAAATATTTGGAGTGAACGAAAAATAGTAGTAATATTGCAACCTCAAACCGGTCCTATAGCTCAGCTGGTTAGAGCACCTGACTCATAATCAGGTGGTCCCTGGTTCGAGCCCAGGTGGGACCACAGAAAAGCTTCATAAATTTTATGAAGCTTTTTTTATTTGTAAAACTTGCATTTAAATGAAATTCTTATACATTTGCCAATAATTTTGAGCGTAAACACTTGTTTTTGTGAGAATTATAATAAGAAAAATAATTTTAATAATGTACTCTGCTGTTTTTCAGCGTATTGAAAATTATGAAGATATCTAAGCCTGTTTTTTTTGTATTTGTTTTGACCTTGATTAGTATTTCGAGTGTTATGGCTGAGGATGGTCCTCCTGAACCAAGGGCCAGGACCAGTAAGGCAGCTGCAGGGCCTCCGCCTCCACCGGATGGGCCTATTGATCAGAATTTAATAATTTTAGTTGTAGGTGCTTTGTTTCTGGGAGCACATACTGTATATAAAAATAGTTATAAAAGAAAAGCTTCAATGTAAATTGAAGCTTTTCTTTTATATAGCATGTTTTAGAGGCTATTTGTTTATCGAATAAAGTCTTGAAATGTATTTTCCTACTACATCAAACTCCAAATTAATCTTTGTTCCGATTTTGAAGTTTTTAAAATTGGTGTTTTCATAAGTGTACGGGATTATTGAGACGCTAAATTCATTTGTTTTCGAATTTACAACAGTAAGACTTACTCCGTTTACGGTTATGGATCCCTTCTCGATAGTAATGTTGCTGAGGTTTTTATCATATTCGAAAGTGTAATTCCAGCTCCCGTTTGCCCCTTGTATGTTGGTGCAGGTTCCGGTCTGGTCTACGTGGCCTTGTACAATATGTCCGTCCAGACGATCTCCGAGTTTCATTCCTCTTTCCAGATTTACGATGTCGTTGGCTTTCCAGTCACCTATATTGGTTTTTAGAATGGTTTCTTCTATTGCGGTTACCGTGTAACAGTTGTCTTTTATGGCGACAACAGTTAGGCAAATGCCGTTATGAGAAACGCTTTGATCGATTTTTAATTCAGTGGTGATAGAAGACTCAACGGTTACATGAAGGTTGTTTTGGTCTTTTTGTATTTCGTGAATTCTTCCTAGGGTTTCTATAATTCCTGTGAACATTGTTGTTTTATTTTACTAAATTTGCACATCAAAATTAGTAATAAATAAACTGAGCACATGAATAAAAAAGCAGAAAATATAATTGTTGGAATTTCAATAGGAGATTTAAACGGTATTGGAAGCGAAGTTATATTAAAAACATTCGAAGATTCTCGTATGTTGGAACTCTGTACGCCGGTTATTTTTGCTAATGCCAAAATACTTTCTTTTGTTAAAAAAAGTGTGACTTCTACCATTCAGTTTCATGGGATAGATAAATTAGACCAGGTAGTGACGGGAAAAGTGAATGTCTTTAATCTTTGGAGAGAAGGTGTAGATGTCAATTTTGGAACAAATGATGTAAAAATAGGGGAGTATGCCGTAAAATCTTTTGTTGCGGCTACAAAGGCGCTAAAGGATGGATTAATTGATGTTTTGGTTACAGCTCCTATTAATAAATACAACATTCAGTCGGAAGAATTTAAATTTCCGGGACATACCGATTATTTAGAGCAAGAATTAGAAGGAAATGCCCTTATGATGATGGTTCAGGATAATCTGAGAGTTGGTTTGCTAACGGATCATGTACCGTTGAATGAGGTTTCGTCTCATTTGACAGAAGAATTGATCACTAGAAAAATAGAAACCATTAAAAAGTCCTTAATTCAGGATTTTAGTATTGTGAAGCCAAAAATTGCAGTTTTAGGGTTGAACCCTCATTGTGGTGATGGCGGAGTGATCGGAAAAGAAGATGATTTGATTTTAAAGCCGGTTTTGAAAAAAATATTCGATAAAGGAACTATGGTTTTTGGGCCATTTCCTGCAGATGGGTTTTTTGGAAGCAGTCAATATGAAAAATATGATGCTGTTGTAGCGACCTATCACGATCAGGGACTTATTCCTTTTAAAACGCTTTCGTTCGGTAAAGGGGTTAATTATACAGCAGGATTGAATAAGGTAAGAACCTCGCCGGACCACGGTACGGCTTATGATATTGCCGGAAAAGATGTTGCAGATTACAATTCATTTAAAGAGGCCGTTTACCTTGCGATTGATATTTTTCGCTCGCGTAATCAGCATGAGGAGATTACTCAAAAACCTCTTAAAATAAAAGAAAAACAGTTATAAGCAAAAAAAGGTGAATAAGATTATTAGTTTTATAATAATTTTATATCTTTGCACCCCAATTCAGGTATCTGAGTTTTAGATACCGGTTGGATAAATTGATGTTGAAATGAGCAAAACAAAAGAATTTTTAATTCCTTTCGTAGGATTAAAATTAGGAAAACACCATTTTGAGTATCAAATAAGTAACGCGTTCTTTGAGAACTTTGATTACGACGAATTTCAAAGTTCGGATATCAAAGTGGCTTTAGTTTTAGATAAGAAAAGCAACATGATGGAGTTGGATTTCAAACACAAAGGAACTATAAATGTACCTTGTGATCTGACAAGCGAAGAATTTGATTTGCCTATAAAAGGGAAAATGAAATTAATTGTTCGCTTCGGAGATGAATTCAATAACGATAATGAAGAGTTGTTGATCTTGCCGCATGGAGAGCATGAAATAGATGTAGCACAATACATTTATGAGATGATTGCACTTTCGGTACCGCTAAAACGAGTTCATCCAGGAGTAAAAGACGGAAGTTTGCAAACCGAAGCTTTAACAAAACTGAATGAATTAACCGTAAAAGAACAAAAAGAAGAGAGTAAACAAGAAGAAGATATTGACCCGCGTTGGGACAAATTAAAGAAACTATTAACGGATAAATAATATAGTAAAATGGCACATCCTAAGAGAAAAATCTCGAAAACAAGAAGAGATAAGAGAAGAACACATTATAAAGCTACTGTAGCTCAGATCGCTACATGTCCTATCACTGGAGAGGCACATTTATACCACAGAGCTTACTGGCATGAAGGTAAAATGTATTACAGAGGGCAAGTTGTTATCGATAAATCTGTAGCGGTTGCTTAATACGTTTTTGTAAAAAATACTGGAACTCTCACATCGTGGGAGTTTTTTTTGTTGGTTATAATTTTCTTTTTTTAAGAAAATAGATACAAATTCGCTTTGTTTTTTTTTGTAATTTTCAAGTCTTTTAAAAATTTTTCAAATAGGAGTATTTGGAAGGAAATAATAGAATATAATGAATACAATCACAGCCGCAATTACCGCTGTTGGAGCTTATGTTCCTGACTTTGTACTTTCGAACAAAGTTTTAGAAACAATGGTTGATACCAATGACGAATGGATTACCACTCGTACCGGGATAAAAGAAAGAAGGATTCTTAAAGATGCTGACAAAGGAACATCGTTTCTTGCTATAAAAGCAGCACAGGATTTAATAGCGAAAGCAAATATTGATCCGTTAGAGATTGATATGGTTATAATGGCAACGGCTACAGCAGATATGCCAGTAGCTTCTACAGGAGTTTTTGTTGCCACAGAAATTGGAGCTACAAATGCTTTTGCATACGATTTGCAAGCAGCATGTTCAAGTTTTTTATACGGAATGTCTACGGCTGCAGCTTATATTCAGTCAGGACGATATAAAAAAGTATTATTGATTGGTGCGGATAAAATGTCATCAATTGTAGATTATACAGATAGAGCGACTTGTATTATTTTTGGAGACGGCGCAGGAGCTGTTTTATTTGAGCCAAATTATGAAGGCTTAGGTTTACAAGACGAATATTTACGCAGTGATGGCGTAGGACGTGATTTTCTTAAGATCGCTGCCGGTGGTTCTCTGATTCCTACTACAGCAGAGACCGTACAAAACAAACTACACAATGTTTTTCAGGACGGGAAAACCGTTTTCAAATACGCAGTAACTAATATGGCTGATGCCAGCGAATTGATCTTAAAAAGAAACAATTTGACTAGAGAGGATGTAAGCTGGTTAGTAGCACATCAGGCAAACAAACGTATTATTGATGCGACAGCAAACAGAATGGAGCTTGAAGATTCTAAAGTATTAATGAATATCGAAAGATATGGTAATACAACTTCAGCAACTTTACCATTAGTGCTAAACGACTTTGAACACTTATTAAAAAAAGGAGATAATATTATTTTTGCCGCTTTTGGTGGTGGATTCACTTGGGGATCTATTTACCTAAAATGGGCTTACGATAAGAAATAAATTAAAACTAAAAACAAATCATTATGGATTTAAAAGAAATTCAAAACCTAATCAAATTTGTTGCAAATTCGGGAGTTGCAGAAGTTAAGTTGGAAATGGATGATGTGAAAATCACGATCAGAACAACTTTGGAAACAAATGTAACAGAAGCTACTTATGTGCAACAATTACCTGCTCAAACTGCATTGCCACAGGCAGTAGTTCCTCAGCAGACAGCTCCGGTTGTTGTAAATGTTAACACTGATACACCAGCTGCAACAGAAGATTCTAAGTATATCACTATAAAATCTCCAATTATTGGAACGTTTTATAGAAAACCATCTCCGGATAAAGCCGTTTTCACTGAAGTGGGAAGCACTATCGCTAAAGGTGATGTTCTTTGTGTAATTGAAGCAATGAAATTATTCAACGAAATCGAATCAGAAGTTTCAGGTAAAATTGTAAAAATTCTTGTTGACGATATGTCTCCTGTAGAATTTGACCAACCTTTATTTTTAGTTGATCCATCATAGTTTTTAAAAATTCCAATAGACAAATCACAAAATCCAATGAGTTGGAATTAGGAGATTGGAATTTGTAATTTTTAATATAAGTAAGATGTTTAAAAAAATATTAATTGCGAATAGAGGAGAAATTGCACTTCGTGTAATTCGTACATGTAAAGAGATGGGAATCAAAACTGTAGCGGTTTACTCTACAGCTGATGCAGAAAGTCTACATGTTAAGTTCGCTGACGAAGCGGTTTGTATAGGACCTCCTCCAAGTAACTTATCGTATTTGAAAATGTCAAATATTATTGCTGCTGCTGAGATTACCAATGCAGACGCAATACACCCGGGATACGGTTTTCTTTCTGAGAATGCTAAATTCTCTAAGATTTGCCAGGAACACGGAATCAAATTTATTGGTGCCGCTCCTGAAATGATTGACAGAATGGGAGACAAAGCTTCTGCAAAAGCTACTATGAAAGAAGCAGGAGTACCTTGTGTTCCAGGTTCAGACGGATTGTTAGAATCTTTTGAACAAACACAAGAACTGGCTAAAGAATTTGGTTACCCGGTAATGCTTAAAGCTACTGCCGGTGGTGGTGGAAAAGGAATGCGTGCTGTTTGGAAAGAAGAAGACTTATTGAAAGCCTGGGAAAGCGCACGTCAGGAAGCTGCTGCTGCTTTTGGGAATGACGGAATGTACATGGAGAAACTTATTGAAGAACCACGTCATATCGAAATTCAGGTTGTAGGAGATTCTTATGGAAAAGCATGTCACCTTTCTGAAAGAGATTGCTCGGTACAACGTCGTCACCAAAAACTTACTGAAGAAACACCTTCCCCTTTCATGACAGACGAATTGCGTGCTGCTATGGGAGAAGCTGCTGTAAAAGCTGCTGAGTTTATTAAATACGAAGGAGCAGGAACAGTAGAATTTTTGGTTGACAAACACAGAAATTTCTATTTTATGGAAATGAATACCCGTATTCAGGTAGAGCACCCGATCACAGAACAAGTTATAGATTATGATTTGATTCGTGAGCAAATTATGGTGGCTGCAGGAATTCCAATTTCCGGAAAAAACTATTTACCACAATTACACGCTATAGAATGTCGTATTAATGCTGAAGATCCGTATAACGATTTTCGCCCTTCACCGGGAAAAATTACTACGCTTCATATGCCAGGTGGTCACGGTGTACGTTTAGATACACACGTTTATTCTGGTTATAGTATTCCACCTAATTACGATTCGATGATTGCCAAGTTAATTACAACAGCGCAATCTCGTGAAGAAGCAATAAGCAAGATGCGAAGAGCTTTGGATGAGTTCGTTATTGAAGGTGTGAAAACTACAATACCTTTCCACAGACAATTAATGGATGATCCAAGATATATTGCAGGAGATTATACCACTGCATTTATGGATACTTTCAAAATGAATCCAATCGAATAATTTTAAAGGCTATCAATTTTGATAGCCTTTTTTTGTTTCTATAGTTAGTTTATCACTACCGTTTAAAAAAAACGATCCGGTTTACCGGTTTGGTTTTTCGCTAAGTAAACACTATTTGTGTATACTTTTTACACACTATTTCGTAATAGTATACAGTTTTGTTTGTTTTTGAGTTTTGTTGTATTTTGTTTAAAGCCTTTTAAAATAAGAGCTTAGGGCGTTTGATAGTTGGTTTTGTACTTACGGCATAATAATTTCATTATCCTAAAGCGTATAACAACTATTAAATAACTAAACATATACATTATGAAAAATTTATTTTTATCAGCCGCAATCGTTTTGGGAAGTTTAACTTCATTTGCCTCAACTACTCCAATTAGTAACACAACAGTAAAAACGATCTCAGTTCAGGATGACTATACAGAGATTAAATTGGAAGAACTTCCTGCTGCTGTTACAGACGCTCTTAAAAAAGCATATCCAACTGCTGTACTTGCTAAAGCATTCAAAAATACAAACTCAGAGTACAAATTAGAAGTAACAGTTGGAGATAAAACGGGAAATCTTTTTGCTAACGCAGATGGAACCTGGATCAAAAAATAAGTATCTTGGTTTCTCTTAAAAGCATTCAATAAACACTATTAAATATATACACACTATGAAAAATTTATTTCTATCAGCCGCAATCGTTTTGGGAACTTTGACTTCATTTGCTTCAACTTCTCCCATTTCTACTACAATCCTAAAAACAATCTCAGTTCAGGACGAATATACTGAAGTGAAGCTGGAGGAAGTACCAGTCGCGATTACAGATGCTCTTAAAAAAGCTTATCCGACTGCTGTACTTGCCAAGGCATTCAAAAATGCAAATTCAGAATATAAATTAGAAGTTACCGTTGGGGACAAAACAGGGAATCTTTTTGCTAATGCAGATGGAACCTGGATTAAAAAATAACCAAAGTAAACTTAAAAACTATATCTTATGAAAAAATTAATGATCACTGCGACAATCGTTTTAGGAACTTTGTCAATGCAGGCTGGAACCACTTTTATCAAAACCACAAAAGTCCAGTTAGAAACCAATCAGGAGGAGTATAAAGAAATAGATGCTGTTCCGGCAGCCATCAAAACCGCTTTAGATAATGCTTATCCGGGGGTGAAGCTTGAAAAAGCATACGTTAACGAAAAGAAAGAATATAAAATTGAGATCGTTGTAAGAGACGTAAAGTCAGTAGTATACACCGATGCTCAAGGAAATATTCTAAAAAAATAATAACTAATTATTAAACAACCCAATAAAAAAATCATTATGAAAAATTTAGTAGTAGCAACAGCAATCGTTTTAGGAAGTTTAACTGTTAATGCAGCCACAACTCCATCATTAGAAAATGCAGTAAACCAATCCGTACTTATTCAAGATGAGTTTAAGGAAGTTAGTGCAGATGCAGTTCCGGCGGCAGTAAAATCAACAGTTGAAAAATCTTTTCCAGGTACAAAACTTGAAAAAGCGTATGTAAATGAGAAGAAAGAGTATAAGCTTGAAATCTCTAAAGGAGACAAAAAGTATATTATATTCTCTGATGCTGCGGGAAACATAGTTAAATAAGAAAAAATATGAAAAAGATCGTTTTAATAGCCGCAATCGTTTTAGGAAGCCTATCCATTTATGCCACTACAATTGTACATTCTGAAGAAGTGAAAACGGAAACAAGTTTCCAAACCGAATATACCGAAGTTGGTACAGATGCTGTTCCGGCAGCAGTAAAAACGGCATTGGAAACAGCGTACCCTGGGGCAAAATTGGTTAAAGCTTATGTAAACGAGAAAAAAGAGTACAAATTAGATATATCAGTTGGTGACCAAAAGGCTACTGTCTACTCAGATGTCAATGGCAACTGGTTGAAAATATAATTAGGTGAATTAGATTTATGTTTTTGGTAAAAAAGAGATTGTTGGATAACAATCTCTTTTTTTTTGCAAAATTTTATGAAAAGACAAGTTTAATAGTATTATTTTAGCAAAAAAGTCACTAAAAAACAATGCCAAAGATATTACTAATAGAAGATGATATTTCATTCTGCAAATTATTGGAGAAGTTCCTGATAAAAAAAGAATATGAAGTAATCATTGCCTTTTCAGCTGCAGAAGCCCGAGTAGCAGTTAACAATCAATTATTCGATTTGATTTTAACGGATCTACGATTACCGGACTCTGATGGTATTGTACTTATGACTGAATTTAAGGCTTCAAATCCCGAAATACCTGTGATTTTAATGACAGGGTACTCCGATGTGAATACGGCTGTAAAAGCGATCAAAAATGGCGCTGCAGACTATATTTCGAAACCGTTTAATCCCGACGAAGTTTTGTTGGTTATTACAAACGCTTTGCAAACTCCGCAAGTTCAAGTTCCAACAAAAGAAAAGAAAGTTGTCAAAAAACAAACTGCCGCTACGGAGAATGAATTTGTACGAGGAATTTCTGTAGCTTCAAAAAAATTACTGGATCATATTCAATTGGTTAGTCCAACAGATATGTCTGTTTTAATTATTGGAGAAAGTGGTACAGGAAAAGAAATCATCGCCAAAAGCATTCACGAACAAAGCACCCGAAAAAGCAATAATTTCATTGCCGTTGATTGTGGTGCGATCCCAAAAGAATTGGCAGCAAGTGAGTTTTTCGGACATTTAAAAGGATCTTTTACGGGAGCAATCAGCGACAAAATGGGTTATTTTGAAGCGGCTAACGGTGGAACTCTTTTTTTAGATGAAATAGGAAATCTTTCGTACGAAAATCAAATTCAGTTGCTAAGAGCACTTCAAGAACGAAAAATTAAACCCGTAGGAAGCAACAAAGAGATTAACGTTGATATCAGAATTATTACGGCCACCAATGAAGATTTGCGGGAAGCCGTTAAAAATGGTGATTTCCGTGAAGATTTATACCATAGAATTAATGAATTTTCTATTCAGTCTCCTTCCTTGACCGACCGCGAAGAAGATTTAATGGTTTTTGCCGATTATTTTCTCGAGAAAGCCAATCAGCAATTAAACAAAGAGATTATTGGTTTTTCACCGGATGTAATTCGAATTTTTCAAAACTACAGTTGGCCCGGAAATTTACGTGAACTTCAAAATTGCGTAAAACGTGCCACATTATTGTCACGCGGAGATTATATTGAAAGTGAAGTTTTACCAACAGAATTTTTTCAAATCGAAAAACAACAAAATTCTAAAGGAAATTTTTCATTGTCAGAAAACGAGAAAGAGGCCATTATTCATGCATTATCCAAAGCACAGAATAACAAATCAGAAGCGGCTAAACTGCTTAAGATTACCAGAAAAACACTTTACAATAAGCTAAAGCAATACAATATAGATTAAGCTATTTCTTGTTCCAGCGCAATAAAAAGAGTTTCGATTTGGGTTTTTAAACTGTTGAATATACTTTCTAAATCAGAATTTTTAAATTCATTCTTTTCTAAAGTTTTTAAGATACCGGCAATTTCATCAGATTCAATTTGTTTGAACATCGGTGCAATTCGGTGTGCAATAAGGTTAACTTCAGAAGTGTCATTTTCTGTTATTGCTTTGTTTAAGTAAGTCAAATTTTCTTTAGTACTTTCAATAAACGAGGTGATAACATCTTTCAAAGCATCAGCATCATTGCCTAAAAATTCTTTCAGGGTATCTAATGAGTACAGAGATTCGTTGGCTGATAAAGCTTCAGTAGTTCCTATTTCATTATTGGGTAGCGGAATATCTTCCGCAATATGATGTAGGGTTTCAAGCAGCATTTTTGGGGAATACGGTTTTTTGATAACAGTGGTGAATCCGGCCTCTGTGTAAACGGAGAAATCGAGATCTGTTCTTCCCGTCAGTGCAATTATAGGTTGGCTTTTGAATGTCGAAAGCGCACTGTTTTTTAATTTTTCAATAAACATAAAACCATCCATTTCCGGCATTTGAATATCGGTGATGATAAAGTCAAAATCAGTAGTAGCAATGGTTTCTAACGCTTTTACGGCTTCGTTAAAAGACAAAACATGATGATTTTCCTGCTTTAAGACGCCACTGGTTAAATTCAATAAATTAATATCGTCGTCAATAACAATAAAAGTCAGCTTTTTTGTATTGAGGTTAGCGGGCTGTTTCGGGGTTGTAGCCGTTGTGTTTTTAGTACTGTCAAATAATAAAGGGAGTTTGATTTCAAAAGTACTTCCTTCTCCAAAAGTACTTCTAAGGGTTAAGCTTCCTTGAAGAATGGTGATTATTTTTTGGCAGATAGACAGACCTAAGCCGGTTCCGCCATATTGCTTTTCAATATTTTCATTGGCCTGTGCAAATTCTTCAAAAACCAATTGTTGGTTTCCTTTCTCAATTCCAATTCCGGTATCTTCAATGGTAATAACAAAAAAGTCGCTGTTGTCTGCAACATAAGCACTGATTTTGATAAAGCCTTTTTCTGTAAATTTATAAGCGTTCCCGATTATATTGGTCAGGATTTGCTTTAAACGAAACGGATCGCCGACTATTTTGCTGCTCAGCTGATCGTCAACATTGATAATAAGATCGATGTTTTTGTTTTTATAAACGGTCTGAATGTTTTTGGCAGCCTCTTCAATAAGCTCAGGTAAAAGGAAAGGTACTTTCTCGATGCTGATTTTCCCCGCTTCGATTTGAGAAAAATCCAATAAATCCTGAACGAGTTGCGAAATATATTCGGAGGAATTTTTAATGTTTTTAACGAAATAGGATTGTTTGGTTGTCACATCAGAATTGCCCAAAAGTTCCGTGTAGCCCACTATGGTACTCAAAGGTGTTTTGAGATCATGACTTACCGTTGAGATAAGTTGCTCGCGGCTTTTTAGCAGATTTTTGGTTTTGAAATTAGCAATCTCGAGCTGTTTTTTATACAATTGAGATTTGGAGTAATCGCTAACAATTAAAATAGAGAAAAACACCGTCAGCAATAAACCAATAATGGCAGACGCTGTTACGATATCATTGACTTTTTTAAGTGATTTTTCTTTTAAAGAATTGTTTTTTATAGAGTTGATAATGATTTCACGCTCTATAATACGAAGTACTTTTCTAAGTTGTTCCGAGATGGCAATTTCATTTTTCAGCAATTTGTTTTCCTCAAAATTCAGCGATTCTTTCTTTTTTTCTGCTTTTATTTTGACATTGCTTAATAGCTTTTTTGAATTGGCCAAGATAGAATCAGAGGCCTGTTTACTCAACGTATTGGTGCTGTCGTCGGGAATATTCTGATTGAGATAATCAACATATTTCTGAAGCACATTTCGCTGGTAATTCCCCAATTGATTGGGACTTTTCGTAAAATCCTGAAGTTCCAGCTTACGGAGTTTGAATTCCATTTTGGTAATTTCGTCAATAGCAGTATTGACCGAAACTTCATCGTCGGCCTTGTTTTTTATGGTTTTTAGCTGTCGGATATTCTCTGTTTTTTCGGACAAAAAATAGGTAACACTGTCTAGTAAAATTTTCTGATAGTCGGTAGTAACGATTTGTTTTAAGGTGTCGATTCTTGCACGCAGGGAATCTGTTTCAATAATATAACTTTTAAAGTCATTTTCAGAATTCGTCTGGATCGTTTTTCGGGCCAAACTTTCTGTTTTGTATACATTAGAGAAGAGTTTACTGACTCTTAAAATCTTGGTTTTTTCAAAGCCTATTTTTTCTTCGAGTTTGTTATAAACTTTATTCTCCGAATATAGGAACCAACCAACCGTAACAACTAATCCCAGTAATGCAATATAACTGAAGAGTACTTTAATCGGCATGTAACTTTTTTTACTCTCCATAAATTAGGGTAACAGGAATTGCAAGGGTTTTTGTAAATGAAACAACTGCAATTTATTTAAAATTTTCTGATTTAGGATTATAAACCGCGAGGAAAATCTTGTATAATTTTAATATGAGGCTTAAAAAAACCGCAGATTTTAAAGATGAAACAGGTTCGATCTAGAAAATCTACGGTTATTTTTTTTAAACACGAATTTCACGAATTGGCACGAATTGTTTTTTTTTTGCCACGAATTAATTAGTGTAATTAGTGCAATTCGTGTTTGATTTTTTTGCCACAGATTAAAAAGATTCGCACAGATTATCTGATCGTTTTGGTTTTTTTGCCAAGAATATCTCCAATTGGCACGAATTAATTAGTGTAATTAGTGCAATTCGTGTTTAATTTTTTTGCCACAGATTAAAAAGATTCGCACAGATTATCTGATCGTCTTGATTTTTTTGCCACGAATTTCACCAATCGGCACGAATTAATTAGTGTAATTAGTGCAATTCGTGTTTGATTTTTTTGCGTCGCAGATTATCCAATCATTTTAATCCTTTAATCTGTGCCAGTTTTTTCACCCAGCTTTAACAGATTTTTTCAAAAGCAATGATGAAAAAAATCTGCCAAATCTGCGTGCTATTTTATTTCGAAACAGACGCTTACAACGTTTCGTTTAACCATTTGAAAAACTCACCTTGCCACACCTGAGCATTCTGAGGTTTTAAAACCCAGTGGTTTTCTTCCGGGAAATAGACTAAACGGCTTTTAAGACCTCTTAATTGTGCCGCTTGAAAAGCTTCTTGTGATTGTCCGATTGGCACACGGAAATCTTTTCCTCCCTGAACAATCAAAATCGGTTTGTTCCAGTTTTGAACTAAGCTTGCAGGATTAAAAGTAGTATACGTTTTTTGTGCTACTGCATTGTCTTTTTCCCAATAAGCACCACCAAAATCCCAGTTGTTAAAGAAAACTTCTTCCGTTGTTCCAAACATGCTTTGAGTATTGAAAACACCATCGTGAGCGATAAAAGTTTTGAAACGGTTTTTGTGAATTCCAGCTAAATAGAATACAGAATAACCACCGTAACTAGCGCCAACGCAACCTAAACGAGATTTATCTACATAGCTTTCTTTAGAGACATCATCAATTGCAGATAAATAATCATCCATAACCTGTCCACCCCAATCTTTACTGATTTGTTCGTTCCATTCTACTCCGTGTCCCGGCATTCCGCGACGGTTTGGAGCGACTACTACATAACCTTTAGCAGCCATTAAAGAGAAATTCCAACGGAAAGAGTATGATTGTGTTAAGGCAGATTGTGGCCCTCCCTGACAGAATAATAGTGTTGGATATTTTTTTGTAGCATCAAAATTAGGAGGTAAAATTACCCATACCAACATTTTTTTACCGTCGGTAGTCGTAACATAACGTTTTTCTGTTTTGCTTAATGTTAGGGTGTTGTATGTTTCGGTATTTACATTTGATAATTGTTTCCAGGTTTTTTTCTTCAAATTATAAGAAAAAATTTCAGCCGCATGATTCATGTCTGTTCTCGTTACGATAATTTCATCACCTGAAAATCCAACTAGATCACTTACATCAAAATCCCCGTTTGTCAATTGACGAACCTGAATGGCTATTTTGGTTAAACCCGGAAAGTTTACTTCAAAAAGTTGTTTTGTTCCGTCTACCGGTGCTACAAAAAATACTTTTTTACCGTCTTTACTCCACATGAAATTATCTACAGTACCGTCCCAATTAGCAGTTAAGTTCGTTTTGATTCCTTTAAATTCAACAATAATGTCGTTTTTGTCCGCTTCATAACCATCACGTTTCATTTGCAACCAGGTTAGATTTCCTGTTGGAGAAAATTGCGGAGCAGTGTCATAACCTAAGTTACCTTCGGTTCTGTTGCTTGTTTTTTGAGTTTCTAAATTGTACTCATAAATATCGGTATTCGTAGAAATGGCATAAGCAGTTCCGGCTTTTTTCTTGCATACATACAAGATACTTTTTCCGTCAGGAGACCAGATATAATCTTCGTCACCACCAAAAGGTTTTTGTGGACTGTCGAAAGCTTCTCCTTTAAGGATATCAATTCCTACAGCTTCTTTGTTGTTATTTTTGTAGAAAACATGATTGAATTTCCCTTCGTTCCAAGTGTCCCAGTGACGGTAATCTAAACCATCGTAAATCTGAACATCAGACTTATCTAAGTTCGGATAGAAGTCTTTTCCTAAAACTTTATCGATTTTTACTTCTTCATTATAGACTAATAACGTTCCGTCAGGCGAAATGTTTTTGTCTGTCAACACCTCTTTGGTGTCTTTGATTTCAGTTGCATTCCCTCCATTTACCGGTAAAATGTAAAATTTAGAATGCGATTTGTTTTCCTCTACAGAAGGAGTTGTTACTTTAAAAACAACATTTTTTTCGTCTTTCGAAAGGCCTAGTGGAGTCACTCGTCCTAATTTCCATAACAATTCCGGTGACATTACATTCTGTCCGATAGCGTTTAAACTCATCATTATTAAGGTTGTTACTAGTACTTTTTTCATAATTGAAATTCTAATTTTTGTGGTGCCTAAAGTACGAATTTTAAATTCCAATCTTTTAAATTCCAAATTCCAATTTTTGTTAATGTTTTTGGGGAAAAATGGGTTTAAATTCCAGTCTTCTGAAATTCCAGTCTTCTGAAATTCCAAATTCCAACTTTTTGTTGGTGACTTGGATAGATGAGGGGCGTCACTCTTCGACTTCGCTCAGAGTGACACTCCTGGTTGGAATTTGGAATTTCAGAAGATTGAAATTTACGTCTAGTATATTTTGTTGACGATTAAAAAAAGGAAGTAAGCTCACTCTTCGACTTCGCTCAGAATGACACCCCTCGTTGGAATTTGGAATTTCAGAAGATTGGAATTTACGTCTAGTATATTTCGTTGGTGATTTAAAAGAAGAAAGCCCGCTCTTCGACTTCGCTCAGAGTGACACTCCTAGTTGGAATTTGGAATTTAAAAAATTGGAATTTACTTATGGTATATTTCGTTGGTGATTTAAAAGAAGAAAGTCCGCTCTTCGACTTCACTCAGAGTGACACCCCTCGTTGGAATTTGGAATTTAAAAGATTGGAATTTACGTCTAGTATATTTCGTTGGTGATTTAAAAGAAGAAAGTCCACTCTTCGACTTCATTCAGAGTGACACCCCTCGTTGGAATTTGGAATTTCAGAAGATTGGAATTTACGTCTAGTGTATTTCGTTGGTGATTTAAAAGAAGAAAGTCCACTCTTCGACTTCACTCAGAGCGACACCCCTCGTTGGAATTTGGAATTTAAAAAATTTGGAATTTATTTTTTAGCATAAAAAATTTCTATTTTTATACCTAAAAAATATTCACTCATGGAATTAAGTTATTGGGAGCTTAAAAATTGGTTTACTAATGTAGATTATACGATCGTTGGCAGCGGTATTGTAGGTTTGCATGCAGGGTTGCGTTTGCGCGAAAGATTTCCAACTGCAAAAATTCTGATTTTAGAAAAAGGAATGTTACCCCTGGGAGCAAGTACCAAGAATGCCGGTTTTGCTTGTTTCGGAAGTCTTTCTGAAATTATTGAGGATTTAAAAACACATTCAGAAGACGAGGTAGTGCAACTTGTTGAAAAACGTTGGCAAGGTTTGCAATTACTTCGAAAAAGATTGGGTGATACTGCTATCGATTTTAGACCGCATGGTGGTTATGAACTTTTTTTGAAAGAGGAAAACAATGGTTTTGAAGATTGTGTAAGTAAGTTGCCTTTTATAAATAGTATTTTAAGACCACTTTTTAAAGCAGATGTTTTTGGCAAAGAAGTGGACAGATTTGGATTCAAAGACATTGAAGACTATTTGATTTTTAATCCATTTGAAGCTCAGATTGATACCGGAAATATGATGCAGGAGTTATTGAAACAAGCGATTGCAGCAGATATTCTGATTTTGAACCAGCAAACCGTAACATCTTATCAGGATAATGGAACACTGGTTGAAGTAGCCTTGAATGATTTTAGTTTTAATTCAAAAAAAATACTTTTTGCGACCAATGGTTTTGCAAATGTCTTGACAAAAGGAGCTGTACAGCCGGCAAGAGCGCAGGTTTTAATTACAGAACCCATTCCGAATTTAGATATTAAAGGTACTTTTCATCTCGATAGGGGGTATTATTACTTCAGGAATATCGGTGATCGGATTTTATTGGGCGGAGGCAGAAACCTGGATTTTGAAACAGAAAACACTACAGAATTTGGGCAAACCAAAATTGTTCAAAATAAATTGGAGGATTTACTTAAAAATGTAATTTTACCGAATCAGGAATTTCAGATTGCCCATCGTTGGAGTGGCATTATGGGAGTAGGGAACAGTAAAAATCCTGTGGTTACACAATTGTCTGAAAACGTGTTCTGTGGAGTGCGTTTAGGCGGAATGGGTGTAGCGATAGGTAGTTTAATAGGAACAGAATTAGCAGATTTAATATAATGGCAGTCAAAAAACCAGCACCAAAAACAACCACCGCAAGTAAACCTAAACCCAAAGCGCCTCCTAAAAAGGCGAAACGTTCTTTTGGTGAAAAAGTAAAATGGTTTTTCATTAAATTATTGCTTTGGTTCTTCGGGGTTTCAATTGCATCGGTGGTTTTATTCAAATACATACCGGTTCCTTTTACTCCGTTAATGGTGATTCGTGCCATTGAAAATAAAACAGGGGGCAAAGAAGTCTATTTTGACCATGATTGGGAGCCTATTGACAAGATTTCGATGAATTTGCAAAAAGCAGTTATTGCCAGTGAAGATGGAACTTTTCTATCACATAATGGTTTTGATTTTAAAGCACTTCAAAAAGCCTATAAAAGCAACGAACGTGGACGTAGAATTCGGGGCGGAAGTACAATTTCGCAGCAAACCGCCAAAAATGTTTTTTTATGGCAGGGGAAAAGTTATTTCAGAAAAGGATTAGAAGCCTATTTCACCGTTTTAATTGAAGTAATATGGGGAAAGAAACGCATTATGGAGGTCTACCTGAATAGTATCGAAATGGGTGACGGTGTTTATGGCGCATACGCTGCAACAGAACATTGGTACCGACGTGATGCTTCGAGTTTAACACCAATGCAGGCTGCCGGAATTGCGGCCATATTGCCAAACCCCAGAAAATTTAAAGCAACAGGATCCTCGAGTTATATCAACAGACGTAAAGAAAGAATTGTTCGCGAAATGCGTGCAGTTGGAAAAATAAATTACGATGGGAAGTAAACGAGCCTTCGCAGGGCTTCTCGTATTGACATCGCTTTTTGTTTTTGGACAAGGAAAGACGAAAGAAATAGGACTTATTTCAGATAATGATTTATACACATCGTCTAAGAACGATATGTATTATACCAATGGGCTAGAGTTTTTCTATCGGTTTCTGTCGAAAAACGACAATGAAAAAATCAATAAAAAAATAACCGAATTTCGCGTCGGACAATACATTTACAATCCACGGTTTATAAATATAGAAGTGCGTAATAACAATAATCGTCCTTTTGCAGGGTATCTTTTTGCAGAAGCGGGTCGCAGCTTTTTTTACAATAGCGAATCCGTTTTGAAAACCGATTTTCAGTTGGGATTTGTGGGGCAGAATTCTCTTGGAAGAGAAATGCAGGAAGCCTTTCATCATGTGATCGGATACAAAAAAGTATACGGTTGGGAGAATCAGATTCACAATGCGTTGGCACTTCAGGCGCATGTAATGTATTCGAAGAAATTATTTCCAAGTCAACATAACGATTTTGCCGATCTTCATTTTCAGTCCGAAGCCGATTTAGGGACTATTTTTACGGGAGTTTCTACTGGTTTTTTGACCCGAATTGGTTTTAAAAAATTGCTTCCGGTTTATGATTCAAATTTGCATGACGCTTCTGTGAGTACTAACCCGCAATATACGGTGCGGGAGTTTTACTTTTATGCCATGCCAAGTGTCAGGTATCAGTTTTATGATGCTACAATCGAAGGAAGTTTGTTTAATAATGAAAGTCCTGTGACTTTTGACTTGGTTTCGCTTCGTTTCAATGCTGAGTTTGGATTAAAATACCGTCATGACAATTTCAACTTGTCGTATTCTTTTATTTATCACGGAAGAGAATTAAACAGTCATGAGATTACCGGATCTTTTTATGGTTCGATTCGGTTTGCGTATTTATTAAAATAAAAAAGCCATAATCTGAGACTATGGCTTTTGGTATTTGCTTTATATATGAATGTCGTATTTTATAATTTCAGGGTACTAATTCAGAAATATTTAAAAATGATACTAGTTCAAAAAACAGATACTTTTCTTTTGATGAAGATGGAATACGATCCCCGTACTTCTATTATATTTTAATGTTATTTACAATTTTTATTCATTAGCCGATTCCTAGTAAAGAGTGCCGAATCATCAGGGATTAAACAAGAATTGACTCATTAAAATGCACACTATATTTTCTATGCCTCGCTAATTTTTTGCAAATGTACGAAGAGAAACTTTATTAAATTGTCAATATTGGATTAAAATTTTCTAATATTAGATAAATTTTTGCCAAAAAATAGTCGGCTCTTTATTGAATAGGTAATTTGGGAAGAAATGATCCCGTCTATTGTAATGAATTCACTGTAAAAATCAAATTGCAAGAAGGCGTTAAGTGTTTAAAAATAAGGTTAATTAGGTTTTTTATTGTTAAACTAACGCTTGCGAATTTGGACTCAAGGCAACTATATCGATTTCAAATAAGAATAGTAGTATTGAAATGCAGCTCAAATTTTAAAACGTAAGAATGCACTTCTTTTTTTATGATTTGTATAAATTTTCAGCCCCATTCGCTCCGTAGAAATGATGCTGAGGTTTGACTGTTTTTAGAAAAGAACATCCAAAATAGAAGAAAAGAACAGCTGCCGTCGCAATAGACGGCAGCTGTTTTTGTTTGGAAACGGAGCAAACTACTAACTCTTCTCTTAATTGGAACGAGTATAGATGAGGGGCTAAACCAAAATGTAAACTGGAGTTGCTAGGGTAACAAATTAATTAAAGGATTGATATAGTGATATAATACTAAAAAAAGAAATCATGAAAACCAATTTAATTAAAACCGGATATTTATTTTTATCAGTATGGTTACTTGGTAGCTGTACAAATAATGATCAACCCAACCCAACTGTAGCTTGTCCAAGTATCGACGTACTCGGTTTGGCTTTTACGGGAAATATAAATAATGCAAGCGCAATGCCTTTCTTTGGCTATTTTGATAATTCGACAGCAGTCTCCAATTGGGTACCTATTGCCAACATAAGTATTACCAATCCGGCTACGCCAGCTTTTATACAATTGTCGTCTGCAAATAATGCGGTGTACAATGCTGCAACAGGAGATTATAAGTTGGTTATTGCAGAAGAAAAAAGATTAATAACGATTAACGCTGCGGGAGCAATTTCTTTTACTCCAATTACAACGGGAATTGCAGGTGTTAACATTACCAATGCTCCGGTGTATTCAGGAGGTAATTTGTATTTTGGAAACATGACTTATACTGGCGTAAATATGGTTTTTAGTGTTTTGGATAGTTCCTATGCATTGGTCAATTCTATTACGATCCCAAGCGGTAATATTAGCGGTAATTATTCCTGGAATTTTACATCAGCAACCGATGGTGGTAGTTTGATCTATTTTGCAATTGGAAACAATATTATAACGTATAACAGATCTACAAATACAATCGTTGCCTCAGTAATACCCGGAGTTTCATCAGGAACCATTATAGGTTTAGAGTTTAAAGGGACAAATAAGTTGTATGCTTTACATGAAGATTGGTCTGCTGCGAGTACAGATCTGGTGGAAATTGATGTAACGAACCCGCTGACTGTAACAAAAGCAAGCGTAATATCGTTAGGTTTTCAAGTGAATTATGAGTTTTTTAGTACAACTTATAACGAGTGTAATCAAAAATTTTATTTGTCTACACCGGACACTAGCGGAAGTAATTTGCCAGCGCGAAATATTCGAATTGATCTGGCTGGAACGCCAACTATCGTACCGCTGACGCCGGTTAACGTCTGGATTACCGGATTAGCCTTAAAACGTTAAGGAGATTAGATTTATTGGAGGTGAAGTTTTTCACGCAGATTTAGCAGATTTTTTTATTGCTGTTTTTGCAAAAATCTGTCGAAAAAAAATAAGTATTCTGGTTCGAAGTAACTAGCAAGACAAGAAAAAGGTAGCCACGAATTACACTAATTTTATCGAATTAATTGTAGAGATTCTTGATGAGAAATTTTTGCCACTGATTAAAGGATTAAAATGATTCAATCTTTTCTACTGCTCACAAAGTAATTAGTGTAATTCGTGGCAAAAAAAAACTATCTAACTCTTTTCATACTAAGTTAGTAGCTCTTTGTCAAAATTCTGTGGTGAAAACAAAAAAAAGCCCTTGTAAAAAAATACAAGGGCTTTTAGTTTTCGTGGAGAATACCGGATTCGAACCGGTCACCTCTTGCCTGCCAGGCAAGCACTCTAGCCAAATGAGCTAATCCCCCAATTCGTTAGCAAATAAAGGCAATTAATTTTCAAAAAACAAATTTCAAATCACATCAGATGAAAATATTTTTCAAAACCGTAACTTTACGATCAAATTTATTTTTATGAGCTCAGATAACCAAAGCGGATCTTTACAAACCACTATTAAAAATGCAATTGCAACTGTACAATTTGGTCATCCGGCCAGTAATTCTTTTCCAAAAACATTGTTAAAACGACTTACGGCTGAGATTCATTCGTTAAGTAGTAATGAAACTATTTCAATAATTGTTTTACAAAGCGAAGGAAGCAAGGTTTTTTGCTCCGGCGCTTCATTTGACGAACTTCTGGCGGTTGAAAATGAAGAACAGGGCAGGGAGTTTTTTTCCGGTTTTGCTCATTTATTGAATGCCATGCGCAGCTGTTCGAAAATTATTATAGGACGTGTACAGGGAAAGGCTGTTGGTGGTGGTGTTGGTATTATTGCCGCTTGCGACTATGCTTTTGGAACTCCTGAAAGTGCTGTGAAATTGTCAGAACTCGCTATTGGAATCGGCCCATTTGTAATTGAACCTGCCGTATCGCGTAAAATCGGTAAAATGGCTATGGCAGAAATGACACTTGCGGCGCATGAGTGGAAAACAGCGGACTGGGCGCTTCAGAATGGATTGTTTTCTAAAGTTTGTCATGCAGATGAACTTGATGCTGTTGTTGCAAGTTTTGCTCAAAAATTAAGTGCTTATAATCCGGAAGCTTTGTCTGAAATGAAAAAAATTATTTGGGAAGGAACAGAAAATTGGGAATCATTACTTTTTGAACGGGCTGCCATTACCGGAAAGTTAGTTTTGTCGGACTTTACTAAAAATGCTTTGATGCAGTTTAAAAAACAATAGCGATGAATGTCCTTTTATTCTTTCAGAAAATGGATGTTGCTGAGAAAATGAAAACCGCTCCGGATAGCAATTATCAAATTGGAGTTGTGATCGGATCGTTTATTCCTTTCGTGATTTTAATCGGAATTGCCTATTTTATGTATAACAGAGCCAAAAAAAGAGATGAAAACGGTTATTAATTTGTAAATTTGCAACCTAAAATTCAAATCGATGAGTAATATCAGAATTACAAAACAATTTAGTTTCGAAACCGGTCACGCTTTATACGGTTACGACGGAAAATGTAAAAACGTTCACGGACACAGTTATAAATTATCGGTAACGGTTATTGGCTCGCCAATTACAGATCGATCCAATGTGAAATACGGAATGGTTATCGATTTTTCGGATCTGAAGAAAATTGTAAAAGAAGAAATCGTCGATCAGTTTGATCATGCGACTGTTTTTAACGAAACGACACCACATGTTGAACTGGCAAATGAATTAAAAAACCGTGGACATCACGTTATTTTAGTTGATTATCAGCCAACAAGCGAGAATATGGTAGTTGATTTTGCTGAGCGAATCATTGCACGTTTGCCTGCCGAAATTTCACTTTTCTCACTAAAATTGCAGGAAACGGAATCTTCGTTTGCGGAGTGGTATGCTAGTGACAACTTAAAGTAAATTCCAAACTCCAAATTCCAAATTCCAAAAATGTTGGGGTTTTAAAATTCAATTTCAAACGTATTTCAATTAAATGATTTCAAATAAAAAAGTATATTTTGCTTCTGATCAGCATTTTGGAGCTCCGACTGCGGAGTTGAGCTTTCCTCGTGAACAAAAATTTGTGGCCTGGTTAGAGCAGGTGAAGCACGATGCCGAAGCTATTTTTTTGTTGGGAGATCTGTTTGATTTTTGGTTTGAATACAAAACGGTTGTCCCAAAAGGATTTGTACGCGTTTTGGGAAAACTGGCTGAAATTCGCGATAGCGGAATCCCAATCTATTTTTTTGTCGGAAATCACGATTTGTGGATGGAAGATTATTTTCAAACTGAATTGAATATACCGGTTTATCACGATAATAAAGAGTTTACTTTTAACGGTAAAACCTTTTTAATAGGTCATGGTGATGGTAAAGGACCCGGTGATATGGGGTACAAACGAATGAAAAAAGTATTTACGAATCCTTTTTCTAAGTGGCTTTTCCGCTGGTTGCATCCAGATATTGGTGTTCGATTGGCACAATACCTGTCAGTCAAAAATAAATTGATTTCGGGTGCTGAGGATGTGAAATTTCTGGGCGAAGAAAACGAATGGCTTGTATTATATGCTAAGCGTAAACTCGAAACCAAACACTACAACTACTTTGTTTTTGGTCATCGTCATTTGCCAATGATTATGCCGGTCGGTGAAAATTCCGATTATGTAAATCTGGGCGATTGGATTGGCTATTTTACCTATGGTGTTTTTGATGGAAATAATTTCGAACTGCTGAAATTCGAGAAGTAAACACGGAGATTTTTAGACTATTTCTTAGTTTAAACCTACGCCATATACATACTCTTCCAATTCAATTTTGAATAAGGAGCCTTCAACCAAATCTTTAATCGATTTCAATTCTGTCATAGAAACAGCCAGATCTATTTGAGAACAAGGTGTTTTTAGTAGAAATTTATGACAGGAATATTTTAATTCACAAGCTTCGCAACAAGCATTTTCGGTCATGCTATCTTCAATCAAATCACAAAATTGATTCAATTCTTCGACTGTAAAATAAAAACCGGTTTCTTTAAAAACAAGTTGAACTTTCTCTGATATAACTTGTTTTCCATTCTTCCAGTAAAAGGATATTCCAAAATTGTTATGGTATATTTGCGCAATTTCTCTCATCGTAAATCTTTTATTTCAACAAATATAAATATTATTTATATTAATTCTAAATAAAAAAATCATAAAATAAGATAAATTTTAATTGTGCTAAGGTGTGTCAATTTTAGTATAAGGTCCAATAGTTGTAAGGAAGTAAAAAACTTTTAATTTTTTGGGTGCAAAGGGGCATAGGAGCAAAGCGATAAAGGTTTAAAAAAAACTTTGCGACTCTGCGACTTCGCGAGATTTTTTGGAGATTTCTACCTTTTAACCTTGCTACTATTCTTGTTTGTTGCTTGCCAGGAATGTAGTGACTTTACTTAATCCATTTTTGGATACTGGATAAAAAGGCCTCTTGCTGATCTGTAAATAAATAATGGGAGCAGTTTCCAATCAGAGTAAAATGATCTTTTCCTACTAAATTCTCAATCCAATTGATCTGATCTGAAGAAAAAATACCATCATCCTGACCATAAACAGCGTAGATTGGGATACCCTGAGCTTTTATTTTTTCTAGTACAGGTTTGTTGTTGATGTTGTTGCGCTTTTCATTAGTATAAAAAAGAATTGGGGCGTTTTTATTTCTAATATTAGTTTTATAAAAAGGACCAGTTTCATAATCGCTGTACAGCTTTTTTGATGCCTCGGTCGGATTGGGCATTTTAAAGTAGTCGTTCTCACTGGCCAGATCAAAACAAGCTTTTCGATATGCGGCGGAGTTTTTATTTAGGTTTTCTGTGAGAGTGATCTTTTGTAATTGTGTAGTATTGCCTTTTCCTAAGGCAGTCTTTTTTACAGATTTCAGAATATGGTCGTAGGTTTCCTGTTGTGAGATCAGAGCTCCTGCAAGTACAAGTGAATTTACTTTTTTTGGAAATTTCTCGTTATAAAGTGTGGCAACCAACCCTCCAAAACTATGCGCGATAAGTGTAGCTTTCTTCAGATGGTATTTTTTGTAAATTTCATTTAAGTCCTGAAAAGCTTCATCATAAGTAAAATTAGCGGTCGAATCTACAGATCTTCCTTCGCCTCTGCGATCGTAAACAATAACATAAAACCCATTGTCAGCCAGTTTTTCTGCTGTTGTACTTTCAAATAAAGTTGAATTCCCGCTCGGGCCTCCATGAATGAAAATTAAAGCTTTCTTCGTTTTATCACCGTATGTTTTGATGTAAAGATTTTGCCCTTCTACAAAACAGCAGGATAATAAAAAGAAGAAAGTCAGTAACAATTGTTTCATTTATTCCATATTTTGATGATCTTCCATGTCTTTCTGAAGATCTAAATTTCTAAAAGAAGGAGATTTGATTCCGGTTGCTAGAACGGTTATAAGGGTCATGCTTCCACCAAAAACGACTGAAGTTACCGTTCCCATTAATTTTGCTGTTAAACCGCTTTCAAAAGCGCCTAATTCATTCGATGAACCAACGAACATCGAGTTTACTGCAGCAACTCGTCCGCGCATATGATCGGGAGTTTTAAGTTGCAAAATCGTTTGGCGAATTACGACCGAAATTCCGTCTGCAACCCCACTTAAGAACAAGGCAACCACAGACAACCAGAAAATGGTTGAAACACCAAATAAAATAATACACAAACCGAAAGCAAAAATGGCAACCAAAAGTTTCATTCCTGCTCTTTTATACAAAGGCACATAGGCGGAGACTAACATCGTAATAAAAGCACCAATAGCCGGTGCCGCTCTTAGAACGCCAAATCCTTCCGGACCGACTTTCAGAATGTCTTGTGCAAAAACGGGTAATAAAGCAACGGCTCCTCCAAAAAGAACAGCGACCATATCCAACGTAAGCACGCCCAGTATTGTTTTGTTATTGAATACAAATTTGAGACCTTCCTTTAAACTTTCCATAACCGGTTCACCAATTTTTGGATTCAAAATGGGCTTTTTACTGATTTGCGACAAGGCTATTAATGCAAAGAGCGAAAAGGCAAAAACAGAACACATAGACCAATGAACTCCGATGAAATTAATAGAAAATCCTGCAACGGCAGGCCCCATAACGGCGCCAATTTGCCAAACCGAACTACTCCAGGTTGCAGCATTTGGATATACTTTTTTAGGTACGATCAGCGACAACAGAGAAAAAATAGTGGGCCCAAGGAAAGCGCGAACTAATCCGCCTAAAAAGACCAAAAAGTAAATCGAGTATAAAATAACTGTAGAAGACCATCCGTCAACTATTTTTGGCCAGGTCAATAAAAACAAGCCAAAGCTAATCACCGAAAAGCCTAGAATACATTTTACCAATAATCCTTTTTTCTCTCTTTGGTCGACAATGTGCCCCGCAAACAAAGCCATCGAAACGGCTGGGATAACTTCCATTAAGCCAATAATACCTAGAGAAAGCGGGTTTTTGGTTAAGCTGTATACTTCCCATTCGATTACAATAAACTGCATCGACCAGGCAAAAACCATGGCGAAACGCAAGAGTAAAAACACATTAAATTCTCTATATCGAAGTGCCTGATAGGGGTCGGCTTTTTTGGGTTTATCTTTCATTTGTTCTAATGTCTTTTAACATAAGTTGAGTAGAAATAGTGTTGTTCCATTCGTTTTCGGCTATGCAGTACGCAAGCTGAAACGTATTTTGATTTTTTGTAATGTCTATTTTTTTTCCAAGACCAAATCCAATTGCGGCAATTCCGTCTGAACCATTTTGTTTGACAAAAAGCCTTAAATGCTCTTCATCTGCACCTAATGTTTTCGCATAACCGGTATCTTTTATATCAGTGGTCATAAAAACGGGCGTCATGTTTTGTGGTCCAAAAGGCTCAAACTGTTTTAAAATTCGGATCAGTTTTGGAGTTAAATCTGTAAAATTGATTTGAGCATCAATTTCGATTTCCGGAGTTCGCATTTCCGGTAAAATGGTTTTTTCGATCTGTTTTTCAAAAGCCGCTTTAAAGGGTTTGTAGTTTTCTGCTTTCAATGTCATTCCGGCAGCGTACATATGACCTCCAAATTGCTCGAGATGTTCTGAGCAGGCATCCAGTGCATTATACACATCAAAACCTTTTACCGATCGGGCTGAAGCAGCATATTTATCGCCACTTTTCGTGAAAACCAAGGTCGGACGGTAATACGTTTCAATTAATCTTGAAGCTACAATTCCGATTACACCTTTGTGCCAGTCTTCCTGAAATACAACGGTAGAAAAGCGGTCTTGTTCGTTATTTTCTACAATCTGTTGAAAAGCTTCTTTGGTGATTTTTTTGTCCAGATCCTTGCGATCTGCATTGTATTGCTCAATTTCTGAGGCAAATTGTTGTGCTTGTTCAAAATTAAATTCGGTCAATAGCTCTACAGCGTGATTTCCGTGTTTGATTCTTCCCGCAGCATTTATTCGGGGTGAAATGATAAAAACAACATCGGAGATATCTAAAACTTGCTTTTTTATCTGATGAACCAAAGCTTTAATTCCTGGTCTTGGCGCACTATTGATTACTTGCAATCCGAAATAAGCGAGAACTCTGTTTTCTCCTGTAATCGGAACAATATCTGCGGCGATGGCGGTAGCAACCAAGTCAAGATAGGGCACCAGATCAGCGATAGTTTCATTTCTGTTTTTTCCTAAAGCCTGAATCAGCTTAAAGCCTACTCCGCAGCCACATAATTCGTCATACGGATAGAAACAATCTTCTCTTTTTGGGTCTAAGATGGCTACAGCGTCCGGCAGAAATTCTCCGGGTCTGTGGTGATCACAAATAATAAAATCAATGTTTCGTTCTTTTGCGTAGGCAATGTGATCAATTGATTTTATTCCGCAGTCAAGAGCGATAATTAACGAAAATCCGTTATCATCGGCAAAGTCAATTCCTTTAAAAGAAATACCGTAACCTTCGTCGTAACGATCTGGAATGTAAGTGGCTACATTGGGATAATGAGATTTTAAATACGAAGAAACCAATGAAACGGCCGTTGTTCCGTCAACATCATAATCCCCAAAAACCAGTATGTTTTCCTGGTTGTTGATTGCCGCTTCTATTCGGACAACCGCTTTGTCCATATCCTTCATGAGGAATGGATCGTGCAGATGCTCTAACGAAGGACGAAAGAAATTTTTAGCCTCTTCAAAAGTTTCAATACCACGCTGAATCAAAAGTGTTGCCACAAAATCTTCTACATTTAAGGCTTGCGCCAAATGGTTGATTTTATCTTGAGAAGGTTTAGGTTTTAAAGTCCAACGCATTTTTAATTGTAGATTTTAGATTTCAGATTTTAGATTGTGGACTTTAGAGATCGTTTAATCAAAATCTTTAAAAAGAGTGCTTTTGTTTTGTCAGATCGAGGGGTTTCAACTTCGCTCAACCTGACAGCGTAAAATTTACATTATTTTGTTTCTAAAGCCGTTCCTTCAAATTGAATTCCGTTCCAACCATTAGTAATAAAGTTTCTTATGTTTTGATGATTTGTTCCGTTTGGATCGCCCAACACTTCATCAAAATAATATGCTCCAAAACAGGCTAAAGTTTGCTCTTGTGTTAAGTTCTGCAATTTAGCAAAAGCAAAAATTTTACAGGAACCCGAATTTTCTCCGGCAGCATTGTGTTGATTTCCGTTTTGAAAAGCAGTTGGGGTGAAGTTGTAATTTTCTTCTACAGTTGCAATGGTTTCAGTAAAAGCGATTGCAGTTGGAGTCTGGTTTAATTTTTCTAAAAAGGCTTGTACGCTCATGTTGTGTGTGTTATTTTTTTACCACGAATTTTACTAATTTCTCGAATTAAAATTGGAGTATAAACACAAAGTTTCGTGTTAATCTGTGAAATTCGTGTTGAACTAGTATTTCGTACTCTTGTTTTTATTTTTTTGCCACAGATTTAAAAGATTTACAAAGGATTATAATCTGTGTTAATTGGTGAAATTCGTGTTGAATTTGTATTGTGTAATCTTGTTTTTTATTTTTTTGCCACAGATTTAAAAGATTTACAAAGGATTTTTAATCTGTGTTAATCTGTGAAATTCGTGTTGAACTAATATTATGTACTCTTATTCTTCTTCGTCCTTAGAATATTTACTCTTCTTAGCTTCTTTCTCAATTGTTTTTCCAGCCACAACAACGACAATTTCGCCGCGTGGTGCTGTTTTTTCAAAATGAGTTAGTACTTCTTTTGCTGTACCGCGGACATTTTCTTCGTGCATTTTTGATAATTCTCTGCAAACGCAAACTTGTCGGTCTTCGCCAAAATAAGTCACAAATTCTGCTAATGTTTTCAGTAGTTTGTGTGGAGAAACATACAAAATCATCGTTCGGGTTTCTTCGGCTAAAGCCAAAAATCGGGTTTGGCGTCCTTTTTTCTCCGGAAGGAAACCTTCAAAAATAAAACGATCATTCGGTAATCCGCTGTTTACTAATGCGGGAACAAAAGCAGTTGCGCCGGGTAGACATTCGACTTCAATTTTATTCTCAACACAAGCGCGTGTCAACAAAAATCCCGGATCTGAAATAGCAGGAGTTCCTGCGTCCGAAATTAGCGCAATTGTTTCACCCGCTTTCAAACGAGCGATTAAGTTTTCTGTTGTTTTGTGCTCATTGTGCATATGATGGCTGTGCATGTGCGTGCCGATTTCAAAATGCTTTAGGAGTTTACCACTCGTTCGGGTGTCTTCGGCCAAAATCAAATCGACTTCTTTCAGAATCCGAATGGCGCGGAAGGTCATGTCTTCGAGATTGCCGATTGGCGTTGGAACGATATATAATTTAGACATAATTAAGCTTGTTATTTAAAACACGAATTTCACAGATTGATGCAAATCATTGTCTTTCGAAATGGCATCAAGTATTGAAATTCGTGAAAATGGGTGAGATTTGTGTTTAAGAGAATTTCTTCTCTACAATTTCAAGAAAACGTTGTGCGTAATCGTCTTTTCCTTCCCAATTGTTGTAATCCGGTTTTACCATATTTTCAATAAATTCGGCTGCTTCGCCATAAGAATCGAAAGTTAATAACTGATTTAAAACACGGCTATAATCTTCGGTGCTGTTTCCGAAAAGGTTTTTAGTGAACGCAATTCGATCGTTCAAATCAACATGAAAACCTTTTGCCAGTTTTTCGTTTAAGGAAGTTGCTTTTGTTTCTGTTTTCTCTATAACGACAGTCTCTACGGTTTTATTTTCTTTAAGTTCCGGAATTGATGAGGTAGGCGTTACGGCTTCAAAACTATCTACTTTTACAAATTCTGCATCCGCGTAATTAACGCCAAAATCTTCAAACAAAAATTGAATTGGATTTTGCTTTGTTTCTATTTCTTCCTTTGGCTTCTCTTCCGGTTCTTCTGTGAGTTCAAAAGCAGGTTTGAAATCCGGAATCGGGTTTAAATCACTTTTGGTTGTAAAAGAAAGTGTTTCTTTTGGCTCTGTTTCTGCTGTTTCTTCGGAAATGGATGTATCAAAGGCAAGCGTTTCAATCTTTTCTTCTGAAATTATTTCTGTTGAAGGTTCTTCTTCTTCGATAGTTGCGGTTATCGGTTCAACAATTGTTTCAATTATCGGTTCTTCGATTTCTTCTGCTACAATTTCTTCTGTAGCGGTTTCTTCAATAATTTCCGCAATTGGTTCTTTGATTTCCTCTTCCGGGATTTCAATTACAGGCACTTCCTCTGTTTCTTCATTAACTTCCGGATCAGGAACTACTTCTGCTGCTGTTTTTGAAGTGTCTTCAGCGGCAACCGGAGTTATTTCTTCTGTTTGAATCGTTACAGGAGCTAAATCTTCTTTTTCGAAAATGGTTTCTACATGAGATTCTACTTCACTGCGTCCGATTGTTGGTTTCAAAGTGTCGAAGTTTTCGTCTACAAACTTCAGAACCGCTAGTTTTTCATATAATTTCTGTGTTTCAAGATATAACTGATTGATATCGGATTTGCTTTTAAGCTTTAGAATTCGATGTGCAATGCTGATTAAATCGGCTTCCAATTTTTTTTTCATAACGGTTGAAATTATAGTGAATACGGTACTTTAGTGTGTTTTTAATTGGCCTGAATGGCTTTGATTGCCGAAGGAAAATCGCTTAATCTTACTTTTATTTCTGTTAATAAGCGTTTGCGAATCTTCGATTTGATAAAAATTATCTATTTTTGAAAAATGTAAAAAAGCATTTTTTTACGTCAAATTATTACCAGTACAAAGTAATAAAAACTATTCATTTTAAAAGGTAGAAAAATACAAAATGTTTCTCGAAAATACAGTAAATCACAAAGAACAATTTGGTTGGATTGAAGTTATTTGTGGATCAATGTTTTCGGGTAAAACCGAGGAGTTAATTCGCAGATTAAAACGCGCCCAATTTGCCAAACAAAGAGTCGAAATTTTTAAACCCGCTATAGATACCCGTTATCATGACGAAATGGTGGTGTCACACGATGCCAATCAAATTCGTTCAACACCGGTACCGGCAGCAGCTAATATTTCAATTTTAGCACAAGGCTGCGATGTCATTGGTATCGATGAAGCCCAATTTTTTGATGACGAAATTGTTACGGTTTGTAATGATTTGGCTAATCAGGGAATTCGCGTAATTGTTGCCGGATTGGATATGGATTTTAAAGGGAACCCTTTCGGACCCATGCCGGCACTTATGGCAACCGCTGAATATGTTACTAAAGTGCACGCCGTTTGTACCAGAACGGGAAACTTAGCCAACTATAGTTTCAGAAAAACAGATAATGACAAGCTGGTTATGCTTGGTGAAACAGAAGAATATGAGCCGCTTAGTCGTGCTGCCTATTACAATGCCATGAAAAAGAATCAGGAGAAATAGCTTTATTTTTGATTTTCTAAATAACATTAAAACCAAAATAAACAATGCAAAAAAAGGAAAGTAAAGAAAGACAGAATATTCGGTTGATGATTACGGTTGGAATTGCATTGGTTTTGGTGTTTGTGATTCAGTTTTATTTTTATAAAAGTACGGATGAAGTAGATACTGAAATAAAGGAATTGGTAGAGAAGTACAATACAAATTGCCCCTTAACCATACAAGAGGGAATTCGTTTAGATAGTGTAAGTCTGCCGGAAGGAAATGAGAAAATCGCGCAGTATAACTTGACTTTGGTAAACATAGAAAAAGAAAAGACCGATCTCGATGTAGTTCATAAAGAGATTGAAAAAAGTCTGTTGAGCACGGCTAAAGCAAATCCGGGACTTAGAGTTTTTGCCAATAATGACTTTACATTAGTGTACAGTTACAAGGACAAAAAGAAGGTGTTTTTGTTTAAAGTCAATATACTACCGGATCAGTATAAATAATTTCGAAGTTTAAAATAAAAAACAAACCCGACAGGTTTTTGAAACCTGTCGGGTTTTACATATATTATTATTTGTCGAAAAAAATTATATTTTCTTCCTCATCCTGGCCACCGGAATATCAAGTTGTTCGCGGTATTTGGCAATTGTTCTTCTTGCGATAGGGTATCCTTTTTCTTTTAGAATATCGGCAAGTTGATCATCCGGAAGTGGTTTTTTCTTGTCTTCTTCTTCAATGGTGTTCTGAAGAATTTTTTTAATCTCCAGTGTTGAAACATCTTCACCCTGATCATTTTTCATGGCTTCAGAGAAAAACTCTTTAATCAGTTTCGTTCCGTAAGGGGTTTCCACATATTTGCTGTTGGCAACACGTGAAATCGTCGAAATATCCAAACCAACCATATCTGCAATGTCTTTTAAGATCATTGGTTTTAACTTAGTTTCGTCTCCGTCTAAGAAATATTCTTCCTGATAATGCATAATGGCATTCATCGTCACAAAAAGCGTTTCCTGACGCTGTCTGATCGCGTCAATAAACCATTTGGCCGAATCCAGTTTCTGCTTGATAAACTGAACCGCATCTTTCTGTGCAGTCGATTTATCACGAGAATCTTTATACGTTTGCATCATTTCCTGATAATCTTTAGAAACGTGCAGGGAAGGGGCATTTCTGCCATTTAAAGTCAATTCAAGCTCACCGTCAACAATTCTGATGGCGAAATCAGGAACTACATTTTCGGTTACTTTATTGTTTCCGGTGTAAGATCCTCCGGGTTTCGGATTTAGTCTTTCGATTTCGTGAATGGCTTTTTTAAGCTGTTCGTTCGAAACACCGTATTTTTGAATTAATTTATCGTAATGTTTTTTGGTAAAAGCATCAAACTGATTTTCGATAATATCAATCGCTAAGTCAACATATTCAGTAGGTGTTTTATGCTTTAACTGCAACAATAAACATTCCTGCAAATCGCGCGCACCAACTCCTGATGGCTCTAGTTCGTGAATGATATGGAGCATTTTTTCAACCATAGCTTCATCCGTATAAATCGCCTGAGTAAAAGCCATGTCGTCAACAATATCCGGCACACTTCTGCGGATGTAACCCATATCGTCAATACTTCCCACTAAGAATTCAGCGATTTCGCGCTCTTCATCATTTAAAATAAAAGTATTCAGCTGATTGATTAAATCCTGATGAAAACTAATCGGAGAGGCAAAAGGCGTTTCGCGTTCTTCTTCGTCTCCGTAATTATTAACCTGCGTTTTGTAATCCGGGGTATCGTCGTCGCTTAAATATTCGTCTATATTAATGTCGTCTGCTTCAATTCGGTCTGATTCTGCATCATCGTAATCGTCGTATTCTTCATTAGAGAATTCATCAGCTTCGTATTCGTCTTCTTTTCCAGCTTCTAAAGCCGGGTTTTCGTTCATTTCTTCTAATAAACGTTGCTCAAATGCTTGCGTAGGCAATTGAATTAACTTCATCAGCTGGATTTGCTGTGGAGATAATTTTTGGGATAATTTTAAATTTAAAAATTGCTTTAGCATAACAAGGCACTAATTTTTTTAGCCACTAAGACGCAAAGGCGCAAAGTTTTTTTGTTTTTTATATTTGCCTTAAAGGCTTTAATACTCTTTTTTTGTATGTATAAATCGTCTTATGCCACTTTTAATTAAAGGAACATTGAAGTTGATTAAAAAGCCTAAATCTTTATCAAGTAATTTTAAGTGACTTATAATTTGTGCTTCCCAAACCGGATTTACTTGCTCAACTGCTTTTATTTCTATGATTATAGAATCTTCGATTAACAAATCAAGACGTAATCCTTCATCGAATACGATTCCGTCATAAATAATCGGAATATGAATCTGGCGCTTAACAGTAAGACCGGTCTTGCTGATTTCGTGAGCCAAACAAACTTCGTAAACTCTTTCTAATAATCCGGGTCCAAGCTGTTTGTGGACTTTAAATGCAGCATTTACAATAACTCTTCCTATTTCTTCTGTTCTTTCTGTGAGCATTTTTTTTGTTTTTGTCACGAAAGCACGAAGACACAAGGCTAATTTGTTCTGATGAGGTTTAAGTCGTCAGTGAAAAAAGAATAAAAGATACCTTGTGAATTTATGTCTTCGTGGTATTTTTATTTTTTGTGTTCAAGCAAAATTTAAAAGAAAAAAACTTTGCGTCTTCGCGCCTTAGCGGCAATAACTTATTTATTAAAACTCAGCACTTCCAGGAGTTCTAGGAAAAGGAATTACGTCGCGGATGTTTGACATACCTGTAACAAACAATACCAAACGCTCAAATCCTAAACCGAATCCTGAGTGTGTTGCCGAACCAAATCTTCTGGTGTCTAAATACCATGATAATTCTTCTTCGTCGATTTCTAAGGCTTTCATTTTTTCAATCAAAACGTCGTAACGTTCTTCTCTTTCAGAACCACCAACGATTTCTCCAATTCCTGGGAAAAGGATATCCATGGCACGAACTGTTTTTCCGTCCTCATTCAAACGCATGTAAAATGCCTTAATGTTTGCCGGGTAATCAAATAAAATTACCGGACATTTAAAGTGTTTTTCAACCAAATAACGCTCGTGCTCTGACTGTAAATCAGCTCCCCATTCGTTAATGATATAGTTGAATTTTTTCTTTTTATTTGGAGTTGAATCTCTTAAAATATCAATTGCTTCTGTATAGGAAACACGTTTGAAGTTGTTTTCTAGTACAAAGTTCAATTTATCCAACAAAGCCATTTCGCTTCTGTCAGCCTGTGGTTTTGATTTTTCTTCTTCTAATAATCTTCCTTCCAGGAATTTTAAATCATCACCACAATTGTCCAAAGCATATTTTATTACATATTGAATAAAATCTTCAGCCAAGTCCATGTTGTCATCCAGATTGTTGAAAGCCACTTCTGGCTCAATCATCCAAAATTCTGCCAGGTGGCGGGAAGTATTTGAATTTTCAGCTCTGAAAGTTGGTCCAAAAGTATAGATCTGACCCAATGCCATAGCGAAAGTTTCTCCTTCTAATTGTCCTGAAACTGTTAAGTTGGTTTCTTTTCCGAAGAAATCTTCTTTATAATTTACTTTTCCGTCTTCTGTTCTTGGTGTGTTGTCAAATGGTAAAGCCGTAACTTTAAACATTTCTCCTGCACCTTCAGCATCAGAACCGGTGATAATTGGCGTGTTTACATATACAAAACCTTTTTCCTGAAAATATTTGTGAACCGCAAACGACAATACCGAACGCACACGCATAATCGCGCCAAAAGCATTCGTACGTACACGTAAATGCGCATTTTCACGTAAAAATTCAAGGGAGTGTTTTTTAGGCTGCATTGGGAATTTCTCCGCATCAGAATCTCCTAAAATTTCAATTTTAGAAACCTGAATTTCGTATTTCTGACCAGCACCTTTGCTTTCAACCAAAGTTCCAGTTACAGAAACGGCAGCTCCCGTGGTGATTCTTTTCAGAGTCTCTTCCGGTGTATTTTCAAAATCAACAACACATTGTATATTATTAATGGTAGAACCGTCATTAAGAGCGATGAACTGATTATTTCTAAAAGTTCTCACCCATCCTTTTGCATTAACCTCCTGAAGCGTCGTAGTACTGTTTAATAAGTCTTTAACTTTTGTGTGTTTCATTTTTAATAAAATTGATATTAAATAATATTGTTGTTCAATAACTGCAAATATAATTGATTTGTTTGTAATTGTCCTAGCGAGAAGTAATTCAATAGCGTTAGAAAAAGTAGATCAGATTATTTTTAAATGGATTTGCTATTATTCGTCTTGAAAATAAAGAGTTAGTAGTTGTGATTACTGCTTTAAAAACAAAACAGTATCGATCGAAAAGATTCTATCCATAACGATTAATACTGTTCCGGGTTAATGTTGTTTAAGGAGTTTGGAAGAGAGCAAAAAGAGACGCGATCATTAATAATAGGATTAAAGCCGCGAAAATTATAGTGATTACTAGTATTGTTTTGAGGAATACGGCAACTATTGGGTTTCTGGGTCTTTCTGAAGCTAGTTTTCCATCATAGCCATTAATATACAACTGATTTTTCTTGCCTTTGTAATCATAAGAAATGATATAAACAGGGAATATAATAAGCTTGAATTTTATGTTAAGATATTGCGTCTGAATAATATCTGCATGGAACATCTTATTGACGGCATCTGAAGTAATTTTTGTTTTAACGGCTTGATCAACCATTTTTTTTGCCTCATGGAATCCTTTTTTTAGATCTATACTGTATTTTTCAACAGTATAATCATTTAAGTATTCATCATTTGTATCGGTTAGTTTTTGTATGTCCCAAGGTTTTATTTGGTTTAATAGATACTGACTGATATTTGCTGAAGCGGAGACTAACACATCATCATAGAAAAGGGTAGTTACACTTGAAAATGAACGATTAAAGGCATTTTTTAGAATAGAGTCGGTATGAGTATTCATATCAAAAGTCCAATAGGGTGTATATACGGCCTCTATTGTTAGTGAAGATGATTGTGTGTTTTTTGTGTACCAAACGTCTTTTATCCAGTTGAGACCAATTTGAATTGCTTTTTCTTTGTCGACTTTAAAAGGCAGCAAATAAGAAGGTTTTATTACAAGATCCATTTTTGCGTCTCCATCCGTAAAAGGGTTGCTGCAGTACGGACAGCTGGATGATCTTGAGTTTACATTTACTGTAGAAACTGCACCACAGCTTTTACAGTGCATTGTTTTTTCATTGACTAAGTTTTCTGCTTCCAGTTTCTCCAGATATTCCTCGAAATTGGTTTCTTCGATAATAATTTCTTGCTGCGGAATGCTATTTACAGTTTTGCAATATTCGCAGGTTAAATTTTCTTCTCCGGGTTTGTATTTTAATCCAGCTCCACAGTTAGAGCAGTTGAAAGCTTTTAGTGTTTCGTCTTTTATTTCAGCGTTTCTCATTTTAAAAGATTAGTTTTTAGGCAATGGAGGAGGAATTTTTGAAAATAAGTTTTGCAGTTCAGGCACAGTTGAGGCTTTTTGCCATCCTTCCATTCCTTGATTCCATACCAAGGTATCTTCTAAAAGCTGTTTGTTTTCGATTAAAGATGAAATCTGACTTTCGTTAAATGGACCAGATTGAACATTGTTAATTGCAGCAAAATAAGTCTTCCCTTCAACAGGTAATGGTGGAGGCGTTTGATTCGGTGTAAAGGAAGTTTGGTTTGATGTCGCTGTTTGAGCCGATTCGTCGAAAGACTGCATCATTTGTTTTGCCATATGCAATCCAGTTCCGATGCTAAAAGCGGTTCCTGCAATTCCGGAAGGGTTTTCTACGGCTTTTTCAATAGATTGAGCTGTTTTGTATTGTGTGAATTTCTGCATGTCTATCTTATTGAGACGGCTTAATTCAAAAATCTCTTTTTTAATATCCTCAGGCATTGAGGTGTTTTCGAGTAAAAATCTACTGAGTTCTATCCCATAATCCGCAAAATCATCTTTCATGAAGTTAAAAATCGTAGTCGAAAGTTCAGTAGTGTTGCCTACATACGATTCTATCGGTAATTTTGCTTCACCAATTGCATCGGTAAAACGCGAAACAATTATACTTTTTAATTGCTCTGCAATTTCTTGGGTGGTAAATTGTCCGTCGGTACCCACAATTTCCTGAATGAATTTTTGAGAATCAACAACTTTAAAAGCATAGGTTCCAAATGCTCTGACTTCCAGCATTCCAAAACGATCGTCATTTAAAATTAACGCATTTTTTGTTCCCCATTTCTGATCGATAAAGTTGCGAGTGTTAATAAAATAAACTTCTGCTTTAAAGGGACTGTTAAAATCGTATTTCCAGCCTTTTAAAGTAGATAAAATAGGTAAATTTTGAGTATTTAGATTATAAGTTCCTGCGCTAAAAATGTCTGCAATTTTGCCTTCATTCATGAAAACAGCCTGCTGACCTTCTCTAACAATAAGTTTACTGTTGTTTTTTATTTCATTCTGAAATCTTTCAAATCTATAAACAATAGTATTGTTGGTATTGTCTACGAATTCAATGATGTCAAGGAATTCATTCCTTAATCTATCAAATATCCCCATTTTTAATTTAGTTAAATTTTAAATTCAAATGTAAGAATAATTTGTTTTGTTGCTCTAAGAAAAAGACTTTTATTGTTTTTACTATTTGTTTTAGGACGGGTTTTTCTGCTGTACTTATAACTCAAAGGTATTTAAAATTCTTAAAAAAATAGATTTTGATAAAAAACAGTTTTGTCTTCCTCTTAGGAAAAAAAATATGCTAATTATCTTGTATTTAAAAGTTGAAAATTAAAAGAAACGAACAGGATTATGAAAAAGGATGTTTTGTTTTTTTTAAACTAAGAGTAAAACTAAAGTTGATGATGTTTTACTTTTGTAATTTTATTTTATAGTCTTTTTGTTATTTCGACGAAGGAGAAATCGCATTCAATATTCAAATTTGAAATTACCTTATTCGATTGTTTTCTTTCTCTTTTTTCAAAAATTTCCTAATGAAATATAGAAAAAGTACGCCACCTAAAATCCTTATTATTACATTAAAATAATTATAAGGTTCCTCGATTTGTTTTAAATTTTCAGAATGGTTAATTTTTATTGACTTGAAAAATTGATCTTTTTTTACTTTATCATAAGATGCAACTTGCGAATAAATAAATATATAAGTTATACCATTCAAAATTAAAATTCGACTTTCTGCATTTTCTTCTTCTGAGTTTTTTCCCTTAAAACTTAGTTTGTAAGCTAAGTAATTGTCGATTTTTATTTGTGATGAATCTTTTAAAAACATGCCTTTTTTTGCCATGCTTTTAAGTTGTTCAGTCAAGATATGTTTATAGACTGCTTTTAAAGCAATTATGCTTTGAGAAAGTTCATTATATGGTTTGCCATCAATTATTGCATTTATTCGCATTGCAATATAAGAATCGTCTTTAGAATTGAGATAAAATGCTGTTGCTTTCGCTTTTACATTTTCAGGATTTGTATTTTCAATGTTGAATTCAGTTGTTTCAGGTTTTCCAAGGAATTTAACTGAAATATTCTCATCAATTTTAGTTTGACCTAAAAGAAAAACAGGAAAAAGTAAAATCAGAATAAATAATCTTTTTTTCATAAAATACAAATGACAATGAAGTTAGTCGATTTTAATTCGCACTAATTTGTAAAATTCTTAGCTATTTTTTATTTGTAGAATTACGATTCTTATTTTCTTGTCTATTAAGAGGTAAGGAGAAATCGCATTCAATAATCCATGTATTGCGTGCTCAGCGTGCGTGATTTCTCGACTTCGCTCGAAATGACAAGATTAGGAGCGAGTAAGCTACAAGCATAAGAACAATTCGCACTAATTCGTGAAATTCGTGGCAAAAAACTATTCCAATCCTTCCAAATCCTCTTTCTTCGCCTTCTTCTTCTCAAATGTCAAAACCAAAGCCGGTAAAACCAATAAGTTCGCAAACATCGCAAATGCAAGCGTACAAGAAATTAATCCCCCAAGCGCAATTGTTCCGCTAAAGCTGGAAAGCGTAAAAGTGGCAAAACCTAAAATCAAAACTACCGAAGTATAAAAAGTACTGATTCCGGTTTCTCTTAAAGCACTGAAAACAGATTTTTTGACCTTTCCGTTACTTTGCAATAAATCATGTTTGTATTTCGCCATAAACTGAATCGCATTATCTACCGAAATTCCGAATGCAATACTGAATACTAAAATAGTAGACGGTTTTAGAGGGATTCCAAAATACCCCATTAATCCCGAAGTAATGCAAAGCGGTAAAACATTCGTAATAACCGAAGCGAAAACCATTTTGAAAGAGCGGAATAAATACAACATCAGTATCGCAATCACCAATATAGCAAAAATCAACGATTCGATTAAGTTGTCTACTAAATACGAAGTTCCTTTCTGGAAAACCAAAGCTTTTCCGGTAACCGTAACTTCATAACGGTCTTTTGGGAAAATTTCTTCAATTTTTTTATGTAGTTTTTTCTCGACTCTCGCCATTTCATCTGTACCGATATCCTTCATGAAAGTAGTGATACGGGCATATTGACCAGTCGAATCTACATAAGCTTTCATTAGATTGTCTTTACTGTTTTTCGTCGCATTTTTAGCATAGCCCAAAATAAATGTCTGCTCTTGCGAAGTTGGCAGTTGATAATATTCAGGATTTCCGTTGTAAAAAGCCTGTTTTGAATATTTAACCAAATTTACAATCGAAACCGGTTTTGCCAATTCAGGCATTTCGATAATTGTATTTTGCAATTCATCCATTTTACGGATGGTAGACGCTTTCATAACACCTTTTTTCTTCTTAGTGTCAATCATTATTTCCAAAGGCATTACACCATTGAATTCTTTTTCGTAGAATAAAATGTCTTTAAAGAACGAAGCGCTTTTTGGCATTTCTCCGATCAAACTTCCCGAAACTTTCATTTGTGAAACTCCGATAACACTAAAAACTAAAAGCAAACCGTAAAGGATGTAAATTACTTTGCGCTTGTTTTTCACCACATTTTCAACAAAGTCAAGCAGGGTTGAAATATAGGTTTTGGTTAAGTGATACAAATGTTTTTCATTTGGCATCGACATAAAGCTGTATATAATTGGCACAATTAAAAGAGTCAATAAATAAACTGAGATCACATTGATAGAAGTCACTAAACCAAATTCAAAAAGCAAATCGTTACCCGTAATCATAAAGGTAGCAAAACCAATTGCAGTCGTCAGATTCGTCATTAGAGTTGAAACTCCGATTCTCGAAATAATACGTTGCAAAGCTCTTGCCTGATTATTGTGAAGTTTGATTTCCTGCTGGTATTTATTAATCAAAAAAATACAATTCGTGATTCCGATTACGATAATTAATGGCGGAATAATAGCCGTTAGAATCGTGATTTTGTAATGAAATAATCCAAGTGTTCCGAAGGACCAGATTACCCCGACAATCAAAATACAGATGGAAATAAAAGTAGCTCTAAACGAACGGAAAAAGAAAAAGAAGATCAAAGAAACAGTCAGTAAAGCCGCACCGATAAAGAGTCCGATTTCGCCTTTCATATTGGCAGCATTGATGGTTCTGATATAAGGCATCCCCGAAACACGCAGGTCAATTCCCGTAGTTTTTTCGAATTTATCGATTTTAGGGACTAAATTTTCAAGGATAAAAGTTTTTCTTTCGGCTGTATTTACAATCTTTTTATTGATGTAAATAGCAGATCGAACACTACCGCTTTCTTTATTAAACAATAGTCCCTCGTAAAAAGGCAGATTGTGAAACAGATCGTATTGCACACTTTTCAGATAAGCCGGATCATGCGTTTTGCTTTGGTTGATAAACGGTGACAAAACAAATTTCTCGTTAACGGTGTCTTTTTCCAGTTTCTTCAAATCGTTTAAGGAAACCACTAAATCTACTTCTTTGGATTCTTTTAAACCTGTCATTAATTCATTCCAGGCAGCATAATTTTTCGGAGTAAAAAAGTTAGGATCTTTAAAACCAATTACAACAAGATTTCCTTCTTCACCAAACTTGTCTAAGAATTTTTGATAGTCTTTATTGGCAATATGATTTTTAGGAAGCAGATTGGCTTCGGTATAGGTCATAGAAAGGTTTTTCCATTGATAAGCAAGGAAAATGGTTAAGGCAGATAGGAGAACTAATATTGCAACTCTGTTTTTAAGTATGATTCGGGCTATTTTTTCCCAAAATCCGACTTGAATAGTGTTTTTCATAAAATCTTTAAAAATGGATGCAAATGTAGTGAAAAGTGCTCAAAATCATAAACAATTGCTTCAGTTTTTACGGTATGTTAACACAAAATTACCATTGGATTTCTAAGATTTATAGCTGATTTTAGAATTACTAGCTTAGCTTTTCGGATATTTGCGCTTAATTTAAAATGAAACAAAAATGAATTGGATTTTGTTAATTATTGCGGGACTTTTTGAAGTTGGTTTTGCTTCGTGCTTAGGAAAAGCGAAAGAAACAACCGGAATTATTTCAACCTATTGGATGGCAGGCTTTTTTGTTTGTCTTTCTATTAGTATGATTTTACTATATAAAGCAACTCAGGTTTTACCAATTGGTACCGCTTATGCCGTTTGGACAGGAATCGGAGCAGTAGGAACCGTTTTGGTAGGGATTCTGATTTTTAAAGAACCGGTTACTTTTTGGAGAGTTTTTTTTCTTTCGACATTAATTGCTTCGATCATTGGGTTGAAGTTTGTGTCTAGTCATTAAAAAGTTTAGCCACAGATTAAACAGATTTGTACAGATTGTATATTTCAATTCGTGAAATTTGCTTAATTCGTGGCGAAAAAAGGTCGCAGATTAAACGGATTAAACGGATTTACACAGATCGTATATTTTAATTCGTGAAATTTGTGGCAAGAAAACGGTTGTAGATTTAAAGGGTTTTTTAGGGCCAAACAAAAAAAATCCGCGAGAATCCGTTTAATCCGTTTAATCTGTGGCAGAACAACGCAACGAATGACATGAATTAAATGATTTTTTTAGCGTCAAAAGAGAGCTCAATTTGTAAAAATTCGTGAAATTCGTGTTGAAAAAAAATAGTACTATGCAGGAAAACGATACCATTACTTTTATTTTTTTAGCCATTATTTTATTATTGGTTGTCATCATTGGTTTTATGGTGTACCAATTAATGCATTCAAAAAAAGCAAAAGACGATGCCGAAAAAAGTTTTTATGCACTCGAGATGAAAGTCAATGACTTGCAACTGGAGACACTGGAAGCAAAACTGAATCCCCATCTTTTTAAGAATATTCTAAATTCGATTCAATCGCATGCCTATCAAACCTATTTTGCTTTAGATAAACTGGCGAATGTTTTGGATTATATTTTATACGAAAGCAAAAAGAAATTTGTCACCGCAAAAGAAGAAATTGATTTTGCATTGAATTTAATCGAAATCAATAAAATCAAGATCAGTCCGCTGTTTGAGTTGAAAATCAAAACCAATATCAACAAAGAGGATAAATTGTACGAGCAGCCTTTACTGGCACCCCTAATTTCTATTGATTTAATCGAAAATGCTTTCAAACATGCCGATTTGCAAAGTGCCGATGCTTTTATTTCTGTGATTTTTGAGTTTAAAGACAACGCGTTTTCTATGACCGTTTCCAATAAAATCTCAGATAAAAAAGTGCTGAAAAAAGAGCGAAGCGGCATTGGCCACTCGACTTTAGAACATCGTCTTCGGATTATTTACAGAAATAATTTCAAACTCGAGAGATTTGTAGAAAATGATGTTTACATTGCTCACCTAAAAATTGATCTACTTGAATACAAAACTGAAATGCTTGCTTCTGGACGATGAGTTACCCGGATTAACGTATTTGAAAATGCTTTGCGAACAAATTTCCGAAGTCGAAATCGTAAAAACGTTTAATAATCCCGAGAAACTATTGGCCGAAATGGACCAACTCGATTTTGATTTATTAATTTCTGACATCGAAATGCCGGGAATTAACGGTTTGCATTTGGCTGAAATGTTGCAAAATAAGCTGGTTATTTTCTGTACCGCTTATAAAGAATATGCTGTAGATGCTTTTACAATCGAGGCAGTAGATTATATCACGAAACCGGTAAAATTGGAACGTTTGCAGAAAGCGATCTCAAAAGCAGCAGAACGATTCCACAAACCCGACGCAGCCAAAAAATTCATACAGCTCAATACCGATAAAGGAAAAACTTTATTGTATTTTGATCAGATTCAATACATAAAAACCGCGATCAGCGACAGCCGCGATAAAACGGTACTGTTGACCGATGGTAGTTTTCTGAATTTGAAAAACGTTAAATTTGATACCCTCCTAAAAGAATTACCTGAAACCGATTTTTGTCGCGTAAACAAAAAAGAGATTGTCGCCGTAAAAGCCATTAAGTTTTTCAATCACAACGAAATTGTTTTGCATCATTTAGAAAAGAATGAAAAAAACAGCACCCTATTACTAAGCGAAACCTATCGTTCAGACTTCCTGAAAAAAACAAAAATATAACCTCTCAACTGTCAAGCTGAGCGGAGTCGAAGCTCAGGCTGAGCGAAGCCGAAGCCCAAGCTGAGCAAAGTCGAAGCTCTTTTTCATCAGCTATTCCAACTTATTACAAAGTTTTTCGGACTTGTTACATGGATTGAAAATTAGGTTTAAATTTACTTCTTGGATAAGAAATCACTTCTGATATTTGCCCCATAAAAATTAAAAGAGAAGTTATGAACAGCATAAAAAACTCAGCGTTTTACGTTACCATTATTGGAGGTTTTACTGCTTTGATATATTGGGTGATTGTTAAGGGCGCTTCGCTGGAAGTAGGCCGTGGAATTGTTCGCAAAAAAATAGAAAGCAATCATTGGAATGATTTTCTACATTCTATGGTCGAAAACCTGCAACATCCTTTGGCGATTTTGTTAGCACAGATTGTTACGATTATTCTGGTGGCACGTTTATTCGGGTGGATTTTCAGAAAAATAGGGCAACCTTCCGTTATTGGCGAGATGATTGCCGGAATTGTGTTAGGGCCGTCTTTGGTAGGAATGTATTTCCCGGAATTCTCCGCTACACTATTTCCAAAAGAATCTTTAGGGAATCTACAGTTTTTAAGTCAGATTGGTTTAATCCTTTTTATGTTCGTTATTGGAATGGAGCTGGACTTAAAAGTACTGAAGAATAAGGCCCATGATGCAGTCGTAATAAGCCACGCCAGTATCGTAATTCCGTTTGCATTAGGGTTAAGTTTAGCCTATTTTATTTACCACACTTTTGCTCCAATTGGCGTAGAGTTCTCTTCTTTCGGATTGTTTATGGGAATTGCCATGAGTATTACCGCATTTCCTGTTTTGGCGAGAATTGTGCAGGAGCGAGGTATGCAAAAAACAAAACTGGGTACGATTGCGATAACCTGTGCTGCCGCAGATGATATCACAGCCTGGTGTATTTTGGCTGTTGTAATTGCAATTGTAAAAGCGGGTTCTTTTACTAGTTCTTTGTATGTAATTGGTTTGGCGGTTTTGTATGTTATTATCATGCTCAAAATAGTTCGTCCGTTTCTAAAACGAGTGGGAGACTTAAACTCAACCCGCGAAAGTCTGAATAAACCGGTTGTCGCCATTTTCTTTATAACCTTACTATTTTCTGCTTATGCGGCTGAGCTAATTGGAATTCATGCTTTATTTGGAGCCTTTTTAGCCGGAGCCATTATGCCGGAAAACAATACGTTTAGAAATATTTTTATTGAAAAAGTCGAAGATGTTGCCATCATTGTGTTATTGCCGTTGTTCTTTGTATTTACTGGATTACGTACACAAATTGGTTTACTGAATGATCCTTATTTGTGGAAAATCACAGGTTTAATTATTGCCGTTGCCGTAGTTGGGAAGTTTTTTGGAAGTGCTTTTGCTGCCAAGTTTATGGGACAAAGCTGGAAAGACAGCCTGGCGATTGGTGCTTTAATGAATACGAGGGGTTTAATGGAGCTCGTAGTACTGAATATCGGATATGATTTAGGTGTTTTGTCTACTGAGATTTTTACTATGATGGTGATTATGGCGTTAGTGACCACTTTTATGACAGGCCCGGCGTTGGATTTTATAGGCTTTATTTTTAAAGATAAAATAACGGCCATTCCACAAGAGATTGGGAACAAAAGCAAGTTTAAGATCCTTCTTTCCTTTGCGACTCCCGAGAAAGGTAAAAAACTGTTGCGAATTGCGAACAGCCTGGTTAAAAAACAATCTGATAATTCTATTGTTACAGCGATGCATTTGTCCTTAAGTACAGAAGTGCATTCCTTTGATGTGAAAGATCAGGAACGTAAAATGCTGGTTCCGGTTATCGAAGAGTCAGAACGTCTGAATCAAAATATGGTTAGTGTTTTTAAAGTTACAAACGATATTGATACCGATATCATCGATACGGCCAATCAAGGGGACTATGATTTGTTATTGGTAGGTTTGGGGCAATCTATTTTTGAAGGGACTTTGCTTGGAAAAATACTTGGCTTTACCTCCAGAATTGTAAACCCGGATCGCCTAATTGATAAGTTCACAGGAAAAGAAGGGCTGTTTGAAAATTCTCCTTTTGATGAAAGAACACGTCATATTATTGCTAAAAGTAAAATGCCGGTCGGAATTTTTATCGACAAAGACTTAGAAGACGTCAACCAGATTTTTATGCCGATTTTCAATAAAGAAGATGCTTTTTTAATTGAATATGCTAAAAAGTTAATCAATAATAACGGTTCTCAGATCACGGTTTTAGATGCAAGCGGTGAAATGAAAAGCACCCGTGATATTCAGGAAACCATTCGTTCGATAGAGCAAATCGCTCCAAATCACATCATGATCATGCACGATCGAACAATCAAAAAAGAGTTTTTAGAAAGTCAGAATCTGATGATCATCAGTCTAGACAGTTGGAAAAAACTGATTGAATCACAAAGTATATGGTTGAATAATACGCCCTCAGTTCTGATTTTGAAACCATAGAGGGGGTAAATTCCAATCTTTTTAAATTCCAAATTCCAATTTTGTTGGGGTTTGGTTTTTTTTGGTTTTTTCCTTCCGTAGAGATGCACAGCAGTGCATCTAACTCAATACCCGAATATTTAATTTTATAAAATAGAAGGGGGATGAAATTCCAATCTTTTTAAATTCCAAATTCCAATTTTGTTGGAGTTTGGGATTTTTTTGTTTGTGTGATGATTGATTTTAGTGATAAAGAATCAAATCCAGAAGATGCGAGGAAGCAAATACAGAAATCATTTTAATCTGTGAAATCTGTGGCAAAAAACAAAAGCCGCAGATTTAGGGATCAAGTGTTAGTAAAACATTAAAACTGGCAATTTAGTTTATCTAAAAAAGACACCCCATTTGTCCTTTCGACAAAGGAGAAATCTCCGCAAGCAACTCCGTAAAGATAAGCTCAGTAAACGCAGATTTATTCACATTTAACAAATTTCAGAATCATAAAAAGCATTCCATTGGAATTTGGAATTTTAAAGGATTGGAATTTTAAAATTTTTTAGATCCCCAAATCCAATACATAAGAGATTTTAACCGCAATATTATTCTCAAATCTTGGCAGTTGATTTGGCCCATATCTATAGAATCCTCCTAAGCCGATGCCTTTATAGATTTTGTTTAATTCGATCCCGGATTCAAAGAAACCTTTGTCAAGTGTTTTATAAGCAGGGCCGACATGTTGTTGTGGATTTTCCATATTTCCCCACGCCATTCGGGTAACCAATACCAAAGAAGGACGAACTTTTCTGAGGATTCGGATTCGGTCAAAACCATGTTTAATTTGAAACATTACATATTGACTAGAGAAAAACTCATTAAAATACATGGTCTCAAAACTGTTTCTGCCGGCAAAAGTAATACGTTGAACAACCGTTTCTTTGGTCAGGTTATTCGGAGCCGTATTGTATAGGTGGGTAATCGGCACATCGCCAAAAGCATATCCACCTTGCAGTAGTACACCGGTTTTCTGACCGTTTAGATATTTTTTTTCATATTCAGCTTTGAAATCTATTTTGCCAAATTTAAAATCATTTTCAAATACATCGGGTAGCGATTGGGTATATTGAAAAGTAAACTTTGGAAACCTTTTATCCGCTTCGGTTCTTCCGGTTGGGGTTTGCATGAAATCACTAAACGGCGACCAGGCAATAGAAAGCATTGCTGTAGTCATTATGTAGCTTGAATACAGTTTTCCGTGTAGATTAAAAAGATAATCAAATTTAGGTTCGATGTGATTTCGTGATAATTCCAGAACAGCCTCCGTTTTCGGAATGATCTTAGTCTGAATATTACCCCTCCAGCCGACATACTGATAGAAAGTACTAATGTTTATCGGACGTGGATCATAAATTTTAAAAACGCGTTTGTCGACAGCAAAAACGGTACTCGCAATTTCCCGAACATCATCCGAGTAATACCCATTTAGCCATGTATTGGTGTTTTTATCGAGTAAAAAACCGGAGCCGATGCTGTATTTCGTTGTGCCGTCTTTTGTTCCGTAAGCGGCATATCCTTCAATTCGGAAATTTTTAGAAAAACGGTCATTCGTAATTCCGCCAAGACCCAGACGAAAGCCTTCGTAATTATTGTAGCTGATTAGTTTTTTTAAGTCGAAGTCAATTGGCCCCATCGGAATGTAACCGTTGATGATTTTTCGGCCAAGGCCCAAACGTTTTTCAATTCTTTTTTTAATAGAAATGCTGTCCAGTAATAAATAGGTTTTTTGACTTTTCAGATCAAGCGTTTCTTTGCGATATTCGTTCCAGAAAGCTTCCGGTTTTTTGCTGGCATCCTCTTTAATTTCGATATAAAGTGCCGGGTTTTTTATGACCGGATTAGTGTTGTAGTGAATATCAAAATTGTTGCTCTCAGAAAGCAAATAGGTGAAGTCGGACGCTGCTTTTTTTCTCGGTTCAAAGTTTTCTCCGGTATCTGCATCAAATTGAATAGTTCCTCCCAGAATTTTAATATCCTCGTCGTTTTTCCCTTTTACGATTTTGAATGTGGTACGGCTTTGAAACCATATTTTTTCACTTGGAACATATTCAAACTCATGAATTCCGCTAATGTCCAAAACACCTTTTATACGCATTACAGCTTTGGCGATAGCAAAATTTTCTGCGTCTATGTATAAAACACCTTCCAGACCCGATGCATTTCTTTTTTGCTTGTTTTTGTAATGGATCATGTAGGTTTCACGCCCCTGTACCGTCACCGTGTCAAGCAGCTTGTAGGTGTAATCTTTAAGTGCATTGTTTGAAATCGGGCTCTCATATTTTGTTTCCAGCAATTCGTATTTCGGATCATAAATAGAAATAGATTGCAGACTGAAAGCGATAATTTCGTACACAGGCTGTTTGAAACCCGCCATTTTTGTACCCAATACGGTTTCTTTAAGCCTTTTACTCCCAAATTGATATTGTGATATTTTTTCTGTTTGAAATAAATGTTGTTTACTTATTATTTCTTTGAATTTATAATCGGAAGAATCAATATTGATTTTCTTTTTCTTTAAATCTTTATAAGTTGCCGAAGAGTCAATGCGTCCGTCGATAGAATCAGGATTGGCAGTGACGATAAGTTTGTTGTAAGTTTTGTACTCAAAACTACTCAGCTTTTTCTGTGGATTGTTGCTGTTTTTATTGGAAATGACCTTTCTTAAAATGCTCAGCGCCGGGTTTTCATTTGAAATAACAACCTCTTTTAAATCATCTGTTTTTTGAGAAAGTGAAACGGAGTAGAATTTTTTGTTGTTTGTTAGGGTAATGTTTTTGGTCTCGAAACCAATATAAGAAACCGTAAAAAATCCGGTTTCAGAGGAAACCGTAAAAGAAAATTTACCATCAACATCTGTAATGGTGTTATTGTGGTCTGCTGTTTTAATGCTGGCAAAGGGAAGCGGTTTGTTGCCGGAGTCCGTAACAATTCCGTTTATTTGAAATTGCGCCTGAATGGTAAGCGTAAAAAACAAAGTCAAAAAACAAAATAGCTTCATACAGAGGATTATAGTTTCAGAAACGAAAACATTTAATTTTCAATAGGTAAAAATAAGAATAAAAAAATCCGTCTGGTTAAATATACCAGACGGATTTTGTTTTGTATCGAATAAAATTAAACTTTCATGATCTCAGCTTCTTTCGCAGCCAATAATTCATCAATTTTTTTAATATAAGTATTCGTTAAATTCTGAACTTCTTCTTCAGCAGATTTACAAACATCTTCAGAAGTTCCTTCTTTTTCTAATTTTTTAATATCAGTATTGGAGTCTTTACGTACGTTACGAACACCAATTTTTGCATCTTCTGCCTCAGATTTTGCTTGTTTAGCAAGGTCTTTACGACGCTCTTCTGTCAAAGGTGGTACACTGATAATGATCACGTCTCCGTTGTTCATTGGGTTGAAACCAATATTAGCAACCATAATTGCTTTTTCAATTACAGACAACATGTTTTTTTCAAAAGGTTGTAAGGTAATTGTTCTCGCATCAGGAACACTAATCTTTGACACTTGCGAAAGTGGTGTTGCAGATCCGTAATAGTCTACAAAAACACTTCCAAGCATTGCCGGTGAAGCTTTTCCTGCGCGAATGTTAAGAAATTCTTTCTCTAAATGCGCTATCGAACCATTCATTGATTCTTCAGTACTATCTAATATAAATTCTATTTCTTCAGTCATTGTTTTTTTAGTTTTCAGTTTTCAATCCTCATTTTCAGTTCAAGCAGTCTGGGACTGTAAACTGTCACTGAAGACTTATATATTAACTACAGTTCCTATGTTTTCGCCTTCGCAGATTTTTAATAAATTTCCAATTTTGTTCATATCAAAAACAACGATTGGCAATTTGTTTTCCTGGCTTAATGTAAAAGCAGTTGTGTCCATTACATTTAAACCTTTTTTCAATACATCATCAAAAGAGATGTAATCAAATTTTACTGCCGATGCATTTTTTTCAGGATCAGAATCGTAAACACCATCGACACGGGTTCCTTTTAGGATCACGTCAGCATTGATTTCGATTCCTCTTAAAACAGCAGCTGTATCAGTAGTGAAATAAGGATTACCGGTTCCAGCACCAAAAATTACAATTCTTCCTTTTTCAAGGTGACGATCTGCTCTTCTTTTGATGTAAGGCTCTGCAATAGATTCCATTTTCAAAGCAGTCTGTAAGCGCGTTTTCATTCCTTTATCTTCAAGAGCACCTTGTAATGCCATTCCGTTAATTACGGTTGCAAGCATTCCCATATAATCGCCTTGTACGCGATCCATACCGGCACTTGCTCCTGCAACGCCTCTAAAAATATTTCCTCCTCCAATAACAATAGCAATTTCTACTCCTTTAGTGTGAATTTGCTTAATTTCCTCAGCATACTCGGCCAGTCTTTTTGGGTCAATTCCGTATTGTAAATCACCCATTAAGGCTTCGCCGCTTAGTTTTAGAAGAATCCTTTTATATTTCATGTGTGTCTTGCGTTAATTTGTGCAAATATAGACATATTCTGATTTTTAGAAATAGTGTTTTAAAAATAATTTCGGATTGTATACTTTGCTCTTTTGAGAGGAGTCCGGTTTTATTTCTTTTGAATGTGATAAAAATCAATTCAAGGTCTTTTTAAAAATCGTATTTTTATGGTATTCTAAACAAATTAAGTATGAAAAGTATTGTAGCCAAAGCATTATTCAATAGTCACTCTTATTCTGAATATCGAAAACTTGTTACGGATTTATTATCCGACGGAAAATCAACAGGCGATGAACAATCTGAAAGTTTAACGCATTACACAAGTCTCAATGAAGCTCGAATGAACCGATTGGAGAAAACAATAAAAATTTCGGAAGAAACAATCGAAAAACTTCAAAAACTGGAGAATCATTATATCTGGTTGGTAATTTCTGAAGGCTGGTGCGGTGATGCAGCTCAAATACTTCCTATACTAAATAAGATGGCCTCATCATCAGATAAAAAAGTTGATCTGCGAATTGTTTTGCGTGATGAAAATGATGAATTAATGAGTCATTATTTAACAAACGGAGGAAGGGCAATACCCAAAGTTATTGTGATTTGTAAAGAAGCCGGAATTGTCCGTACCGATTGGGGACCAAGACCCAAAGGAGCCACAGAATTAATGGCAAACTATAAAAAAGAATTTGGTGTAATTGATGAAAAAATCAAAACCGATTTGCAGTTATGGTATCTGGCAGACAAAGGGCTTTCTGTTCAAGAAGAATTGCTGGAGATTATGGAAAATATCAAATACGATCGCCTGTAATTTTGGGTTGTGACGCCCTTAATTTACTGCTAATTGGTTGATATTAAATAGGCTAAATGTTTAAAATGTATTAAAATGTTTTTTTTATTTTAATACATTTTGTATCTTGCTTGAGGAATCCCAATTCTATTATTTACTTTTTATTTGCTCTTTTTATTGGTGTTTTTATTATTTAACAACTAAAAAATACCACCATTATGAAAAAGTTATTCGAAAGGTTTTATGATTTTATTTCAGGTTTTTTGTTTGGAAGTGAAAAAGCGACTCACTACTAGTCCAAAACAACAGCGGGGATAAAAATAGCACTATTCTAATGTAAGAGTAGGCACATTACTATTGTCTTTTGTAATGTGCTTGATGTCTTATTTTTGTTCCAAAGTTTCTTCAAACAAAGTGATGTCGATGGCGTTTTTTACATCGTAGTCACCAATTTTAGTTCGGCGTAAAACAGTTAAGTGTGAACCCGAATTCATTGCTTTCCCAAAATCAAAAGCCAGGGAGCGAATGTAAGTTCCTTTACTGCAAACTACTCTAAAATCAATTTCCGGCAATGCAATTCGCGTAATTTCAAACTCGTGAATCGTTGTTTTTCTACTTGCGATTTCAACAGTTTCTCCCGCGCGTGCATGTTCGTACAAACGAACACCGTCTTTTTTAATGGCAGAAAAGATAGGCGGTTTTTGATCAATTTCACCTAAAAATTGTTTGACCGTTTCATGAATCAGCGTTTCATCGATATGTTCGGTTGGAAAGGTCTGATCGATTTCGGTTTCTAAATCGTAAGATGGAGTAGTGGCTCCAATATAAAAAGTTCCCGTATATTCTTTGGCCTGACCTTGCAATTCAGAAATGCTTTTGGTGAATTTTCCGGTGCAGATTAATAATAATCCGGTCGCTAAAGGGTCTAAAGTTCCCGCATGACCGATTTTGAACTTTTTTGGAAGTCCGACTTTGTTGATTAAAAGGTATTTTAATTTATTGACTGCTTGAAACGAACTCCATTTTAAAGGCTTGTCGATCAATAAAACCTGTCCGTTTAAATATTCTTCAGGAGTCATTATATAATGGTAAGCGGGTGAATGAAAAAGTGAATGGCCAATAAAATGATTCCGGCAATTATTCGATAAATACCAAATACTTTGAAACCGTTTTTAGTAAGGAAACCAATGAAAGTTTTAATGGCTAAAAGTGCTACAATGAAAGCTACTATGTTTCCAATAATTAACAGATTGATTTGATCGTGAGATAATACAAATCCGTCTTTGTAATAGTCGTAACATTTCTTTACCGTTGCGCCTAACATGGTTGGGACAGCAAGGAAAAACGAAAATTCGGCTGCGGTAGTACGACTTAGTTTTTGTGACATTCCGCCCACAATACTGGCACCACTTCTGGAAACTCCGGGGATCATGGCAATACATTGAAAAAGGCCTATTTTGAAAGCTTGTAAATAGGTGATTTCCTGAGAAGCTTCAGTTACATTTGGCTGATTGAACCATTGGTCAACTTTTAGTAAAATAAGTCCTCCAATCAAAAGAGATACGGCAACTGTAACCGGGTTTTCTAACAATCCGTCTATAAAATCACTTAACAATAATCCTAAAACGACTGCAGGAATAAAAGCGACTAAAAGTTTAAAGTAAAAGTCAAGTGTCTGAAAGAAACGTTTGAAATATAAAACGACAACCGAAAGGATGGCGCCTAATTGAATAACTATTGTAAAGAGTTTAGTGAAATCGTCATGGGCAATTCCAAAAAAAGAAGAGGCAATAATCATGTGACCAGTTGAAGAAACAGGTAAAAATTCTGTAATTCCTTCAATAATGGCAAGGATAATAGCTTGTAATGTGTTCATTAAAAGTTTAGATTTTAGATTTTAGATTTTAGATCGGTTGCCTTTACTAAATGCAAGGAAGCGGAATGAAAATCTATAAAATGCTATTGTTTTGATTTTTTAAAAATCGAGTAAATCGTGATCCCAAACCCTATTAAAACAGTTGTTGGAGCTAATCGGATACGTCTGAAGTTAAAAATATCTTCGTTAAAAACATTCGGATTATCACTACCACCACCGGACATTAAGATAAAACCCAATGCAATTACCGCAATTCCGATCAAAAGGATTTTGTAGTTGATGCCTTCAAAAAGGAATTCTTGTTTTTGTTCTGTTGTATTATTTTTCATTGCTATTAAATTCGATTATAAAGTGACTGAAAACTGCGACTGTGACTGTTTTTATAAGTTAATAAAGGTCGTCAGTTCTTAAATTCAGAAAACGTTGTGTGGCAAAGTGTGTGCTTACCCAGGTGATTAAAACTCCCAATCCGAAAACAATAAGTAAGATCAAACCGGTTACCAGTTTATCGTCTAGAATTCCTAGTCCCGGGAAATTGGTTTCTACATAAACTAAAAGCGCAATCAAGGCAATAATCGCCAGACCAGCGCCCAACATGCCCAGTTTTACACTACGCATTACAAACGGTTTACGAATAAACGATTTTGTTGCACCAACCATTTGCATGGTTTTAATGATAAAACGATTAGAATGTATCGATAAACGAAGGGAACTATTGATTAGTAAAACCGCAATTACAGTCAGGAATCCGCTGATAATCAAAATCCACATACTCACTTTTTTGATGTTGTCATTAACCAGATTGACCAATTGTTTGTCATAAACGATATCAGAGATCATGGTGTTTTTACGCAGATGGCTTTCAATTCTCTGAATGCTGTCTCTTTCAACATAATCCGCTTTGAAGTGAATGTCGTAAGAATTCAATAATGGATTTTCTCCCAAAAAGGTCAGGAAATCTTCACCAATTATATCAGTATGCTCTTTAGCCGCTTTTTCTTTAGTTACATAAACGTATGATTTTGCAAAAGGAGCTCTTTTTAGTTCGGTATTAAAGGCTTTTATAACACTGTCATTCGCTTCGTTTTTAAAGAAAACAGTCATGGCGATTTTTTCTTTAAAATCGTCTGCCAGTTTTTTAGAATTAACGATGAACAATCCCAATACTCCTAAAAGGAATAGTACCAGAAAGACACTTAATACAACCGAAAAATAAGAGGAAATTAACCTGCGCTTTTGAAATTTATCAAAGTTAGAACTCATAGTTTGCTTAAATTATGTGGTAAAAATAATAAACAATTTCTTTATTTAAAGTTAATAACGATCAAAGTTTTAACTTTTGTACAATATAAGCAATTTTAGTGTTGCATTTTGTCGGAATAAGAATGAAGAAATTAAAATTTAACGCATTTTGGGTTATTTCGCTAAATTTATTTAATACATAGAGACATAGATTTAGGATCTGCTATTTGTGATGTTTCAAGGAAATCACAATTTTTTCATGCAGTCTTAATGCTTGTTTAAATTTCATCAGAAAGAATTTTAAATCCGTTTTAATCCGCGTCTTCGTGATAACGAATCTGTTTAATCCGTGTTTGAAATTAATTTGCAAGGTTTCTATGTAAAGATTATGCAGAATTGGACGCGGATTATGCGGATTTGCAAGGGCAAAACGCTGACGAAAACGGATTTTTTTATATTGAAAAGCAATAGTGATCGATTAAGATGGAGTGGTTTTATTTTTACGTTTAAGAATTTAGTGTGGTTTTTTCTTTTTGGAATCAGAAATTTAAACAAGCTCTGATGTGATTTATTTGGAGTGAAACGTCTTTTTTAAGCTTTGTTAGCTATGCTTCTATGTGTTAAAATTAATTGCACCCATTGAGTTAATTGTTTTATGTGTTAAAATACTTTTTGTTACAATCTGTAATAAATGTAAATTTGCGATCTTATTACATAATGCATTAAAACTTAGCAACTCAGTTACTCAGTAACTCAGCAACTCACAAAATGAAATACAATCCGAACGAAATAGAAGCCAAGTGGCAAAAATATTGGGCCGATAATCAAACTTTTGCAGCCGTAAATAATTCTGACAAACCAAAACACTACGTATTAGATATGTTTCCATATCCATCCGGTGCTGGATTACATGTCGGACATCCACTCGGGTATATTGCTTCAGACGTGTATTCGCGTTTCAAAAGACATCAGGGCTTTAATGTTTTGCACCCGATGGGTTACGACAGTTTCGGATTGCCGGCAGAACAATATGCCATCCAAACCGGGCAACGTCCCGAAGATACGACCCGTGTAAATATTGACGGTGGAGTAGATAAAGAAGGAAAAGAAATTGCCGGATACAGAAAACAATTGGATAAAATTGGATTTTCATTTGACTGGGCGAGAGAAGTTCGGACATCAAATCCGGATTATTACAAACATACACAGTGGATTTTCATTCAGTTGTTTAATTCGTGGTACAATAAAGAGGCTGATAAAGCCGAAGATATTTCGACCTTAGTTTCTGTTTTTGAAAAAGAAGGAAATACAAACGTAAATGCCGTTTCAGATGATAATATTGCTCCTTTTTCGTCAAGCGAATGGAATTCGTATTCAGAAGATCAAAAAGAAAAAATAATATTACAATACAGATTGACGTATTTGGCGGAAACGGAAGTGAACTGGTGTCCCGGTTTAGGAACGGTTTTGGCAAATGATGAAATTATAAACGGGGTTTCGGAACGTGGTGGTTACCCTGTTATTCGTAAAAAGATGACCCAATGGAGCATGCGTATTTCTGCTTATGCAGAGCGTTTGTTACAAGGTCTAAATGATATTGACTGGAGCGAAAGCATCAAAGAAAGCCAACGCAACTGGATTGGAAAATCTGTTGGTGCGATGGTTAAGTTTCAAGTTTCAAGTTTCAACTCTCAAAGTGAGGAAACTTCAAACGTGAAACCTGAAACAAAATTTATCGAAGTATTTACCACGCGTCCTGATACTATTTTTGGAGTTACGTTTATGACTTTGGCTCCGGAGCATCCTTTGGTAGCCGAAATTACAACTCCGGAACAAAAAGCGGCTATTGAGGGGTATATCGAGAAAACGGCAAAACGTTCGGAGCGTGAGCGTATGGCTGATGTTAAGACTATTTCGGGAGTATTTACCGGAGCTTATGCAGAACATCCGTTTACAAAAGAACCTATTCCAGTTTGGATTGGGGATTATGTTTTGGCAGGTTATGGTACTGGTGCTGTAATGGCAGTTCCTTGTGGAGATGAAAGAGATTATGCTTTTGCAAATTTCTTTAAAGGTCAAAACGGAATGCCGGAAATCAAAAATATTTTCGCGAATGTTGATATTTCTGAGGCCGCTTACGGTTCAAAAGATAATGTTGAAATCGCTAATTCTGATTTCCTTAATGGATTAAATTATAAAGCAGCTACTCAAAAAGCAATTGCTGAATTAGAGAAAATTGAACAAGGAACAGCAAAGACCAATTACCGTTTGCGTGATGCAGTATTTTCGCGTCAGCGTTATTGGGGAGAGCCTTTTCCTGTATATTATGTAAACGGTCTACCAAAAATGATTGACGCACAACATTTGCCAATTATTTTGCCGGAAGTAGAGAAATATTTGCCAACCGAAGACGGTTTGCCACCTTTAGGAAACGCAGCAGTTTGGGCTTGGGATACCAAAGAGAATAAAGTTGTAGATACTGATTTAGTAGATCATGCAACGATTTTTCCTTTAGAATTAAACACGATGCCGGGTTGGGCTGGAAGTTCATGGTATTGGATGCGTTATATGGATGCACACAACGAAACCGAATTTGCAAGCAAAGAAGCTTTAGCATACTGGGAAAGTGTTGATTTGTATATTGGTGGAAGCGAACACGCAACCGGACATTTACTATATTCTCGTTTCTGGAATAAATTCTTAAAAGACAAAGGATTCGCTCCAACCGAAGAACCATTCAAAAAACTGATCAATCAGGGAATGATTTTGGGGACTAGTGCTTTTGTTTATAGAGTTGAAGGAACAAATAGTTTTGTGTCTAAGAATAAAATTGGAGATCAGAGCGTACAACCAATTCATGCTGATGTTTCAATGGTAAATTCATCTGATGAACTAGATATTGAAAGATTCAAAGCCTGGAGAGAGGATTATGCTGATGCTGAGTTTATTTTAGACGATAACGGAAAATACATTGTAGGCCGGGAGGTTGAAAAAATGTCAAAATCGAAATACAATGTAGTAACACCGGATGATATTTGTAATGAGTACGGAGCAGATACATTACGTTTGTATGAAATGTTTTTAGGTCCGTTAGAGCAGGCAAAACCTTGGAATACGGCTGGTATCTCAGGAGTTTTCGGATTCCTTAAAAAATTATGCCGTTTGTATTTTGATGACAACGGTTTGATTATAACGAATGAAGAGCCAACAAAAGACAATCTAAAATCATTGCACAAAACAATTAAAAAAGTAGCAGAGGATATCGAGAATTTCTCTTTTAATACTTCTGTTTCTCAGTTTATGATTTGTGTGAATGAATTGTCGACTCAAAATTGTCATTCACGTGCCATTCTAGAGCCATTGGCAATTGTGGTTTCTTCTTATGCACCGCATATTGCAGAAGAACTTTGGAGTTTGTTAGGACACACCACTTCGATTTCGACAGTTGCTTTCCCTGTTTTCGAACCAAAATATTTGGTAGAAAGTAGTAAAGAATATCCGGTTTCATTTAATGGAAAAATGCGTTTCACGATCGAGTTACCGCTGGATTTAACAGCAGCACAAATCGAAGAAATCATTATGAAAGACGAAAGAACACAACGTCAGTTAGAAGGAAGAACTCCGAATAAAGTAATTATTGTTCCCGGGAAGATCATTAATTTGGTCGGATAAAGGGAATAAATTCCAATATTTTAAATTCCAAATTCCAATTCTGTTGGGATTTGGAATTTTTTTTGCCACAAATTTCACGAATGATCACAAATCAATTCGTGGAGATTCGTGTAATTCGTGGCGAAATTTTTTTTTCACCACAAATTTTCAAAAAACAATCCGTGCAAATCCGTGTAATCCGTGTTAAAATTTACCCGCACTTCAGAGACGCACAATGGTAGTAGAGACGCACAGCAGTGCGTCTCTACGATGTCGTTAAAAATTGGAATTTGGAATTTAAAAAATTGAATTTTAATTTTATTTTAAAAAATTTGTAACATTTTGATTTTTCCCGTATCCAAAAGGCGAATTTGATTCATTAACAATTTAAAAAGCTATTAAAAATGAAAAAGTATATCATCCTGGTTATCGCATTATTATTTTCTGCAGTATGTTTAAATGTGTTTGCACAAACAAAATCATATCCTTTTGAGGTTGTTAAATCGGGAAAAGGAAAACAGGCTATTTTATTTATTCCGGGTTTTGCTTCTTCGGGAGAAGTATGGAACGATACAAAAGCTAATTTTGAGAAGAATTTTACATGTTATACGCTTACCATGGCAGGATTCGCCGGTGTGCAGCCACAGTCCAATGCTTCTTTTAAAAATTGGGAAGATGCTATAGCAGGTTATATAAAAGACAATAAAATCGAGAAACCGATTATAATTGGTCACAGCATGGGAGGAGGATTAGCTTTAGCAATTGCTGCAGATTATCCCGATCTGGCTGACAGAATAGTTGTTGTTGATGCCGTTCCTTGTCTTGCTGCTTTGATGGATGCCTCTTTTAAGCCAAAATTAAATAACGATTGTAAGCCAATTGTGGATCAAATGACCGGCATGACCGATGAGCAATTTTTGGAAAATCAAAAAAAATATTTGGTAAGATTGACGGAAGACGCTTCTAAACATGACTTGTTGTTGGGTTGGAGTGCAAAATCGGACAGAAAGACTTTTGCTGAGATGTATTGTGATTTTTCTAATACAGATTTAAGAGATAAGATTGCTACTGTAAAATGTCCCGCATTGATTTTATTAGAGTCTTATTTTGCAAATATAAAACCGGCTATCGAAGCGCAGTATAAAAATCTTAAAACCGCTAACCTTCAATATGCGTCTAAAGGATTACATTTTATTATGTATGATGATAAAGAATTTTATTTCAAACATTTAAACAACTTTATAAAAGTTAAATAATGGAGTTTGAAAGCATTTATAAAATGTATTGGGACAGAATCTTCAGGCTTTGCATGGGTTTTGTCAATGATTATGATGCTGCACAAGATTTGGCTCAGGAGACTTTTATTATAGTCTGGCAGAAATTGGATACGTTCAGGAATGAATCAGGTATTGGAACCTGGATTTTTAGAATTGCGTCTAATAATTGTTTAAGGCAGATCGAAAAGCAAAAGCGTTTTCCTAAATCGGAATTGCCTTCTAATCTTACAGAGGAAAAACAGTATTCCATAGAACCACGGATCCAGTTTTTGTATAAGTGTATTGCTGAATTACCGGAAGCGGAGCGGATCATTATTTCTTTAGAATTGGAGGACGTCAAACAAGCTGAAATCGCTAAAATCGTCGGACTTTCTGAAGCTAATACAAGAGTTAAAATTCACAGAATAAAAGAAAAACTGACTCAAAAATTCAAACAAAATGGACAATAAGATAGATTTTAAAGATTTATGGAACAAACAGTCCGTAAGTCCACCCGATATAAAAGATTTGTTGGTTAAGTTAAGTCGTTTCAAACAGTCGAGTTTAAGGAAATTAATGCTAACCAATGCGCTGCTTTTGGCTACCTGTATATTTATTGTTTTTATCTGGTACCGCTTCAAACCCGAATTTATTTCGACGAAAATCGGAATTGTTTTGTGTGTTATTGCAATGGTAGTTTATTTGGCGGTTTATAATAGATTATTTGGTGCTTATAAGAAAATTGACGGTACGAAAAGCAATACAGAGTATTTGCAAAAATTAATTGAAATAAAAACGAAACAGAAATTCCTGCAATCGACTATGTTGAGTTTGTACTTTGTAATACTGGGAGCGGGGTTATGTTTGTATATGTTTGAATATACGTCAAGAATGACTGCATTCTGGGCTGTTTTTACCTATGCAATGCTGTTGCTGTGGTTTGGCTTTGTTTGGCTTTATCTGCGTCCAAAACAAATCAAAAAAGAGAATGCAAAAATCAATGCGCTGATTGAAAAATTTGAAACCATAAATAAGCAATTGACTACTGATTTTTGATTAAAGGCGCTTTCCATGACCTCTTGGCATTTTGTTAAAGTGGTTCGCAGTTTGCGGTTTGTTTTGTAACTTTAAAATTCAAACTAAAAAACGAAAGACATGGGGTACGGATATATTATAATTGCAGGTGTCATTATGTTGCTTAGCTGGATGGTAAGCTCAAAGCTGAAAAGTAAATTTGAACTTTATTCAAGACTACAATTAAGAAATGGAATGAGTGGCGCTGAAATTGCTGAAAAAATGCTAGCCGATAATGGTATAAATGACGTACGTGTTATTTCGACACCCGGACAGTTAACCGATCATTATAATCCATCGGATAAAACGGTAAATTTAAGCGAAGCAGTATATAGTCATCGCAATGCTGCCGCCGCTGCAGTTGCGGCGCACGAATGCGGTCACGCAGTACAACATGCTATCGGTTATCAAATGTTGACGATGCGTTCGACATTAGTTCCGATTGTTAATGTAGCATCCAGTTATATGCAATGGATTTTGCTGGCGGGGATATTGATGATTAATATTTTTCCACAATTATTGCTTATCGGGATTATCGTATTTGCATCAACAACTTTATTTGCGATCGTTACTTTGCCTGTAGAATATGACGCAAGCAATCGAGCGCTGGCTTGGTTAGAGAATAAACATATGCTGACACAAGAAGAGCAGGCGGGAGCAAAAGATGCCTTAAAATGGGCTGCACGAACTTATGTAGTAGCAGCGCTCGGTTCAATTGCAACGTTGCTGTACTATATCTCTATTTATTCCGGAAGTAACAGGAGGGATTAAATTTTAAAAAATAAATTCCAAATTCCAATTAAAAAAACAACCCGACAGGTTTTTAAAACCTGTCGGGTTTAATTCATCCCAACAAATTTGGAATTTGGAATTTGGGATTTGGAATTTTAGAATTTATCCTCAAAGTTGTATCTGTCGGTCAATTTGTTGGTCTAAGGATATAAAGGTTTCTGTTCTGGAAACGCCTTCAATAGCTTGAATTTTAGTATTTAAAAGCTGCATTAAATGTTCGTTATCGCGACAAATGATTTTTATTAATACGGACCAGTTTCCGGTTGTGTAATGGCATTCCAAAACTTCGGGAATTTTTTTCAGATCTTTTACGGCTTCAGAATTTCGAGAGGCTTTGTCCAGATATACGCCCACAAAAGCCATAGTGTTGTAACCTAATACTTTTGGATTTACAATAAATTTTGATCCCGAAATGACACCCGATTGTTCCAGTTTTTTTAAACGCTGATGGATCGCGGCTCCCGAAATGCCTATTTTATTGGCGATTTGTAGAATGGGTTTTCGTGCATCATCCATTAAATAACGAAGGATTTCTTTATCGATACCGTCAATTTCAATTAAGAGGGAGTTGATTTTCATAATTTACAATTTGAAACTATAATTAGTGTTTTGGGTTTTGAATAGAAACCAAATGTAGTTAAAATGCTGTAAAAAAGAAAATTCCAAATCCCAACGGTTAAGTTGGAATTTGGAATTTAGAATTTGGAATTTTTATGCTGTATATTCTAAAAGGTTATTTTCCTTTGTTTGCTTCGTTGATGTATTTTTCTAAAGCCATTGTCATAGAAGGAGTTTCAGGAGTTGGAGCAAGAATATCAATTCTTAAACCATAATCTAAAGCTTCTTTTTGAGTGGTGCTTCCAAAAACAGCAATTCGGGTTTCGTTTTGTTTAAAATCAGGGAAGTTTTTAAACAAAGATTTGATTCCTGTTGGGCTAAAAAAGGCTAAGACATCATAATAAACGTCTGCTAAATCAGATAGGTCGCTCATTACGGTTCTGTAAAAAATGGCTTGAGTCCAGTCTACTTTTAAATTGTTTAAAGTAACGGGTGCATCTGCATTTAATTGGTCAGAAGCCGGAAGTAAGAACTTTTCGTCTTTGTACTTTTTAATTAATGGAGATAAATCTGCAAAATCTTTTGCGCCTACATAAATTTTACGTTTTCTGTACACTACATATTTTTGTAAGTAAAACGCAACTGCTTCAGACTGGCAAAAATATTTCAGTCCTTCAGGTACTTTATAACGCATTTCATCGGCTACTCTGAAAAAATGATCCACGGCATTTCTGCTTGTCAAAATAATCGCAGTATAATGATTAAGATCGATTTTTTGTAATCGAATCTCTTTTGCGCTAACCCCTTCCACATGAATAAATGGTCTGAAATCAATTTTTATTTTGTGTTTTTGTTGGAGCTCAAAGTAAGGAGAATTCTCCACTTTAGGTTCAGGCTGTGACACCAAAATTGTTTTCACTTTCATATTATAAACTTTTACTAAGCCGCCTCTTTTGTAATCCAATAATAGATGAAATAATAAGGGGCTATTTCAAGAGCGCAAAGATATAAAATAAAATAAAATAACTTGCTGATTATTATATTTTGATGCGTTTTAATCGAAATAAAATAGGAGAATAGACTTATACACAGTGAAACACCGATGATTGCTAGTGGTACACTTTTCGGAATGTTGTCATAATAAAACAAAACCGCATTAAAAGGAAGGATTAAAACACCAATATACGTACGGTATGTTGCTTTTTGTAAGTTAAGAAGGTCTATAAAATCTTCAATATTGAATGAAGTAGCAACGATTTTTTCGATTAAATATTTTGCCAGAATAAAATATAATAAAAAAGTGGCGATTTGAATGAATAAAAACCAGTCCGTTTTTGAGGCATATCCAAAAGTATGCATCGTAAGCTGAATGAAAAAAGAAAACGAAATAATCTGTACAAAAAACAAACCAACAATAAAACTGCCTTTCAGATTACTTGAATCCCGATAGATTTTGGCATATTTATCAGAGAAAATAAGCTTGCTGAATTCGCTAAATCGGGATTCATATGCTGATTTAGTAATAGCAACAAGAGCAAAAGCCAACACAAATAAAAGTGTCGCCCAGTCTTTGTTTTCGATAATTCGGGGATGAAGTTGTTCAATCATAACGTTGCAAAATTAGTAATTTTTTGTATCAATACTTTTATTATAAATTTATTGTGAATCAAATGGCATAAAAAGTTTACTTTTGCGGTGAAATTACCCAGAAAAATGAATGATTGTATTGTCATAATTCCCACTTATAACGAAATTGAAAACATAGAAAGTATAGTTAGAGCTGTACTTTCTCAACATAAACCTTTTCATCTTTTAATTATTGACGATAATTCGCCGGATTTTACTGCGAATAAAGTAATTGCACTGCAGGAAGAATATCCCGATAGATTGTTTTTAGAAAAAAGAGCCAAAAAATCAGGTTTAGGAACCGCTTATGTTCATGGTTTCAAATGGGCTTTAGAGCGCAAATATGAGTTTATATTTGAGATGGATGCCGATTTTTCTCATAATCCAAACGATCTCGAAAAGTTGTACGACGCCTGTCATTTTGGTGGTGCCGATTTAGCTATCGGATCACGATATGTAAAAGGTGTAAATGTCGTAAACTGGCCACTAAGCCGTGTTTTGATGTCTTACTTTGCTTCCGTGTATGTCAAATTTATTACCGGAATGAAAATTCATGATGCTACAGCAGGTTTTATCTGCTATAAAAGAGTAGTTTTAGAAAAGATAAAACTCGACAAAATTAAATTTGTTGGTTATGCTTTTCAAATCGAAATGAAATATCGAACGTATTGTGCTAAATTTGAAATTACCGAAGTTCCGATCATTTTTACGGATCGTACCAAAGGGGTTTCGAAAATGAGCAACGCCATTATAAAAGAAGCAATTCTGGGTGTAATAACACTTCGATTAAAAAAATTATTCAATACTTTATAAAGTCACGGTGATGAACAGAATTTTAATAAAGAACGCTAAAATTGTAAACGAAGGATCCATTTTTGAAGGTGATGTATTGATCGAAGACGACTTAATTGTTGAAATTTCAGACAGCATCAGTTTAAAATCATCGGATTGTAAAGTGATTGATGCCGAAGGAAGTTATTTGATTCCGGGTGCAATCGACGATCAGGTACATTTTAGAGAACCGGGGTTAACACATAAAGGAGATATTGAGTCAGAATCCAGAGCCGCAGTTGCGGGAGGAATTACCTCTTTTATCGAGCAACCGAATACGGTGCCAAATGCTGTTACTCAGGAAATACTGGAAGATAAATATCAAATTGCTGCCGTAAAATCATATGCGAACTATTCGTTCATGATGGGAGCAACCAATGATAACCTGGAAGAAGTTTTAAAAACGAATCCAAAAAATGTTGCGGGAATAAAAATATTTTTAGGTTCTTCAACCGGAAATATGTTGGTGGATAATGAAGCCACTTTAGAGAAAATATTTTCAAGTACGTCAATGTTAATTGCGGTACACTGCGAAGATGAAACAACTATTCAAAACAATTTGGCCTTGTACAAAGAGCAGTATGGTGATGATATTCCGGTAACGGCGCATCATTTAATCAGAAGTGCTGAGGCTTGTTATATTTCGTCGTCTAAAGCTGTGGCCTTAGCCAAAAAGACAGGTGCCCGTTTGCATATTTTCCATCTTTCGACTGCTAAAGAAATGGAGTTGTTTACGAACAAAATTCCATTAGAAGATAAAAAAATAACGGCTGAGGTTTGTATACACCATCTGTGGTTTACAGATGAAGATTATAAAACAAAAGGTAATTTCATAAAATGGAATCCGGCTGTGAAAACGGCAGCTGACAGAAAAGTACTTTGGGAAGCTTTAAATGATGGTCGTATCGATGTAATTGCTACAGATCACGCTCCACATACAAAAGAAGAGAAAAAACAACCTTACCTAAATGCACCTTCCGGTGGGCCATTGGTTCAACATGCTGTTGTGGCTATGTTTGAGGCACATCACCAAGGGAAAATCTCTATCGAAAAGATCGTTGAAAAGATGTGTCATAATCCGGCTAAGATTTTCAAAATCGAGAAAAGAGGTTTTATAAAAGAAGGTTATTTTGCCGATTTAGTTATCGTGAATCCGAGCTTACCATGGAGTGTGAATGCGGATAATATTTTAGCAAAATGCGGCTGGTCTCCATTTGAAGGCTTTGTTTTCAGATCAAGAATCACACATACTTTTGTAAACGGAGAACTGGTTTACAATAACTTTAAGGTGAAAGACCTTCGCAATGGAAAAAGATTATTGTTTGACAGATAAAAAAGTATAGATGAAGAATTTTATAATACTAACATTGGTTTTGTTTCTTTCGGTGAGCTGCGAAAAAGAGTTGGTAAAACAACCCAAAGGGCTTATTGAGAAAGAGAAGATGCTTGATATTATGTATGATTTGTCTATTTTGGAAGCAGTAAAATACCAACATCCGTTATCCTTAGACTCGATTGATGCAAATCAAAAAAGGTTTGTTTTGCAGAAATATAAAGTAGATAGTCTGCAGTTTGCGCAAAGTAATATTTATTACGCAGCAGATTACGAAGGGTATAAAGATATGTTTGATGCAATTGCCAAGCGCTTGGAGAAAAATCAAAGAGCAGCAGATTCATTGGCTAAAATAGACGAGAAGAAAGCCATTAAGAAGAAAAAACAGGAAGAAAAATTGAGAAAATTGAATCCTGAACTTAAAGAAGCAATGCCGGCTAAAGCGAATATTGATTCGATAAAAACGGCGATGCATGCAAGAAGAATAAGGCAAACAAGATAGTTTTATAACTTAGAAACGTCTTTTACATATTGGTGTACATCCAGAAAAACCGTTCCCAGAGCGGTTTTTATTTTTTCATTACCATACAGATTTTTGGAATAAGAAGCTTTCAAAGTGGCTTTAGTGATGCTTCTTTTTTGGAAAAACAAAGTTGAAAATATTCCGTCTGCTAGCCAGGCTATAGTTAACAATATTGGTTTCGCGTGGATATTCGGCCTTTTTACTTTTAAGCTGTCGGCTATAGTGTTGAGGATATCTCGAAATACGATATTTTCTGCAATTAGCGTAAAACGCTCATTTTTGATACTGCTTTTCATTAATTCAAAAGCAATTTTTACTACATCATTTACAGTAATAAATCCTGTACTTCCAAGGGTATAGAAAGGAAGGCCTTTGGCAACTCTGGTGTAAAATTCAGCACTTCCCTGCTCGTTTGTTTTTGTAGTTGGAATTGGCCCCAAAATTACTCCCGGATTTATAATGATGACTTCTAAGCCTTCCTGAAGTCCACGCCAGACTTCCATTTCGGCACCATATTTTGAAATTGCATAATCGCTGTGTGGTTTCTCAGGATTCCATTCTGTTTCTTCAGTAATGGTGGTTTCATGGGCGGCCAGATCTCCTAAAGCGGCTATTGAACTCACAAAACAGAATTTTTTTATTTGTTTCGCAATAGAAAAATTAACCATATTGGCAGTTCCTTCAATATTGGTTTTTCGTAGTAAATCTTCGTCTTTTGGATCAAGCGAAATAAATGCGGCACAGTGGTAAACGTATTCAATGCCGATAAAAGCAATCTCTAATGAAGGAATGTCAAGAATATCAGCCTCCAACCATTCTATTTTCTCAAATAAATCGGCTTTTTTGTATAATTCAAAAACAGCTTTTGTTTTCTCAATTTTGTTTGGATTTCTATATATTGCCCGTACAGTTTCTCCATTTTCAATTAAATGAAGTGCTAAATGTGAGCCTACCAGACCTGTTCCTCCTGTTACTAATACCATTTTGTAAATATACTATTTTGGTTTAAAGGTGCAAAGTAGGGAAGGTGCGAAGTTTTTGTTTGTTTTGAAATTGGTAATCTTTGTTTTTATGCAAATGGTTTAAAAAAAAGGTGATGCAAATGAATTAAGAATTTTAATTCATTTGCATCACCTAGAGGTCGAATAATTTTATTGCTTACTAAAAGATAGTATAGGCAAATATGAAATCTATTGCATTGTATTTTGCCGAATAGGAGTTGTAGTTTACAAGCTCTTTTTTTGTATTCAATCTTGCTTCGACAGTGAATTTGTTGCTGAAATTATAGCCTAATCCAAAAGCTAAATTACCACTTGAATTACCTTCGAAACTGGTTATGTTATTTCCTGTTTTATTCGTGTACGTTATTTTGGTGTTGCTACCTAGGTCAAATGAATAGGCTGCGCTAATGAATATTTTTGATTTTTCATTTAAGAACATATAGTGTCTCACACCAATCGGTACTTGTACAGCGTTATAGTCTATTTTTACATTGTATTGTATGTCTGGAAACGCCATAAAGCCACTAGGAATAGTATAGTCATTTTCGCCCTGGTATTTTTGATAGACAGGATTGATGAAAACACTCCATTTGTTTTTATTATAAGGAAGTATGTATTCAGCCTCGGCACCAAATTTGAAAATCGTTTTGTTGTCAAATTCAGTATTTTGCTGCGGATTATCCTCATTGCTTAGTGATGATGTAACCATGCCTAGACCTGCTGTTACCTTAATCAAAAGCTGACCTTTGCTCGATTTTGCATTTTCTTTTTTCATAGCGTCAGGGCTGATGTTATTGTATTTCGAAAAATAAGCAACAAGATCTGCTTTTTTGTAAGTTAAATTCAGGATGCTTTTTTCGGTTGTTGCTGTAGTGGCAACATTTTTATAAAGCTGCTGTTTGTATTCATTATTTTCTGTTACTTTTTCAGCCCCTTCGTTTTGATCCGTCGTAAGGTATTTAACGTAGATTAGTTGTTCTGTAGGAACTGTTTTGGTAGCGTAAAAGTATCTGTTTGTATTGTCTTCTGTGTAGCTGTATAAAATTGCATCACCGGTTACAAGTGTTTTTAAAAATAGAGTTTCTTCTTTCCAATCCGGATTTCTGTTTGTTGTCATTTTTCTTGGATCATCATTGGAGCGGTCGATTTTTATTTTAAATCTTTTGTAGGTAGTTTCATTATCAATACCAAATTCCTGGGTTGTGGCAATGCTTTCTGTCTTGATTTCGGAATCGCTAAGTTGTGTTTTGTATTTGAAATCTGTTGGAGTGTTTTTCCAGTCTAAATTTTTAATATAACATTCTGTTCTGTTTCCGTCATTGGATATGAAGTATCCTTTTTCGAAGGTAATTTGTGCGTTAGTAAATGAGTAACAAAGTAATAAGGCAATCAGTAATAGTTTTTTCATAAAAAGGTTATTGGTTTTTCGCCAAAAGTAGCCAATGAAATTTGAAAAATATGTCAATTTTTAAGAATTTTTTTACGATTTAGAAAGGTTTGTCGTAATGCTTTCAGTATGAGTCTGATGCTTTGTTTTTTGCGTTGCCAGTTTGAGAATTAAAATAAAGTAGTAGTTAAAAAATCTTTTCGGATATAAAATTTTATAGTATCCCACTACTAGCGGAATTAATTATATTTGCACAAATTATTTTAAAAATGAAAAATCTAGTTGAAGAATTAAAATGGCGCGGGTTATATCATGACAGTATGCCTGGAACGGAAGAACAATTACTGAAAGAAGTAACAACGGCGTATATTGGTTTTGATCCAACAGCAGATTCACTTCATATTGGAAGTATGGTTCAGATTATTTTATTGGTTCATTTAAAGAATTTTGGTCATCAGCCTATCGCTTTGGTAGGAGGTGCAACCGGGATGATTGGTGACCCATCTGGAAAATCGGACGAAAGAAATTTATTAAACGAAGAGACTTTGGCTAAAAACGTAGCCGGAATTAAAAGTGTTCTGTCTCGTTTCTTAGATTTTAATTCGGCAGATAAAAATGCTCCGGTAATGGTGAATAACTACGATTGGATGAAAGAATTTTCGTTTATTGATTTTGCGCGTGAAGTTGGAAAACGAATCACCGTAAATTATATGATGGCGAAAGATTCTGTAAAAAAGAGATTGAGTGGAGAAGGAGAGGGAATGTCTTTTACAGAGTTTACATATCAATTGATTCAAGGTTACGATTTTTATCATTTATATAAAAACAACAACTGCCTTTTGCAAATGGGAGGTTCTGACCAATGGGGTAATATCACCACAGGTACAGAATTAGTGCGCAGAATGGGAGGAGAAAGTGCAAAAGCTTTTGCCTTAACAACGCCATTGATTACAAAAGCAGACGGATCTAAATTCGGAAAATCTGAAGGAGGAAACGTATGGTTGGATACTGATAAAACCTCAGTATACAAATTCTACCAATTTTGGGTAAATGCCACTGATGTTGATGCTGAAAAGTATATTAAAATTTTTACTTTTTTAGAGAAAGAGGAAATAGATGCCTTAATCGAAGAGCATAAAACAGCACCACACTTGAGAGTTTTACAAAAGAAACTGGCTGAAGAAATCACCATTTTTGTGCACAGTAAAGAAGAGTTGGAAAAAGCGATTCAAGCTTCGAATATCTTGTTTGGAAACTCGACTGCAGAAGATTTGAAACAATTAGATGAAGCTACTTTCTTAGAAGTTTTTGACGGAGTTCCACAAGCAGAAATTGCAAAAGCAGATCTTGAAAACGGATTGGAAATTGTAACTGTTTTAAATGAAAAAACAGGTTTCTTTAAATCAAACGGAGAAGCGAGACGTGCGCTAACAGCAAATTCTATTTCGGTAAACAGAGAGAAAATAAAAGAAGATTTTGTTTTAACGGCAAATGATCTGATCAATAATCAATTTGTGTTATTGCAAAGTGGAAAGAAAAACTATTTTGTGATTAGAGTAAAATAAGAATACTAACTTAACTACGGTTATTGTCTAAATTAATATATGTTCGGATTTATTTTTATTTATTGGATTTGGAAAGCTTTCAGCAATTTGGCGATTTTGTACAATAAAAATAAATGGAAATATTTCTTTTTAGGACTAGGGTCTTATTTTGGTTTGTCTTTTATATTCGCAGTAAGTTTTATGATTGTGATGGGACTTGTTGATGGATTTGAGACTATAGAAAATGGAAATTATGATAGCCCGGCTCATAATATATGTTATTCAATTTTAGGAGGATTAGGTTGTTATGCAGTCTATAAATCCCTTGAAAGCAAAGGCAAGAAAGAAAAAGAGTTACTTAGTAAAGAAGGAATAGATAGTATTGGTTTGTTGGAAGAAAATTAAAGTACCATCAAATTACAGCCACGAATATCAGAATTATCAAAACGTCCCAATACCTCGAAAGAGTTGTTGGGATATTTTTTGCCCAAATCCTGCGTTGCGATAAAAGAACAGGAATTGATATTGGCTAAATCGATCACATTTATTCCACCCGTTTTTCCTTCTTTTACATAGGTCAAAGCATCTTCAGGGTCGCGAACTAAAATGTTCATCCAAGACGGACATTCAAAGATACCTTCACCTAAAGAATAGGCCTGACCTAAAAGTTCGGTCATTCCATATTCGGAATGAATGGCCGTAACGCCAAAACCTTTGCAAAGTTGCTCATGCAGTTCTTCGCGAATCATTTCTTTTCGTTTGCCTTTCATTCCTCCGGTTTCCATGATAATGGTGTTCTGAAGTTGAAATTGATGTTTTTCAATTAAATCCAATAAAGCATAAGTTACCCCAATCAGAATGGTATTTTGTCCGGATTGGTCTAATTCTATTAGTTTTTGAGTAAGTTCTTCGTGGTTGTGTAAATAAAACCCGCTTTCAGCCTGATTGGATAGTTTTATCAGATCTTCTACCATGTAGATTAACGAAGAGCCCTCGCGTTCGAGATAAGACGGTAAAAGGGCTAAAACAACGTAATCCTCGATATTGCCGTAAAATTCAGAAAACCCTTTTCGGTAACTTTCTTCATATAAGGAAACATCGGTTACGATATGTCTGCTGGTAATCATTCCGGTAGTTCCGCTGCTGGTAAAAGTAACCTGAGCAGGATCTGCATTCGAAACAACATCATGACTTTTGAAAAACTGAATGGGTAAAAAAGGAATTTGTTGTATTGATTTTACCTGTTGTGGATTTACTTTTAAAAAATCACAAAAATCACGATATACCTGATTGTTCTCATGCTGAAAACGAAACACCTTTAAGGCTATTTTTTCAAATTGTTTCTGACTCGAAATGGTAAATATATCGTTGGCTGTAATCAAAACTTTTTTTGCGCAAAGGTAGGTATTATTGTAGATAGTTTTTAGTTTTCGGTCTCAGTTTTCAGTTTCGATACTCGTAAAGTCACCCTGAGCGAAGTCGAAGGGTTTTGGGTTAAGCAGGGCTTCGACTTCGCTCAGCCTGACATTAGGTTTTTTTAGTGTTCAGTCTCAGTCTCAGTCTTCCGTTTTCGGTTTTAGTTTTTACATTCATTGTCGCCCTGAGCGAAGTCGAAGGGTTTTGTATTTGATCCATGAGAATATTATTTTCCACAGTATTGTCATCTCGACGAAGGAGAGATCACACACGCAGATCACGTTCAGTTGAATGCGAATACTCCTCCGTCAATTGACAAAAAGGGAGCACGAGTGAATCATTTTAGAAGAATTAGAAAAGCAGATTTCGAAGAAAATTTAAGCAACCCCAAAAACCGAACCTGAGACCGACCCCAAAAACTAAAAAAGGCTGTTCAAAATGAACAGCCTTTTTTTTATTTTTTATCGAATAATCAACTTTCGCGTAGCGGAAACATTTTGTTCGCTTATTTTTATAATGTAAACGCCGGGAGATAAATCAGCAACGTTTAATTCTTTGGAGACTAAATGTGTCTGAATTACTTTTTTACCCAAGAGATCAAAGACAATAATTTCCTTTTCTAAATCGTTTTTAGAGGTGATATAAACCTTGCCATTTGTGACCGGATTAGGGTACAAACTTAGTCCCTCAATAGTGGCAGATCCATCTTGAGGTTTTGACGTTTGTTTACTGTCTTGTGCAGAAGAGCTAACAGTAAAGAAAAAAGCCAGTAAGATTATAATATAAAAGTAATTTTTTGCCATCGCATTTTTTTAGATAAGTAAATATACAAAAAAAATTACAAAAATTACACCAAAAAAAAACATCCTAAAATTTTAGGATGTTTTTAACATTATGTGTTCGAGGATATTAGAAACCTGTTGACCAACCAGCAGCCCATGTAGGTTGTGCTACACCATTTCCAGCTCCATTTGAAGCAGCAGATACAGTTGCAACAGCAGATACATCAGCAGCAGTTCCGTCAGTTTTCTTTCCTTTAGTTTGTTTAGCAACGTCAGCAATAAAGTTTACACCAGTTACTTTTAAAGCTGTTCCAACAAAAGCAATAGTCTCGTCATTTTCAACATCAATTCCAGTTGCCCAAGAGCTTAAAACTACATTTGAAATTAAAGCTTTAGTTCCTCTTCTTAATTTTATACCTTGGTTTTCAGCAAAGTTTGCAGCAGCAGCAGTACTTCCAGGACCAACTAAAGTTAAGTTTGTGATTGTTGGGTTAGAAATTGGAGCATAAGCATATCCAAATTCGAAGTTATCCGCTTCAATACCTCTGTTACCTTTTCCGAAATCTAATTTTCCGTACCAGTTTGTGTTTGTACCTCTCCATCCTTCAGTCCAGTCAAATTGGTCATCTTCATTACCAATAGAAATCATGTTTGAAGTGTTAACAGTTCCTCCGAAGAATTCAAATCCGTCATCAGCTCCGTGAATTGCCTCTACAAAATCAACAGTAGTTCCAGAACCAACTCCGAAGAAAGAGATTCCGTTAAATTCTTTTTCACTGTTAAAAGCAGCACCTGCATATTCTATTCTTAAATATTTGATAGATCCTGAGCTATCAGTATCGCTTGTTCCTCCGTAAGTTAACTCAGCAACTTCTGATACAGCAGTTGTAGTTTTACCATTGTCACGGTTTATAGTTGCTTTACCACAAATTACTAAACCTCCCCAGTCTCCGGCAGCTTTACTAGCTAATCCAGATGTCATAACTACTGGTTTAGCAGCAGTACCATTTACATTGATTTTTCCTCCTTGTGCAACAGCGATATATGCTTTTGTTCCACCTGTACCTTGAATAACTGTTCCTGCAGGTATAGTTAAAGTCGCTCCGTTGTTTACTTGGATCTTTCCTGTAAGCTTGTATATTTTAGTAGCATCAAGAACTACTTCTCCATCATTAATAACTCCAGTGAAGTTATCTGGATTAGCAACAAAAGTAGATGAAGGTGTTTTATCATCATTATTGTTATTATCACTTGAACAGCTAGTAAATAAACCTGCAGACAAAGTAACAATTGCCATTAATTGTACGATTGATTTTTTCATGGTAGTTTTAATAATTTTTGTGTGTGTTTAATTGTGTTTAATTTCTTGTTGCAAAGATGGGTCAGAATTCTTTTTGACGTGTTAACCCAATGTGAATGTTAGTTTAAGTTAAAGCTATTGTTGTATTACCTAAATGTTATCTGATTGTAATTAATAGGTTCTGCACTTGTAAGGTCTTTTTTTGGTCGTAGGTGTAAAACAGAAACCAGGATGCCTAGATGGTCAAAAAAGAGCTTGCAGGAAAACGACAATACCTAAATCAATTACTTAATAATCGAACTCAGGTTTTAAAAAAAAAGACAGCCCGAAAGCTGTCTTAGATATTTAAGGTTAATTTTTTTAAAATTCGTAGCTGAAGCCTAAACTTACATTAAGTCCTTTTTTGTAGCTTCTGATTAATACATCACCACTTGTATTTTCCTGAACGGTTTTTACTGTTGGATCTAATAAGTTTTTAGCAATAAAACTTAGTCCGAAGTTTTTATTCAGTTTAGATTTTGCGATAAAATCTAATGTTCCAACTGCTTTGTCTACTAAGTCTCCTTTATCTTGCGTACCAATTGCACTTACTCTGTCCGAAAAATAGTTGTAAGCAATAGTAGTTGTCAAATTACTGTTCTTATTATTCCATTCGTTAAAGAAAGACAAATCTGCATTTAATAATAAATCGGAAGCACCTGTAAATTTGCCGGTTTTATTTGTGAAATTTGTTGGAATCGTTCCTTTAGTTTCTTTTAATACTTTGGCATCGTTTAGTTCTTGGTTGCTATACAAATAAGATACGTTTAGACCTCCGGTTAATTTTTGTGAATTCTCACTGTCCAATGTCCAAAGCGTTTTTTTGTACTCTACTTCTGCACCCGCTGCGTAACCATAATCACCGGTATTAGCCCATGAAATATCGTTTGTAGAAGAGTTTACAGTAGTTTCGTTAATCGGATTTACGATGTATTTACCAAATGCTGTTACCGAAATTAACTCATCACTTTTAGGGAACATTTCCCATTTTAAATCTAAGTTGTAATCGTCTGACGCATATAAGTAAGGATTACCAAATTTTGCTTGTAAAAATTCTTCGTAAACAAATTTTGCTCTTTCTTTAAATTGAGGCAAAGTGTAAGTTTTGCTCAATCCTAAACGTAAGTTTTGTTTTTCGTTTAATTCGTATTTTAAAATTAAACTAGGTAAAAAAGCGGTTTTCTTTAGCTCATTGCTGTCTCCTGTAGGGTCTAAAGAAGTATTCCAGCTTACGTTTTGAAGAATGTGTTCTGCTCTTAATCCTACTACGGCAGTCAATTTGTTGAATCTGTATTCCGTGTTTACAAAAGCAGCATTAATTGTTAAATCACCACTATACACTTGCGGGTCTAGTGCGTCCGGCACTTGATATCCTCCACGGAAAGTAGAGATTGTGAAAAAGTTATTTGCAAAATTTGCCTGATTATAAAACAAATCTAAGTTGTTTGGATCAACAATGTCTCCTGAATGTGAAACAGGGAAGGTTGTAGTCTTGAAATTAAATTGAGTAGCATCAAAATCTCTGTTTTTGAATCTTCCGTTGTAACCAGCAGTAATTTTTCCTTTGTAAAGACCATCCTCGTCTTTTTTAAACTTATATGCTACAGATAAATTAGCAGCAGTTTCAGTTTCTTTTAAGTTTTGAAAATAACGGCTGTTATTTGGTGCCGATTGAGAGTTGATTACATAACCACCAGCCACTTTGTTCATGGTATTGTAAGTTCTGTCCGGAGTGTTCTGATTGATGATGTTGTACGATCCTCCCCAGTTAAAGATGGTTCTTTCGCTCAATTTATGCTCTCCTAATAATTGGTTTACCCATAAATCTGATTTCTCATAATCATTTCTACGGATATAACCATTTCCGTCATTTGCTAAATCAACTATGTATCCGTTTGATTCTTCTTTCTTTTGAGCAGAAGTGTTGATATATAGTGTATTGAAGTTAATTTTGTTGTTGTTGTTTATTTTGTAACCACCATTCAACATTGCAGTTGTGTTAGTGTTGTATGACAGATAATTGTAATCTAAGTCTTTACCGGCTACACCGGCAGCATTCACACTACCTTTTGCAATTCCATTTGTTCTGGATGCATATTCATTGCTGAAAGCAGCAGTTGCAAATAAGCTGATTTTTCCTTCATCACCTACTTTGTAAGTATCTCCGGCAGATAATCCAAATGAACCACCAAGAGGTGTTTTCTTGTCTAATTGTAAAGTGTTGAAGTTGTATTGAGTCAATGGGTTGTTAGGAATTGTAGCTTTACTAAATCCAAACGCACTTGGTCCATCCTGAAGTGTAAAGTTTTTTTCACCAACAGCGTTAGTGTTGATCTTTGATTCAGCATCGATTCTGAAAAATCCTTTTCCTTTATAATCTTTAGAAACGATATCTACATTTCCTCCTGCGAAATCTCCAAAGAATTTACTGTTGTATACTTTGTCGATAGAAACATATTCAATAATATCTGTTGAAAAGATATCCAAATTGATGTTTTTCTTTTCTGCATCATTTGATGGAATTGGCAAACCATTCATTGTAGTCGAGTTGTAACGATCTCCTAAACCTCTTACAAATATAGCTCCTGTTCCTTCTTGTTTGGTGATACCGGTAGTTTTTGCAACCGCACCCGATACATCACTTACTCCTTTTCTGGAAAGTTCTTGTGCTCCGATAGATTGTTTAATTTCTACAGCATTTTTTTGTTCTAACAATAAAGCAGATTCTTTTTGCTTGCTTACAGCAGCAGATTTTACAACAACATCCTTCAATGTATAACCTCCCGAAGAAAGGATCTGATTTACGGTTACGGTTTGACCTGCGGTTACTGTTACGGGTTGTTCAACAGATTCATAACCCACAAAACTGAAAATAATAGTATAGTTTCCAGGGTTTACATTTAAGGAATATTTTCCGTCAATGTCAGTGTTTGCGCTAATTTTTGTTCCTTTTAGTAAGACATTAGCAAAAGGTAGTGATTGATTATTCGATTCTTTATCGGTTAATACACCAGAAATTGTACCTTTGTTTTGAGCGATCGAAATCGAACAGATAAATAATGTGATTAATAGAAATTTAAAATTGAATTTCATTTGAGTTGTGTTTAATTTATTTTTTTGCAAAGAAAGAACCGCCCTGTAAAGTTCATGTTACGCACTTGTTATGTTTTTGTGTGCTGTAGATTATCAAATTGTTACCAGATTAAATTACCGTTAACAGCAATTTTTAACGGTCGTTTTATCGTTATATTTACCATCGCAATTAAAAAACTATCGGATTTTAAGATATGAAATTTGATAAGAAAACTCAATTTTTGCTATTTTATGAAAAAAACACAAACCAAGATTTTATTAGTTGATGATGAGCCGGATATCCTGGAAATTGTTGGCTATAACCTTGCTCAGGAAGGCTATCAGATTGTAACTGCTTCAAATGGAAAAGATGCAATCGCAAAAGCTCAGAAAGAAATACCGGACCTAATTATTATGGATGTAATGATGGCCGAAATGGATGGAATGGAAGCTTGCGAACACATTAGAAAAATACCGGAATTAAATAATGTAATCATAACCTTTTTAACCGCAAGAAGTGAGGACTATTCTCAAGTTGCCGGTTTTGATGCAGGTGCAGATGATTATATTACCAAACCAATAAAACCAAAATTATTGGTAAGCAAAGTAAAGGCTTTGTTAAGAAGGTTAAAAGAACAAGAAGTTGTTAGTGACACCTTAAACGTGGGTGGAATCGAAATTAACCGAGAAGAATACAAAATCATCAAGGGAAATGTAGAAATCGCTTTGCCAAGAAAAGAATTCGAATTGTTCTATCTATTGGCTTCAAAACCGGGAAAAGTTTTTAAAAGAGATGAAATCCTTGATAAAGTTTGGGGCAATGAAGTAGTAGTAGGAGGAAGAACAATCGATGTACACATCAGAAAGTTACGTGAAAAGATTGGAGAAGATCTTTTTAAAACAATTAAAGGTGTTGGTTATAAATTTGAAGTTTAAACATCCTGTAAAAATTTGAACCTTATAAATAATATAAGTTCATTTTAAATTATAGGGTACATACTTTTGTAATTGAAAATTTATCTTTGTCAAAGTTTTAATTTTGACAAAGATTTACTTTTTTAGGTTGTTATCTAATCCTTAGAAATAAGGTTTTATAGGTAATGAACTTATATCGCTTATCTGATAAAAAAAAGTAATCCCTATAGTTTATTATTTTAAATGATCCAATGAAAATTAATTTTAAAAAAACCTACAAATTTGCTGTAAAGTCAGCATTGTATATCAGTCTTTTTACAACAGGATTTGTATTGATTCTGATGTCTCTGTTTTATAAGAACCAGCTAAAACATCAGATTGCGTTTGGATTAGTCTTTATTATCTCGGTTTATATTTTTTCCTTTCTGGTTTTACAATATCGAGTAGAACGGTTTATATATAGGAGAGTAAAAAAAATATACGATGAGGTTTCCTTGTTAGAATCTACAACCCTGATCAATCAGCCCATAACAACCGACATGGAAACGCTTTCACGCGAAGTGAAAAAGTTTGCCACAGATAAAAAACTCGAAATCGAAATGCTCGAAATTCGGGAGCAATACCGAAGAGAATTTCTGGGTAATGTTTCGCACGAACTTAAAACCCCTTTGTTTACTGTTCAGGGGTATGTGTCGACTTTGCTTGATGGGGCGATGGATGATAAAACGATTCGTAAAAAATATCTGAAACGTGCCGAAAAAGGAGTAGAGCGTCTCATCTATATTGTAGAGGATCTGGATATGATTACCAAATTGGAGTCAGGTGATTTAGATTTGTTAATTACAGATTTCGATATCGTCGAACTGATCCAGAATGTTTTTGATTTATTGGAAATGAAAGCTGATAAAAAGAAAATCAAATTGGCTTTTGAAAGTAAAAATGTGCATTCTGTTATCATACGCGGAGATAAGGACAGAATCCAACAGGTATTAGAAAATCTGATTGTAAATTCTATTAAATACGGTAAAGAAGGTGGTTTGACAGAAGTTGGTGTGGTAAACCTAACGAAGAAAAAAGTCTTAATCCGTATTAGTGATAATGGCGAAGGAGTTGAAAAACAAAACATTCCAAGACTTTTTGAGCGTTTTTACAGAGTTGACAAAAGCGGAACCCGTTCTGAAGGTGGTTCCGGACTTGGACTTGCCATTGTAAAACATATTATTGAAGCACATAAAGAGAAAGTATACGTAGAAAGTGAGTTCGGAATTGGTTCTGAGTTCTCTTTTACGTTAGAAAAAGCGTACAAAAATCAAAAAGCTGAAGTTAAGTAAATGTAAGCTTTATTGAGACGAAGTACTATAAAATCTGGGCTTGCGAAAGGGGTTCATGATGGCATAACTATTTCGAAACAAATCTTCTTATTATAGTAACGTCTTGTTAATGATATCTTAACATAGGTGATACATCTTTGCACCTGAAAATTAAGTGCAGTCGTGAAAATGATAAAAACAAAAATAATCGCAGTTTTATTGCTGATTACAGGTGCAGTAAATGCCCAAGATTTAAAGAAAGAAGACGTAAAGAAAGAAGTAATCCGTCTTATGGATTCTATAAACAAAGCAAAAGCTTCTGAGGTAAAAGAAGAAAGTGGTACTTCTGAACATTGGTACGATAAAATTTCTCTAAGAGGTTACGCTCAAATCAGATACAACGGTTTACTTTCTACAAACGATAAAGTTTCCTGCGAACAGTGTGATAAATCCTGGGGAACAACTTCAACAGCACCGGATGCAAAAGCCAATAATGGACTTTTTATCAGACGTGCACGATTAGTGTTCTCAGGGCAAGTACATCCAAATGTATATTTTTATTTTCAACCTGACTTTGCAAGCTCACCGGTTACCGGAATTCAGAATTTTGTACAAATTAGAGATTTGTATTTTGATCTTTCTTTCGATAAAAAAAGAGAATACCGTGTTCGTGTAGGGCAAAGCAAGATTCCTTACGGGTTCGAAAACATGCAGTCCAGTTCTCAAAGGTTAACATTAGACAGAAGTGATGCAATCAATAGTGCAATATTGAACGAACGTGACTTGGGACTTATCTTCTATTGGGCACCAAGCGAAATCAGAAAACGTTTTGCTATGCTGGTAGAGGATGGTTATAAAGGTTCAGGTGATTATGGTGTTTTTGCTTTTGGAGTTTACAACGGACAGATAGCCAATAAATTGGACGGAAACAGAGACCTGAATGTTGTGGCAAGAGTTACCTATCCTTTTGTAATTGGTAATCAGATTATAGAACCGGGGATTCAGGCGTATACTGGAAAATGGGCTTTTACCGGCGAAATTTCTTCAGGAGTTACCGTTAATGATCCGCAATATGTGAAAGACCAAAGATTAGGAGCGACCTTCGTTTTATATCCAAAACCTTTTGGAATCCAGGCAGAGTATAATATTGGAACAGGACCAAGATACAATACCCTTACCAAAACGGTTGATGAAACAAGTTTAAACGGAGGTTATGTATTATTAAATTATAAGTTAGATTTCAAAAAACAACATTTATATCCTTTTGCAAAATTTCAATATTATGACGGAGGAAAGAAATACGAGAAAGATGCCAGAAGTTATGTTGTGAGAGACTTCGAAATAGGAGTTGAATGGCAACCAATCAAAGCGCTTGAACTTACCGCAGAATATGTTATTGCTGACAGGACTTTTGAAGACAGCGTTCTGCCTATCAACAGACAACAAGGAAATGTATTGCGATTACAAGCGCAATTCAACTTCTAAAATTACGCTTCAAAAATAGAAAATAACGAATCCCAGTCGATGTTATTTTTAAATTGAGATAAGCCTTTAAACGATTTTACTTTTGAAAGATCTTCAATCGTAAAGTCGTTTTGCGTTGCATAAGGTACCAGATTCTCGTCTTGAAGTTTTATGGCCAGATATTCCTGCTCATACTGTCCCGGGGTTGGAATAAAAAAGGCTTTTTTACCCAGTTTCGCCAAATCCATAACAGTGGTGTATCCCGAACGACATAAAACCAAATCGCTTTCGTTAAAGGTCTGTTCCAATTGTTTTGAATTCATGAAATTGTAGTAGGTAACATTTCCAATTTCTTGTTTGGTTTGTGTTTTCTCTACTACTCCTTTTACAAAAACAACTTTGCCTTTATAATTTTTAACCTCTTCTTGTAGTTTTTCGTCCAAATAAGTACGTTGAGGTTCAGGTCCCGACAGTATAACCATCAGATCATAAAGTTTAGGCGTTTCCTTTTTACGCATTCGGCTTAATGGACCAATATACTTTAAATTCAGCTCATTGGTTTCGAGGTGTCCTAAAGTACCGGTTAAGTTTACGACTTCATTAGTATCAGGAACCCAACATTCAGCGTATTTTTTTATAATGTGTTGATGGCATTTACTGGTAAACCAGGTGGTATTCCCCGTCATCACATTGAGCTGATGTGTCATAAAAACCGATGGAATCTTTTTGCTGAAAACGCCCAATCGGTTATCGGATATAATACCGTCAATTCCGTGTTTTTTTATTAGTCCCTTCACCATTTTTTTCTCATCTAAAATGGCTGTAATCATTTTAGGTAAGTTTTTAATTAGTTTCCATTTGAAGTTTTTGCCGTTTTTGGCATATTCTATATGATAAGAAGGCAACTCAAGTGTTTCTATGTATGGAAATTCTTTTCGCAGTAAAGCCAATGCAATTCCGTCAGAAGCGATTATTGGGATGTAATTGTTTTCCTGAAGCGCTTTTATGATAGGAATACATCTTGTTGCATGTCCTAAGCCCCAATTTAACGGAGCTACTAAAATAGTTTTGTTCGCAGAATAGTCAATGCTCATAATGTAGCGCTTTTTAAGACGAAGATAAAGAAATATGTTTTTTGTGTTATTTCGTACATATTACTAAATTATTAACTCTATACAGCTGTCAAGGCCGCAAAATTACTTTAAAGAGAAGTGGGAATGACATGATTTGCAGACAAAGTTACTCGTATGTTAACAGTAGATTTGTTTTTTAAACAAAAAAAAGAACTGTTTGAGCAGTTCTTTCTTTGTATCGTAGTAAAAAAATGATTTAATCCTGAATATAAGTTTTGTTTCCGTTAGAGTTGATATAGTATCTACCGCCTTTAGGTCCTGTATATACTTTTTTTCCGTTGTACTCTCCGGTAACTTTATCGGCCACTTTTGGTGCTTTTTCATTAGTCTCTTTGACTTTTTTAGTAGTCGTTTTTGAGGCAGCCGTTGTGGTTTTTGTAGCTTTATCTAGTGTTGCTTTTGAACTCGCGTTTACTTTATCAGCACTTGCTTTAGTTTTGTCTGCACTTGCTTTAGTTTTTACAGCGGTTTTGTCTTTAGTTTCTTTGGCGCTGGCATTTACTTTATCGGCACTTGCTTTTGTTTTGTCTGCCTTTGTTTTTGTAGCGTCAGCAGCTGTTTTGTCTGCTTTTTCTTTTGTTTTTGTGGCTTTATCAGTAGTTTTTTTAGCATCGGCCTTCGTTTTGTCAGCGCTTGCTTTGGTTTTCTTTGCCGAAGCCTCGGTTTTTTTCGCTGTTTTCGTGACGTCCTGAGCGTAGAAATTAGTAGATAAAACTACTATAAGACAAAGTAATAATAATTTTTTCATAAGAGTATCGTTTAAAATTCAATTAAAGTTAAACAATTTATTGACAGGTTTTTCGCAACACGTTAAAAATAAGCACGTAGCTGCACGTTGCCCGTATGAATAGTGGAACCCGTCTCACTTTTTCTCCCCTGATAATTTAAATTGACATCTAAAAACTGCGTTAGATTCTTCTGTAAAAGGAGTTTCCAGACTAAATTTTGCCCGGCCTGCAGTCCCTCTAACATCTGGAATCCTACTGAAGAGAATTCGTTTCCGGTAAATTTATTTTCATAAAAAGAAAACTCTCCGTTTACCGTTACTTTTTTGTCTCCCGCATAAGAAAAAGAGGTTCCCAGTCGGTTTTGTGCTAAAGTCTCGAAGTTTCCAATCTGATTTTTTTTATTTTGTAATTCGTAAAAGAAATCCAAACTAGTGTTTTTAGAAAACAAATAGCTGATTTTCGGGGCAATCTGATAGCCTTCCAAATTATAATTCTTTTCGGTAAAATCTTCAGAAACTAAGGTGGTTTTAATTGTTTTGGTAAAGAAATTAAACAACCAGCTTTTTTGATACAGATGCGTGTATTGCAGTTGATGCGATTTGTTTCGGACATCCTGCGAGCCAATCGAAAGCAGGTTTTTTCCTTTATTAATGAGGTACGAATAGGTTACCGAATGTTTTTGCTTGCCACGGTTGTAAAAAAGACTGTTTCTAAAACTTGAATTGAGGCCCAGTAAATTTTCATCCGAAGAATTAAACGGATTGAGTTCAAAACGACCGCCGTTATTTTTTACTTTTCGATCCATAATAAACGAAGTCTGGTTGTAAAAATAGGAGGCCAATTTTTTGAAACCGGTTTCGTTTTGCCATTGCAACGGATTCAAAGTCACCGATTGCGAGAATTTATTCTGGTTGGTTTTGATGTAAACTTGGTTGGGTAAAAAGAGACGTATAAACTTTGCCTGATCCGGAAAAAGAGCAACTTCAAACTCTTCTAATTCCTGTATGCCGTTACCATTATAATCATTCCAGGTATAAACTCCTTGTCCCGTTGGAACTTCAATATAAGTAAATTCCTGTTGTGCAATAGTTCCCGAACTGGTCTCGTAAACCGTTCCGATTTGCAAGAGCTGATTAAAAAAACGATCGTTATAAAGTACTCTGGAATTTAACGAAGGTTCATTCTTTCGGGAAGGATCCGTAAAGGCCAGTGTTCGGTAACTGGCATAAACCGCCAGATCTGTTTTTTTGTTTTGAATTAATTTTGATTTCAAAACATACATTTTCGAATCGTTTACGTGTTGTAACAAACCATTTTGCAAACTGTCATTGCGACGTTGCAAATAACCCAGTTCTACAAAAACTTTGGTACTGTCGCCACGGCCAACAAAAACACCGTACTCTGAAAACCGCTGACTCAAGGCCGAAAACTGATTGGTAATTTTGTCTTTTTGTTGGTTGTCTTCTATTTGAATGCTTCCACCAACCCAGTTTTTACCAAAATGATACTTGGTTTTAGTTAGATTTCGAATAAATTTAGAAGTCGAAGTAGTAGCATCAGAATTCAGGAAACTACCCTGATTTTCAATTGTCCATTTATTTAATTTAGAGAAAACATTTACCGTATGTCGTGATCCGGAATAGCTTGCTGTGAAATCTAATTTCTCAAACTGATAGGTAATAAAAGCAGTATTGGCAGTTTTTTTCTTGGCGAATAAATCAAAATTTAATCCTGTTACCAATAAACTCTGATTGCCATAAAGGTTTGTGTTTAAATTCCAATCCCGATTAAATTCAATCGTATACAAACGTTCTACAGATCTGAAATCGTCTTGCACAAATTGATAATTGGCAAAAGCATCCAAGGTCCATTCTCTGGAAAAAAGACGTTTTTTAATAGTGGTCTTTAGGGCAATTCCTGTGTTATCGGAGTCATCAATTTGAGAGAATAAATTTTTATCGTTATTGCTCATGGCGATTTCAAAATCAACCAGTGTCTTTTCATTTGGATTGTATTTCCCTAAGAAAGTGGCCACCTGAATTTTCATAGGAGCTACCAGTTTTACGATTGGGTCGTAATTTCCTTGTAAAATTCCGTTTATCGGATCTACGTATTTGTAGATGCGTTCTACCGAATTGTTGTTTTGTATGATGTAATTTCCCAGATTATTTCCAACCAGACTAAATTTTACATTGTATAAAACATCAGTAGGAATGTTGGAATACTCGTAAATTTCAATACCGTTAAGAGTTGTTTTTTTGTATAAAATTTTATTGTCCGCATATTTGTCTTCATAAGCCGATGGCGCGGTCATTAAATTCGGATCATCTCCGGCCTGGCTTAAAATCTGAACCTGTTCTGTAGAAAGGTTTTGTTGTAAAGGCTGATTTTTTAAGTCATTCTCGGAATACAAATAACCACCAAAACTCCAGCTTTTGTTTTCATGCGTTGCACCGGCATAGGTTACCAGTCGGTTGTAATTACGATCTGAATATTGGTATTCTATAGTGATTCGCATTTCTGAAGTAATAGGGAAGAGTGAAGTGAAAACAATTTCGCCGGCATTATAATCAATCACATAGTCATTGTTTTCACCACGTTTGAGCAGTATACCATTGACATAAACACGCTCAGAACCTGAAATAACTAGAACATAAAGCTCGCCATTCTGACCTTTTAATTTATAAGGACCCTGATTGCCTTCCTGACCGGTAAAAGTGCTTTTGGCGTATTGTCCTTTTACAAAAGCAACCGAGGCAAAAATATTGGTTTTGCTTTTTTCGGTATCAAAATTAAAACTTGTTGAGAGTCCTTGTACTTTTTTGTTAAAATTCAAAAATTGCGTTTTTCTGTTTTCTAAAAAGACATCACCCGCACGAATGTTCCAGTCATCGCTGAAAAGTTCCATGAAAATATTATCAAACTGATCCAGTTTTTGAGAATAACCACCATCCTGTAACGGAATATTACTGTCCTGAAGTGAAGCTCTTAAACTGACTTTGTCGGATATTTTTCCGGTAATCTGAAGATCTAAATTTGAATTTAAAACGGCATTCTGGTTATTGCCAATGGTCACACCGCGAGTAATGCTCCCGGAAGTATTTAAACCATCAAACGGAGTGGCTTTTTTTGAATTGGTATTCTCCAGTTTGTAGAGTTTTTCGGAACCAATATCATTGCTAACCACCTGACTTTCGTTATAAAGCCCATATTCTTTGGTTAAAAAATCAGGGTATTTTAAATAGTTTACAATTAAAGTATCGGATGCTGAGGTGAATTTTTCGTTGAGAAGTAAAGTTCCCTTTTGGAAGTCAATTTTATAGAAAGTAGAATCAATAGGTTCTTTTTTAGTATTTAAAAGCTCAAAAAAACTGGAATTGATGCTGAATTTTTCGAGGTGAATGGTATCCCGCGTTACAATTACTTTTTTGGTTTGGTATGCTGATTCTGTATTCTGGGCCTGTAGTCCGGAATACCAAAGAAACACCGCAAAAAACAGTAATTTTTTCAACATAAATACTTTAACTCTAAAAAGTCAAAAGTAGTATTTATAATTGGGAAATCAGGGCGCTTTTATGCCACTGTGATTTAGTGGAATTGGCTGGGTTGTTTTGATTTTGTGACTTAATCTTTTTCAAAGGAGCGCCTTTAAGTATTTTTTTAAAGAGGATTCGCTTTTCTATTTTACTCACTATGGAAAGGGCACAATAATGTATCTATTGCAGATAGTTATTTCTGACTGTTTTTTTGTACGGTCAGTTTTTATTCATTAACAGAAATAAAGTAGATGTGTTGATCTGTAAAATAATTGTATGGTAAAGAATAATCTTAGTTTAGGTTTGAACGTAAATAAAGGAACAACTTGGTAAGATTTTATTTTTTTATAGACAATGAACTTATTTGTAGGTTATAAATTAAAGATTCTCAGAAAGAATATAGGATGGACACAAGAGCGGATGTCTGATCAATTATTTATTTCGCAGTCGGCATATGCTCGCATGGAAAATGGTCAAAGTCAATCGTGGGCAGGTCATATTGATAACATATGTAAAATCTTTGAGATAAAACCAAAACCAGAAGCGTTATTTAGAAGGGAAGAAGAAATAAAGAGCGTGGAAACCGGACACGATGAAATGACCCAAAATGCTTTACTCAGTGTTTATCAAAAAATAATAAAGAAATATGAAACGCAAATCTTAGAATTGGAGCAAACAATTAGAGATTTAAAGGAGGATAACAGTAATAAAAAAGGTTCGACTTGTAGTGAAACCGCATAAGCCGAATCAGAGCGCTTAGAGACAAGAAATAAGAACAAATAGAAAAAAAGAGATCGAATCACAAACATTGATAAAAACAATTGGTATAATAAATAACTACTATGAGAAGAAAATTAATTTTATTCGTCATACTGTTTACTGCAATTGCCAGTCATGCACAACAAGATGCACAGTATACGCAATACATGTATAACACCATAAACATCAATCCGGCTTATGCTGGATCCCGAGGAGTATTAAGTGTTTTTGGTTTATATCGTACACAATGGGTGGGACTTGACGGCGCACCTGAGACGGGTACTCTTTCGGTTAACACACCTATAAACAATAGTCATGTGGGAGTTGGAGTTTCATTGGTTAGCGACAAAATCGGACCGACCAATGAAAACACGCTTTCTGCAGATCTCTCGTATAGTGTTCAGGTCTCTGCCGAATCTAAAATTTCGTTTGGGATCAAGGGATCTGCGAATTTATTCAATTTAGATATCAATAAATTGAACCTAGCCGATCAGGGAGATCCGCAATTTCAAGATTTCAGCAATAAATTCAATCCAAATATCGGAGCCGGGGTTTACTGGCATTCTGATAAAGCTTATGTTGGACTATCGGTACCAAACTTTATTGAAACCAATCGTTATGATGACAATGATATTGTGATCTACAAAGATAAAATCAATTATTATTTCATGACCGGTTACGTTTTTAATTTAGATGATTATCAATACATCAAATTTAAACCGGCTGCACTGGTTAAAATGATACAAGGTGTTCCTTTACAAGTAGATGTTTCTGCCAACTTTATGTTCAACGATAAATTTGTTGCCGGTTTAGCGTACAGATGGAACGCTTCACTGAGTGCGATGGCCGGATTTCAAGTCACAGATGGTTTGTATATTGGATATGGTTACGATCGTGAAACTACGAGGTTAAACAACTACAATTCAGGATCGCATGAAATATTCTTACGATACGAATTCTTCTCCAATAAAGGTAAAATGATAACTCCTCGTTTCTTCTAAAAATGATAATCATGAAAAATTATATCCTACTTTGTCTGACAGTTATTATTGTTTTTTCATTTGACAGTTATTCTCAGCAGTCGGAAGTAAATTCCGGCGATAAAAAATACGATCATTATGCCTACGATGCCATAAAGACTCATGAACGTGTGGCCAAAAAAGGATACAAGTCTGAAGAGATGTTTAAAAAACTAGGTAACTCCTATTATTTTAACTCTGAATTTGAAGGTGCGGCAAAATGGTACGGCGAATTATTTGCCATGAATACCAATGTAGAATCGGAGTATTATTACAGATATGCTCAATCTTTAAAGTCAACCGGGCAGCTGGATAAAGCAAATAGAATTTTGGATGAATTTGATACAAAATTCAAAAATGACAGCAGAGGTAAACTTTATCTAGAAAATTTAAACTATCTCGATCGGATTAAAGAAAATTCCGGTCGTTATACCATTGAAAATGCAGGTATTAATTCAAAGTATTCCGATTATGGAACTTTTGTACACAACAATAAAGTCTATTTTGCTTCGGCTAGAGACACCGGAAATTTTTCGCAACGCAAACACAAATGGACAAATGATTATTTCACCAACATCTACATGGCCGATGTGGATTCTGTTAAAGTATCAAAGATAAAAAATACGTTAAACACAAAATTTCATGAATCTTCACCGGTCTTTACTAAAGATGGCAAAACGATTTATTTCACAAGAAACAGTTATCTAACAGGGAAAAAAGGAAGAGATGCCAATAAAACTACTTTAATAAAAATATACAAAGCGACTCTTGAAAATGGTAAATGGGCCAATGTAACACCATTATCTTTTGATAGTGACAATTACAGTACTGCTCATCCTGCTCTGAGTCCGGACGAGAAAACATTATACTTTGCTTCTGATATGCCCGGAACATTGGGACAGTCTGATATTTTCAAAGTAGCTATAAACAGTAACGGTGATTTCGGAACGCCCGAAAACTTAGGTAACAGTATCAATACCGAGGGTAAAGAAACCTTCCCGTATGTAACAGCCGAGAATGAAATCTATTTTGCCTCTGACGGACATCCCGGACTTGGTGGTCTGGATGTTTTTGTCGGTGAAATTACAAAGGACGGAACGGTCCGTAATATTCAAAACCTCGGAAATGATGTTAATTCTCCAAAAGATGACTTTGCCTACATCATTGATCCTGTTTCGAGAAAAGGGTATTTTAGCTCCAATAAGGAGGGCGGACAAGGCTCTGATGATATATATAAATTTTTGGAGACCAAAAGGCTAAAATGTATCCAAGAACTAAGCGGACTCATTACTGATGCTGAAACAGGAGCCATTTTACCCGGAGCAAAAGTAACTTTGTTTAACAATCAGATGGAGATAAAAGCTACGACAATTGCGGACGCTACCGGATCTTATAGTTTTCCTGTCGAATGTGGTATAACCTATAATGTAAGAGTCGAAAAAACCGACTATACCACCAGAGAAGTGAGCATTACAATTGAAAAAATAACCGGAAAAACAACCGGAAAAACAGCCTTATCTATTGCTCTTGAAAAGTCTATCCGTAATGTAACAGTGGGAGATGATTTAGGAAAATGTTTTGGTATAAAAATGATCTATTTTGACCTGGACAAATATAACATTCGTCCTGAAGCTGCTTTGGATTTAGAAAAAATACTGGCTACATTAAATGATTATCCAACAATGAAAATTGATATTCGTTCTCATACCGATAGTCGCGCCAATTTTAAATACAATGAGGTTTTGTCTGACAACAGAGCTAAATCTACTCTGCAATGGCTTGTAAAAAATGGAATAAATCCGGACAGATTAACAAGTAAAGGTTATGGAGAAACACAATTGGTAAACAAATGTGCTGATGGCGTTCCTTGTACAGAAGAGGAGCACCAACAAAACAGACGAAGTGAGTTTATTATCACAGCCCTTTAAAAAGAGCTTAATTTTGAGCCTTTTTAAAAAGAACAAAAAAGAAGCCGTCTTAACACTAATTAGTATTGAGACGGCTTCTCTTTCGCAAATTATTTTTTAACCTAAAAAAACTAATTAGATTCTTTAGTAACGATTTGCATCGTTTCACGGCTTACCTGCTTCAGTAAGACTTCTTTGTTTTCTTCAACTGTTTGCGCAGCTTGTTCCGTAAAGTGACGGATTGTATATAAAGTCACATTTTCGCTAAAATCTACTTTGAATTTTTTCGACAGTATCGTATTCAATTCATTAAAATTCCCAAATTTATCTTCCACGCAAACCGAGAAACTAATCGCTGAATTTTGAATTAAGTTCACTTTGATTTTAAACTCATGAAACAAAGCAAAAATTTCACTGATATTTTCCTCCATAATAAAAGAGAAATCGATCGAAGAAAGCGAAATTAAAAGTTGATCTCTTTTTACGATAAAACAAGGATATTGTGGCTCTAAATCTACGCCCTTAGAAACACAGGTTCCTTTTAATAAGGGGTTAATAAACGATTTTACGTATAACGGAATTTCTTTTTTCTGTAAAGGTTGCAGCGTTTTCGGGTGAATAACCGTTGCTCCGTAAAAAGCCAATTCGATAGCTTCACGATACGAAATCTGGTTTAACAAACTCGCATTTTCAAAATAACGCGGATCGGCATTCATAACTCCCGGAACATCTTTCCAGATTGTTACACTTTCAGCATTTAAGCAATAAGCAAAAATTCCGGCAGTATAATCAGAACCTTCACGCCCTAAAGTGGTAGTGAAGTTATTTTCATCAGCACCCAAAAATCCCTGAGTGATGTTTAATGTTTTTCTCGGAACATTTTTGCTGATGTTTTGTTGTGTAACTTCCCAATCTACTTCTGCATCTCTGTAGTTTGCATTGGTTTTGATGAAATTACGAACATCAAGCCATTGTGTTTTGATGCCCATGAAATTCATGAAATGACTCAGAATCGTCGTTGAAATCAGTTCACCAAAACTTACAATCTGATCGTAAACAAAATTATAGTTAGGTGATTTGTTATGTGTTAAGAAAAATTCTAACTCAGAAAAATGCTCTTTTACAGCTGTAAAAACGGCATTTTTTTCATCTTCAAATAAATCTAATAAAATCTGATTGTGGTATTTCTTTATTTCCTGAACAGATGAATTTAACTCCTGAGATTTATCAAAATAATTCTTGATCACTACCTCGAGCGCATTTGTGGTTTTTCCCATAGCCGAAACTATTAAAATCACATCTTCATAGCCTACTTTTTGTAAAACGTCGTATACGTTTTTTATTCCTTCCGCATCTTTTACCGATGCTCCACCAAATTTAAATACTCTCATTATATTAATTTTGTATTGTGGAGATGCACTGCCGTGCGCCTCTACGGTATTTAATAATTTTTATTTTTATAATTTTTCTAAAAACGAATTAATTCCGGCTTCGTCCATTTGAACAACCTGCCATCCGTCAAGGATTTTTGCTCCTGAATTTTCGTAGAATTTAACCGCCGGTGTATTCCAATCCAGCACATTCCATTCCACTCTTCTTACCTGATCTCTTTTTCCCTGTCTCATAATTTCAGAATAAAGGGCAAATCCCAAACCGGATCCGCGCATTTTGTCCTTTACAATCAGATCTTCCAGATGGATAGTTTTACCTTTCCACGTAGAGTAACGATAATAATACAATGCAATTCCAACAATCTCGTTTTCGACCTCTGCGACAAAAACATGGAACAAAGGATTTGTGCCAAAACCATCACGTATTAAATCATCTTCCGTTATGGTGACCGCTTCAGGTTCTTTTTCGAATACAGCCAACTCCTGTATTAGTCCTAAAACCGATTTCATGTCTTCAGGATTCCCTTTTCTAATATTCATATATTCTTATTATTAAGCGATTATTAGCTAAAATATTATGTTTTTATCGGTTGCTTTTTGCTTTTGTTTAGCAAATATACAATAGTAGCAAACTAACAAAATAATTTTTAAATCATTCTCACAAAAAAAACGATATTTGTGACTTAAAAATAAAACTACAACGATTTAGTAATGGAAGAACGCAATAAAACACTGGGAGAGTTTATTATTGAGAATCAAAAAGCATTTCAATACTCGTCAGGGGAGTTATCCCGGATTATCAACTCTATACGTTTGGCGGCGAAAGTCGTGAACTATAAAGTAAACAAAGCAGGATTAGTGGACATCGTTGGCGCTGCCGGCGAGCAAAATGTTCAGGGAGAAGATCAGCAGAAATTAGATGTTTATGCAAACGAAGTATTTATCCAGACGTTAATTAACCGTGAGATTGTCTGTGGTATTGCTTCTGAAGAAAACGATGATTTTATTACTGTTCAGGGTAGTGATAACGCCCATAATAATAAGTATGTGGTTTTAATGGATCCTTTAGATGGATCTTCAAATATCGATGTGAATGTTTCTGTAGGAACTATCTTTTCGGTTTTCAGAAGAGTTACACCAATTGGAACTCCGGTTACGAGCGAGGACTTTTTACAGCCGGGAGTTAATCAGGTTGCGGCAGGTTATGTCATTTACGGAACATCGACAATGTTGGTGTATACGACAGGTCATGGTGTAAATGGTTTTACTTTAAATCCGGCTATCGGAACGTTTTATCTTTCACATCCTAATATGAAATTTCCGGTTGACGGGCATATTTATTCGGTAAACGAAGGGAATTATGTGCATTTTCCACAAGGAGTAAAAAACTACATAAAATATTGTCAGAGAGAAGAAGAAGACAGACCATATACTTCAAGATATATTGGAAGTCTAGTTTCTGATTTTCATAGAAATATGATTAAAGGCGGAATTTATTTGTATCCAACAAGCTCAAAAGCACCAAAAGGGAAATTGCGTTTGCTGTATGAATGTAATCCAATGGCCTTTATTGCAGAGCAAGCAGGCGGAAAAGCAACAGATGGTTTTGGAAGAATCATGGAAATCCAACCAACTGAATTGCATCAAAGAGTACCGTTCTTCTGCGGAAGTTATAATATGGTTGAGAAAGCTGAAGCATTTATGGCCGAAGCTCAATAATAAAAAAAACAAACCCGACAGGTTTTTGAAACCTGTCGGGTTATGTTTTTTTGTTTCAGTATCCAGTCTCAGTAACTGATTACTGCGACTGTATACTGCAAACTTTCTATTTGTTCATATTCTCCATTTCGAATGAAAAAGTATCTAAATCTACTTTTTTATCTACCAGGCTTAGTGCTTTAGAAACAATATAATCTACATTACCCGGAGTAAAACCTAAAGCTAACCCCATACGTCTTAACATAATTTCTTGTTGATCTCCCAAATGGTGGTCGATATGTACCATACGTGCTAAGTCATACAAACGCTCTATACGTTGTATGTGTAAGTAAGGAGGGTTTATTGGATGTTTCCAAGGCTCACTAAGGATTTCCTTGTATTCTTCTTCTGAGATTTCTAATCTTGAAGCTAGTTTGTCCAAAAAGGCTTGCTCTTCGTCATTAATTTTTCCGTCAGCAAAAGCTACACGAACAATTGCAGAGAAATGGCCTCTGTTTCTTTGTTTGAATTCGTTATCAAATAATTCTGAAAATGGCATAATTAATCGGTTTTTTATAAAACAAAGATAAATCTTATTTTAATTTAACAATTTTAAATTTCTCATAAAATTAAGCATAATTTTTCTAAGTTGTTTTACTACGGCCGCTCTTTTAGTTTTCAAAATTAATCGTAAGTTTACAGACCCTTAATCAATAATAGTAGAATTTTTATGTCACAGTTTTGGATTTATTTTCAAATAGGATTAAAGCATGTTTTAGATATACACGCCTATGATCACGTTCTTTTTTTAATCGCATTAACAGTTCCTTATGCCTTCAAGGATTGGAAACGTATTTTGCTTTTAGTTTCTGTTTTTACAATTGGTCATACAGTGGCTTTAGTGCTTTCTGTTTTTGGCATTATTACGGTAAAAGTAGATCTTGTTGAATTTTTGATTCCGATTACGATTTTAATAACCGCTTTGTATCATTTGTTCACGGCAGGAAAGACATCTAAGAATGATGGTGTGAATTTATTGTTTTTTGTGACCTTGTTTTTTGGAATTATACACGGACTTGGATTTTCGAATTATTTCAAGACGATATTAGGTGGTTCGGCAACTTCAAAATTACTACCTTTGGGAGAGTTTGCTTTAGGAATTGAAGTAGCACAGTTAGTTGTCGTTTTTGTGGTTTTGATACTATCTTATATAGTGCAGACTGTTTTTCGTTTTTCAAAACGCGATTGGGCACTGGTAATGTCGGCTTTTATTGTGGGAGTTGTCATTCCCATGATTATTGAAAGCCCTATTTGGAACAGATAAAATAAATGGAATTAAAAAAAATAAATAAATACGATAAAGCGTATTTGCGAATTGCCAAAGAATGGAGTTTGCTCTCTTATTGTAAGCGCAAGCAGGTAGGAGCTATTATCGTAAAAGACCGGATGATTATTTCTGATGGTTACAACGGAACACCATCGGGATTTGAGAATTGCTGCGAAGATGAAGAAGGTTTGACGCGCTGGGATGTTTTGCACGCTGAGGCCAATGCCATTCTGAAAGTAGCCAGATCAACGCAATCTTGCGAAGGAGCAACTTTGTATATCACGTTGTCTCCTTGTAAAGAATGCAGTAAATTAATCCATCAGTCGGGGATCAAAAGAGTGGTTTATCAGAATGGTTACCGCGACGATTCCGGAATTCAGTTTTTAATAAAAGCAGGTGTAGAAGTATTACATATTCCCGTTTTAGAAGAATAGATGAAATTTAATTCAAAATACTTACCCATTGTTGTAGGAGCTGTTTTTGCTCTTGGCATAGTTCTAGGAAGCCTGATGAATGCTCCCGTAGAGGATCAGCTGTTGGCTAGAAATTACTCCAAAACAAAACTCAACAAACTTATTGATTTTATCAATAATGAGTATGTTGACAGTGTGAATACCGACTCGATCGTAAACTTGACGGTCGATAATATCCTTTCAAAATTAGACCCGCATTCCGTTTACATTCCACCAACAGAACAAGCAGAAGTGGCTGAAAGCATGAAAGGTGATTTTGTGGGTATCGGAATTAACTTTTATATGTACAAAGATTCCGTTGCGATCATTAGACCTGTTGAGAACGGACCTTCAGCAAAAGCCGGATTAAAATCGGGCGACCGGATTTTATTTGCCGGTAAAACGAAATTATTTGGCAGAAGACTACCTTCTGATAGTTTGTTTTCAAAACTAAAAGGAATAAAAGGTTCTGAAATTGAATTGACCGTTTTTAGAAAATCGGAGCAAAAGAAACTTAAGTTTAAAATTAAAAGAGATATCATTCCAATAAAAAGTGTCGATGCCTCTATATTGCTTGATAAAAGTACGGGTTATATAAAAATTAACCGTTTTGCGGAAACAACCTATAAAGAATTCAAAACAGGTTTAACCCGTTTACAGCAAAAAGGAATCCAATCCCTGATAATTGATCTTCGTGATAATGGAGGCGGTTATATGGAAGAAGCCGTGGCTATTGGTGATGAGTTTTTAAAAGACAAACAACTGATTGTTTTTACCAAAAGCAAAAATGGATCTACCGAAAAAACATTCGCCAATAAAGGAGGAAGTTTTGAAAATGGTAAAGTATACGTTCTGATTAATGAAAACAGTGCGTCAGCAAGTGAAATTCTGGCCGGAGCACTTCAGGACAATGATCGTGGAACTATCGTAGGTCGTCGTTCTTTCGGAAAAGGATTGGTGCAACGCGAAATGGATTTCAACGACGGATCAGCCGTAAGGTTGACGGTTGCGAGATACTATACACCAACCGGAAGATCGATTCAGAAGCCTTATAAAAAAGGAAATGAAGAGTATTACAAAGAGTCCGAAGATCGTATTAAATCAGGTGAACTTTATGCGAAAGACAGCATAAAAATAGCCGATACCTTAAAATTTAAAACGCCAAAAGGAAAAATCGTCTATGGCGGCGGCGGAATCGTTCCGGATGTTTTTGTACCGATGGAAGCAGAGCATGGAAATGAAAACGTAGCTTATCTGCTTCAAACCGGAATCGTAGGGCATTTTGTTTTTGAGGAACTCGATAAAAACAGAAACACTTTTGCAGGACTTCATTTTAATGAGTTTTTGGTAAAAATGAAAGACTCAGATGTGTATTTTAAAAAGTTTAAAAATTACATTCTGGCCACAGGTTTGGATCTGAAATTAGATAAAACCAAGGCATTGGTAAATCGTTATATCACGGCGGAATTTGCCCGTCAATTGTACGGCGAATTGTATTATTATAATGTGATTCTAAAAGACGATGCCATGGTCAAAGCAGTTTTGAACTCAAAAAAGTAACTTAAACTCTTTTTTTATGGAAGATAGCAATGTTGTAAATGCAGAGATTGAACTTTTATTGGCGGTTAAAAATGCAGATGTGTCTGCCTTAGAAAGAATGTTGCATGATGACTTGCTTTTTAATTTACCTGGCGGACAAACGATCACTAAAGAGTTTGACTTGAATTCGTATCGTTCCGGTTTAATGAAAATTGAGGTTATTGAAGCATCAGATCAACTGATTAATGTTATTGAAGATACAGCTGTTGTCAGTGTTTCCGTTTTGCTTAAAGGAGCCTACGATAATCAGCCTTTCGATGGTGTTTTTCGATACATTCGTGTTTGGAAACAATTCGAAGAAGGTTTAAAAGTAATTGCCGGTAGCTGTACAGAACTAAAGTAAGTTCTGAATAGAAATTTTTGTAGTGCTTTATCCTTAGGGAAATAAATCTTAAAAACTTGTGATTAGCTTTCTCTCGCAGATTTTGCAGATTTAGCGGATTATTTTTTTAAGAGAAGAAAGCAAAAAAGGCAGCGTTTCGATTATTCTGAAACAAGTAAATCTGCTAAATCTGTAGAATCAGCGTGCATAAAAAACCTTTGCGAACCTTGCGTAAATCACCGCGACCCTTGCGGTTAAGCATAAGAAAGTTGTATCTCTATCGAATACTATCATGTGCATGAGTCTGCACACCATTATTCCATAAAGTAAGAATATCTGTAGCAACGGCGGCGCCACTTCCGGCTGCTATTGCCAATTGACTTCTCCAGCCTGCTAAAGTTCCGATCACATAAATACCATCTGTTACTTTATGATCGTCATTTTTAAGCTGAATGCGTTGTTTTTCGGGAAGTGCTTTTTTGTGAGGTTCAATGTACTGTAGTAAACCTTCAATGTCAAAAGTATTGGCAGAACCAATTCCAATAACAATGCTTTTGGTTTGGTACGTGCTTTTATTTGTTGTAACCGTAAATTCAGGATAAGCTCCTTCAACTTTGATTACTTTTTCGTTTGGAATCTGTGTAATGTGTGGGTAGCTTTGAGCTAAATCCTGTGTACTTTCAAAAAGTAATTCTGAGCCTAGTTTACCGGGAGATATACCGTAAGCATTATAGAAGATAGCCTCCTGTAAAGAAGAATTTTTTTGATGTGTGAAAATCCCTATTTTTTTATCGGTAACAAAAGCTTTGTTTTTAGCTGATCCTAAAACGAGAGCGCAAGAAATACCTGAAACGCCTCCGCCGATAATTAAAGTGTCAAACATATTATTATCTGCCATTTGTTTTTTCTTCGATTTTTTTGGAAATTCTAAAAATCAAAAGAATCAAAACGGCGCAAAATGAAGCTGCGATTCCAATAAAAGCTACCGCACTGTCTCCTTGAAAAGGATTCTTAAAGTCCAATAACGTAATATTAAAAACAATTAAAGCTAATGCTAAAAGCACTAAGATTGAAGTGAAAATTTTCATATGGCTGTTTGTTTGTCTAAAATAACAAAATGAAATTTTACTGCAATACATGCTGTAAAACCACTTGTTTTAAATTTTATGGGGTAAATTTATAAAAATATCTGTTAGACGAACAAACCTTTAACATTAGCAGCGAATAATTTAACAGCAATAGCTAAAAGGATCACTCCAAATGTCTTGCGAACCACTCCAAGTCCATTTTCTCCTAATAAAGTTTCGATTTTTTTAGATGATTTCAAAACAATATATACTAAGATGATATTCAGTACAATGGCTATAATAATGTTGATGGTGTGAAATTGTGAGCGTAAAGAAAGTAAAGTCGTCATCGTTCCGGCTCCTGCAATCAGTGGAAAAGCCAAAGGAACAATAGAAGCTGATCCCGGTTCTTCGTCACGATAAATACGGATTCCTAAAATCATCTCTAAGGCAAGAAAGAATAAGACAAACGAACCTGCAACGGCAAAAGAATGCACATCAATACCTATAATGTTAAGGAAGCCTTCTCCGACGAAAAGAAAAACAATCATGATGATTCCGGCAACAAGAGAAGCTTTTTCAGATTCGATGTGGCCAACCTTTGCTCTTAAATTTACAATGATCGGAATAGATCCCACGATATCAATTACTGCAAAAAGTACCATTCCAACAGTGATAATTTCCTTAAAATCAATTTCTAACATACCTTATTTGTTTAGAGGTTAAATGTGGTGCAAATGTAAATAATAAAGTTAGGGCTTTTATTGTTTAAAATCTAATCCTGCATTTTTGTTATAAAAACATGTTTTTTAGATTAAAAAAGTGATATTTATAACATTTCACGATTTGTTTTGTTGATTTGTAGGTGAAATGCAGGGATTATTTTTGCTTTGGATTTATCGCACAGACATCAAGATAGTTTGACTATCTTTGCACTTTATAAATTCAGTATTTTTAGTATCATGTTTCAATTAGGAAAAACCATTATTTCAGAAGATATTCTTGAAAAAGAATTTGTGTGCAACTTGTCAGCTTGCAAAGGGGCGTGTTGTGTCGATGGAGATGCGGGGGCACCTTTAAGTGAAGCGGAGACAAAAATCTTAGAAGATATTTACGATAAAGTAAAACCTTTTTTGAGAAAAGAAGGGATTGCAGCCATTGAAGCGCAGGGAACCTGGGTAAAAGGAACTGATGGTGATCTTGAAACACCGTTAATCGACAATAAAGATTGTGCGTATGTTATTTTTGACGGAAAAACCGCTCTTTGCGGAATCGAACAAGCGTATAATCAAGGAATCGTAGATTGGAAAAAACCGGTTTCTTGCCATTTATATCCAATTCGTGTAAAAGATTTTACAGAGTTTGCAGCAGTTAATTATGATAAATGGGAAATTTGCGACGATGCTTGTTCTTTGGGTAAAGAGTTAGAAGTTCCGGTTTATAAATTTGTCAAAGAAGCCTTGATTCGTCGCTTTGGAGAAGACTGGTATATGGAACTTGAAAAAGTAGCACAAGAGCTTAAAAATTCATAAAAATTCGGCAGCCTTTACTATTGCTGAGAAATGCTTCTAAATGGATCGAAAAAAGCAAAAGTAACGATTGAAAAAAGTTTAAAAAACAATCCTAATTTCCTTGTTTTTTTAAATAAAAAGTCTATGTTTTATGGGCGTGCGGGGTCTTGATATGGGTTTTAAAATACTCATTTACAATATTTTAACACTTGTATGAAAAATATCCTACTTTTTGACTGTTGTTAAAAACTACGCCCGATTGTGAATAAGTTTGGCTTTTATTTTTGGCTACAAATGACAATCTTTGTACTCTACTGAATAAGTAAAAAAAGAGTGCAGAAATTAAACATAAAAGCCATGTCACAAGTCGAGCCAATATTGCAAGAAAATAAAAATCGTTTCGTAATTTTTCCTATCAAACACCACGATATTTGGGATTGGTATAAGAAGATGGAAGCTAGTTTTTGGACGGCAGAAGAAATCGATTTACATCAGGATTTAAATGACTGGAATAATAAATTGTCAGATGAAGAACGTTATTTTGTAAAACACATTTTAGCCTTTTTTGCTGCTTCTGACGGAATTGTAAACGAAAACCTTGCAGAGAACTTTGTAAACGAAGTACAATATGCTGAAGCTAAATTCTTTTATGGTTTTCAAATCATGATGGAAAACATTCACAGCGAAACCTATTCTCTTCTAATTGATACTTATGTAAAAGACGAAGCAGAAAAAGCGGAGTTGTTTAATGCCTTAGAAGTTTTCCCTGCTATTGCTAAAAAAGCAGAGTGGGCTTTGAAATGGATCGAATCGGATTCGTTTGCAGAAAGACTTATTGCTTTTGCAGCCGTTGAAGGAATATTTTTCTCAGGTGCTTTTTGCTCTATTTTCTGGTTGAAAAAACGTGGATTAATGCCAGGTTTAACATTTTCTAACGAACTAATCTCTCGTGACGAAGGTGTACATTGTGATTTTGCAGTGCATTTGCATAATCACCATTTGATAAACAAAGTTCCAAAAGACAGAATTAAAGAAATTATAGTAGATGCCTTAAGTATCGAAAGAGAGTTTGTTACAGAATCTCTTCCGGTAAGTTTGATCGGTATGAATGCTACTTTAATGACACAATATTTGGAATTTGTTGCAGACAGACTACTTGTAGAGTTAGGTTGTGAAAGAGTGTATGGATCTGCAAATCCATTTGACTTCATGGACATGATCTCTTTACAAGGTAAAACCAATTTCTTCGAAAAAAGGGTTTCAGAATATCAAAAAGCCGGAGTTATGAATAGTGGTTCAGGCGGAGATAGTGATTCTCAGAAAATTAGCTTTGATGCAGATTTTTAAACAACAAGAATAATTTTAGTGGCACCCCAACACACTAAAAATGATGAAATTTTTATAACGTATTTTTAAGATTGAACTCCTTTTCCAAATCGAGGATTCAATTATTTTAACTCAATTTCAATTTGTTTTTCAAATTGGAATCAGCTAACTATTGAGAATCCTGTAATTCTCAAAATAAAATAATAAAACACACAATGTTTAAGTATTGGAATTCGTTATTCCAATGTCTTTCATTTTTTCAATAACAATAAAAAAGTAAGCTTATGTATGTAATAAAAAGAGATGGACGTAAAGAGCCGGTAATGTTTGATAAAATTACAGACAGAATCAAAAAATTGTGTTACGGTTTGAATGAACTTGTAGATCCTGTAAAAGTAGCCATGCGTGTTATTGAAGGATTGTATGATGGTGTTTCTACTTCGGAATTGGATAATCTTGCTGCTGAAACAGCTGCTTCTATGACGATTACACATCCCGATTATGCGCAATTAGCAGCTCGAATCGCAGTTTCTAATTTACATTCTAATACGACAAAATCGTTTTCAGAAACGATGTCGGATATGTATCATTACGTTAATCCAAGAACAGGAAAAGAAGCTCCTTTATTGGCAGACGATGTTTTCGAAGTAATTAAGAATAATTCTCAGGTTTTGGATTCAACTATAATTTATAACCGTGATTTTAATTATGATTATTTTGGATTTAAAACATTAGAGCGTTCTTATCTATTAAAAATAAACGGTAAAATTGTAGAGCGACCACAACATATGTTGATGCGTGTTTCTATCGGAATTCATAAAGACGATATTGCTTCTGCGATTGAGACTTATGAGTTGATGTCTAAGAAATTCTTTACGCACGCTACACCAACTTTGTTTAATTCAGGAACGCCAAAACCTCAAATGTCTTCTTGTTTCTTATTGACAATGAAAGACGATAGTATTGATGGTATTTACGATACTTTGAAACAAACGGCTAAGATTTCGCAATCGGCAGGAGGAATTGGTTTAGCGATTCACAATGTTAGAGCAACAGGTTCTTATATCAGCGGAACTAACGGAACTTCTAATGGAATTGTTCCAATGCTTCGTGTATACGATATGACGGCTCGTTATGTGGATCAAGGTGGAGGAAAACGTAAAGGAAGTTTTGCTATGTACATTGAACCTTGGCATGCTGACATTTTTGATTTCCTTGATTTAAGAAAAAACCACGGTAAAGAAGAAATGAGAACCCGTGATTTATTTCTTGGAATGTGGATTCCGGATTTATTCATGAAGAGAGTTCAGGAAGATTCAACATGGACGTTAATGTGTCCAAACGAATGCCCTGGATTATCAGAAGTACACAGTGAAGAATTTGATGCTTTGTACTTAAGTTATGAAGCAGAAGGAAAAGGAAGAAAAACAGTAAAAGCGAGAGAAATTTGGGAGAAAATCCTGGAGTCTCAAGTAGAAACAGGACTTCCGTACATGTTGTATAAAGATGCGGCTAACCGTAAATCGAATCAAAAGAATTTAGGAACCATTCGTTCTTCAAATTTATGTACGGAGATTATTGAGTACACTTCTCCTGATGAAGTTGCTGTTTGTAACTTAGCTTCTATTTCATTGCCAATGTTTGTTGAAAACGGCAAATTTGATCACGATAAATTATTTGATGTTACCAAACGTGTAACTTTGAATTTAAATAAAGTAATTGACAGAAATTACTATCCGGTAAAAGAAGCAGAAAATTCTAATGTACGTCACAGACCAATTGGTTTGGGAGTTCAAGGATTGGCAGATGCTTTTATCATGTTAAGAATGCCTTTTACAAGTGACGAAGCAAAACAGCTGAATCACGAAATTTTCGAAACTTTATACTTTGCTGCCGTTACCGCTTCTATGGAATTGGCTAAAGTAGAAGGGCCGTACTCTACATTTGAAGGATCTCCAATTTCTAAAGGAGAATTCCAATACAATTTGTGGGGAATGAAAGACGAAGAATTGTCAGGACGTTGGGACTGGGCTGCTTTACGTAAAGAAGTTATGGAACATGGAGTTCGTAACTCTTTATTAGTAGCGCCAATGCCAACAGCATCGACTTCTCAGATCTTAGGGAACAACGAAGCTTTTGAGCCTTATACTTCTAATATTTACACCAGAAGAACACTTTCAGGAGAGTTTATCGTGGTAAACAAACATTTACTAGAAGACTTAGTAAAACTGGGAATCTGGAATGAAACGTTGAAACAGGAAATCATGCGTCACAATGGATCTATCCAAAACATTGACGGAATTCCGGCGGATATCAAAGAATTGTATAAAACAGTTTGGGAAATGTCTATGAAAGATATCTTAGACATGTCACGTCAGAGAGGGTACTTTATTGACCAGTCTCAATCGCTAAACTTGTTCATGCAGGATGCTAATTTCTCTAAACTGACTTCTATGCACTTTTACGCATGGCAATCGGGTTTAAAAACAGGAATGTATTACCTAAGAACGAAATCTGCGGTAGATGCGATTAAATTCACTCTAAACAACGATAAAAAAGAAGAAACAGCACCAGCAGCGTCTACAACAGCAGCACCGGTAACTGTAGCTTCGGAAACAGAGCCTATTAGCGTTGAAGAATACAAAGCAATGTTACTTAAAGCACAAGCAGCAGATCCTGAGGATTGCGAAATGTGCGGGTCTTAATTTTAGAGATTAGATCTGAGATTTTAGATTTTTAATATAGTGTCATCAGACAAAATGGAAAAGCAGTTATTGTAATGATAGCTGCTTTTTTTTGATATCAATAATTTTATGATAAAAGTGATAATGGAAAGTTGGAGAGATGGACTTCAAAAAATTTCTTTGACAAAATTACAGAATGAGAATCTTGGGATTTCTTTAATGAATTCAAAAACAAATACAGATAGGCTTTTGGATGATTGTAGTGTGATTTTAGAGATCGAAGATGAAAAGCTGGCTACAGCGTTTTTGGAAGAAGCGAATAAAATTGGAGTTAATTGTAACATTGTACCAAAATAAAATGGACTTGAATAAGCTTATTATTGAAAATAAAAACGAATATTATAATTTGGCAATTGAATATTTAAAGAGAATAGATATTGAAGAGTATGGGCAAGGAGAGTTTAATACAAGTATTCCAAAATCTATTTCGGTTTTAATAGATCATGATTTTATACCGACTCCGTGTATCAAAATTAGATTAAATCTTCTCTTGGATCAGAAAGAGACTGGAAAGTATTTTTTATACATTAATCAGGAAAAAGAATTTATAGACGAGTTTCTTATGTTTGATTAAGAATACTTTTTTCTTCTTCTTCTTCAAGAAACGTAATTAAAGGAAATCGGAATAAAGAATCAGCCTGTTGTTGGGTTGTTCTCATTAGTTTTTTAGTCGCAATCGTGTCATTTCGCGGCACGACACTCGAGCGAAAGCGACTGACGAAGTAAATCACACTCAATATCCCATACAGTGCGTGCTCAGCGAGTGTGATTTCTCCTTCGTCGGAAAGATTTAATGGATTAAAAATAATTTTGTTTGTAACCCTAATCCAATTATTAAAAATCTGATTTATTAAGTGAAACAGTAATAAAATCTATTCCTGCAATAAAGATGTTGACCAGCCAAAATTGATTATGTTTGCGTACCTTACAGAATCTAAAATGTATTAAAAATGAATGTTAAGCTAACAGATAAAGATAAAATTAGTGTAACGAATCCGGATGAATTATACGAAATCATGCGACAGATTTTGTTTCGTGATAATAAAATAGACCGTGAGAAGGAACATTTCTGGATGATAGGGCTAAACATGGCAAACACAATCGTGTATATAGAATTAGTGAGTATGGGGAGCGTAAAAGCTTCACAAGCAGAACCAATGAATGTTTATAGAGTTGCGGTATTAAAAGGTGTTACAAGTGTGATCGCTGTGCATAACCATCCGAGTGGTAATTTAACTCCCTCTGAAGCCGACAAGGATACTACAGACCGATTAATACAAGTGGGGAAAATTTTAGATATAAAATTTTTAGACCATTTTATTATTAGTGCAGAAAAATATATGAGTTTTGTTAATATTGGATTGATGGCTCAATTAGAAAAAAGTTTAAAATATGTTGTTCCTTATAAAATAGAAGAAATAATCCGCAAACAGGAAATGGAAATCAGATTAGGGAAAGAAAAAGCGGATAAATTAAAAGAAACGACGAATCAATTAAAGGAAACAACAAACCAATTAAAAGAATCGGCAAAAGAATTTAAGGAAACCGCAAAAATAGAAAAGTCTTTAAGGATTGAATTTGAACAAAAAATTGAAACGGCTATCATCAATCTATTAAAACAGAAAATGACAATAGAACAAATCGCAGCTATTTTGAATCTTACTCCAAAAGAAGTAGAGCAAGTTAGTAAAAAGATAAAATCATAAAAGTCTTAATTTTTAGCATTCGTGTCCTTTCGGTACGAGAAATCACATCTAATATTCCATACAGTGCGCGCTCAGCGAGTGTGATTTCTCATTCTTCGAAATTACAAGCGGAGTGTGTTTTGCTCTCATAAGTTTTTTAGGTACAATCGTGTCATTTTCGAGGCATGAGAAATCATATTCAATATTCCGTACAGTTTGTCATCCTGAGGAACGAAGGATCTACGTTTGCTGAATCCGTACCGTTGAACTTCACTTTGCGGATTATCTCGTGAAGATACTTCGTTCCTCAGTATGACAAAATTGTGAAAAATAGAAACGGAGCACCTTTTGTTCATTTCGAGCGAAGTCGAGAAATCACACAAGAAACTCCATACAGTTTGTCATCCTGAGTAGCGAAGGATCTACGTTTGCAGAATCGATACCGCTGAACTTCACTTTCCGGATTATCTCGTGAAGATACTTCGTTTCTCAGTATGACAAAATTGAGAAAAATAGAAACGGAGCACCTTTTGTCGTTTCGAGCGAAGTCGAGAAATGACATAAGAAGTAGAAAGCGTACCGACTTAGATACTTTTAATTTCAGAATCTAGGTAAAATCTCAGTGTCTCAGCAACTCAGTAACTCAGAATCTTCCTCAAAACCAATTAACTATATCTCATTTTAAGACTTATTTTTTACATTATCGTACAAAAGAGGGTAATTTTGTTAAGGAATCCCTTTTTGTTTCATAAAATGTATTAATTTTTTTGGTGCAGTAAAAATAATTTATACATTCGCAGAGTATTTATTGAAAAACACAAACAAAATGACTAATAACCGTTTTTATTTTAGCAACTCTTTTTATTTCTTCTTTAGTAGAAGTGAGGATTGTGCTATGGTTATTTGAGAAAAGTAAAAGACAAATAAAACTAATATACAATCCTGATGAAAATCAGGATTTTTTTTTGAATATATGACAACGAAAATTGCAATACAAGGTATAAAAGGTTCCTTCCATCATCAGGTAGTGAAAGAGTATTTCTCTGAAAATGTGACTATTGATGAGTGTTTGTCTTTTGAGGAATTAATTGACAGTCTGCTTTCCGGAAAATCCGATCAGGCCGTAATGGCGATTGAAAACTCGATTGCAGGGCCAATTATTCCTAATTATGCTTTGATTGATAAGAATAATTTACACATTATTGGAGAACATTATTTGAGCATTCATCAGAATTTAATGGCTTTGAAAGGGCAGAAAATAGAGGATATAAAAGAAGTTCATTCGCACCCGATGGCTATTTTGCAATGCATGGATTTCTTGAAAAAATATCCCAATATTAAATTGGTTGAAGATAAAGATACAGCAGAAACAGCCAGAAGAATTCAGGAAAAACAACTCACCGGAATTGCAGCAATTGCGAGTAAAACGGCTTCTGAAATGTATGATTTAGGGATTCTGGCACCGGAGATTCAGACGATCAAAAATAATATGACCCGTTTTGTGATCATTAAAAAGCAGAATTCATTTTTGCCAGAGGACGAAATCAACAGAGCGTCAATCAAATTTGAGTTGGATCATAAAAGAGGAAGTTTGGCAGCAGTTTTAAATGTAATGAGTGACTGTCAATTGAATTTAACAAAAATTCAGTCGCTCCCGAAAATTGAAACGCCTTGGAAATATTCGTTTTTCGTAGACGTAACCTTCGAGAAATACGAAGATTTTGCCAAAGCAAAAGCGTTACTGAATATAATGGCAGAGTATTTTAAAGTGTTAGGAGAATATAAGAATACGAAACCATAGGAGGGGGGAAATTCCAAAATTTTGAAATTCCAAATTCCAAATCTTAATTAATACGGCTAAGGGATAAAGCAAATATTTTAAAGGGTTAGGAGAATATAAGAATACGAAACCATAGGAGGGGTGGAAATTCCAAAATTTTTGAAATTCCAAATTCCAAATCTTAATTAATATGGCTAAGGCCTAAAGCTTAAAGCATAAAGCAAAAAAAAACATGATTACAACAGCAAAACGATTAGATACAGTTGAAGAATACTACTTCTCTTCCAAATTGAGAGAAGTGAGACAACTGCAATCTGAAGGAAAGTCTATCATCAATATGGGTATCGGAAGCCCGGATTTGAGTCCGTCGAAAGCAGTTATTGAGGCGGTGCAATTGGCCATTCAGGAAGAGCATGCGCATGGCTATCAAAGTTATCAGGGATTGCCGGAATTGAGAAAAGGGATGGCAGATTTTTATCAGAATCAGTTTGGTGTTGACGTGAATCCGAATACGGAGATTTTACCGTTAATGGGGTCAAAAGAAGGAATCATGCATATTTCGCTGGCTTTTTTGAATGAAGGTGATCATGTTTTAATTCCGAACCCAGGTTATCCGACCTATACTTCGGTGACTAATTTGGTAGGAGCTGTTCCGGTATATTATGATTTGAAAGAAGCCAACGCTTGGGAGCCGGATTTCGAAGCTTTAGAGAAATTAGACCTTTCGAAAGTAAAAATCATGTGGTTGGGTTATCCGCATATGCCAACAGGAGCAAGAGGAAGTTTAGCGTTATTTGAAAAATTGGTTGCTTTTGCTAAAAAACACAACATTTTATTGGTCAATGACAATCCGTATAGTTTTGTTTTGAATGATAATCCGATGAGTTTATTGCAGGTTGAAGGGGCAAAAGAAGTGGCTTTGGAATTGAATTCACTTAGTAAAACTTTCAACATGGCAGGCTGGAGAGTCGGAATGGTTTTAGGAAACGCAGAAGTTATTGATGCGGTACTGAAAGTCAAAAGTAACATGGACAGCGGTATGTTTTACGGAATTCAAAAAGGAGCGGTTGCTGCTTTAAATTTTGGTAAATCCTGGTTTGAAGAACAAAATAAAATTTACAAACGCCGTCGTGAATTGACAAATCAACTGGCAGAAAAATTAGGCTGTAAAGTGTATGCAGAAGGCGTTGGACTTTTTGTATGGGCAAAATTGCCGGAAGGAATTGCATCTGCAGAAAAGTTCATAGACGAAATATTATACGAGAAACATATTTTCATCACGCCCGGAACTATTTTCGGAAGCAATGGTGAGGGATACATTAGATTCTCATTGTGTGTGAAAGAAGAAAAAGTACAAGAAGCGATAGATCGATTTTAGATTTTAGAGTTCAGATTTTAGATTTTAGATTGTTTGGATGACGAAAACGGTCAGGCTGAGCGAAGTTGAAGTGATAGATTGAATTGAGAGTTCAGATTTCTGATTTTAGAATGTAGATTTTAGATTTTTGACTCAGTTTGTCATTCCGAGGAACGAGGAATCTCCGTTGCAAGGTCGACAAAGATTGGTTTTTTTGATTAAGGAGTTACTTGCGAAGATTCCTCGTTCCTCGGAATGACAAAAAATGATGAAAATATAAAGGTCTTGAAAAAACAAAAAGCCCTAGCCCTGATAGAAGCGGCATCCTTTTATGGTGGGGTTCACCATAAAAGATACAGCGGATAGCAGGAGTAAGCTTTAAATAAAAATAAAAATGAAAGTATACGTAATAGGAATAGGGTTAATAGGAGGCTCGATGGTGTTAGACATCAAAGAGAAACATTCGAAGGCGACTATTTTTGGAATTGACAATAACGAAGAACACTTGCAGGAAGCTATTGATTTGGGGGTTATTGATCAGGTAGGGAAGTTGGAAGATCTTGGGGAAGCCGATTTTGTAATCGTTTCGGTTCCGGTAGATGTTGCACTGACGATTTTGCCGAAAGTGTTGGATTTGGTTGGAGAGAAAACGATTGTTTTTGAAGTAGGTTCTACCAAAAAACCAATTTGCGATGCCGTAACAAATCACCCCAAAAGAAGGAACTTTATTGCTACTCACCCGATTGCAGGAACAGAATTTTCGGGACCGTCGGCAGCAATAAAAGGACTGTTTCAAGGGAAAACGAATATTATTTGTGAAGTAGAAAAAACTACTTTCAAATTGCAGGAAAAGGCATTGCAACTTTTTGCAGAAATCGGAATGCGGATTCGATATATGGATCCGATTTCGCACGACAAACACATCGCTTACGTTTCGCATTTGTCGCACATTAGTTCGTTTATGCTAGGGAAAACGGTAATGAATAAAGAAAAAGACGAACAGGATATTTTTGATATGGCGGGAAGTGGATTCGAAAGTACCGTTCGTTTGGCCAAAAGTTCACCGGCTATGTGGACACCAATTTTTAAACAAAACAAAGAGTATGTAATTGAAACCTTAGAAGGATATATTGCGAATCTGACTCAGTTTAAAGATTTATTAGCAGATGATAATTATAATGCCATTTTTGAAGAAATGGAAAGTGTAAATAAAATTAAAGAGATATTAAACGGAATTACTATTAAAAAATAAACTAAAAAAAAAGATGGAAAATAAAAAAGAAATGAGAAAGTGGTTAGAAGATTTCAATTTAAATCACCCACTTGTGATAGCTGGACCATGTAGTGCAGAAACAGAAGATCAGGTATTGAAAATTGCGCGTGAATTAAAAGATTCTAAAGTAAGTGTATTCAGAGCCGGAATCTGGAAACCAAGAACGCGTCCGGGAGGATTTGAAGGTGTAGGTGAAATTGGATTGAAATGGTTACAAAAAGCCAAAGCAGAAACTGGTTTACTTATGGGAACTGAGGTAGCAACTGCAGCACACTGTAAATTGGCTTTAGAGCACGATATTGATGTTTTATGGGTTGGAGCCCGTACAACTGCAAATCCTTTTGCGGTTCAGGAAATTGCTGACACTTTAAAAGGTACTGATAAAATTGTTTTGGTGAAAAACCCTGTAAACCCGGATTTAGCTTTATGGTTAGGTGGTGTTGAGCGTTTGCATATGGCTGGAATTGAGAAATTAGGGGTTATTCACAGAGGTTTCTCTACTTACGAAAAAACAAAATACAGAAATATTCCGGAATGGCAGATTGCAATCGAATTGCAAAATAAATTCCCTGATTTACCTTTAATCATCGATCCATCTCATATTACCGGAGATCGTAAAATGATTTTTGAAGTAACACAAGAAGCTTTAGATTTGAACTACGACGGTATGATTATCGAAACGCACTACGATCCGGACAACGCTTGGTCTGATGCTGCGCAACAAGTTACTCCGGACGCTTTGAAACAAATCATCAAAGATTTGACCATCAGAAAAACGGATGATACTACAGATGAGTACAGCCAAAAAATGACTAAATTAAGAGCTAATATTGACGTTTTAGATGCTAACTTATTAGAGTTATTAGGAAAACGTATGAAAGTAGCAGACGAAATTGGTCAGGTGAAAAAAGAAGCTAACGTTGCGATTCTTCAAAACAATCGTTGGAATGAAATTTTAGGGAAAATGATACTGGAAGGAGAGAAAAAAGGACTTACAGAAGAGTTCGTTTTAAGAATGTTTAAAGCGATTCACCAGGAAAGTATTGGTCACCAGGAAAAAGTTTTCAATGCTTAATAGCTGATACTTAGGAGTCAGTATTGTTTTGTTAAAAAAGCCTGCTTCATTTTTGTGAAGCAGGCTTTTCTGTGTTAAAAAAAGCGGTATCATTGCCGAAAATTTAAAACATGAAAAAAATTACTTTTGCTTTCCTTTTACTTGTTTTATGCGGCATGAATTTGCACGCTCAAAATAAGATTGATAAACTAAACTTGACGTATGGTGTCGAGTTACCGGATGATAAACAAAAAATTGTAAAAATTATCGGAGAGACCGGCGATAAGATTTATGCTTTGGCAATTTCGGGAAAGAATGATTTTTTTCTTAAAATATTTGAATCTCAGTCTATGAAGATGATTTCTTCAAATCCTATTGTTATTCCGAAGCACGATGACAAGGAAGTAGATTTTGAAGAAATATTTTTATTAAACGATAATTTGTATGCTATCGGTAGTGTTTATAACAGAAAAGAGAAGATTTTTAATCTGATTGGCGCCAGTATTTCGGATAAGGGTGTTTTAAGCGAGAAAACAACTCTTTTGTTTAATTCTGTTGTAGCTAAAAAATCAGAAAGAGGAATGTTTTATTTCAAATTATCTCCTGATGAAAGCACTTTATTGGTTATGCATACTTCTTTGTTTCCTAAGGAAGACGCTGTTAAGTATGAAGTGAAATTAATAGATGATAAATTAAATGTACTTTTTGCGAATGCTGAAAAAGTAAAGTTCGATGATAGCAAAAAGGACTACGAATTTACTATTTCGGATTTTGAAGTGAATTTTCAGAATGATGTTTTCTTAGTCATAAATGAAAGTTACAGAGATTCAAAACAAAAAGAACAAATTGAGAAGTTTCAGATCCATACCTTCAAAAATAGTAATAGCTATAAAAAAGAGGTTGTTGATGTCGATATAAAAGGAAAAGAAATCATAAACTGTAAGATGATTTCTACATCAAAAAACACTTTAAAAATAGTTGGTTTTTATTCCAGTGTAAGAGATAACGGTAAAGGGAATAAAGATTTAAAAGGGGTTTACAATGCCACGATTGACCTTGGGACAAATACTGCTAAAGAAGTAAAATTTGAAGAGTTTGATTATGAAACAAAAGTTAAGTTAATAGGGGAGAGAAGAGCTAAAAAAGGGAAAGATATTAAGCCTCTGTACAGTATTACTACACTTATTGAAAAAGAAGATGGTGGTTTAATTGTGCTGTCTGAGTTGCAATATGTTGTGGTTGGAAGAAGTTCAGGAATAGGACCATTGGCTTTCACACCGGTAACATACGTAAAAAACGAAATTATTATAACATCTTTGAAACCGGATGGGTCTTTAGATTGGAGTAATGTTTTACCAAAAGAGCAAGTGGCATCAATTGTTACGATGTCTTTGTCATTAGGTTTTATAGCTGGAAATGGTAGTTTTACAGTAGGTGCAAGTATGATGATTCCTCTTGTAGATTTAGGAAAAGGACCTGAATATATGGGAGCGATACCGATCTATCGTGATGGTGAGTTAAATCTGATTTTTAACGATAATGTTAAGAATAAAGGCGTTACTGATATCGAAAAAATAAAAGCACTTGGCAACTATAACAATGCAGTTCCGTCACTTTTTATATTTGATAATAAAGGTGGGATGATAAGAAAAGATCCAGAGCAAGTGATTGAAAATGAATTGGTACTTCGACCGGGGGTTTATTTCAGAAAAAAGAAAGATGAATTAATTTTATATTCTTCGAGAAAAAAACAAGATAAACTTGGAAGATTATTTTTAGAAAAATAAAATCATTTAAAAAAAGCTGTGAATTTTCACAGCTTTTTTTTTAAACTCAAAGTTATTCAGCGGAAAATAGCCATTACCAAGTAAAATAGCCAATAGATAGTGACTTTTTCAAATCAGTTAAGTTTTTAGAAAAATAGAAGTGTTGTTTCAAATGAATTTGTAGAATTTGACGACTAAAATTTAATCTCCGTCACTTTGTAAAAAATATGGGAGATTTTTTGATATAGCTATCTCGCCAATTTTTTTAAATGAACTTACACCACTTATATGGTTTAGAGCATTTATTTACCGTCTTTTTTAAAATAAATTATTTTTCTTCCCAACCTTTTTAATTTTTTTTGCCTCTATAGTGATATACAATCTTAACTTTCGTGTCATGAAATCAAAAATGTACCCATTTAAGCCGGAAAAGATTCAACTAAAATTGAATTTATTGCTTTGTTTTTTATTGTTTTTAGGAGCGAAAACTTTTGCGCAAAGTCCTGAGTTAACAGTCAAAGGAGAGGAAGCTCAAAAAGTCAGAATGAGTCAGCTCATCGTCAATGTAAAAGTGGTAGGGAATATCGCTTACACGACTGCCGAAATGCATTTTTTCAATTCGGGGAACCGTCAGATGGAAGCAGAACTTATTTTTCCGTTACCTGAAAATGTTTCGGTTTCGAGGTATGCTATTGATATAAACGGGAAAATGCGCGAAGCAGTTCCGGTAAATAAAAATAAAGGGAAACAGGTTTTCGAAGCGATCGAACACCGTCGCGTTGATCCGGGATTATTGGAGAAAGTAGATGGAAACAACTTCAGAACCAGAATTTATCCTTTGATGCCAAATGGAGAGCGAATTGTAATTATTGGTTACGAAGAAGAGCTTTCAGCTTTTGATAAGAATAATTTAGCCTATCAATTAGTTAGTCGTTATCCGGTTAAACTGGATAAATTTGAGTTGAATGTTTCGGTTTTAGGGGCAGCTGCATCTCCGACAATTGCGGAAAATTTAGGCGAGGAAATTGCTTTTTCAAAATGGAATCAATCGTTTCAGACTTCATTAAAAAAGGAAAATTATCAGCCTTCTGAAAAGTTGCTTTTTAAAATTCCCATTCAGCAGAATATTCCGAGTGTAGTAATGCAGACGGTACAGGATCAACATTATTTTTATGGAAGTACTTTTATTGAAGGAAATAAGATTGCTAAAAAAATGCCGGCTTCAATCGGTTTGGTTTGGGATAATTCTTTGAGTTGCCAGAATCGTGATCTGAAAAAGGAATTGGATTTGCTAGACGCTTATTTTCAAAAAATAAAAAATACGACTGTAAGTTTGTATTTCCTGAATTATACTTTTGAAAAGGATAATGATTATGTGATATCAAATGGGAATTGGTCTGCGTTAAAAAACGTATTGCAAAGCACAAAGTATGATGGTGGTACCCGTTTCTCTAAAATAAATTTCCCAAATCACGATGAGTTCTTGTTCTTTTCGGATGGATTATCTTCTTTGAGCGAGAATGTTTTACCAAAAACGAATAAGCCAATTTATACAATTACCTCTTCCGTTTCTGCTGATTTTACTTTTTTGAATTATGCATCGATGAAGACTGGAGGTAATTTTATTAATCTGAATCAATTAAATCCGATTAATGCTTTAGATAAATTGACCAATAACACGCTGAAGTTTTTGGGGATAAAAGAAAATCTTACGGTTACAGATTTGTATCCGATGAAAGGAGCTTCTGTTTCGGGGAATTTTAGTTTTGCTGGAATTTCACTGAATCCGAAAAATGAAATCACGTTGTTGTTTGGATATTCTGGTGAGGCAATTTTAGAACGAAAAATTACGCTGGATGCGGCTGTTCAAAATACTACAGATGTTAGTATCGAAAAGTTATGGGCTCAGAAAAAAATAGCTAATCTTGATTTGCAGTACGATAAAAATGCGGAAGAAATTGAGATTTTAGGAAAAAAGTACGGAATTATAACCAAGAATACTTCGCTGATTGTTTTAGAAGAGCTTCGCGATTATATGGCGTATGATATTGTCCCTCCTGCAGAATTGCGTGCCGAATTTGACAGAATTAAAAAACAGGAACAGGATACAAACCTGGCCAAGCAGAAAAATAATTGGGAGAATATTGATGATTATTTTACAGAGCTAGATTCCTGGTGGAAACAAAATATCAAATATACAAGGACAAAACCTTTGCCGAAGCCAAAAAATAAACCCGGAGGAAGATCAAATACGGTTTCGCTAACGACTTTCAGAAGAAATTCGAGTATTACAAACGGCTATGTTTCGGGTATTGTTTTAGATGAACAAAATCAGCCTTTGCCCGGAGCTTCTGTTAGATCAGATATGGAAAGTGTTGCTGCTGATTTTGATGGGAAATTTAGGGTAAAAGCTTCTGAAAACAGTACCATTGTCGTTTCTTATGTCGGATTGGATACCGATTCATTCAATATTGGCAGAAACAATGAGGTTACGGTACGGTTACAAGAGAGTTCACGGGCACTAAATGAAGTTGTAGTCACATCAGCATTAAGTATGAGAAGCGAGGGAGGATCGGTCTCTTATGCTACACAACCCGTTTCAGAGGCTGCATATTCAAAAGGTGAAGCTAACGATGTGCCTCCTCCTCCAGCCGCGCAGGTAGATCAGGTGAAGTTTGTTTCCCCTGTTGTGGCCAGAGCAAACGAGATCACTGAAGAAGCAAATGCAAATAAGGAAAAGCGGGAGCAAGCAGAAACCATTAGTGATACTTTGAATTTTAGAGCTGGGGATATAAATTTTGACAAGAGCCAAAAGGAATCTAAAACATGGAATTCGGATCGTTTGTACCTAAAAGCATTGGCAGCAGCACCAAAAGAAAAACAATACGAGTTGTATTTTGAATTAAGAAAGGTACAGGAGAGAAATCCGGGTTTTTATTTTGATGTGGCGCACTTTTTCTACAATCAGGGTGATGTGAAAAAAGCATTGCAGGTAATTAGCAACATTGCTGATTTAGGATTAGAGAACCATCAGCTTTACAAAACTCTGACGTATACCTTACGTCAGTGGAAATCTTACGACGATGCTTTGTTTACAGCAAAACAAATTGCAAAATGGAGAGCACACGAGCCACAAAGTTTGCGTGATTATGCCTTGGCTCTGGAAGATGCAGGGAAATATCAGGAAGCTTTTGATCAATTGATAAAAGCACTTGAAGTAAATTATTATGGAGAAATGAGCGGACAGTATGAAGGAGTTGAAGATATTATTCTAATGGATATTAACCGTTTGATGCTGGAACATAAAGGTTTGAATTCGGATAAATTAGATAAAAAGTATCTTAAAAAAATGCCGATAGACATTCGGGTTGTTATGAATTGGAACCTGATGGATGTTGATTTAGACTTGCATATTATTGAACCAACAGGTGAAGAATGTTATTATGGTCATACGGTAACAGAAGCCGGAGCAAAATTTTCAAAAGATTTTACACAAGGTTATGGGCCGGAGCAATATTTAATCAGAAATGCTGTGAAAGGGAAATACCAAATCAAGACGAATTATTTTGGCGAACGTGAATTAACAGAAAGTGGTCCGGCAACCGTAATGATTGAGATTTATACCACCAAAGAAGGAAAAACGACCCGAGTTTTAAAAACCATTCAACTAGGGAAAGTAAAAGAAAATGAGCTTTTAGCAGAAATTGTGTGGTAAGCCTGTCAAATTTAGAAGGTGTTTTCTAATTTTAAAAGGCGAAGTTGCGTTGTTCAATTCTAAAAACGTAATTTTGCCTTTTAATTTTTTAGATTTAAGAGCAATCTAAAATCTAAAACCGGATATCTAAAATAAAAAAATGACAGGACTCGTTTATAAATCTACAGGGAGCTGGTACACTGTGAAATCTGAAAATGGAGATTTTATAGAATGCCGTATGAAAGGGAAGTTTAGGATGAAAGGTATTAAAAGTACCAATCCTATAGCCGTAGGAGATATTGTGGATTATGAACTCGAAGAAACCTCTGATACTTTAACAGGAACGATTCACACCATTCACGAAAGAAAAAATTATATCGTTCGTAAATCGGTGAATTTGTCTCATCAAATGCATATTATCGCTTCGAATATTGATCGGGTTTTTTTATTGATAACGATTAATAATCCACCGACAACATTCAACTTTATCGACCGTTTTTTGGTAACGGCTGAAGCCTACAATATCGAAACGATTTTGGTTTTTAATAAAATAGATACTTTTGATGAACCTACTTTAGAAGATCAATTGTATATGCAATATGTCTATCAACAAATTGGTTATAAATGTCTTCGTGTTTCGTCAACAGAAATGAAAGGTATTGAAGAGTTAAAAGAAATGATGATCGGTAAAGTAAGTATGTTTTCAGGACATTCCGGTGTTGGTAAATCAACTTTGGTAAATGCGATGGAACCTTCTTTGCATCTTAAAACTAAAACCATTTCTGAAGCCAGTAAACAAGGGCAACATACAACGACTTTTGCAGAAATGTACGATTTGTCTTTTAATGCAAAAATCATCGATACCCCCGGAATTAAAGGTTTTGGGATCGTAGACATGGAAAAAGAAGAAATCAGCGGTTATTTCCCTGAATTTTTCAAATTAAAAGACCAATGTAAGTTCAACAATTGCCTTCACAAGGAAGAACCTCATTGCGCCATAAAAGCGGCTTTAGAAAAAGATGAAATTGCCTGGTCCCGTTATAACAGTTATTTGAAGATTTTAGAAGGAGATGATGAAAATTATCGTACGGATTCTTATGACGAAGACCGAAAAGCAAGTGACGAGTTGAGGAAATAAGAGTTTTAAATTCCAAATTTTTTAAATTCCAAATTCCAAACGGGGTGGTTTGTGAATTTAAATTTATAAAAACGGTAGAGATGCACTGCTGTGCATCTCTACTGCTGTGCATCTTTACTGCTGTGCATCTTTACTGCTGTGCATCTTTACTGCTGTGCATCTTTACTGCTGTGCATCTCTACGGGTGTGCATCTCTACTGCTGTGCATCATTGCAAATGACATTTTACCATTCACCACCATATTATGAAAGTAGTTATTCAAAGAGTTTCAGAAGCATCAGTAACGGTTGACCAGAAAAAGGTTGCTGATATTCAAAAAGGATTGTTGATTTTAGTCGGAATTGAAGAGGCCGATACACAGGATGATATTGAATGGCTGACCGGAAAAATACTTAAAATGAGAATTTTTGCTGATGAAAATGAGGTTATGAATTGCTCAGTTCAGGATATTGACGGTGATATCATCGTGGTAAGTCAGTTTACACTTCATGCTTCTACTAAAAAAGGGAATCGTCCTTCTTACATAAAAGCGGCGAAACCGGAATTTGCCATACCTATGTATGAGACCTTTGTAGCATCTTTAGAAAAAGAATTTAACAAAAAAGTACAAGTGGGTATTTTTGGTGCAGATATGAAAGTCAGTTTGTTAAATGATGGCCCGGTTACCATTTTGATGGACAGTAAAAACAGGGAGTAAAAAAGTCTTAAGGATTTGTTAACAACGTCAGAAAATACTATATATTTGACGAAATTTTTTACTAATGAAATGCTCTTTTTACACGTTATTTTTTTTCCTGTTTTCTCTTGTCTCTTTTGCTCAGAAAAACTTCTACACTTCAGCTTCTATTGCAGATAGTCTCAAAGAAAATGCCAATGCTGTTGTTCGTTTAAATCAAATTGATATTGAAATTGCTTCGCAAAGAGATATGACGATTAAAACACAAAAAGTGGTAACGGTTTTGAATGAAAAAGGATTAAAATTAGTTGAAGCATTTGAACATTATGATAAAACGAGTTCTGTAAATAGTATTGAAGCTATTGTTTACGATGCTTTTGGTCTTGAAATCAAGAAAATTAGACGAAAAGATTTTAAAGATCTAAGCACAGTAAGCGGAAGCACTCTTTTTTCAGATAATCGAATTGTTTATTTAGATTATACACCCGTTTCTTATCCTTTTACGATTGTTTATACTAGTGAAGTGGAGACTTCCAATACGGCTTTTATACCCCAATGGTATCCTTTGGCTAGTTATTATTTGAGCATTGAAAAAAGTGTTCTAAATGTTACCTACCCCAATGATCTCGGATTTAAAAAGAAGGAATTCGCATTTTCAGGTTTTGATATTAAAAAAACTACAGATACCAATACCCAATTGTCTTATGTGACGGGTACGATTCTAGCGCAAAAAACCGAAGACCTTAGTCCGTCTTACAGCGATCTTTTTCCGAGAGTAATGATGGGAGTGGAGAAATTTCACTTAGAAGGTGTTGATGGAACGGCTACTACTTGGGAAGCCTTTGGTAAATGGTATGGAGATAAGATTTTAACAGGAACTACAGTCCTGCCGGAAGAAACTATTGCCAAAATAAAAGCACTTGTTGGTAACGAAAAAGATCCTGTAAAGAAAGCAAGAATCATTTATGATTATGTTCAGAAAAAATCACGATACGTAAACATCGCTATTGGTATTGGAGGTTGGAAACCAATGTACGCAACAGACGTAGACCGTTTGGGATATGGAGATTGCAAGGCACTAACAAATTATACCAAAGCACTGCTGCAAACCGTTGATGTTCCTTCCTATAATACAATTTTGTATGGAGATACTTATAAAAGAAATATTCAATCTGACTTTGTTTCCATGCAGGGAAACCATATGATTTTGGCAATTCCAACAGGGGATAGTTATACCTGGTTAGAATGCACAAGTCAGGATGATCCTTTTGGTTATCAGGGAATATTTACAGATGACAGAGACGTTTTAGTGGTGAAGCCTGAAGGAGGGGTTATTGTAAGAACTAAAATATACGATGATAAAGGAAATGCACAAACCGATAAAGGAACCTATACTTTAGATGAAAACGGAAGTTTTACAGGCTCAGTTTCAATTGTGTCAGACGGGTCTCAGTACAATTCGAAGGCAAGAGTAGAACATCTGCCACCAAATGAAAAAGAAGCACACTATAAAGAATATTGGGATAATATCAATAATTTAAAATTAGAGAAAATAACCTTTACAAATGACAAAGAGAATATCCGTTTTACAGAAAATATTCATGTAAGTGCGGAGAGTTATGCTACTATTTCAGCTAACAAAATGATTTTTGTTGTGGATGCCTTCAATCAGAGTGGTGGTAATGTAAAACGAATCAGAAATAGAAAAAATCCATTTCAAATTCAACGTGGATATCTGGATTCAGATGAAATCGAAATTAACCTGCCAGCGGGTTTTAGTATTGAATTTTTGCCTGCCCCTTACGAGTTGAAAGGGAAATTCGGAGAATACAAAACAGAAATTATTAAAAAAGAGAATAATAAATTGACATACAAACGCTCTATGTTTTTAAATAAAGGAAAGTATTCTAATAAAGAATACGACGAATACCGCCTTTTTATGGAGCAAGTAGCAAAAAATGATAACGCCAAAATTGTACTAATAAAGAACTAATCCAAATGAAAATTAATCAACTACCCATTATTGTATTCGCTTTCTTTTTTTCTCTTCTTAAGCTGACGGCTCAGGAGTTTAAATTGGGGAAAGTTTCCATTGCTGAATTAGAACAAAAAGTGCACCCTAAAGATACTGCAGCTTCTGCAGCTGTTTTGTATAAAAAAGGGAAAACAAGCATAGAATACGATCAAACAGATGGTTTTGTTACTTTGACAGAGGTTGAAACCAGAATTAAAATTTATAAAAAAGAGGGTTATGATCTTGCTAATAAGGAAGTTTGGTATTACTCTGCAAGTAACAGTAGAGAAAAAGTTTTGTTTTCAGAGGCTGCTACGTTTAATTTAGTTGCAGGTAAAATAGAGAAAACTAAGCTTAAAAGCGATGGGTCTTTTGATGAAATTATTAACAAGTACAGAAGCAGAAAAAAAATAACAATGCCTAATGTTAAAGAAGGATCTGTAATCGAATTTAAATATACGATCAGAAGTCCTTTCAGGGAAATTAGGGATTGGGATTTTCAAATGGGTATTCCGGTGAATTATTCGGAGTTTACGAGCTATGTTCCTGAGTACTATGTTTTTAATGTAAGACAAAAAGGATATGTGTTTCCTAAAGTGACAACTGATAAAAATACGAAAAGCATCACTTTTTTAAATAAAGGGGGATCAGGGGGTTCTGGATATTCTAATAGTCAGCATAATTATTTCGAAACCAAAACAAATTATATAGCAGAAAATCTTCCGGCTATGAGAGAGGAAGCTTATGTAAATAATATCGATAATTATACTTCAAGTGTTCAATTCGAGTTGTCAATGGTTCAATTTCCCAATGAACCAATGAAGGCCTATTCTACAGATTGGAACTCAGTAGTTAAAACGATCTATAATTATGATGATTTTGGCCCGGAGCTAAATAAGACAGGGTACTTTGAGGATGATTTAAAAGTAGTATTAGACGGTAAAGTTACAAGTGAAGATCGAATAATGGCGATTTTAAATTATGTAAAATCTTCCGTAAAATGGAACGATTACCTGGGGTATAGCTGCGACAGTGGTGTCAAAAAAGCGTACAAAGAAAAAACGGGTAATATTGCAGATATCAATTTAATGTTAACTGCTATGTTGCGTCATTCGGGTTTAAATGCTAATCCGGTTTTGGTAAGTACGCGTTCGAACGGAATTTCTTTATTCCCTAATAGAACCGCTTTTAATTATGTAATTGCTGCAGTTGAAACTCCAAACGGGACTATTTTACTAGATGCAACAAGTAAATATGCATCACCTAACATTCTGCCTTTTAGAGTGCTGAACTGGCAAGGTAGATTAATCCGTAAAGACGGAACTTCTGAATCGATTGATTTAGTACCTAAAAAACCATCAGGCGATAATGTTTTTATGAATTATGAGATTGATGCCGAAGGTAAAGTTACAGGAAAAGTAAGAAGACAATGTACCGATTATAATGCCATGTCTTATAGAAATGAGATAGATGGAGTAAAAGAGGATGTCTATCTTGAAAAGTTGGAGAATGAAAATAACAAAATAGAAATCAACGATTACAGCAGAACAAACGAAAAAGAAATTTTACTGCCGGCTATAGAAACCTATTCTTTTAAAGGAGACAATCTGGCCGAAGTAATTGGAGGTAAAATCTACATTAATCCAATGTTGTTTTACACCAATACAGAAAATTCTTTTAAGCAGGAAACACGTGAATACCCGGTTGATTTTGGATTCCCTTTTGCAGATAAATTCAATATCACGATTAAGTTACCAGAAGGATTTGCAGTAGAGACGTTACCGGCTCCTGCGGCGATAGCAATGGAGGATAATTTGGGGACTTTTAAGTTTAACATCGCTGAGAACAGTGGTGTACTTCAATTGTCTATCCTGCATCAAATAAATGAGGCAGTTGTTACGCCTGAAAAATATGAGATGTTAAAAGAATATTACAAAGCAATGATTGCTAAAGAAACTGAAAAAGTAGTTTTAAAAAGAATATAAAATGTTATTAAGGGTTATCGGTGTTTTGTTTTTTGTGGTTTGTTGTCCGATTGGAGTAAATGCTCAAAATCAGGAGTTAGGGAAAGTGACAATTTCGGAGCTCGAGGAAAAAGTAAATCCAAAAGATACGACTGCAGCAGCAGCAATTTTGTTTAAAAAAGGGAGAACATTCTTTACTTATAATTTAAAAAATGGATTTGTAGCCAATCATGTCTATGAATTTAAAATCAAAATCTATAAAAAGGAAGGTCTTAGTTGGGCAGATCAAAACGCACGTTATTACATTGGTTACGAAAATTTGAATGAAGATCACTTGGAGTTTTCTAATGCGGTTACGTATAATCTCGAAAAAGGCGCGATCGTAAAAACAAAACTCGACAGCGAAGGAGCCTTTAAGAAAAAGATAAACAAATATTGGAACGAGAAAACAATAACATTACCCAATGTAAAAGTAGGTTCCATTATCGAGTATAAGTATATTTTGAAATCTGAAAATTTAGTTCGATTTCCTGATTTTGAGATCCAATATAGTATTCCTGTGAATTATTTTGAATACAAAATGGAGATTCCTGAAGTATACATCTATAAACCGATATTGGTAGGAGGTTTTCCGATCGAAACAGCAGCGAAATTGGTTAAAGGATATCAGGCTTTCGAGGATCAATACAATAAAACAAGTTCGCTTTCTTATCAGCAAATCAATGCTGTTTATAAAGGAAAAGACATACCGGCTTTGGTAAAAGAACCCTATGTTAATAATGTCGATAATTATAGAGGTACTATTCAGCAAGAGCTCGAAAGAATTCGTTCTCCCGATATGCCTGACAAAGATTACACTATTACCTGGGAAGGTGTGGCAAAGAATATTTTTAAAAGTGATAATTTTGGGAAAGAACTCAACGTAAATAATTTTTTATTAGAAGATGTCAAACGATTGTTGACGAACATTGAATCTCAAAACGAGAGATTAAGCACCATTTTTAATTTCGTTCAAAACAAAATGAATTGGAATGAAGTTAATGATTGTTACACCGATAAAGGGGTAGCCAAAGCATATGCCGATCAAATGGGTAATGTTGCGGAAATTAATTTTATTTTGATAAACATGCTGAAATTGGCAGGTATAGAAGTAAATCCTGTTTTGGTAAGTACAATTGAAAATGGAGTTCCGGTTTATCCGACAAGAACAGGTTTTAACTATGTTATTGCTGCTGCGGAAATTGAGGGTAAACAAATTCTGCTTGACGCTTCTCATAAATTTACTTCTCCGAATATTTTGCCGTTAAGTGTATTAAACTGGAAAGGAAGACTTATCAAGAAAGATGGCACTTCACTGGAAATTGATTTAATGCCGAAAGTAGCGTCTAAAGAATATTCGAATATTTTAGCTAAAATAGATGCTTCTGGAGCGATTGATGGAAAAATAAGGATTCAGAGAACAGATTACGACGCTTATAGTTTTAGAATTAAAAATGCGACTAAAAGCGAAGCTAGTTATCTTGAGAAATTGGAAGAACAACTGGGAAATTTGAAAATTTCGGATTATAAAATTGAAAACAAAAAAACGACCTTAAATGATCCTATTATAGAAACGTATTCCTTTACGTCCGAAAATCAATTCGAGAGAATAGGAGGAAAGATATTTATTGATCCGCTTTTGTTTTTTACAACGTCAAAAAATCCTTTTAATCAGGAAAACAGACAAATGCCGGTTTATTTTGGTTATCCGACACAAGAGAAAATAAACGTAAACCTGGAGATTCCTGCGGGTTATATAGTAGAGTCATTGCCTGCTCCTGTTAGGATTTCGTTAGAAAATAAAGAAATGGTTTATGTTTTAAGCATTGCCAATATTGATAACAAAATTCAAATTAGTTGTACAAAAGAGATTAACAGTAGTATTTTTGCAGCAGATCAATACAGCGGATTAAAAGATTTTTTCCAGAAGATGATCGGAAGTCAAAATGAAAAAATTGTTCTAAAAAAAGTATAAAAATGGATTTGAAAAACGCACAATTAGACGTAGATACCTGGATCAAAGAACATGGAGTTCGTTATTTTAATGAATTGACCAACATGGCACAACTTACAGAAGAAGTAGGTGAAGTGGCCCGAATCATTGCCCGTCGCTACGGAGAGCAATCCGAAAAAGAAAGCGATAAAAATAAAGATTTAGGCGAAGAACTTGCCGATGTTGTATTTGTGGTTTTATGTCTGGCGAACCAAACCGGTATAGATTTACAAGCCGCTTTTGATAAGAAAATGGATTTGAAATCGGTGAGAGACAAAGACCGTCACAAAAACAACGATAAATTAAAATAATGTGATAAGTCACGGCAAAGTTTTGGTGTGTCCTTTTTTTAAAATAAATTTGCGGAAATGCATAAAACAACACGCCTAAAATGAATTTAGTACTACACACCAATCATAAAAATTTAGAAGGTCAAATAGCAGTTACAGGATCAAAAAGCGAAACCAATCGTTTGTTGTTGCTAAAAGCATTGTTTCCTAATATTACTTTAGCCAATACCTCAAACTCTGATGACAGCGAAGTAATGCAAAAAGCTTTGATTGGAAAGGATGAAATTGTAGACATTCACCATGCCGGAACTGCAATGCGTTTTTTAACAGCCTACTTTGCTGTAAACGAAGGACGCGAAGTGGTAATGACGGGTTCAAGCAGAATGCAAGAGCGTCCGATAAAAATTTTAGTTGAAGCTTTGGCACAATTAGGGGTTGAAATTTCATATGAAAAAGAAGTTGGATATCCGCCAATACGAATCAAAGGAAAAAAAGTTAGCGCTTCAAAAGTAACTTTGGCTGCCAATGTAAGCAGTCAGTATATTTCAGCACTTTTATTAGTAGCCTCAAAATTAGAAAACGGTTTAGAGCTTACTTTAGAAGGAGAAATTACTTCGATTCCATACATAAATATGACGCTCGCTTTGTTAAAAGATTTAGAGATTCAGACCAGTTTTGAAGGGAATGTGATCAAAGTTTATCCAAAAGAGACCGTTGCTTCAAAAGAAATGGTGGTAGAGTCTGATTGGAGTTCTGCCTCTTACTTTTTTAGTTTAGTGGCATTGGCAGATAGTGCATCGATTACATTAAGCAGTTATAAAAAAGACAGTTTACAAGGAGATTCGGCTTTAGTTGGTATTTACGAGAAAATGGGAGTGGAAACGACTTTCGAAGGAAATAAAATGACTTTGAAAAAACAACCCAACTTTAAACATGAAACATTAAACCTGGAATTAAACAATACCCCCGACATTGCACAAACTATTGTGGTGACTTGTTTAGGTTTAGGAATTGGGTGTCATTTAACGGGTCTTCACACTTTAAAAATCAAAGAAACGGACCGATTGGAAGCTTTGCGAATCGAGCTAACAAAATTAGGAGCCACCATTTCGGTTACTAACGACAGTCTGACTTTGGTTGCTTCAGAAAATATCAATCACAATATAAAAATTGCTACTTACAACGATCACCGTATGGCAATGGCATTTGCTCCTTTAGCACTTAAAGTTCCAATTATTATCGAAGATGCCGAAGTAGTTTCAAAATCATATCCGGATTTCTGGAATGATTTAAAAGCACTAAAATTTGAGGTTTCTGAATTGTAATTATTGATTTAACCATATAAGTAATATAAGTTCATTTAAAAAATGCGCTTATTTGGAACAACCTTCGGTTTTAACCCGGAGGTTTTTTTTGACTTGGTTTAATGTGAGTTTTTATCATGTAGATCTACAGATTTATTTGGATTGTTTTTGTTTTAAAAGTAGAATGGAGAACTGTTTTGCATTTGACATCTCTCCGATAGGTAAGCGAGCGCCCCAATCATAAAGTTTAGTTTAAATGAACTTACCTCACTTATATGGTTAAAAAAAAACACGCATTTTTGCATCTCCACGATATATAAATGAGCGCCCCAATCATAAAGTTTAGTTTAAATGAACTTACATCACTTATATGGTTTAAAAAAAGCACATTTTGAGATGTCTGCGATATATAAGTGAGCGCCCCAATCATAAAGTTTAGTTTAAATGAACTTACCTCACTTATATGGTTTAAAAAAAACACACATTTTGAGATATCCACGATAGATAAGTAAACGCTCCAATCATAAAGTTTAGTTTAAATGAACTTACATCACTTATATGGTTTAAAAAAACACACATTTTGAGATATCCGCGATAGATAAATGAGCACTCCAATCATAAGGTTTAGTTAAAATGAACTGATATCACTTATATGGTTCAAAAAACACCTTTTTTAATAAGGTCAAAGTGGCAGTAAATCAAGGACTTTTGAAAATAAACAGCAAAACACTTGACAACGCCTATCTCACAATCGTATATTTGCACTCGATTTATAATTTTAGATAAAAAATCTAAATTCTACATTCTAAAATCAACAATTCAAATATGAAATTATCACATTTTCAGTTTAATTTACCGAAAGAACTTTTAGCCGAATTCCCAGCAGAAAACAGAGACGAGTCTCGTTTAATGGTAATTGACCGTCAAAAACAAACTATAGAGCACAAAATGTTCAAAGATGTTATCAATTATTTTGATGATGGAGACGTTTTGATTCTTAACAATACTAAAGTTTTCCCGGCACGTTTGTACGGAAACAAAGAAAAAACAGGAGCAAGAATTGAAGTTTTCTTATTGAGAGAATTAAATTCTGAGCAACGTCTTTGGGACGTTTTGGTTGATCCGGCCCGTAAAATCAGAATTGGTAACAAACTTTATTTTGGTGATGACGATTCGTTAGTTGCTGAGGTAATCGACAATACTACTTCTCGTGGTAGAACATTACGTTTTTTATATGATGGTTCTTACGAAGAATTCAGAAATAAATTAACAGAACTTGGAGAAACTCCAATCCCAAAATACATCAACAGAGAGGTAACAGCAGAAGATGCTGAAAGATACCAAACTATTTATGCAAAAGAAGAAGGAGCTGTAGCGGCACCAACTGCAGGTTTACACTTCTCGAAACACCTTTTGAAAAAATTAGAAATCAAAGGAATAAACTTTGCTGAAGTAACATTACACGTTGGTTTAGGAACTTTCAACCCGGTTGAAGTAGAAGATTTGTCTAAACACAAAATGGATTCAGAAGAATTGATTATCAATCAGGAAGCTTGTGATATTGTAAATGCTGCAAAAGCAAACAGAAAACGTATCTGTGCTGTTGGAACAACTTCAATGCGTGCGATCGAAAGTTCTGTATCTTCTCAAAATACCTTAAATCCTTACGAAGGATGGACGAATAAATTTATTTTTCCTCCTCACGATTTTAGTATTGCGAACTGTATGATTACAAATTTCCACACACCGAAATCTACTTTATTAATGATGATTTCAGCTTTCTGTGGTCATGATTTAATGAAAAGAGCCTACGAAGAAGCAATCAAAGAAGAATACAAATTCTATTCTTACGGAGATGCCATGCTGATCATCTAATTAGAAATAAGATTAAAATAAGAAAACCCATCGTTAATGATGGGTTTTTTGTTTTTGGGAAGGTTTTGTTTCTTTTGTTTCAGGTTTCAGGTTTCAGGTTTGGAACCTGAAACCTGAAACTTGAAACCTGAAACCTGAGACAAACAAAAACATTTTCCTATTTTTACAAACAAAACAAAAACAATGACTTTTCTAAATACACGCGAATTCGCGAAACAACTTGACTCACAAGATGCTTTAAATAAGTATCAGGAGCAATTCATTTTTCCAAAAGTAAACGATAAACGGGTGATCTATTTTACCGGAAACTCTTTGGGATTACAGCCAAAACGGACCAAAGCCTATATCGATGAAGTAATGAATGATTGGGCAGAACTTGCTGTTGAAGGTCATTTTTATGCACAGAAACCTTGGTGGGACTATCAGGAAAGATTTGCTGAACCACTGAGTAAAATTGTTGGAGCTTTACCTTCAGAAGTGACGGTGATGAATACTTTAACGGTGAATCTGCATTTATTGATGGTTTCTTTTTATCAGCCAACCGCAACGCGTTATAAAATTATCTGCGAAGAAAAAGCCTTTCCTTCCGATCAGTACATGTTCCAAAGTCAGGTACATTTTCATGGATATAAACCCGAAGACGCGATTGTAGAAATCAAACGTCGTGAAGGAGAACACAATATTCGTCTGGAAGATGTTTTGGCAAAAATAGAAGAAGTGGGTGATGAACTGGCTTTGGTTTTAATAGGTGGTGTAAATTATTACACCGGACAAGTTTTTGACATCAAAACCATTACTGCAGCAGGACATAAGGCAGGAGCAAAAGTAGGTTGGGATCTGGCACACGCTGCCGGAAACATCAAACTGGAACTGCACGACTGGAAGGTAGACTTCGCAGCCTGGTGCAGTTATAAATATATGAACTCAGGACCGGGAAATGCTTCGGGTTGTTTTGTGCATGAAAAACACCATACTAATCCTGATTTGCCTCGTTTTGCAGGCTGGTGGGGACATAATAAAGAACGTCGTTTTAAAATGGAACCGACTTTTGACCCTGTTAATGGAGCAGGAGGATGGCAAATTAGTAACTTACCAATACTTTCATTGGCTCCCTATTTGGCTTCCGTAGAAATGTTTGCCGAAGTAGGTATGGAGGCGCTGATTGCTAAAAGAGATCATATTACGGCTTACTTAGAATTTGTTTTGCAAGAAATCGATAAAGAAGTAGCGAGTACTTTCGAAATTATTACTCCTTCAAATCCGGAAGAAAGAGCGTCACAATTGTCTGTATTTTTACATGGCGAAGGAAGAAGTTTATTTGACTATTTGATGAAAAATGGCGTTATAACAGATTGGCGTGAACCTAATGTAATTCGTTTAGCCCCAGTACCATTGTATTGTTCTTATGAAGATATGTATGATTTTGGACAAATTCTTAAAAAAGGGATTTTAGCCAAACAATAAGCAATCGTGTAATTCTGTAATTTTTCGATCGAATCCTATAACATATGGGTTGGGTATTCTGCTTTATTTTGTAGGGTATAAATGTAAAATCCAACAACATGAAAACAGTATGTGTACTAATTGTAACCTTAATGATCATTTCCTGTCAAAATCAGGATAAGATGGATCTCAATAAGGCAAGGCAAGCCAGTATTGATTCGATGAAAGTAGAGATTAGCAAGCAAAGGATTATCGATTCAATGAAGGTTGAAATGGCCAGATTGGAAAGTGAAAAAGAAAAAGCAGAAGCTCAGAAAGTAGTCGTGATGAATGAGCAGCGTGACGAAAGAGCAACGCCACCACCAACTGCCAAAAAGAAAGGCTGGAGTTCTGCGGCAAAAGGCGCTGTAATTGGTGCCGGAGTAGGCGCTATTACCGGAGCAGCAGTGAGTAAGAAAAAAGGACAGGGAGCTGTGATCGGAGGATTGGCCGGAGCCGGAATTGGTGCCGGAACAGGAGCGATTATAGATTCCAAAAAGAATAAAAAAGAATAAATTTAAATATAAAAGCCCCGAAGTTCTAGTTGAACTCGGGGCTTTCCGTTTTTAGCAATGTTCAGGAACTTTAATTTCCGTTAGCTCTACTTTATAAGAATTAAATTGCTCCTTAATTTGGTTGAAATCAGCTTTAAAGTATAAGGTTGATTCCAATAAATTTTGATAATATTCAATGCCCTTAAAAAGATTGGATTTAAAAGTATTCCATTTTTTTAATTGATTGGAAGTAACTTCCTCTGTTGTATTTTCAATTTCATTTCTAAGGTAATCCAAATACATTTTTAGTTCTTTTACCAATAGATTGGGACGGTTTGAAGTTCGTAAAACGGATTTATTTCCATAGATGTGTTGCAACATTTCTTTTAAGGAAACTTCCTGATCAAAGTAGGCCATATTGGGACCGGGACAGATTACAACACCCTGAGCCTGCCCTTTTATTTTAATTTCATTTTCCAGATAACTGGCGTTGGCCAAACCAACACATAAGCAAGATTTCTCGGTAATTTTTGTTCTCTCTTTTTCATAAACAGCAGCTGAAATCATGCTTTTTGAATTTTCCAGTTCCGCCAGTTTTATGTCTTGGTATTTTTTTGAAGCCGTACAAATTCCTGTTGGATCGTATTCCTTGCTTAAAGCCAGAAATCGCTTGGGACAAGAACTCCCCGCTTTGTTTTCCTGAATACGTTTTTGTTTTAGTAGTTCATTTGTCGAATTTTTTAATGAATTGAAAGGAACTCCTAAAGGCGAAATGTGACTTAAATAAAGATCTTCTTCTTTGGCATTGATCAATAAGCTTCTGGTTTCCTGATCGACAGAAGTGGCTTCGGGAACCAGTAAAAAAGGAGTACCCCATCCAATCGAATCGATTTGATAGGTTTCTAATAAAAAGTCATGTTCTTCGGCAGTTCCAACCCCGCCCTGAACGGTAATTTTTGTCGCTAAAGCCTGTTCAGGAAAAGATTTGTTTTTTTGCTGTAATGCCTTAATCATTAATTCGTGGGACGATTGTACTAATTGTTCTTTTTTTTGCCTGAATTCGTCTAAAATCGGCCCTAAGAGCAGTCCGTCCGTAGCGAAAGCGTGGCCACCACAGTTTAAACCCGACTCGATGCGGTATTCTGAAACCCAAAGCCCTTTTTTGGCTAAAAAATTGCCCTGAATCATAGCAGAACGAAAATCACTAACTTTTAGAATAATTTTCTTTTTGAGTGCATTTTTTTGATCGGGATAAAAATCAGGGAAATTCTCAAAATAACTAAAAAGTCTCGGATTCATCCCAGCCGACAATACGATAGAGGAATCGAGATTGCTGTTCGCAAAGCCTCTTAAAGCGGCATGAGCATCATTAAACGCAATCGGAAGTTGGGTATTCCTGACAAAATTGTCTTTATCGAGTTTCGTCATAATATTGACATCAATAGCACCCGCCGAAAGATGCGATTCAATGTAATTTTGAATATTTTCCTTGAAAGAAATTCCATCCTCAAGTAAATTCTGAAAACCTTTTTTGATGATGGAGGTATTCGGTAACATGGCCATGAAATTCTCAAGAACTGCTTTGCTCTCCGCCAATTCTGTTTTGAAATTTTGAAATTTTTGCTTTACAATTTTATCGACTAAATTGAGATAAGAAGTGATGCGTTCCGCACGGTGATCCTGAATTTTTTGACTTATTTCCTGATACGGCTGATTGAATTTGGTGCTGTAAAAAAGCCTCATTTTTTCGATTAACTCATCATCGGCAATAGAGATTACAGATGAAATACCATATTGCGCAACCCGAATCGGACTGTCTATAGTATAAGCAAGCCCCATTACCGGAATATGAAAAGTGTGTAGATTTTTCTGTGTCATTTACTTTTACGTTAAGAAAGCAAATGTTGGAAAAAAGATTCGCTAAAAAGCTGATAAATATCATCTTTAACCTGAATTCGATTAATATTTAAAATTTTAAAATGTTCTGCACCTGCAAGGTCTTTTTCGACTTTGTAGGTGTAAAACATAAACTTATGATAGCTATAAGGTCGATACCTCTAAACCAGAATTTTTTTCAAAGATTCAGCAATAGCACGCCATAAAAAATTGTAAAATGATTTCTCGGGAATGCGATCTAATGCCACAGCAGCTTTTTTGGCCTTCTCATCAGAATCATTTTTCAGAATTATATTGGCTATAGCCGTTTTGAGTTTGGCTTTCTTTTCAGGATTCTTCTTTTGAAAAAGGGTTACTTTTAAATCATCATAAACTAAAGAGGCATTTCCGGTTGCATTGCCATCGTTTCCGTAAAAATTAAATTGATACGTTTTAAAAGTTCCCGTAAAAGAAGTGTTTATATAGGGCTTGGTAAATCTAGCCAAAGCCGCCACATCAAAATTGGAGATCCTTCCCTGAATGTGAAAGCTGTCTTTCGGGTCCAAAACATTAAAACTCCAATTAACATGCAAAGCCGAGTTCTTCATGAATTGACAATCCACCGTAATTTTGGTGTCATCCGCTTTTTTTAACTCAAAACCACTTTGGATCGCAGTGGTCTGAAGATTGAAATGATCAAAAGTTAAAATACCCGGACCTTTAGAGAAGTCGATCTCTTCTTCATAAACCAATTTTGATTTTCGGATTTGTAAAGAATCAATTTTCATCGGGAATTTAATTTTTCGCAGCAAAGCATTATACAAAGGCTTCTTGCTTAAATCGTCTTTTGGTATTTTACTGCGGTAAATATTCGCATCCAGATGGTTTACAACCAAAGAAGAAGCATTAAAAAAGAAACGGTTGTTTTTGAAACCCCACTTCAGGTTGTTCAGATGCGCGGAGTCAAGCTTTAGGGTATAAATATCTTTTTCTTTTTCCAGTTTTTGCACAAAGACTTTTCTCGAATATTCCGGTAAAACCGAGAATTTATTGATTTTTAAAAAGTTATTTTCGGTACTAATCTTACCGACTGTAATACGATAAAAGGAGCTGGGTTTGTAATATAAGCTGTCACAAACCAAGGTGTATTTTTTGTAGTGCAACGGAATTTTTTCTTGTAATGTAGCGTCGGTAATCAAAATACCTTCGAGCTTCAAAAGAACTTTTTTGATCGTAAAGATCGGTTTGCTTGTTTGTAAGGAAACAACATCTACGGCGCCGTCATTAAGGTAAACGTTGGAAACGGCTATTATTTTTCGGAAAGGAGCAATGATTTCTGTCTCGATACTTTTGCTGTTGTTTAAAAGCTTTGTGCCTTTTTTGTATAAAATGATACGGGGTTTGTTGATGATAATACTTTCGGCCTGAATAACATTACGAAAGACCAAATCCCAGATGTTAAAATGTTTAATTGTAATAGATTCAATTTTTGTGAAAAGTCCATTTTTACTGTCCTTAGGCTGGTTTTTTGGATGAACGACTAAGGTGTACGCATGGATATTCCTGGACAGTAATGCCACATCGATTTTCTCATAATTGATATGATAGGCGGTTTTGTTTTTCTCGTGAATAATGACTGGCAGTTGTTTTTTTATCCAATAATTAAGACCGCTATTGGCTAAAAGCACAAAAACAAAGACTAAAATGATACCGATTGTTATTTTTTTATAGATAGACATTATTATTGTGTTAACTTTAATACATAAATTTAAACTTTTATAAAGAATGGTTTTTATATGATTCCGTTTTTAAATTACATGATTACTAAATTGTCTGTCTGTTTATACTTTTTTGCATATGAGAAAAATTAAAAAAATCCTGTTGGTTTTATTGGTCGTAATTGTTGCTCTTGGAATTGGGTTGTGTGGTTATATATTTCACTTGAAACCCAAGTATGAAGGAGAATTACAACTTAATAATCTGGAAAAAGAAACAACCGTTTATTTTGATGATTTTGGTGTTCCTCATATTTATGCGAGTTCAGAAAAAGATGCGATGACGGCTTTGGGTTATGTGCATGCGCAGGAAAGATTGTGGCAAATGGAGTTGTTACGTCGCATTGCACCGGGAAAATTGTCTGAGATTTTTGGTTCGGTAGCCCTTAAAAACGATAAATTTTTCTCCGGAATTGGGATCGAAGAGGCGTCGGCGAAAGCCATTTCTAAATTAGACAAAAACAGTCCGAGTTATCAGTTAACGATGGCCTATTTAGATGGAATTAATCAGTATCTCGAAGAAGGAGTAACCCCGATTGAGTTTACGCTGGTAGGTGTAAAAAAGGAAAAGTTTACGATAAAAGATGTTTATAATATTTTCGGATATATGTCTTTTAGTTTTGCGATGGCGCAGAAAACGGATCCGTTATTGACTAATATTCGCAATAAATATGGTGCTGAATATGTAAAAGATTTAGGGATCGAAGGAGAGTTTAATACCACACAGCTTAAAAGTTCAAAAGAAAATTTAGAAGAATATACGGCGGTTGCAAAATCGGTTGCTGCCTTGTTGGATAAATCGCCAATTCCACCGTTTATTGGAAGTAATAGTTGGGTTGCCGGGCCACGGAAAACGAAAAGCGGTAAAGTGATTTTTGCTAATGATCCGCACATCGGATTTTCTCAGCCTGCAACTTGGTACGAAGCGCATTTGATTGCTCCTGACTTTGAGTTGTACGGATGTTATCTGGCCGGAACACCTTTTCCGTTATTGGCGCACAACCGAAATTATGCCTACGGGTTAACCATGTTTGAAAATGATGATATTGATTTCTATCAGGAGAAAAACAAAGCTGATGATACCAATCAATATCAAACCCCAACAGGTTTTAGTGCCTACGAAACCAGAAAAAAGACGATCAAAGTTAAAGATACATCAGACGTTGTTATGACTATTAAATCCAGTCGACACGGACCGATTATGAATGATATATTAGATCATTTGGATAAAAGAAATCCAATTGCCATGTCGTGGACGTATACCAGAGAGCCAATCCAGATTTTGGATGCTGTTTACGGAATTTCGCACGCTAAAAGCAAAGATGATTTTAGAAAAGCAGTTAAGTTAATTGCAGCGCCGGGATTAAATGTAATGTATGGGGATGCCAAAGGAAATGTGGCCTGGTGGGCAACAGGAAAATTGTACAAACACAATAAAGGTGTGAACTCCTTTTTTATTTTAGACGGTGCCAGCGGAAAAGATGATATTACAGAACAGTTGGATTTTGAGAAAAATCCGTCTTCCGAAAATCCAAAGTGGGGATATGTGTACTCAGCAAACAATCAGCCCGAAGCGGTTGACGGTTATTTGTATCCGGGATATTATCTGCCGGAAGATCGTGCTAAAAGAATTTCGCAGTTAATGGATGCCAAATCAGATTGGGATAAAGAAGCGATTAGTAAAATGATTTACGATAATACCTCTCCGGTTGCAGCAGGGACAGTTCGGAATTTAATTTCGAATTTAGACAACAGCAAACTTTCAACAGAAGAACAGCAAGCCATTACGGTTTTAAAATCATGGAAAGGAACGAATAATCTTGAAGACGTTGCACCAACGATTTACAGCAAATGGGTTTATCTCTATTTGAAAAATACCTTTGAAGACGAAATGGGCAAGGAGAATTTTGATTTATTCTTAGGGACACATATCGGAAAACAGATTATTGCCAGACAGATTGTCAATGAGAATTCGGTATGGTGGGACAATATCAAAACTCAAAAGGTAAAAGAAACCAGAAATGAGATTGTTTCAAAATCGTTTCATGACGCTATAGGCTCCCTTCAAAAGCAATTGGGAAATCAAGTTTCAGATTGGAAGTGGGCTAAAGTACATACTGTTGAACACGAACACCCGTTAGGAAAAGTAGCAGCATTGCGAAAATTATTCAATGTTGGTCCTTACGCTTCACCGGGAACCAATGAGGTAATTAATAATTTATTCTTCGGATTAAATACGGAAGGTCAATACCATGTAAAAGGTGGTCCGTCTACAAGAAGAGTGGTCGATTTCTCGGATATAGAAAACAGTTGGAGCATCTTGCCAACAGGGCAATCAGGAAATCCGTTCAGCAAACATTACGACGATCAGGCAGAAATGTACAATGCAGGAAAGTTTAGAAAAATGAAATTGAATAAAGAGGAAATTGTAAAGACTTCGACTAAGTTGGTTTTAAAGCCGAGATAGTGAGAAGTGAAATGTAAAATGTCAGAAGTGAAAATTTTCACCTCAAGACTTTTTCTTTCACCCTTTGCACCTCCAAACCTAAAAAAATTGGGGATAAAAGTTTTCGAACTTTTATCCCCAATTTTTTTATTTAGACACTAAATATTTTCCTTTAACAATATCCCGGGTGTAAATATCAAGATTATTAAGCAGTACCTTGTTTGTTGTCATTGCGTTTGTGGTTTGGTAACCGTTGTCTTTTTCGTAGGTCTTTAATAAGGTTTCAAGCTCTACTTCATTATAAAAGGCAAACATATTATAAACAGCATCTCTGAAGTTTTTAAAATTGATGGTTTCTGTTATTTCTATGGTTTTTTGATCGTTCCATTTTTCTTTAGACGCCGTTTCATTTATTTTGCTCAAACAATAATCAACAAAATAAGTTTTGTAATTGGTAGCCTCAATAATTCGGTTGATTATGATTGTGTTTTGCTGTGAGGGCATTGGTATGGCATTAGAAGAGGTTTGTGACTTACAAATCGCTGGAACAAACAATAAAAATACTAAAACCGAAAGGGAATGCTTTTTTAAATTTTTCATAGGTTATTTTTAAAATTAGATACAACTTGTACAGTTGTAACTGGGGTGATTTGGGATTATAAGATTTTTTTTGGGCACGCTAAAATAGTATTTTTTGTTTTAAATGTCCAATGAAAAGAACACTTTCAAACTAAAAACTCCGATACGACAGCTTTAAAAAGTGTCGTATCGGAGTTCGTAAGAGAACGATTACCTGTAATCGGATATGGGTCTTTTAATGTTATTTTCGGGAGGTTCGCATGGCTTTTACGATTTTTAGATTTTGGTCTTTAGACAGTTTTTGGTATGCTTCAGTTTCCATTCCGTAAAGAGCCACTTTCCCTTTTTCGTTATTGTGTATACCCCAGCCATACCTTTTGGTCAAAGGAGAGGCACGCAGACAGGCTTGTCCTTTCGAAAAGAATTTCTCACGGGCTTCCTCATATTCTGATTGGGTTAAATCATTTTTGTCGGCGAAAACCTGAAACAGAACATCGTCTGACGAATATTTATAAGGATTAGCATGAATCAGGTCAAACTCGATAGTGGCAATAGTTTTGGCTTCGCCTTTTTGTCTCGGAATTTCACCACCGGCAGCGGGACAATCTTCCGCTACTTCAATAAAAGTGTTTTCGTAGTTTGTGGTATGAACTTTCATCTGGTCTAGTTATTAATAAAGAGTAAGCTAAAATAATGATTTTCAATTAAAAACTCCGATCGTATAGCGGTTAAATCTATGCGATCGGAGTTTACTAACTAACGATTATTGTTTTGTTATTTTTTAGAAATTTCCTCCAAAACCTTTTTCCCGCTTTCATTTGAGGGATCAAGTGTTACCGATTTTGTGTAATTTTCGATGGCCAACTTAGTGTTGCCATCTTTCAAATAGGCCTCTCCTAAACTGTCATAAACATTTCCAACTTTAGGGAAAGTTTCCACATTGATTTTGAACATTTCTATCGCTTCTTTTGTTTTTCCGCTTTGTAATAATTGATACCCCGCGTTATTTATCTCTCCCTCTTTGATGCGGTAGGTCGGGTCTGCTTTTAGTTTTTTATAACTGTCAATTCCCGCGGTTAGCCCTTTTGTATTAAAAACCTCAGACAATTCAAGTGCCATTGATTTTTTCGCTTGATTATAAGGTTGATTGTATAAAATAGCTCTGATCGCAGTATTCATTTCACCCAAAACAGTACCTCCTGTATTGTTCAATAAAACAACGAGATTTTTATCTGCCGGAACACGGGATATTAGGGTGTTAAATCCATTGATTCCTCCACCGTGTTCTACTATTTTTAATTTGCTTTTATCGCTGTTTAAAAGTTCATCGATAAACCATCCGTATCCATAAGACTCATCACCGAAACTGATATAAGGTTTGAATAAGGAATCCATAGAAGCAGCTGACAGTAATTTATTGGTGTACAATGCCTGGTCCCAAAGGTATAAATCCTCTACAGTAGAATACAAAGAACCTGCCGCATACGGAATACTCATATCAATATAAGACGAATTAATGAGCTTTTTGCCTTGTTTTTCATAACCTGCAGCTCGTTTTTTTAGAATAATTTCGTTGTGGTCATAACCGGTATTTGCCATTTTTAAAGGAGTCAGAATAGTTTCCTGTAAATATTGCTCATAGGTTTTTTGAGTGATTTTTTCAATAAGATAACCCAATAGAAAATAACCCGAATTGCTGTATCTGAATTTTTCGCCTGGTGTAAATTCAAGTGGCAGATTTTCAAAAGTTTTTATAAACTCTTGAGGGGTATAAGGTTCTTTGCTTTTTTCTTCCAGAAATTTAGGAACCGAGGTATAATTTGGAATTCCAGATGTATGCGTAAGCAAATGATGAATTGTTATTTTGTCGCCCGTTGCTTTTGGGTAATCCGATAGATAAGTGGTGATTGGAGCATCCAGTTTTATTTTGCCCTCTTCTGCCAGTTTTACAATTAAGAAAGCGGTAAATTGTTTGCTGATCGAACCCAATCTGAATTTGGTGTCAGTTTGATTGGGAATATTCCATTCCATATTGGCCTGTCCGTATCCTTTTTTGAAGATGACCTTTCCGTGTTCTGCAACCAGTACAGATCCATTAAATTGGCCGTATTGGTTGTATAAACTCATTAGCTGATCTATTTTTTTAGCCTTGTCTTGTGCAAAAGAGAGGTTGAAGGTGAAAAGTGCAATAAAGCAAATTACAAATGATTTAAATAAAGAACGGTTCAATTGTTTTTTCATGATGATTGATGGTTAGTGTCTAAAGTTAATAAATAATTGCATCCCTGCAGACTAATTTGTTAGACGACTGGTTTTACATTTAGTTTCACTATCAATCCGTTTTTTTTATTTTATAAACGAGGAAGTATTAAAATTTAATGAAGTATTATTTTCGAAAGATTTGTGTTCATAACTAACGATTCGTTTCAATTTCCAGTCGTTCACTTTTCGTTCCCATATATGAATAAATTTTCCGGTTGCTTGCGGAATGTCATTGGCAAAAAAGGTATGTTCGCCCAATTGTAAAGCACCAAAATCTCCTAATTTAGTTATAGTACAGGAGTTTAATTTTCGGATTACTTTTTCGGGTCTTGCATAATTTCCAATTAAAGCTTTTATTTTACCGCCATAAGGAACGTTTAACCCGTATCGATCATCATAAAATTCGACGTCATCGCATATTATTTTTTTGAAAAGAGCAGCATCATATTGATTGAATGCAATATCAAAGAGTAGGCTGTCCATCCTGATGATGTCAGTTTTTAAAAGTTCTGCTTCTAAATCTTCGTTTTTTGTCTGGTCTAATGTTTCTCTGCTTAAAAACAGCATAAAGAGAACGAGTAGGTTTATCATCGGCATCATGATTACTGTTTTTTAAATTCAGTTATTTCGTTTCAATAGCAATGATTTTTTTACCATTTTCACCTAAATAGTGCAAAAGTAGTTTCTTATAAACTTTGTAACCATCATCTACATTGGTAAAAATAAGCAGTCCTTGTTTGGTCTTTGGTAAGAGAAAAACAAGGGTTTGTACGCCTTGATCTGCGCCCCCGTGTGATAAAGCATAAGTGTCATTTTCAAGATCATATATTTCGAAACCCAATCCGAAGTATTTGTTTTTTTTCTCTTTACTAACCTGAGGGGTAATCATGTCATCAAAAACTTTTTTACTCAAACCGTCGCCGTTCATTACACTACATAAAAAGGTTCCATAATCTTTGATGGTGGTTAGCAGATCATCGGCAGCGTTTGCGGTTTTATTTTTGTTTGTTTCATAGGCATTTCCTTTAGTGTCGTAACCAATGGCAAATCTGGATTCATCGGTTTTAGCATTCCAGAAAAATTGAGTATCGGTCATTTGCAGCGGCTCAAAAATTAATTCTGCCGCTAATTGGTTCAATGGCTTGTGGAATTTTTTTTCTAATGCTTTTCTCAAATATTCAAACCCTTCTCCCGAATATTGATGCTTAGTACCCGGTTTAAATTGAATGTCTAATTTGCCGGATTTGTTCATATACCTCCAATTCGGAAAACCGGTCTGGTGGCTTATAATAAGTCTCGTTGTAATTAATTTGTTGTTAGGGTCATTGGCAATATCCGGATCTGTCCAGTATTTGTAGATCGGTTCGTCCAGATTCCATTTTCCTTGACTGACTAATTTCAATGCCACAATTGCAGTGATTGGTTTTGTTAGGGAAGCGACATTCCATATCGTATTGTACGGTGCGCTGACTTCTTTTTTAAGGCTGCCGAAAACTTTTATTTGTTTCAATTTTCCGTCAGCGATAACTCCAATTCCTAAAGCGGGGATATTATTTTCTTTAAGCCATTTTTCGGTTACTTCCTCTTCATCAAAAAGAGTAGATTGATCAGCTGTTGAGTCAGGCATTTGATGATCGTAACTTAACGATCTGGCTAATTTCCAGTTTTTGTTTTTTAAAAGCCAGAGATGCGTAAATTTGGCATAACTTCCTGCTTGTTCCGGTTTTCCTGGTGAGATTTCATAAAAGCGATGTCTTCCCATTTGTATGGCACCATATACGATTCCGTTTTTGTATAAAGGATAAACCTCAGTACTTCCAGTAACCAATTCTCTGCGATATCTATAAGGTCTTGACTTGTCACATATTCCTTTTTTTAAGTTGATTAAAAATTGGGCTTTGTTTGAGATACTGTCTTTGTCATGATAAAATTCAAAATCTTCCGTATATAAATTTTCAAATTGAGAGACGTCACAAGTGTTAAAACCAACATTAAACAGTAGGCTGTCTTTTGACATAATAGTTTTGTACAGTTCAGAGTTTTTTTCTTCCTGCGAAAATCCGGATTGGATTTGGAAGAATAAAAGACCAGTTAAAATTAGCTTTAACTGGAATAGATTTGATTTCTTGAAATTCATTTTTTGATTGGTGTGATTGATTTTACAATAGTAAAGAAATTACTGATCAAGAAATTGTACAAATGCGAAATACTATCTTTTCTTGGATAGAAAGTAAAAATCCGGATTGAACATTTTTGGAGTTGTTTTCGTCACATCTTTAAATTTTTTTATAAAATGCGATTGGTCAAAATATTTATTATAAAGTGCAACATCGGTCAGGCTTAGTTTTTCCTGACTCATATGGACCATTTGATCAACCGATTTTCTAAATTTTAGTAGCTGAATGTATTTTTTGATGGTAAGTCCGGTTGCCGCCTGAAACTTAATTTGTAAGGAGCGCTGTGATAAGTTTATAATTTTTCCAATTTCAGAAATTGAAATTTCTTCTTCATGAAGTCTGATGATTTCGCAGATTTTTTCAATTGTATTTTTAGACGGATGTAAAGCATCTAATTCTTCGAAATAAGTATTGATAACATTCAGCAAATCTGAAATAGAACTGTTTAAACGATAATCAATTTCGTCATCGAAAGGAAGTTCTGTTGGATCTATTTTAAGAATAGCATCTGTAAAATTGCTTAAATCATATTTAGGAAACATCGAAAGTGTCCAGGGGTGTAATTGCGTAATGGTTACTTTAGTTCCAGGTTGGATATTCACTAAAACTTTATTGGTCATTTGCGAACAAAAATAGAGCCCCTCTGTCATGAGATACTTTTTTTTGCTGGTGTGAACTTCTATAGACCTTCCGCTTACAATTGCTAAGTTAAAACAGCCATTAGGCAGAATGAGTTTATTCTCGATTAAAGTTTCGCCAATACTATTGTCAAGACACCAAATTTTATTGACAAAGCGTTCACTTTTTTCACTCACATAAAATTCTGAATAGAGGTTCATTTGCTTTATTATGTTGTTGAAAACCGTTAGAATTGACTCGTTTTTAGTGACAAACGAAAATAGTGTTTTTTTAGGTTTGAAGCAAGATGAGGTGCAAAGTTGCAGAGGTACAAGGGAGCAAAGGAGTAGCGGTGTTATTTGAGATTTATGCTCACGGAAATTTTCACGCAGATTTTACTGATTTAATAGTTTCGTACAGACAAACAAATCCGTCCAATCTGCAAAATCTGCGTGCAAAAAAAACATTGTAACTAAGCTTCTTAACGATTTTTTTAAGGAACAGAACCCTGACAACAAGATGTAGGATTATTTTTTAATAGGCCTATGCTCGTAACTAACAATACGTTTTAAAACCCAGTCATTGTTTTTTCGTTCCCAGATATGAATAAATTTTGCAGTCCCAACCGGAACACCATCCACCAGAAAAGTGTGATCTCCCAATTGTACCGCGCCAAAATCCCCTAATTTATCAATAGTAGTGGAGTTTAATTTTCGGGTAACCTTTTCAGATCGGGCACATTTTTCATTAAAAGTTTTTATTTCGTGCTCTTTCGAATTATTTAATCCAGAACGATCGTCGAAAAACTCAATATCGTCGGCTATAATTTTTTTGAAAAGATCCGTTTTACATTCATTAAAAGCAACCGTGAAAAGCAGGCTGTCCATTTTGATGATTTCTGTTTTCAGATTAGCCATTTTCAGAACTTGTTCATTTGTTTGCGCTTTTATCATTTCGCTAATTAGGAAGATAAAAAGAAAGAGGATTGGTTTTTTCATGCCTTGGTCAGATCAAATTAGGTTTTAGGATGGTGCTGAAACATTATTTTTTAACAGTAAACAATTCAACAGTGGACGTTTTCTTAAATGGATCATTAAAGAAATTTAACAATACCAAGTTAAAAAGATCCGGTTTCTCATAAGAACCAAAATGTGTTGCGCCGGGCATCACAAAAAAGTTGGAGTTCTCGATGTTATCGAAAATTTTAATCGAATGTTCCAGTCTGATAGCATCTCTGTCGCCAGACATAACTAGTACAGGGCATTTTATTTTATGTAAATCTTTTTCAGAGATATTAGGCTGGTATTCCAGTAGATTATAAAGATTTCTGACATGCGAATCTTTTGTCGTTTTTAAGGTCTCCTTTACTACATCATCAATTTCATCATAAACCGCTTTTTTGCCCGGAAATAAATTGGCTCCAAAAGTAGCGACTTTGCTAACTTTTTCAGGATGGTTTATCGCAAGCAATAGACCTAGAATGCCACCATCGCTTTGGCCCCAAACATAAGCACTGTCAATTTTTAAAGAATCTAACAACGTGCTGACATCGTTGGCCATTTGCACATATTTTAGCTGTTGGTTGGACGGATCAATTGATTTTCCGTGCCCTCTGCTGTCGATGGCTATAACCTGAAAGTATTTTTTAAAATATTCGATTCGGTGCCCATGACCTTTAATTGACCCGCCATTTCCGTGAAGTAACACCAAAGGCTTTCCGCTTCCGTAAACCTCATAATACATTTTGATGCCGTTAATGTCTTTATAGTTCCCGGCTTCTTTATTGTCGCCATAGGGAGTAGTAAGGTTATTTTGAGCAATTAATGTTCCTATAGTAAGGAAACAGATAAGAAATAAGACCGATTTTTTCATGATTTTTGGTTTTTTGATTGATTGAATGATTGGTAATATTAGGAGTAGCAAATGTATTACGAGTACTTTTTCACTAAGTCACTTAGATCATTTTCCTTCAGAATTTTGTCCAGGTATTTCCCTCTGCTGCTGGTTGCTCTTTGGTAAGGTGCGAAAAGATTAGTTGATTTGTTAAATTCGGTGTTGAGGTTTTTTAATTCTTCTTTTTCAGAGTCCGTTAGTTTTCGATTTTCTTTTTCCTGATTGAATTTGATTAGTTTCTTTACAATAATCTCTTTGTCGATAATGTCATTTTCAGAAGCATTCAAGGTGCATATGCCATAGATACCATTGTTGTAATGCTTCCATTCCTCTTCAAATGCCATGTCTAATCTTTCTTCATCTACACGATTGTTTTCATCGAATAGATTTTGATACGCAAATTCTTTGGTGCCGTGATTTAGCAAACGCTGGATAAAGTTTTCTCTAAATTTCTGTTTTACGTCCTCACTGTTGTTTTGGGCAGTTTTTAAATTGTTTAAAAGACTTACAACATTTTTGCTAAAGTATTTTTTTGTTGTTGAAATCGAGTGGGAGTCATTTAAAGAAGAAGATATTTTTATCTCAGAATGGATCAAATAAGAATAGGAAGGAATTAATTTTTCGACAATAAACTTTTCAATTTCAGCTGTTTCAAAATGGGTAAGTGTCGCCAGATTTTCGAGTTCGATGTAGTTATCTTCGATGTATTTTAGGTTTGATTCCATTTTGGTAGGGTATTGTTTAGTTATAATTTCTGAGTAGTAAAAATAGATTTTTTCTACTGTATTTTGTTCTGAAAAATGAAGATTTTCGAAGAAACAGCTGTTACGATGAGCAGAACTGGAACTCTTTTGTAATGTTCCAATAGCGATAACAAACCACAAAGGAGAGGAGAAATCGTGCCAACGGTCTTTTTTTGTGGACGGCTGATAGGTATTTAGGGGGCTTAAATGCTAAATATTTGCTTTATTTTAAAGTTTTGTGCATTTATTACTTATTTTTACGGTCTTATTATTTAGATTTTTCTTGATGCAAACTCCACTTAAAATTGCTGTTGTCGGTTCTGGATTGGTAGGATCGTTATTAGCAATTTACCTTAAAAAAGCAGGTCATACCGTTCATGTTTATGATCGTAGTCCTGATATTCGCCAAATCAATTTTTCGGGACGTTCTATCAATCTGGCAATGTCCAACCGTGGTTGGAAAGCTCTTGATGCAGTTGGTGTTGGTGATGCGGTTCGCGAAATCGCAATCCCAATGGACAAACGCGCCATTCATTTGGTAGACAAACTAAATTTTCAAAATTACGGTCAGGAAGGCGAATCGATTTATTCGATTTCAAGAGGGACTTTAAATAGAAAAATGATTGATCTTGCAGAACAAGCCGGAGCAGAGTTTTTCTTTGAACAAAAAATCTGGGATGTAACACTCAATGATGCTACGCTGCATATTGGCGATACCGAAAGAGGCGAGTGGGAAGAGAAAAAATTTGATATGGTTTTTGGTGCCGATGGTGCTTTCTCAAGAATCAGACACCGCATGCAACGTCAGAGTATGTTCAATTATTCACAAGAATTTTTGAATATGGGCTATAAAGAATTGAATATTCCGGCAAATTCTGATGCTACACATAAATTAGATAAATATTCTTTTCATATTTGGCCACGTGGCGAGTACATGTTGATTGCGCTTCCTAATTTAGACGGAAGTTTTACCTGTACCTTGTTTATGCCATTTGAAGGCGAAAATTCGTTTGCGTCTTTAACAGACCGTAAGAGTGTGGAAGAGTTCTTTGAAAAAAACTTCCCGGATTCGATAGAAGTAATTCCAAAACTGGCAGAAGATTTCTTTAAAAATCCAACCAGTACTTTGGTTACCATGAAATGTTTTCCGTGGACATATGAAGATAAAATTGCTCTAATCGGAGATGCCTGCCATGCAATTGTCCCGTTTTATGGACAAGGTATGAATGCCGGTTTTGAAGATATCACGGTTTTAAATGAAATGATCGAAAAGTACGGAGATGATTGGAAAAAAGTTTTCTCCGAGTATCAGATCTCGCGTAAGCCTAATGCAGATGCGATAGCAGAACTTTCGTATCGCAATTTTATGGAAATGAGTACTAAAACTGCAGATGAGAAATTCTTGTTGCAAAAGAAAATCGAAAAAGCATTCTCAGATAAACATCCCGATAAATGGATTCCATTATACAGTCGTGTGACTTTCAGCGATCGTCCCTATACAGAAGCCTTGGCGATTGGCGATTTCCAAAACGCAATCATGGATGAGATTCTAAAATTGGATAATATTGAAAATATTTGGCACACTCCCGAAATCGAAAACAGGATTTTGGAGTTGTTAAATCAATAAAAAACAACGCGACAGGTTTCCAAAACCTGTCGCGTTTAATTTTTTATTTCTTAAATATCTTAGACAAAACACCAAAAACACCTCTGATAAAAGTAGCGCTCGTTACAACTTTTAAAACAGATTTACCAACCACACTTGCAGTACTAGGTTCTGATTTGGATTGTTTTTGAGAAGTTTGAGCCTCTTCCTGTTCCGAACTCGCTTGTTGCGCATCGGTTATTTTTTTGGTTAAGATTTCGTAAGCACTTTCACGGTCAAGCTCTTCGCTGTATTTTTTTACCAGTTTCGATTTACCATTGATCACTTCAATTTCATCGGCAGATAAAACGTCCATTCGGCTCATTGGCGCACGCATCATGGTTGCTACAAGCGGTGTTGGAACTCCTTTTTCATTTAATGCTGTAACCAATGCCTCTCCAATCCCTAAGCTCGTCAATAATTCATCTGTTTTGTAGTAGGCTGAGGTAGGGTAGTTGTCCGCTGTTTTTTTGATTGCCTGTCTGTCATTGGCTGTAAAAGCCCTAAGCGCATGTTGAATTTTTAATCCTAATTGTGCTAAAACACCACTCGGAACGTCCATTGGATTTTGTGTAACAAAATAAATGCCAATACCTTTAGAACGAATTAGTTTTACAATAGTTTCAATTTGTTCAAGTAAAACTTTACTGGCTTCATTAAAAATTAAATGCGCTTCATCAATAAAGATTACCAGTTCAGGCTGATCAGAATCTCCTTTTTCAGGCATCTGCTGGTAAATTTCAGCCAATAAACTCAACATAAAAGTCGAGAATAATTTGGGTTTATCCTGTATGTCCGTTAGGCGAATAATGTTTACGTATCCTTTTCCGTTTTCATCAATACGCATCAAATCATCAATTTCGAAAGATAGCTCTCCAAAAAACAAATCGCCACCCTGTTGTTCCAATTCGATTATTTTTCTCAGAATAGTTCCGGTTGTTGCGGTTGAAATTTTACCATAAGCCGCTGCAATTTCATCTTTTCCTTCTTCCGTAATATAATTGATTACTTTTTTAATGTCTTTCAAATCCAGTAAAGGCATCTGATTGTCATCACAATATTTGAAGATTACAGAAACAACTCCCGTCTGCGTATCATTTAGGTCTAAAATTCTGGAAAACAGTACAGGGCCAAATTCAGAAACAGTAGCACGCAAACGAACCCCATTTTGTTTGGATAGGGACATAAGCTCTACAGGAAACGCAGCTACATTATATGGAATGTTTATTTTAGCGTGGCGTTCTGTAATAAAACCTTCTTCTTTCCCTTCTTTTGCAATTCCGCTAAAATCTCCTTTAATATCCATCATCAATACAGGTATTCCTGCATTTGATAATTGTTCCGAAAAGACCTGAATTGTTTTGGTCTTTCCCGTACCTGTTGCGCCGGCAATTAGTCCGTGACGGTTTAAAGTTTTTAAGGGAATCTTAACATGGGTTTCGGCAAGTGCTTCCCCGTCCAGGATTGCGCCTCCCAAGATAATACTGGCACCTTTTGAAGAATAGCCATTGTTTATATCTTGAATGAAATTGTCTTTTTTATTCATGTTTTTATTCGTAATTTAGATGATTATAAGAGTTTTGCTGTGTTTTTTAACAGTTTGACCTTGTTTTTTTTAGTAGGAAAAAGCTTTTTCAGTATAAAAATAAAACAAAAAATAATTTCGCAACTTTTTAAGAAGATATCAGCGGAATGTTGGAATATTTACTAAAACGTTGTAATTTTCCCAAAAATCATCCTGTTTTTTGTTTTATCTAAAAAGTAACAAAGGCAATTTAATGAGATATTTTTTAAATTGACGTTAAATTTCCTTCAATTAAATTAAAAAAAGTTTTTTTATTTAAACTAAACGTATAAATTTGCTCCTCTACAAGTTAAATATAACTAAAAAATAAAATTATTTAAAACTATTAAAATTAAAAAAAATGGCAAACGTTAAAGTTAAAAAAGAAAGCACTTCAAATGGAGGAGGAATGATTACCGGAATCATTATTGTTGCGTGTATTTTAGTTGGGGTGTTTATTTGGAAAGTAATCATGGGAGATGCTTCTAACTTCGAGGGAGGAAATCCAGAAACTGGACATCCGATCAATACTTTAGGACAAGTATACAAAGGTGGTTTTATCGTACCAGTATTATTAGGTATGTTTTTAATGGTTGTTGTTTTTTCTATTGAAAGATTCATCGTTATCGGTAAAGCAGCTGGAAAAGCTAATTTAGATAAATTCATGAAAAGCGTTCAAGGAAGCATTAAAGAAGGAAACATCGAAGCTGCAATCGCTTCTTGTGACAAACAACAAGGTTCTGTTGCAAATGCAATTAAATCTGCTTTAATTAAATACCAAGACGTTAAAAAAGAAGGATTCAACAGTGAAGAAGCTTCAGAAGTAATCCACAAAGAAATCGAAGAGGCAACTTCATTAGAAATGCCAATGTTAGAAAAAAATATGACTATTATCTCTAGTTTAGTTTCATTAGGAACTTTAGGAGGATTATTAGGAACTGTATCTGGTATGATTAAAGCGTTTGGTGCATTAGCTTCTGCTGGTACTCCGGATCAAGCTGCTCTTGCAACAGGTATCTCTGAAGCACTTATCAACACTGCAACAGGTATCTCTACTTCAATCTTAGCAATTGTATCTTACAACTTCTTTACTTCTAAAATCGATGATTTAACTTACTCAATTGATGAGGCTGGTACTACAATCGTAAATACTTACAGAAGATTCAGAGGAAGTTTGAAACAATAATTAATTTTTGATATTTAATATATAAATTAATTATATCAAAGTAAAATAAAAGAGAATGGCTAAAATAAAAATGAAAAAAAAGTCAACATCGACAGATATGACTGCCATGTGCGATGTTGCGTTCCTTTTGCTTACGTTCTTTATTTTGACAGCTACTGCTAAGGTGCCGGAAGCACTTCCTGTAGATATGCCTTCTTCTGTTGCACAAACTAAATTACCGGATTCAGATTTGGCAATTATTACAATAGGAAAAGGAAAAGACGGGAAAAGCAAAGTGTTTTTCGATATTAAAGGAAGAGAGATTCGTAAAAGAACTCTTGAAGGAATGGGAGCAAAATTAGGCGTAACTTTTTCAGAAGAAGATAAAACTAAATTTGCCTTAATGGATGACTTCGGTGTTCCATTAGCAAATTTAAAGCAGATTATCGATATGAAAGCGTCTGATAGAACTAAAGCGAATCAACCTGGTATTCCAATCGATTCTTTAGACAATCAATTAAAAGAATGGCTTTTGATTTCAAGAAGAGCTGCTATTGACCTTGATGATAAAGAATTGCAAATTGCAATTAAAGGAGATGCTAAAGAACAATATCCGCAAATCAAAAAGATAATGGATATTTTGCAAGATCAGAAAATCAATTCCTTTAACTTAGTTACAGGTATGAGAGGAAGAGACTTTTAATTAAAAAATATACACTAAAATGGCTGAATTAAATACCGGCGACGGTGGTGGCGGAAAAGGTGGTAAAGTAAGAAGTAAAAAGCAGAATTCAAAAGTCGATTTAACGGCAATGGTGGATTTGGCATTCTTATTGATCACATTCTTTATGTTAACCACATCGTTGTCAAAACCTCAATCGATGGATTTGTCTCTGCCGGATAAAGATCCTGTAAAAGATGAAGTACCTGTTAAAGTAGATGAAAATCGTACGATGACAGTTATGCTAGGTGCAGATAATAAAATGATTTATTACATGGGATTATTGGCAACTCCAATTGCGGGGCCTAAAGATATCGCATATGGTAAAGATGGAATTCGTAGAGAATTATTATCTAGAAAAAAATCTGTTTTGGCTTATTCTGCAGCAAAAGGGAAACCAAAAAATGGGATTATAGTTATTATCAAACCAACTAAAAAATCGAATTATCGTAATTTGGTTGATATTTTAGATGAAATGGCTATTACCGGAGTGGAGACTTATGCGATCGTTCCTGAGTTTACACCGGAAGAAACGAAATTGATAGATAAAAAGCAAGAGTAATCTTGGTTCTTCAACCTAAAAATCAAGAAAAATGAAATTAGATATTATAAAAAATCAGTGGCTTGATATCGTATTCGAAGGACGTAATAAGATATATGGTGCATATGAGTTAAGAAAATCGAACGGTAAGACGACTGTAAAAGCGCTTATCATTGGATCAGTTATTTTTAGCTTTGCTGTGGCAGCTCCTCTTATTGCAAGTCTTTTACCGGATTCTAAAGAAGAAGAGGTGAATAACGATATTAAGATTGCTACGGTAAAATTACCTCCAAAGAAAGAGGAAGTTAAACCTAATCAACCACCACCACCACCACCACCACCAAAAGTGGATCAGGTGAAGTTTGTGAAGCCTGTGGTAGCTAAGGCTAATGAGGTTACTGAAGATCCACCTAAAATTGAAGAACTTAAAGATAAAAAAGTAGGTTCTGAAACAATCAAAGGAGATCCAAACGCAAAACTTGTAGTAGATGAGCCAGTTGGTACTGGTCCTGTATCTCAGGTGGTAGAAGAAGATAACAGTGTATATAGTACAGCTGGTATCGAAGTAAAACCGGATTTCCCTGGAGGAATTGAAAAGTTCTACAAATTTGTAGGAAACAATTATAAAACACCAGATGAAGAAGGTTTAAAAGGTAAAGTTTACGTTACTTTTGTAGTAGAGAAAGACGGTTCATTAACCGACATTAAAGTTTTAAGGGATATCGGTTACGGTACGGGAGCAGAAGCAATTCGTGTTCTTAAAAAATGTCCAAGATGGACTCCCGGCGAGCAAAATGGTAAAAAAGTTAGGGTACTTTACTCTTTACCTATTACTATTCAATCTGCAGAATAATGTTAAAAGATATGCTTAATAATATTCAGAAGAAATCGCTCAAAGAGCGATTTCTTCTTGTTTTAGGAATACTGTTTTTTTTAATATATCTTGTGCTTGGTTTAATGATTATGTTTTGGAAGAAGCTTCCATTAGATATGGAACCTAAATACAGATATGCTTTTGGTGGTTTATTGATCGTTTATTCAGCCATCCGTTTCCTGAGATTAATTAATTCAAACGCAGAATAGTTTATGTTAAAATATAGTAAAGTTTTTGGTTTAGTAGCTTTTGTCTTTTTGTTTGCCATGTGCAATCAAAAAAGCAAAAACGATGAGAGCAAAGAGACAATCTTAAAAGGATCTTTAGATATTACGGTTGACGAAACTATAAAGCCAATCGTTGAGGATCAGGTTGCGGTTTTTGAAGGAACATATTACGATGCCAAGATTGCAGTTAAAGCGAAATCTGAAGCAGAGCTTATTAATGATTTGTTAAATCAAAAAGCAAAAGTAGTTGTTACAACAAGAACCTTGTCCAAAGAAGAAGAAGAGAGGTTTGCAAAGAGTAAAATAAAGCCAAGAATTACGCCTTTTGCAACAGATGCGATAGCTTTGATTTCAAGTAAAAGCAATAATGATACTTTAATTGCGTTGAAATCTGTAATTGATTTTATGCAAGGGAAAACAGATACCGGTATTAAAGGATTGGTATTCGATAATCCTAATTCCAGTACTGTCCGTTACATGAAAGAGTTGGCAAAGGTTAAAGAGATTCCAACTATCGGTGTTTTTTCATTTAAAACAAATGAAGAAGTTATTAAATTCGTTTCGGAAAATGATGGTATGATCGGTGTAGTTGGAGTGAATTGGTTGTCTCAGCCCGCTCCGAATATGATCGATTTGATTAAGAAAATAAACGTTTTAAGTGTTAAAGGTTTAAATGATGATACATATTATAGCCCATCACAAAACGATCTTGCTGAAGTGAAATATCCTTTGGCACGTGATTTGTTTATTATAAATTGCCAGGGATATTCCGGTTTAGGAATGGGGTTTGCTTCATTCATTGCTGGAGACATTGGTCAACGTATAGTTTTAAAATCAGGTTTACTACCGGTGAGAACTCCGGGAAGAAAGCTTAAAATTAGAAGTCAGATTATAAAAGATAAAGAATAAATTAATTACTATAAAGATGAATAAATTTAAAATTTTTAGTTTTGCCTTAGTTGCTTCAGTTTCTGTAGCAAAAGCGCAAGACATCAACCAGGCTAAGAAAGCAATTGACGCGGAACAATTTCAAAAAGCGAAATCATTGCTAAAATCAATAATTAAAGCAAAACCATCTGATGGGGAAGCTAATTTTGTTTTAGGGAATATTTACCTAAATCAATCTGTTATTGATTCTGCTAAAATTTATTACCTAAATGGAATTGAAGCAGCAGATAAGAAAAACCTAAACTATATTGGATTAGGTCAAATCGATCTAAACAATAAAAATACAGCGGCAGCTCAGGCTAATTTTGCTTTAGCGACTAAAGATATTAGACGTAAGGATGTAAATGAGTTTATTTACATTGGTAGAGCTTATATCAATTCGGATAACCCGGATTATAAAAATGCAATTGCAAGTTTGCAAAAAGCATTAGCTATTGAACCACAAAACGCTACTGCTCTTTTGACAATTGGAGATGCTTATTATGGTGCTAATAATCAAAATGACGCTTATAAAGCTTACCGTGATGCATTTACTGCTGATCCAACACTTTTGAGAGCGAAAATGCAATTAGGGGTTTTATTGAAAGGGGCTAAATCTTACGAAGAAGCAATTAAATCTTTTAATGAAGTTATTACTTTAGATGTTAATTACGGACCGGTATACAGAGAGTTGGCTGAGACTTATTACAAATGGGCAAGAAACAAACCTTCAACTTCTACGGTTAACTTGCAAAAAGCAATTACAAACTACGAGAAGTATTTAAGTCTTACGGATTATTCATTAGATTCTAAAATGCGTCACGCTGATTTCTTAATCTTGGTTAAAGATTATAAAAATCTTGAAGTTGTAGCAAATAAAATGATTGCTGAAGATAAAGTTAATCCTAGAATCTTCAGATATTTAGGATATGCAGCTTATGAGAATGGAAACTATGATGTTGCTATTAAATCATTAGAGGATTATATTAAAGTACCAACAAATAAAATTATCGCAAGAGATTATTTATATCTTGGTTATGCTAAAATTAAAAAAGGTACAAATGCAGAAGGTGCAGTTGATGCAGCTGCTTTTGATTCAGGTTTAGCTGAAATTAAAAAAGGAGTTGCTTTAGATCCTACTGCTGTTGAAGAGCTTGGAGATTTTGGAAAAGAATTATTTGGTAAAAAACAGTTTGTACAAGCTGCTAGTCTTTTTGAATTGACAGCTATGAATACGGAGTCAAAAAGTTATTTGACAGATAATGTGTATTATGGTATTGCTCTTTACTATGCAAATGTAAATAAAACGGCTACTGCTCCTGAAGTTATTGCTGCTTTAGGTAAAGCTGATGCTGCTTTTGACAGAGTATTGGTTGCTTCTCCTACTTATGAAGAAGCTTACTTGTACAAAGGAAGAATCAACAACTTATTGGAGAAAGATGATCTAATCATTAAAAACTACGAAGAGTATGTTACTAAAATAACTGCTAAAGGTGCTGAAGAATTGGCAAAACCAGCTACAGTTAAAAAAGTAGTTGAAGCTTACAACAGTATCGGTGCAAGTTATGCTAATACAGATAAAGCGAAAGCAATTGAATATTTCAACAAAAGTTTAGTTTTAGATCCTGCTAATGCTTATGCGGCACAGTCAGTGAAAGCTTTGAAATAATTAAAGTCTTTTATTAAATATAAAACCGGTAGTTCTCATTGAACTACCGGTTTTTTTATGTTCCGTATTTAAATGACTATCTTTGCACTTTAAAATAAAATAATGTTAGCTAAAGAAATACAATTAGAAGTGAATAAAGGTGCTATGTTGCCTTTGATGGAAGAGTTTTATACGATTCAGGGAGAAGGTTTTCATACCGGAACTGCTGCTTACTTTATTCGTATTGGAGGTTGTGATGTGGGCTGCCACTGGTGTGACGTGAAAGAAAGTTGGAACGCAGAATTGCATCCGCCAACAAGTATTGATGTAATTGTAAAAAATGCTTCGACGTATGCGGATACTGTTGTAATTACGGGTGGTGAGCCTTTGACATGGGATATGAGTTTGTTGACGCAACAATTAAAAGATAAAAATTTAAAAGTCCATATCGAAACTTCAGGTGCCTATCCATTGTCTGGAACATGGGATTGGATTTGTCTTTCTCCAAAAAAGAATAAATTGCCAACTCAAACCGTTTATGATAATGCACATGAGTTAAAAGTGATTATCTACAATAAACATGATTTTATTTTTGCCGAAGAACAAGCAGAATTGGTAAATGATAGCGCAATTTTATTTCTTCAACCCGAGTGGAGTAAAAAAGAAGAAATGACTCCATTGATTGTGGACTATGTAATGAATAATCCAAAATGGCGTGTTTCACTTCAGACACATAAATATTTGAATATCCCTTAGATACTAAAACAAAAAAATCTCTTCAATTGAAGAGATTTTTTGTTTTTAATACCGAAGGCACAGTGAGTATGAAAGATACAATTGAAAGTTATTTCCAGTTCTTGTGTTTTTTCAATGTAGTTATATGAGCTAAATGATGTTTGCCATGCCAGGCATAAGTGGCTATCATTTGCTTTATCTTAATTTCAGAATTATTTTCCGGATGTATGAAGCTTTTTTCGAGTTCAGTTTCCGATAGATTCTTCATAATAAAAGCTAGTCTGAAATGGAGGCCTTCGCGTAATGATAAAGTGGGTTCTATGGGCATTTTTAAATTATCGGGTAAGTCAGACCATAAAACTTCATCATATGCTTTTATTACAGGATTGTTTTCGGTCAAAGCCCATTTTATTCTTATAAAACAATTCATATGGCTTTCGGCACAATGATGTATCACTTGTCTAACGGTCCATCCGCCGGGACGATAGGGGGTGTCAAGTTGTTCTGTTGATAAATGGATCGTTTCCTGTTTTAATTTTTCAGGGAATAATGAAATCTCTTCGATTTGACTAAAAAGATACTCTTTCGAATAGGTTGTAGGTGTAATGAACTTCCCAATAGGATACTTTAATTTTTCTAAATCTAAATTTTTCATAAGTTTAAAAAAGAGTGTTAAATTGAAAGTCTGGCAAGATAATCATAATGTTCGCCTTCCAGAATAAGTTCGCATTTTAGTCCGTTAGCTATTGCGGCGTTCTGAAGTGTGTTGTAATCTAGATACAGCCAATTAAAAGGTTCTTCTTTTTCGCCTTTGTAGCTGATATTAAAAACAAGTTCTCCGTAATAATCAGTACTGGACGGAATCCATTTGCCGCCATCTTCATCTTCATCAAACATATAAATAATGTCTGAGCTGTCCAATAAAATTTGCCCGCCTGTATTCAGTAAGGATTTTAATTTTGATAAATACTGATTGCAATTTTCCAGTTTTCCAAAAATACCAACGCCATTCATTAATAATACAATGGTATCAAATTTTTCTCCTTCAAAATCTAGTATGTTTTGGACTTTTACATTTTTAACTCCTCTAAGTTTGCAGGTTTCTATTGCATGAGTAGAAATATCTATAGAAGTGACCTCTAAATTTCTGTCATTTTGTAGCGATAAACTATGACTGCCCGCTCCGCAGCCTACGTCCAGAATTTTTCCGCTTGCCAGTTGTAATGCTTTTTGTTCTATTTTCGGCATTTCATTATAAGAGCGGAATAAATAATCAACGCTCATCTCGTCTTCTTCAGAAATCGAAGTTTCGGTAATAATATTTTCAGGTGAATTTTGGGTCTGAAAATCATACATTGCTTTTCCAAAAAGATCTTTCATTGTATTTTTAGTTCAAAGTTTAAGGTTTCAAGTTTAAAGTTGTTTAATTTTGCAGGTCAACTTTAAATTTTAAACTTGAAACAGATTTTAAATAACTTATATAAGTTAGCCAAAGATAAGCATATCGAAAACAAAAAGTATTTCGATAAGCTTAAAAAGAAACAACCTAAAAACTTAGACTATGTGATGCAGGAATTGCATGATAAAGAGTTTAAGAAAACGGATTGTTTGCAATGTGCCAATTGTTGTAAAACAACCGGGCCCTTGTTTACTTTGGCTGATATCGAAAGGATTTCAAAATCTTTCAGGCAAAAGCCACAGCAATTTATAGAACAATACCTTCAGATTGATGAGGATAAAGATTATGTGTTGAAAAGTGTACCTTGTACTTTTTTGGATAATGAAAATTATTGCATGATTTACGATGTCCGCCCGAAAGCTTGCAGGGAATTTCCGCATACCGATCGAAAAAAGTTTCAGCAGATTACAGATCTTACTTTAAAAAATGTTGCGATTTGTCCAGCCGCGTATAATATCGTCGAGGAGATGAAGAAGCGACTTCCTTTGTAAATTGAACTCCGTTCCGCACTTAAATATTATATAATTGTTTTTGGAACAATTTGTTTTTGTTTTTTTAAACGTATTTTTGACTGATGCGAGGGCATACACTAATTTTAAGACAACTGAAAATTGAATCTAGAATACTTCATTGCTAAAAGACTTATTACTGCTAAAAATTTTAAAAGCAGTATTTCGGCTCCGATTATAAAAATTGCCATATCGGCTATTGCTATTGGTATTATTATGATGTTGGTTTCTGTAGCAACAGGAATTGGTCTGCAGCAGAAGATCAGAGAAAAGGTTTCTGCTTTTAATGGTCAGGTGATTATTTCGAATTATGACAATAATAATTCGGAAGTGACTATAGTTCCTATTTCAAAAAAGCAGGATTTCTATCCCAATTTCAAATCTGTTCCCGGAGTAAGTCACATACAAGCGATTGCAAGTAAGGCTGGAATTATCAGAACAGAAAGTGCTTTTGAAGGAATTATATTCAAAGGAGTAGGAGTAGATTATGATTGGAATAATATAAAAGAATATCTTGTTGAGGGCAGATTGCCTGATTTTACTAAAGCCTTAAATGAAGAAGTTATAATTTCCAGATTCCTGGCCGATCGATTAGGTCTTAAAGTTGGAGATCATTTTAATACTTTCTTCATTAAAGAGGAGCAGGGTAAAATGCCGAACAGTCGTCGTTTTGTGATAACAGGAATTTTTAGTTCGGGTTTTCAGGATTTTGATGCTACTTATATAATAGGAGATATACGTCATATTCAACGAATCAATAAGTGGAGTCCGGATCAGGTTGGGGCTTTTGAGGTTTTTGTTAATGACTTTAGTGAAATCAGAGCTACAGGAAATCAAATCTACGAACAAACGTCATCAAGTTTAGATACTAAAACAATAATAGAGAAGTACAGCTATATTTTCGACTGGTTGCAACTTTTTGATTTTAATATTATCGTTATCCTTGTTATTATGATTTTGGTTGCTACTATTAATATGGTGGTAGCGCTATTGGTTCTTATTTTGGAGCGCACACAGATGATCGGGATATTGAAAGCGTTAGGTGCAAATAACTGGGCGGTTAGAAAGATATTTTTATACAATGCGTTTTACCTTATTGTGAGAGGCCTTTTTTGGGGTAATCTGATCGGGATCTCATTATTGCTAATTCAACAGCATTTTGGAATCGTTCAGCTTAATCCGGAAAATTACTATGTTAATCAAGCGCCGGTATATATAAATTGGGGTTATGTGATTTTGCTGAATCTGTTAACTGTTACAGTTTGTTTTCTGGTGTTATTGATCCCATCTTATATAATAACCAAGATCTCCCCAGTAAAAGCCATTCGTTTCGATTAGTTTCTCTCTATATGGTACACCCCAACCCGACAGGTTTTCAAAACCTGTCGGGTTTATTTTTTAAAAACCCCAGCAAAATCAGCCCTTCCAAAAGAACAGCAACAAGACAAAACTAAAGCGTGAAAGAAAATTCCTAAAAACCACAAAAGCCTAAGTTTTGTAAAAACACCATTACCAGTAAGTTAAGAAAAAGATTGAAAAAAAGGTAAAATAACCTCTTCAAAAAGCTTGTAGAAACGAATAAAGGGGCTACTTTTGCACCCGCAACAAGACAGATGTTCCCTGATAGACTGACAAGAAAAGAGGATTAATTTTTTAGAAAAGTTTGAGAAAACAAAATAAAAAAAAAGATTCAAAAAAGCTTGTGAGATTTGAAAACGCTGCTTACCTTTGCACCCCGCAAAACACGCAAGTTCATTGAGAGATTGGTTGAGAAAAGAAGAAAATTGGAAACGAAAAGTTTCTAAA